>JAEELL010000125.1 GCA_016282745.1 Lachnospiraceae bacterium
GAAGAAATCATCTGTAGGGGAAAAAAGATAACTACATACGAAAAGAAAGAAATCGAAGAAATCATCTGTAGGGGAAAAAAGGTAACTACATACGAAAAGAAAGAAATCGAAGAAATCATCTGTAGGGGAAAAAAGATAACTACATACGAAAAGAAAGAAATCGAAGAAATCATCTGTAGGGGAAAAAGATAACTACATACGAAAAGAAAGAAATCAAAGAAATCATCTGTAGGGAAAAAGATAACTACATACGAAAAGAAAGAAATCAGGGAGGGATTAGTCTTGAAACTTCAAATGCTTTTAAATAAAAATAGAGATGATTTAGTGAATAAAAACAGAAAAGTTGAAGGACTGGCACATGCTAACAAATCAAAAGATGTTCCAAACGGACTCCTTAGACAATGTCGAAAATGTAAGTCTGTTGTTCTTGCCAAGACAGTCAGAGAGGCAGGATATATTTGCCCAAAGTGTGGAGGATACTTCAGAGTTCACGCAAAGCGCCGCATTGAGATGTTAGAAGATAAGGGGAGTTTTGTTCCTTGGTTTGAGGGGATGGAAGTGACTAATCCCATAGAATTTTCGGGATATGTTGAGAAAGTCAGTGAGTTGAGAAGTAAAACCGGATTAGACGAAGCGGTGATTTGCGGTGAGATTAGTATCGGTGGATATAGGGCTGCAATCGGAGTGATGGATGGAAGATTTCTGATGGCCAGTATGGGAAGAATTGTTGGAGAAAAAATAACTTCCATGGTTGAGCGTGCTACAAAAGAAAATCTTCCGGTTATTATTTTCTCGTGTTCCGGAGGAGCAAGAATGCAGGAGGGAATTGTCTCTCTTATGCAGATGGCAAAAACATCTGCAGCTCTCAAGAAACATCACGATTCGGGAAATCTCTATGTGTCTGTTCTCACGGATCCTACAACAGGGGGAGTGACGGCAAGTTTTGCAATGCTTGGAGATATAATTCTTGCAGAACCAAAGGCTCTGATTGGCTTTGCGGGACCAAGAGTTATAGAGCAGACAATTGGAGAAAGATTGCCAAAGGGCTTCCAGCGTTCAGAGTATCTCATGGAGCATGGATTTGTAGATAAGATTGTTGAGAGAGGTGATTTGAAACAGACACTTGCTGATATTTTGAAGATACATTCTAAACAGAAAATTGATCAGGATAGGGAGCAATCTTTATCCAGTCTAAGTTTGCGGAAGAAGTTGAAGGGTGACAATGAAGCAAAGACAGCTGATAAAATCACAGTTGATTTCAAAATGACTTCGGAAGCAAATACAGATACTGAAATAAAAGAAAACTCAGAAAATATTACAGATACTGAAATAAAAGAAAACTCAGAAAATATCACAGATAATGAAATAAAAGAAAACCCGGACAATCTCACAGATAATGTTTACAGAAAAATGCGAGGCAGCTCGCTTACAGCGTGGGACAGGGTAAATATTTCAAGAAAAAATGACAGACCTGTGGCCGAAGATTATATTGAGCGTTTATTTGATAATTTTATCGAATTTCACGGTGACAGATATTATAAGGATGACTCGGCAGTAATTGGTGGTATAGCATTATTCCATGGAATTCCGGTAACAGTTGTTGCCCAGGCAAAAGGAAATACAACAAAAGAAAATATAAGAAGAAACTTTGGAATGCCAAATCCTGACGGATACAGGAAGGCTTTACGACTTATAAAGCAGGCAGAAAAGTTTGGAAGACCGGTTATTTGTCTGGTTGATACGCCGGGAGCATTTTGCGGAATAGAGGCAGAGCAGAGAGGTCAGGGTGAGGCAATTGCAAGAAATCTTTTCGAGATGTCAGCAATAAAGACGCCGATAGTTTCTTTGGTTATCGGCGAAGGAGGAAGCGGCGGAGCACTTGCAATGGCTGTTGCTGACAAAGTGTGGATGCTCGAAAATTCAGTTTATTCAATTCTAAGTCCGGAAGGATTTGCCAGCATTCTTCTCAGAGATTCAAAGCTTGCAGCAGATGCAGCAGGAATAATGAAGATGACATCTTCGGATCTTCTGGATTTGAAAGTAATAGATAAGATTTTTGGTGAACCTGAAGGGTATACAGTTGAGAATATGGATTCTGTTGTCAGACAGATCGACAGTGCATTAGTGGAATTTATTGACGAGAGCAGTAATTATTCAGGTTTAGAAATTGCAAAAAACAGATATGAAAGGTTCAGAAATTACTAATCGAATCAAGGAAGCAGAATCTAAAATGGAAGCAGGATCTAAAATAGAAACAGATTCTAAAATAAGGCAGGATTTAACATAATATAGTCTGTAATAAACAGAATATGTAAGAAACTGAAATATATAAGATTCAGAAATTTCTAGCAGGAGAAAAAAAGATGAGTTATGATGCTTTGAAAATAGGGGATTTATGTGCAAAAATTCCAATAATCCAGGGTGGAATGGGAATAGGTATTTCACTTGGAAAGCTTGCAGGAGCAGTTGCAGGCGAAGGTGGTGTAGGTGTTATTTCAGCAGCACAGATTGGATTTAGGGAACCGGATTTTTATGAGGATGCTCTAAAAGCAAACCTTCGCGCAATTAAGAAGGAACTGGCTAAAGCCAGAAAAATAGCACCGAGAGGAGTTATAGGGTTCAACATAATGGTTGCATGCAATCATTATAAGGAATTAGTAATTGAGGCGGCGAAGGCAGGAGCGGATCTGATTATATCAGGAGCCGGAGTTCCAACTGAACTTCCGGAATATGTAAAAGGATTTAAAACAAAAATCGCACCGATTGTTTCCAGTGAAAAATCAGCAAAGGTTCTTTTGAAACTCTGGGATAAGAGATATGGAACCACGGCAGATATGGTTGTTATTGAGGGGCCACTGGCCGGAGGACATCTGGGATTCAAACCTGGTGAAATAGCCGGAAAGATTAATAATTTTGATGATGATGTTAAAGGCATTATTACTATAGTTAAAGAATATGCAGAAAAATACAAAAAGAAAATTCCCGTGATTCTTGCCGGTGGAATAAGTGAAAAAAAAGATGTTGAGAAGGCATTTTCTCTTGGAGTCCAAGGAGTGCAGGTGGCCACAAGATTTGTGACCACAGAAGAATGTGATGCTTCAAACGAATATAAGGAGTCCTACATAAGTGCAAGGGAAGAGGATGTGATAATTGTCAAAAGTCCTGTTGGAATGCCGGGGCGTGCGATAAATAATTTATTTATGCAAAAGGTAAATGTAGGTGAAAAGTTTACGCCAAAGAAATGTTTTGCCTGTATGAGGCACTGTAATCCGACAGAAATTCCATACTGCATAACAGAAAGATTGATTAATGCGGCAAAAGGTGATATTGATAATGCACTGTTATTTTGTGGTGGAAAGGTTGGAAAAGAGAATAAAATAAGAACAGTTAAGGAAGTAATAAAAGAACTCATGGGATAATTCTCAAATGAGGAATAATTCTCAAATAAGTAAGACTGTTACACAAACAATGGTAAAGAAAGAACATGTTTGTGTGACAGTCTTATTTTGTTTATAACTAAGCCTCCGGCGCATTTCGCAGCAAGAACGCTGAGGCGTTCTTGAAGAGGAGAAAGGTCCGGTATGTGGATTAGAACATGTGTCTGGGCCAGTAGGTGTAGAATGAAAAATATAAAAATTTAAAGTAAAACTTTAAAAATGTATTGACAAACTTTAAAACCTCTCGTATAATTCAATTATCAAAACAAAATATTAAAGCGCGACTTTAAATGATTTAATTGATAATTAATTATACGGGAGGATTTTTATTATGAAAAAAGAAGCAATTAAAAAGTTGAACAAGGACCTTGAAATCGAGTATTTTTGTTCTATAGCAGTTTTAATATCATCTGTAGTTTACTCAATTTTGTATCTGCTTGATTTTATCGGGGGTGAAGGGAATGACAATCTGACAAAATTCTGTTATGGAGTAGCCTCAAGTATTGTTCTTTCTTTGTTGATTTGGATAATCAGGGATGTGAAAAAGAATGATACACCGTTTACTACATCTATTACAAATAAGCTCAAAGCTATAGCAGGGGTTGTAATTCTGTCATCAGTTTTACCGGATTTATTAACAGAATTGGTAGTATTTGTGGGAAAGGTAAATGCTGATTTACCGGCGGAGATTGATTTTGATTTTGTTTTTGCATCAAAAACTCTTTTCATATGGTGGCTTGGTATTATTATCGGTATCATTTCAGAGATATTTACATATGGGGTAAAACTTCAGGAAGACAGTGACAGTATTGCATAGAGAAAAGGAGGATGATGTTTATGTCAATTATTATTAGATTAGATCGCATGATGGCAGACAGGAAGATGTCATTGAATGAACTTGCTGAAAAGGTAGATATGTCAAATGTTAATCTTTCTAATCTCAAAACAGGCAAGATGAAGGGTATCAGATTTGAGACCTTGAATGCAATATGCAAAGTGCTGGAGTGTCAGCCGGGAGATTTATTTGAATATGTAGAAGACTAGCGAGCGAGTCTTGAACAGTATGTTGGTAATTTTGAAATACAACTATTTGTGTATAGGGAATTAATAATTCTACCATTAGTGAAAGTAATACTCTGACTTAAAGAACAACAATACAAGGCCTTAAGGAAATATTTACGCTATCTATACAAAAAACTTGACAGCCGGTATATATATATATATAATAACTGACGTTGGGCTCGCGGGTTTTACAATGCTCAATTATATTTCCAAATAAGACAATTAAATATTGAGATTATTGTTTCCAACAAAAATGTGATTATTGAAAAAAGAGGAGACGGTAAAAATGAAAAGATTATTAAAACGAGTGTGCGCAGTTATTGTTGCGGTTACAATAATGGTTAGTTCAGTGGATGTTTTTGATGTCAATGCTATGGAAAACAGTTCTGGCTTAACACAGAAAGTAGTATGTGATGGTGTTGAATATAAAATTAAAACTCAGAAAATCGGTGCTAAAGTATTGTCAGAGATTGAGGGTGGCAATAAGAAGGTAAAGATGGTTTATGAGGGCAACAATAAGATTGAATTAACTGGATATGTTCGCGTTAATAATGAGTACAAAGTGGTTAGTTCAAAAAAGATTAATTCTAGTTATATTGCGAATGCTAAAAATGTTGTTGATAATAACGCTATTGCTAATGATGTGCATGTGTGTGCAAATTGGGGAGGAAAAACATCTACTAACGCTAGTTGGGGAACACCATATTGGTATAGATCTAAAGTTGAAAAAGGAAAAAGCTACCTTAATATTGGATGCAAGGCTTCTTATACAATTAATTATTCAGATTTGTCAAAAGAAAAAAAAGAAAGATGTGATAAGTTTAAATCATATGTAAAAGAAAGTAATAAACAATTTGCAATTGCTGAAACCGAATTTGGTGGGATTTCATTTAGTTGGATTATAGCAATCATAGTATTTGATGTTTTTACAATAGAACTTCCAATTGGTGCGGTAATAACTGCAGTTCTTGCGGTGGTTACTGGTTACGGAGCAGCGTGTATTGCATTGGTTAATTCATGCTTTGCTGTTAAAGATGCCAGAGATGAATATGATATAATAAAATCATATGGGAAAAAGGATAAAAAATAGATAAAATAGGGAGGTAAATATCAAAAATGTCATTTTTTAAAGAAATCATATGCTTGAAAAAACAAAGCAAAAGCATAAAAATAATGTATAATCTGAACATAGTATTTATGTTAATGATACTTTTATATTTATTTTTTGTTAGCCCAAAGAACTTGGTGCTTATAGTTGGAATGGCAGTATTTGAATCTTTTTACTTGATTATTTCGACAGCTGTATTGGTATTTGAAAAAAAATGATATGCCTCTGATAAATTATTTGTAAGATTGGAATAATTGTTCTGACATATATCGAAATTACTCCAAGAAGTATTGCAACAGAAGTTTTGATGAAATGCTACTACATACTTGGGTGAAATAATTAGAAATCCATCGGGAGTAATAGAACTTTCGGTGGATTCTTTGTCATATAAATTACGCTATCAAGTACCAAAAAAAAACACTTTTCTACCACAGGTGTAATGACAAATGGTAAAATATGTGTTATAGTTGGTCTGTACCAAAAAAACGAGCATATGATAAAATAATCAGGAAAGGAGAAATTTATGTTTAATAGCAATAACAATACTTATCATAACGTATATAGAAATAGAGTGGCTATGCATCATAACAAACATTATGTGCATGGTTATGTTACAGTGCTCGCATATGAGATAAGTGATTTGCAAAAGAAACATGAATTTTGCTGATTATTATACTATAGATTATTTGTAGTTATATCAATCATTGAACCGCTTATCTTTTATGGGGTAGGCGGTTTTTTTATTTGCTTTTCAGTTTATATTTTAAGCCGGAGAAGAAAATATAATTGGAACATATTAGATTAGCCGCCTAATCAAAGATACATTTTTTACTTATTAACAAAAAACAGTATGATGATTTAATGGAGGAGAAAAGTATATGTTTACAATGCCAACAATTGATATGATAGGAACAGGAAATAATATAAAAGATTTAAGAAAGAAAGCAGGTTTATCCGTAAGGGACATTCAGGACATATTCGGGTTTGCCACTCCGAATGCAATCTACAAGTGGCAGAAGGGGGACACATTACCGACAATCGACAATTTAGTTGTACTTTCAACAGTACTTGGCGTTTCGGTAGATGAAATAATAGTAGTAAACTCACAGGTTGAGATGAGAATTGGAGCGTAATTAACATAAAGACTAACCTACAATCCAAAAACAAGAGTAGAGTTTTCTTGAATTATTATATGTTTATTTGTATAATGGATAAGAAAAAATACTATTAGGGAGATTGTGGGATGTTAAAACAAATAGGAAGAATGATTAAGAAGTAGATGCCTCCGCTAGATTGCAGAAATGCGCAGAGGTGTTCTTGAAATAAAAAGACTGTTGCACTAACTTATGATAATATCATCGGTGCAACAGTCTTTTCTTATTATATTCTATCCAAATGCATAACATTTACAAGTAACATCAATGCCATGCCGTAATATGTTATAACGGCAACCAAGTCGTTCATTGTTGAGATAAGCGGACCTGATGCAACTGCAGGGTCTACTTTTAATTTTGTGAATACAATCGGTACCATGGCTCCTACAAAACTTGAGATAATCATGGCTACCCAAAGTGCACATCCTATACAGCCTGACATTGCAAAGGCATAAGGGAATGCAAAACCTTTGATGAAGTGGATGTACATTCCTGTTACAAACAGTGAGATTAATCCAACAATCAATCCGTTACAAAAACCGATTCTGATTTCTTTGAAAACAAACTTAAACTGCTGTGATGAGGTCAGTTCTTCATCCATCAGTACACGGATAGTAACAGCAAGTGTCTGTGTTCCAACATTTCCTGACATTCCAAGGATAACTGATTGGAAAAATACTATAGTAGGAATTCCTGCTATAACTCCTTCAAATGTTCCGGTTACTGTGGCAACAATCATGCCTAGGAATAAAAGAACAATAAGCCATGGAGTTCTCTTTTTGAGACTGGCAAGAAGTGGTTCTTCCAAATCTTCCTCTTCACTAAGACCGGCGAGCCTTGCGTAGTCTTCACCCATCTCTTCGTCGACGATTTCAGTCATGTCCTGAGATGTGATAACTCCCAGGATGTGTTTGTCCTGGTCTAATACAGGAATGGAATCCTCCGAATAGCCCTTTAATTCTTCGATGACATCATCGATGTTTTCGTGATCATAAACAAAAGGATAAGATGTGGTAACCAGAGTTTCCATATCCACGTAATCTCTTGCCACAATCAAATCTGTCAGATCAATTGCACCGTAGAATGTATCATCATCTTTTAACACATAAAGTGTAGAAATATTGTCATTGTTCTCAGCTTGGCTTACCATACTCTTCATGGCCTGTCTGATGGTAAGTCCCAGTTTCAATGTGACAAAGTTGGTAGTCATCTTGCTACCGATTTCGTCACTGTTGTATGATTGGATAAGATCGATGTCTTCTCTGGCCTCATCTTCCATCAACTGAATAAGAGCTTCACTCTTTTCATCTTCTAGTTCTTCGAGAATGTCAACGGCGTCATCAGCTTCCATGTTCTCTAAGATGTCAGCCGCAACTTCTTCGTCTAATTCTTCGATAAATTCTTCAGGATCATCGAGATATGCAAAAATTTCTGATACACTCTCAAGACCAAGAATCATATATAACTTTTTACGTTCTTTGCTGTCCAGTTCTGATAATACCGCAGCGATATCATTTTCGTGATAATCGCTCAGCAAATCCTTTTTCTCGGCAGCAGATTTGTCGCTACGAATGAGTTCGATAATCTCTTTTTCATAATCGACTCTTTCGTTTTCCAATAATTCTGTGCTCATTATAATCTCCCTTCTTCACATAATCATGCGTTATTATTTACCGTATTTGTATATTAAAAAATCTTTGGTAAATAACGAGAGGGCGTACTTATAATGAAAATTATATCAATAAAAATGAAATGGAATCACAGCGAATGCAATATTTTCATTGATATAACTTTCATTGTTAAAATATCGCCCGAGACTGTCGCCACTATCCATTTCATTCACCTCTTTTCTTTCTAAATCATATGTAAGAATGGAATAATTGTTCTGATATATATCGAAATTACTCCAAGAAGTATTGTAACAGAAGTTTTGATGAAATGCTACTACATACTTGGGTGAAATAATTGGAAATCCATCGGGAGAAATAGAACTTTCGGTGGATTCTTTGTCATATAGGGGTTGAGGTTATCGGAAAAATCTCATATAATTGAACTTGATACTCAAAAACTGAATTTCCTGATGCTTCTATATAAATGAGGTACATAGATTAAAAAAGATGTATAGATTAAATGAGGCGTACAGATTTTTGAGTGATATGTATGAATGAACAATTTTTACAAATAGAAGGAGATAAAAATGGATAACAAGAGAATTCGTCCGGATGAGAGACCGGTATTTCCAAAAAGAGCTGTTATAACAGGTGGTATGCCATATGGCAATAAGGCATTGCATTTTGGTCATGTGGGTGGAATGTTTGTTCACGCTGATACGTTTGCAAGATTCTTAAGAGACAGAATAGGAAAAGACAATGTTATTTTCGTTTCAGGTACCGACTGTTATGGTTCACCAATCGTTGAGGCTTACAGAAAACTTTGTGAGTCAGGATTTGAGGGAACTATCGAAGAATATGTTATGGGAAATCATGAAAAGCAGAAGAAGACTCTTGAGGCTTATGGAATCAGCCCTAACTTATTTGGTTCATCTGCATTTGGCGAGACAGGTGAGATGCACAAAAAAGTTTCGGAAGAGATTTTTAATACTCTCTACGATAACGGTTATTTAGAGAAAATGTCTACACCACAGTTTTTTGATCCTGTTAAGAAGATATTTATAAACGGACGTCAGGTTGTTGGTAAATGTCCTATCGAGGGATGCTGCTCAGAGAAGGCTTACGCGGACGAATGTGATCTTGGACATCAGTATTCTCCATCAGAGCTCATTGACCCAATCAGTACTCTCTCAGGGGAGAAGCCGGAAGTTAAGTATGTTACTAACTGGTATTTCTCGCTTGATAAGTGTATGAATCCGCTGATTGACAGAATGAACTACTTAAAGAGAGAGACTAATACACGTAAATACGAAATCAAGGCTATGGAAGAGTTCCTTAAAGCACCATGTATTTATGTTCAGAAAAAGCAGATGGAAGATATTGATGCAGTTGAGGCAGCTTTCCCACAGCATGAGACTATAAATGAGGAAAAGAAACCTTCAGTTACATTTATTTTTGAGAATCTTGATGACAGAGACAAAGCGAGAGAAGTACTTGATGGAATGAATATCCATTATCGTACAGGAAAGACTTTGGTTCCATTCAGGCTCTCAGGAAATATTGACTGGGGTGTACCGGTTCCTGACAAGGATGATGTTGAAGGGCTTACTTTCTGGGTTTGGCCTGAGTCACTCTGGGCACCTATTTCATTTACAAGATCATACCTTAAGAGCAAGGGATGTGCAGATGACGAATGGAAGAGATGGTGGATTGACGAAGATGCATGCGTATATCAGTTCATCGGTCAGGATAACATTTATTTCTACGGATTAGCAGAGATGGCAATGTTTGCAGCAACTCATGTAAAAGCAAGTGAGAATATGGACATGGTCAATACTGTACTCCCACACATCGTTGCAAACAACCACGTTTTATTTATGGATAAAAAGGCAAGTTCATCATCAGAGATTAAGCCACCAATGGCAGATGAACTTCTTGATTATTATTCACCTGAACAGCTTAGAATGCACTTCTTGAGTCTTGGACTTTCATCAAAGAGTGTAGGATTTAAGCCACAGGTATACCTTCCTGAAAATGAGAGAGAGGGTGTTGATCCGGTACTCAAAGATGGAAATCTTCTTACAAACGTATACAACCGACTTATCAGATCTTGCTTCTACTCATCACAGCAGTACTTTGACGGAGTTATTCCACAGGGAGAGGTTGATGAGAAGATTAAGAATATCTGTAAGGATGCAATATTAGAATTTGAGAGACATATGTACAATCATGAGTTCCACAGAGTAACTTATGTATTAGACAGTCTCATAAGAGATATAAACAAGCATTGGGCAAACAATATCAGAATGGCAGACAAGAATGATGACAACGAACTTAGAAGACAGATTCTTGTTGATTGTTTCTACGGTGTTCGTGTTATTGCAGCACTTGTTCACCCAATTGCACCAAAGGGTTGTGAGATGGTTCAGGAATATCTCAATGTTGGAGAGAAGTTCTTTGATTGGAATTACATTTTTGATGATGTACTTTCATTAGTTGATGATCCTGAGAATCATAAGCTTAAGTTCTTAGAACCAAAGGTAGACTTCTTTGCGAAGCCTGCATGTCAGTTTGAGCAGAATTAAAAATACAGAAAAGTGATTCAGGTATAAAACTTTGAATCACTTTTTGCTATTGTGGGTGGTTACATGAAGTATATTATCAAAATATTAATTCCTTTTATTATATTCTCTTTGGTTTTTTTCTTTGTAGGCGAAGTAAATTCATGGCAAAAAATGGTCGATATAGAAGATGCAGATTTTAGCTTTATACCGCGTCTTGTTCAGACGCAGGAGCAGGAAAAGGCTTATGTTGATGCTATAAGATCTTTTTCAAAGGATCATGAATTTAAGATGTATGCATTTAGTCGAAAGATGAATGGGGAGAGAAATTTTACGTATACCATATTTGCGGATGACGATCTTAGAGTGTATTTAAAGAAGAAACTCTACTGCAAAAGTGATAAGGAAGAATACAATTCACTTACTTTGGGAAAGATAACTTTGGAGTTTGAGAATTTAAGCAGAGTGGCGGATACAAGTGAGATAGAAGAGTACTTTGCTTTTTGTACAGAAAAGGTTGGTGCTGAATTCAGGTATGCAACATTGCAAGAGTTTTCTACAAGTGCACCAAGTAAATGCTATAATTCAAATCATTTTGATATATTTGTTTTGCTGATTTGGATTGCTGTTATCGTACTGTTGTCTGTCTATAAGTATATTGACGATTTAGAGACAAGAAAGAAAATTCATATTATGTATATATATGGTGTGGATAAAACGAAACAAATCATCAAACACATTATGTTGGAAACAGCATTCTGGACTATGGCGTTTTTATTTTCAAAGGTATTAATGAGTCAGATTACCTATACTGAGTATTGTGGAAATTATGCATATATTTCTCTGTTTGTTATTATTCTGCTCACAGGACTTCACTTGATTTCCTTTGAGTTTGTCGATATTAAAAAGACACTGACAAGAAATGCAATATCAAAAAAAGTTATATATTGTTTGGAAGTTACTGTAATATTGGTAATTGTGACATCAAATGTGTGTTTGGCAATAAATGCAAAAGCGTTCAATGATTCAATAAAAACAATAATCCAGAAGCAGATTTGGTACAATTTAAAAAATTATAATGATTTCTATCTGTCTCATAATATCAAAAAAGGTTATGAATACAATGAATCAGAGAATGAAGAGTCATCTCCTGAGGAAATATCCAATGGGGATTTGAAAAAGGTAGATGGTAGAATTTACCGAATTGATGATTATTATGTTGATGATTTTTATACCAAGTATTTAGATGAGTATAAAATGAAGTTGAATATCCCTATCAATAATAATGGAATCCATATATCATTTGATGATGATATTTGGGATATCATATATGTTAACAAAAATTGCAGGAATGAGATTAATGAATTATTATCCAACGAAAAAGTTAAATGTAATCTTTCGGATAATCAGTACTACATCATATCAAAATATGACAAACAGAGGGCAAAGAAAGAAGGCTTGCTTGACGAGATAGAGATGAATATTGGAATTGATATTAATGATTGTACATTTATTACTATCAATAAGGATTATAAATGGATTACCTATGATATAAGAAATAACAATCTGGCTGATAATATAAAAATAAATCCGGTTATTTTCTTTAACCCTAGAACGGAGAATGCTCATGAATTATATCAGTTTGAAATAGGTGCGATTGCTGATTATAGTAATGAACAGGATTTTGAAAATTATATAAAGAAGATTGGATTTGAGAACGAACAATATTACACCAATAGCGTGTGGAAACAGTATCAGGAAAGACGAAGAGAAAAAGTATATCAGCTGATTATTAATTTAATAATTAGTCTGGTTATACTTACTTTGTTTAATGCGGTGTTTATGCTTACATTGAAGATGGAATTTAATTCCCGTGCTGAAGAAATAGCAATCAGTAAAGTGTTGGGAAAAGGATTGATATCCAGATATAAAAGAGTATTCATTTTTGTTGTTATTGCATTTACCATATCATTTTTGATTACATATGAAATTTCAAAAGTAATAAATAACTTTTCTATTAATGAAATGATTTTTGGATTTGGAGTTACCATTATAAATATTATTATTCTTACAATAGTATTTATTAATTCTTACGAAAGAAAATCAGTAGTAAAGGTTCTGAAGGGGGGAAGGTAGATGATTCAGATACAAAACTTACAAAAAAGATTTGGAGATAAAATTATTTTCGATAATTTTTCATGTGAAATAAATGATGGCGATATAGTTGTATTTAGTGGTGTCAGCGGTAAAGGAAAAACAACTCTTTTGAATATGATAGGGGGGTTGGAAAAATATCAGTCAGGAGAAATTACTGTTGATGGATTGACAGTTTCGTCAGCAAAGAATCTAAAAAAACTGTACAGAGATTATTTTGGCTTTCTGTTTCAAAATTTTGCACTTATTGAGAAGGAGACTGTTGAAAAAAATTTGGGTATGATAGATAAGAAAAACAGAAATAATATAAGTATTGAAGAGGCTCTTGAAAAAGTAGGATTAAAAGGTTATGAATCCAGAAAAGTATATACTTTGTCAGGGGGCGAACAGCAGCGAGTTGCAATTGCCAGATTGTTTCTGAAAAAATGTTCCATAATTCTTGCAGATGAGCCTACAGGAAGTTTGGATAAAAAAAATGCAGATATTGTAATGGACTATTTATTTGAACTCAATAAAGAGGGGAAGACAGTAATTGTAGTAACTCATGATGAAGAATACAAAAAAAGATTTGAAAAGGTGGTATACATATAAATGAAAAAGATAATAGCGGTTATTTTAGTGGTTGTAGCCTTATTAGTAGGAAGTCTTGGTATATTCAGTTTATATAGTGACAGACAAAGAAATAAATTTATTGATAAGTATGTTTCAGCGTCACAATTTTCAGAACAGTATGAAAGGCCAAAAAAATATGCAGCGGTGAGAATGCTAAATGATGATGTTTGTTTGTCTATAGAAGGATTAGATATGTTTGACAAAGAAGCAAATTTGTCAGTTTTTGATAACTCAACCTCGGAATATCTAATAATTTGGGAAAATTTGAAAACGGCTGAAAGGTCATACAGAGTGATTCTTACCAATGATGATGGTGCAGCTGTCGGAGTTGATTTTGATGCAGATGGAAAACTATTTAATGATTCGTATCAGTATGTGATTGATGAAAATAAAGACAGGATAAATAAATTTTTAAATATCGCAAAGGAAGAGTGGGGAATAAACGATCTTAGTTTTTAATATAATAGATGGCTGTTGGGCTGCTGCAAGGTGATTAAAAATCACTATGTGGCAGCCTGTTTTTTGTCACATTTAGCATAAAGAGTGTCACTACCGTTTGGGGAGCAGGGACTTGACAACTGTTTTATACTGTTATATAGTGTTAGTAACAGATATATACTGTTATATAGTGTTAGTAACAGATATATACTGTTGTGTAAGATGTGATTATTCAGTCATTACTCGTATTACACGAATAAAGAATATATTACAATATGTGAGGTGATTTATATTCATGAATATTATAATAAATACTTCATCCATGGTTCCGATATATGAGCAGATTATGGATGATATTAAATCCCAGATAGCTTCCGGGAAATTGAAGAGTGGAGAGGCGTTGCCGTCGGTCAGGGCGTTGTCATCGGAACTAAAGATTAGTGCACTGACAGTCAAGAAGGCGTATGACAGACTGGAAGCTGAAGGTTATACTTCCACGGTACATGGCAAGGGAAGTTATGTCACCGGCGTGAATGCTGAGATGATAGCAGATCAGCAACGAAGAGAGATTGAAAACGAATTTGAAAGAACCATTAATAAAGCGAAACAGTATGGAATAACTTCAGAGGAAATAACAGAATTGATTAATCTGATTTTAGAGGATGAATGATAACACTTAGAAAAAACAGTGAGTGTTATTGAAAAACCAAAGATATGGCAAATTATGAATGGGATTTTCTAATTATAGAATACAGATAATATGATTCTTGAATGGAGGGAGAGTTTATGCTAGAGGTAAATGGAATTGTTAAAAAATATAATAACTTTACTTTGAGTTGTGATCTCAAAGTGGAACCGGGAAGAATTACAGGTATTATAGGGCCAAACGGTGCAGGAAAGTCAACATTGTTTAACGCGGTGTTGGGACTAATTAGAATTGATGAGGGAGAGATAAAACTGTTTGGCAAGAATATTAAGTCTTTGACGGACAGCGAAAGAGAAAATATAGGAGTGGTTTTATCCGAATCAGGATTCTCAGGTTACTTAAAAGTTGGTGATGTTGGTACCATGTTAAAGGCCTTCTATAAAGATTTTGATGAAGCAGACTTTAAAAAGAAACTTGTAGATTTCAAACTTGATCCGGGAAAGAAAGTAAAAGAACTTTCCACAGGTATGAAGGCAAAGCTTCATGTGATTGCAGCTTTATCACACAAGGCAAAATTACTTATTCTCGATGAGCCGACAGCAGGACTTGATGTTATAGCAAGGGAAGAAGTTATCGACATGCTCAGACAGTATATGGAAGAGGATGACAGCAGGACTATAGTTATCAGCTCACATATTTCATCAGATCTTGAGAATCTCTGTGATGACTTTTATATGATAAATGACGGCGAGATTATTATTCACGAAGAAACTGACAACCTGCTTTCAAATTATGCAATATTGAAAGTGGATAAGGACAAATTTGATGAGTTGGATAAAAAGTATATTGTGAGATACAAAGAAGAGTCTTACGGATATATGTGTCTGACAAATGAGAGACAGTTTTATATGGAAAATTGTCCGGATACAGTTATTGAAAAAAGTGGAATAGACGAACTTATTGGATTAATGATAAGGGGGAAAGAACTATGAAGGGATTGTTAGTAAAAGATTTTATATTAGTAAAGAATCAGTGTAAAACACTTTTGGCATTCTTGGCACTTGGCTTTTTAATGTCATTATCCATGCAGGATAATGCAGGCGTAGTGTATATGGTGATGATTATTTCAATGTTTTCATTGTCAACAATCGGATATGATGAGTTCGATAATGGATTCAGATTTTTATTTACGCTACCTACTTCCAGAAAAGCATATGTAAGAGAAAAATATTTGTTCTATATTATATTTCTCATTGTAGGGTTAGTTGCAGGTTGTGGAGTTGGTTTCCTAGCAGAAATATTCAAAGACACAGGCTCGGTTCAGAATTATCTTGATAACTTGTGTGAGAGTATAGTCGGCTCAATATTAATCGGTTCAGTCTACGCAGGAATGCTTATTCCAATCAGAATTAAATATGATGCGGAAAAAGCAAAACTTGTAAATTTTGGAGTTCTTGGTGGAATTGCAGCTATAGCATATCTTATATTCCGGTTGAAAGATAATGCCGGTGAAGTTGTGGTTAAAATAATGGAAACAATTAATGGCCTGAACGATATTCAGATTGCTTCAGCAATGATAGCTTTTGCGGTGATAGTTCTTTTGATTTCGGAAGTGATTGCAGAAAAAATAATAGAGAAAAAAGAGTATAATTAAGAATCGAAAAGGGATGTTGCACTGATGGATAGTGATAGTGTAACATCCCCCTTTTAAATTGCTGTTGAAATTCTCAAAATATGAAAAACAACAGTAATATTCAATTGCTCTGTAATATCAAATTGCTCTGTAATATTCAATTACTCTGTAATATCAAATTCTACGGAAATCGGAGCATTATATATATCTGTGTTCTCAACTGAATAATAATGAGTGTATCTGTAATGACCGGCAGCGATTGTCTTTGTGATTGCACACTGCTTAGGTAATTCAGATAATTTTATTCCGTTTTTATTTTCATTATCATCTTCAGCGATTAAGTCAATGCCAACGGTTATTGGGTAATCAAATCTGAATACTGCTCCCGGAGCCAGATAAATTAATATTTCTTCAGCAGGACCGTGATTTAACTGAACTTCGTTCCATTCATCGTCAACAAGACGTTCCAGTTTGCCAAATTCTTTTCCTAAAACAAGAGTTTTCTGTGTCGGATTTTCAATTACAAAATAAAATGGAATAGTGTAAATGCTGCTGGATTCTTTGGCAAATGTTGAATCAGTTTTCATGACTATTTCTTTTTCCGGTAGATTTATCTCATCAAGATAAAATGTCGCGGATACTTCTTTTGCAATATTAGATTTGCTGTTGTATACATTCTGACTGTATCTGTAGTATCCTGCACCAAGATAACCCAATGCAATTGATGAGCCGGCCGGAATATTGGCAGTTGTGTAATTACCTATGTAAATTGGAAGTGTTTTTGTATAATTAGTGCCTATTTCAGAAGAAGCACAATTAAAATTACCGACTACAACAGATACTTCTTCCCATGCACCGTCTACTTCTTTTTCGAGTTTGCCATATTCATTTTTGATGTAGTACTGATTATCGGTTGTATTAACAATTATTAATTCAAGTTCTAATACCGTTTTTTCATCTTCAGTTGTTTTGAGCGTACCGCCTACGTTCATCTGTACATACTTCTGTGGTTCTTCATTGCCGGTAGCAGGCTCTTCAGCAGCAGGAGTAGTTTCCGCAACTGCTGTTGTAGGATTCTCATTACCTGTAGTAACTTCTGAACTTGGAGTTGTTTCTACATTTGCAGATGTAATTTCTTCGCCATTTGAAGTAGGTAACTGGACGGCAGGAGTTGTTACATTCTCATTGGAATTTGGTTTTGCAACAGGGGTTGTTTCATTTTGTTTTGCTGTCTCAGCCGGCTTTGTAGCACTGTTGTTGCTTGCCGAACCGGGATTGTTGTTATTTGCTGACGGTGCAGTTGTTTCATTAACTTTTGCAATTGGCTCCACAACATTAGTTACACCTTTGACGGTTATTTTTGTTGTATATTTTTTCTTGCCGCATTTTGCAGTAATCTTTGTTGTTCCGGCAGCAATACCCATAAATTGAATCTTGTTTTTAAATTTTCCCTTTTGTGAAACAATCCTAACTACTTTCTTGTTTTTTACTTTCCACTTAACTTTTTTTTCTGCGTTTTTTAACTTCAGAGTTTTTTTTGAACCGACAGTAATAGTGAAAGATTTCTTTGAAAGTGCTACTGTTTTTGACTGTTTTGCTGCTGCAACAGGTGAGATTAAGGTACTTAATGTCAGAGTGCAGACAAGCAGTGTAGATATTATTACTTTATTTCTCATTTTTTCCTCCGTTCAATTAATCGTAAAATCAAAACTAATCAGCCTTTAATTCATACCACTCGAATTCACAAAATCAGTTTATTATAACACGCTAAAAGGTGGAGTTGTCAATATGATTTGCAATGATGCGCAGAATAGGTATATAATTATTATTGATGTTTTTGAACGGATTATATCAGATGTGAGATCATTCACACTTCAGGGAAGGGCCTAAGTGGTGAGTAGCGAGATTTGTGAGTGGGCCTTAAGAAAAAAAATAAAAGGAGAGAAAAGATGAAAAGAATAGTATCGATTGTTTTGAGCGGAGTGATTGCTTTAGGGGGAGTTGGATACTATGAAGGAATGGAAACTTGCAAAGGAATGAAAGATTATAAAGGAAAAGGAAATGCAAATGCAAATGTGGTAAGAGCAGCAGAGAATAATATGGCTGTCACAACATTTGATATTACACCTCAGCAATTGGTGGATGATATGGGTGTGGGATACAATATCGGAAACAGTCTTGATTCGGCAAAGGGTGCAAATGCATCAGAGACAAACTGGGGAAGACCAAGGATTACGAAGGAGTTGCTGGATGGTTTGAAAGCTGCGGGTTTTAAGACTGTAAGAATTCCAACAACATGGACATATAAAGTTGGAAGTTCACCATATTACACCATCGACAGTACCTGGATGGACAGGGTTGAGGAAGTTGTAAACTACGCGTTGGATGATGGATTTTATGTTATTTTGAATACGCATCATGAGGGTGAACATATTATTCCTGACAATGCTCACAAACAGCAATGTGCAGAACTCATTGATGCTGTGTGGAAGCAGATTGGGAACAGGTTTAAAAATTACGGAGGCAATCTGATTTTTGAAGCCCTGAACGAACCGAGAGTGGAAGGCGGGGAGAATGAGTGGAACGGCGGAACTGCAGAAGTGAGAGAAGTAGTTAATTATTACAATCAGGTGGCACTTAATGCCATCAGGTCAACCGGTGGAAACAACAGCGTGAGAAAGGTAATGCTTCCAACAGTTGCAGCAGCCGTGGCGGAAACTGCCCTCAACGGATTTGTAAAACCAAATGACAGCAATGTTATTTTGTCGGTTCATGCATATTCACCTTACGAATTTGCAATGCAGTATCCGGGAGTAAACACATGGGGAAGTACATCAGACAAGTCGGGACTTGAATGGCAGATGAAGAAACTCTACGATATGTTTGTGTCAAAGGGAACACCGGTTGTTATTGGTGAGTTTGGAACAACAAACAAGGGCAATCTTGATTCCAGAATTACTCATGCAGAGTATTATGTCAAAATTGCCAGACAATATGGAATATCCTGTGTATGGTGGGATAACGGAACCACTGCTGACAGGGAAGGGGCAGAGTGCTTTGGCATTTTTGACAGATATTCCTACATGCCTTTGTTTCCAAATTTGATTTCAAGAATGATAGCCTCAGAGAGCGGAACAGAGCCTATTGAGGAGGTTCATTACAGTGAAGGCAACAATATACTTGGATCCCTGTCGCTGTACAATTACAACAACGCTTCTTCGTATTCAAGTGATGGAACTATTTCTATTGGCAGTATCGGAACTGAAAACTGGCAGCCGCATGTATCGGCAAGTAACCTTACTATTAAGCCTGGAACTCAATATGTATTTAAATGTAAACTGAATTCGTCAATAGACAGAAGCGTGACTATTCATTTTCAGATACCATCAAATAATTATGAGACACTTGCGGCAAAGACATATTCCCTGACTGCAGGGAAGACAAAAGATGTGGAAATCATGATTCCGGCACAGTCAGAAACAAAGACCGGTGTGAAATGCACAATCTGTCTTGGAGCAATTGGTGGAACCAGCAACTTACCTTCCCATACCGTAAAGGTTACTGACGAGTCCTTAAGAGAATTGATTGAAGAGGAAGAGACTGAAAAGGAGCCTGAGCCTGAGACTGAGACAGAAACAGAAACAGAGACAGCGACAGAGACAGTTGGTGAGTCGGTACAGCTTGAGATAAACGGTTTTCAGATTAGCACATTATATGAGGGATTCAGGACAATTTACTCAGTGGCAGATCCTAAAAATGAAGTGACAGAACGTGGAGTTATTTATGGCTTGAGCGATTATATAACTGATGCAGATATGGTTGTTGGTAACAGTAACAGCGATGTATATTATTTTGTGGGAACTGATAATGGGGGAATATCCGGCACTTACAGCAACGTGGATGGTGCCAAGAGTTATGCAATGACCATGAAGAATATAAAAACTGCAGAGTTTTACAATGCAAAAGTCGCCATACGAGTATATGTGAAACTTAAAGACGGTACTTATAAATACACAAGTATTGAGAGAAAATCAGTATATGAAATAGCAGATTATCTTTTCAGAAACAGGCTGATGCCAACAGAGGCAGGGCATGAGTATTTGTACAATGAAGTATTAAAGAAAGTAAATCATAATTATTAAAAAAGATGCTGTTGCGTCAGTAAAATTAATTACTGATGCAACAGCCCTTTTTTACAAGGCTCCAGCTTATTTTAAAGTATCAATGAATTCGTGAATTTCATCTTCGGTTATATCAATAAATGAGAAAATCCAAACTTGTGATTCGTGTCCAACCAGTAAGAAGGTGGCATCTTTCTCCTTAGGTTTTTTTGAAGATTCTACAATTGTGACCGGAGAATCAATTAATTGATAAATAGTTCCGCTCTTGGACTTGTAATCTCTTATATTTGAAATATCATTAATTATTGCCATAAGTCCAAAGTCATCACATTTATTAGAAAATAAGGATTCAATATGGATGTGACCGCTTCCATATTCAAAAATCATATTCATATAATCTGACGATCCTGTAAATGGTTCCTGAATAGTAGGGATAGTTTCAAATATATTGTATATTTCATAATCTATCATATAGGATTCCAAGTTTTTATACTTTTGATATGGCAAACGCTCCCCGCTTTCAAAAGTTGCATATTCAACCTCATCATAAGGCGAAGTATCACAATCTTTATCGAATTCCTTAGCGTTTATTTCTTTGTCTACAGATAACACAACTCCTCTTGCAGGCAAATTATAAGATAATCCCATAGATTCTTCACCCGGAATTTGTGTTTCTGAGACATAAAAATTACGATGAAGAGTATCATTTGGATCATAAAATAAAAATCCGTCCCTCGTTCCGTCATCATTATTCATAACTACAAGGTCCGATATTATAAAAGTGCGTACATTCTTGGCTATGGTTGCACCTGAAAGTGACAGTACAATTACCGCAGCCGCAATCACACTTCTGACTATTACTTTTTTCATATTCATATGTTTATGCTCCTTATTGTTTTGTTTAATGCGCAATAAGAAATCTTCAGGCATTTCACAGTCGGACTCGTCCAAATTAAGAAGAGCGCCTAACTCTTCGGAAAGCAGTTCGACTTTTTCGAAGTCCTGGTCTTCTATTGCATTGTTAATTTGTTTTTTCAAAGATGCAATATTATTATCTTTCATTAATTGCTCCTTTCATCTATTTATAAGCGCTAAAAATTAATATATAAATTCAAAACCGGAAATTAAATCCAAAAACTAGAAATTATAATTCAAAATCAGAAATTAAATCCAGATTCTAGAACAAATCTAACTCGAGTTCTTTTATATGCGATTTGAGTTTGTTCCTCAGACGCATATAGTTCATTTTTATGGATGAATTACTTTTCCCCAAAGATTTTGCAATCTCCACCATTGGAATTTTTTGCTGATAATACTTATCATATAGAGTCTGCTCAAAAGGAGTAAGAACTGACAGCGTTTTTTCAAAATACTGCTCAAGATTAACCTCGTTACTGTATTTGTTGCAAAGAGTTTCAAATACATCCGGAGATTTCAAATCCATTTTTGCGACATCTGTGAGAAGTTGCTTCTTCTGTTTTCTGTATTCTTCCATTATTAGATTATGGGCAGTTGTATACAAAAAGCCCAGCTGATTTTCATGATTTAAGAATATCTTCCCTTTTTGATATGCAATCAGAAAAGTTTCCTGTGTGATGTCCTCGGCCGATTCTTTCTGACCGGTCATACGTAAGGCGTATTTATATATGCGGGAATAATACTCTCGACATATGTCCTCGTAACTGTTCAATTTATCAATTCTCCATTCTTTGTAATTATTGATGAAATAATCTGTTTGTGTTGATATATGATCTAATCAGTATAGTTTGATATATAATCTGATCAGTATTCCTAAGTGATTGAATCATATATATCAGATGCGAGATGACTCCCACTTCAAGCACATATGTGCTAAGTAACAAAATAGTATCAGTGGGAGTACAATCTCACATCTGATATACGCTCCGCGAGGATTGCAGAAATGCGCAGATGAAGATGTCAGCCGCTTTCGTGATTGTAAACAATCACTGTCGCATAAGCTAACTTACAGAGTAAGTTAGCTTATGGCTGACGCGCATTTCGCAGCAAGACTCGCGAGCGAGTCTTGAATGAGGGTGTGTTTTGTTGTTTACAAGCTTGTTTCATTTATATATGAAGATTATAGCAGATGGTAACAAAAAAAGTTTTGCAAAAGATAAAGTTAGTAAACATTTTGAGTATGGGGAATTACCGAGCAAAAAATCAGAAATATAAAGGATATAACTGAATGATGAAGTATATATACAGTTTTAATTCGCACTTTATATCTATTTAAATAAAATGGAAAATATGTATAATTATTGTTAGTGATAGGCGCATTTCGCGGCAAGAACGCTGAGACGTTCTTAAAATATGAGAGAAGAGGGTGGTTTATATGAAACGAGTTTATTCTTCAAATAGTGAACCTGAGATTGCAATATTAAAAGGATTGCTTGAGAGTAATGATGTGAAAGTTCTGATAACAGCAGAAGGCGTTGGAAATTATATGCGAACGTTAGGCGCTGATTTCAATCTCTTTAAAGATATCAAAGTTCAAGATCAGGATTTTGAAAAGGCAAAACAAATAATGGAAGAAAATGATTATGTTGTGATGGAAACTTCTTCTGAATCGTCGATTCCTACAAGTGTGAAATGGATGGTAAGAATTGGGTTAGTTGCAATTCTTGCAGCATATGGATATGTATATATATCACAATATTTTTGATATGATTTAGATTCAAACAAAGAGATTAGTAAAGAAAAAACTGGTTAAATCAAAGGAGGTTATTATGGGAGCAAGTGATAGATTTGAAAAAGTATATGGACAGGGAATTGTAAAAACTTTAGAGATTTGGGTAGACAAAGAAACAGGAATTAATTATCTGTCGTATAGTAATGGCGGATACGCAGGTGGTTGGACACCGTTGCTTGACAGAGAAGGAAAACCTATAGTTACACCGATTACGAAATAACAAAAAAGGAAACAAATAACAAAAGGACATCTGATTAACAAAGAATATGTTAGTCAGATGTTTCTTTATATTTACGGATAAAAATGTTTCGAAAACTTTGCTGTAATTTGTCATTTGCTTAGAATTCTTTCTGTCTTTTTAATCTTTCAATAAATAGCTTTAAAAACTTTTTGTTTCCAAGCACTTTTACTGTTGGACCAAAGGACAGGACTTCTATCAGAAGCTCTGTTTCCATTCCCTCATTATAGTAAATGAAACACTCATATGTATCTTCATCTATTTTATTTGTATTCTTTTTATAATTTGCAAAGTGAAGCATGGCCCGCTCCAGCGTGTTTCTTTTTGTACTTATAAGAAGATGAACAGGTTCCTTGTAGTAGGAATTTGTGATGATTTCATTAATATCAGGAAACTCGGTAAATGTGTCTGACATTGTTCTGACCGATTGCATTCGGTGGATGTTCAGTGTGCTTATTGAATTGCTCGTTCTATCTTTTCTCAGGCAAATGAGACGAAAACGGTCATTTTTGATAGAGTATTCAAGTTTGCACGGAAGATAATTTTCACGCCTTATTCTGTCTGATCTTGGTGAAATGTACTCAATTGTAATGTATTGTTTATTATTTATTGCATGTAGAATTGTTCTGAAGTTGTGGATGTAATTATCGTCTTCGTAAGGATCAGAGTTGCTGAATCTGTCGTAGTAGTAGAATGACGAATCATCCCAAAGGGGCTTCACATCAGCCAACATAGAATCAAGATTTTCTATTTCCTCACGATAGAGAAACAGAAGCATTCTCCTATCCTGCAACAATGTTTTTATGTAGGACTTTTGAAGCGCGGTAAGGGGAACAGAAAAGTCTTTGCGGATTTTTGAAAGAAACAGATTGCCTTCTTTTTCAAACAGATTCCATTCCCCTGACTCGAGTTTGGGAATGAGGTATAAAAGACTTTCTTCAAAACCGTTTTCTGATATGTTTGTGCGCAAATCCTCCAGTGATATTTCGGGATGATTTGTTATTATGGATTTTAATATCTGATAGTAACAGTTATATATTTCTGAAAAAATGTTCATGTGATTCTCCTATATTTCATACAATAAAACATAGCATTTAGGTTGCTCTTATATTTCATATATTAAAGAATAGCATTTAGGTTGCTCTTATATTTCATACATTTTAAACATGGTCTCCAGGTCGCTTTTGAATTTCTGCTCCATTCTCTTTGAAGTGCATTCAACGTCTATTATTCTTCCAATAAAAGTTCTAAACCATGGTGTTATTTCATTAGAATCAAAGATATCAATCTCATAGGTAAATGTGTTGTCAGCAATTTTTGTAATAGTTCCGCCCCGGCCTTCACTTTCCAATCTGGTAAGAATATATTGTTCTCTGATCTCATCAATGTGGAGCGTTAATTTCACGTGTTCCATTCTAAGGTTATCGTAACTGTTAAAGGAAATGCCCCAGACTTTAGGAAGATTATTATCAAGTTTTTCTGATATTAATTTGTAATCATCAAAAATATTAAGGAGTTTTACTTCTTTTATGGAGTCCATCCTTGAAGTTGTAAATCGCTTGTAGTCAGGCTCATAGTAGCACAGAAAACGTCTGCCGGTTCTGGTGCTGGTAAATATTTTCAAAGGCACACCGATGATTGTTGAAAGATTGTCATTTTTAGTGCTTTTTACAGTTAATTCAATCTCTTTATGAGTATTTATGGCCTTCAATAATTCAAAGAGGATTTCGTCTTCTAAGGTGTGAACAAAGAAACTGTGCTTAACTCTGAAAATTGAGTTGGTCTCATTAACGTTATCAAGAATTGTATTTCCGATTATGCCAAGTGGTGCGCCAAGCTGGAAGAAAGATATGGCATCCGTGAGCTCGGAAAATTGCGAAAAATATAAGTCTGCACTCTCAGATTTAAAATACAATAATTCTTTGCCGGACTTTTCAGTGCGCACAAGACCTTCTTTTACATAAGCGTTGCATTTTCTTCTGATTATCTGTGAGTCATACATGCAGTCATATTTTTCATCAATCATGTCCGTGAGAGTTTCTATGTCATAACCGTCATCGCATGATAATGTATCAAGAATAAAAAAGTGGAGATTGATGTCATTGTCGGTAAATGATTTTGCCTTCCATACGCGGTACAGAGGGTTGGTGTCTAAGAGATTGCTGTCAATGGAGAGGTGGATGTTCTTGCCGGTGGCAGAGTAATCCTGCTTTACGTAATCTCCAAGCCAGCTCTCTATTCGCCTTCGCTCATTGTCGTATGTCCTTATACTTTTGCCGGTGAAATCTTCTCTGGTCTTGAAGCCATATACAAAAAAGTCACGTACATAATCTCTTGTTTTATTAAAACTCTTTATTAGTTCTTTGAATTCCGACATATAGGACTCCCTTTCTGATTAATGCATAATTTTCTTTTCATTTAATACATGACTATGAATTATGAATAGTTATATAGTATCATAAAAAAATTGATTAGTGAAACTCCTGCAGGGAGAATTCAGTGATTCAAGAACGGTCCTGGCATTCCTGTCATCCGAATGAAATAAAAATATTTCAAAAACTTTGCTTGTATTTGTCAATTTTATAGAATTCTTGTCTGTGGTTGGCGAGATGTACTATTTTGCTTGTAAAAACATATTTGATGTATTAAATTAAACAGGTTGAAAAATAATAAAAGGACATTTGAAATGCAGGCATTCATTGAGGCGTTTGAAATGTCATACAAACATTGGGAGGTTTGAAAATGAGAAAAAAATTTATGACAAAACTTAAAAAAGTTTTGGCAGGCGTATTGTGCGCAGCAACTCTTATGACAACAATTCAGGTACCTGAAGTTAAGGCGTACCCATACTTAGACGGACAGAGTATTATTATCCGTCTCAAGACAGGAGCCTCAGAGTATCAAATTAATAATGTTATAAGTTCAATATCAGATTCAAAGTATTCGTTGATGGCAGGAGAAATTACGCAGAGAGGTAATGATAAAATCAACGATGCCAAATTTGCAAAAGATGTTAATTATGAAGAACCGATTATTCGTGTTTTCTTAAAAGACGGAGTGACAGCAGATTTCGCTATAAAAGAGGCTTTAAAGTTCAATAATTATGTTGTGTCGGCAAAACCATATGATCCAAATGAAAAATATGATATTCTTGGAGATTGGTTTTGGGACCAGCTTGGTATTAAAGAGGCCTGGGATATAATTTCAAAGGTAAAACATGAAAAAGTTAAGGTCGCAGTTCTGGATTATGGTATTAATTCAGAAATTCCGGACTTGAAAAATATTATTACTGATAAGTCAACTAGTAATGGAACACATGGTACACAGTGTTCATCAATTATAGCAGCAGATGCATTAAGAGGAACTCCATTTGCGGGTGTTGCTTCAGCATATGACAACAGTGTATGTGATTTCTATTTTTATCAGTGCAATTCTATAGAAAAAGCAATAGACCAAGCTGTTGCTGATGGTATAGATATTATAAGCATAAGCATTGGAGGGTATTATACCAGAAGTACCCTTGGAGATGATTGGGGATATTTAAAAAGTGAGAAGCTTGCTATAGAGAGAGCATACAATAAGGGAGTCTTGATAGTCGCCAGTGAAGGAAATAGAGAAAAATTTGATAATGATAATAATGAGGGAAAACAGATACATCTTCCTTCAGATTTTGATGAAGTATTAGGAGTATCTGCTTCTTTATACAGAAAAGATGAGATTTGGAGTTCATACAGCACAACATCAATTACAGCTCCCGGAGATCATGTTTTAGCTGTTGAAGATAATGGAACTGTAACATATACAGGAGGAACTTCTGACTCTGCACCTGTTGTTGCAGGAATTGCGGCTATGGTAAAGAGTGTAAACCCTGACCTGGACAATAAGGGGATTTTAGAAATTCTTAAGAAGACAACTACTCTTAAAGATGAGCTTGTCGGATACGGAATGGTAAATGCTTATGAGGCAGTTAAGGAAGCTTATAAGCAAACAGTAGCAACCGCTGATGATTCAATTACAGTAACATTCAAAAACGGTATCAGCGAAAACACAGTTCAGAATATATATTCAGAAATCGGTAATGATTATAGTGTTGTAACCGGCGAACTGGCTCAGTATAGCAATGATAATTTTACAGAAGCATTTAAGGCGGCGACAAAGGGGGTTAATCCGGTTGTAGACATTTTCTTAAAAGATGGGGTTACACCTGACAGTGCTATTGAAGCGCTGAAGAATAAAGATTATGTCGTTGATGCTGATTATACATACAAAAACAGAAAAGCAGAAATCAACCGTGACTGGTACTGGGATGATCTTGAGATTGACAAGGCTTGGGATTTGATTGCAGCAAATCAGCATAAAAAGGTTAAAGTAGGTATTGTAGAGAATTCAGGAATCAGTTCAGACCTTCCTGATTTTAAAAATGTACTAGCATATAATAAAGCGAATGCATATAATAATGCGGGTTCATATGTAGCTTCAATTCTTGCAGCTGATGCAGTTGAAGGAACGTCATTTGCCGGTGTTGCATCAGCATATGATAACAGTGTAGTTGAACTATACAACATTGATGCTGTTACATATGGTTCTTATGCAAAAGCAATAGAAAAAGCAATTGAAATGAAGATGGATGTATTGAGTTTGGGATTAGCTACAACTAACGATTCAGCTGCGTTGAAAAATGCTATTGCAAAAGCAAATGAAGCAGGAATTATTGTTATTGCAAATAGAAGTAATTATCTTTCAGGAAATGTTTATCCGGCTGATTACGACGGAGTACTTCCTGTTTGTTCAACAATATATAGAAAGAATGAAGTCTGGTCAATGACTTCTGACAAGGCAATTGCAGCACCTGGTGATCATATTCTTGCAGTGGGTGATAATGGAAGGGTTCAGTACACTGGATCAACATATTTCGCAGTACCAATTGTCGGAGCTGTAGCAGCAATGGCAAAGAGTATTAATCCGGACCTTACAAATGAACAGATTATTGACTGCCTTACAAGTACAGCAGTTAAGCATGACGGAATGGTAGGACACGGTATGGTAAATGCAGGAGAAGCAGTTAAGAAAGCTTTAAATACAAAACCTGTTGAACAGCCAACAGTAGACAAGAATCTTGCATTAGGAAAGTCTATCACAGCTTCAAGTATCGAAAATGACTCACTTACACCAAACTTTGCAGTTGATGGTGATATGGGAACAAGATGGTCATCAGACTGGTCATACGGTAACCAGTGGGTAATCGTTGACCTTGGAAAAACATATGATTTGACATCAGCAGTTCTCAACTGGGAAGCAGCTTACGGAACAAGTTATGAGTTCTATGTATCTGACGACGGACAGAACTGGAGATATGCAAAATATCAGCAGAACAACACTGCCGGTGAAGTTACAACAAACTTAGATGCAAAAGGAAGATATGTAAAGATTAACTTCTATGCAAAGGCAACTCAGTATGGATATTCATTATACGAGTTAGCAATTATGGGACATTAATGGATTAAAGTCTGTGAATGAACTTTATAATGCATCAAGCGCACAGGGCGATGTTACAGTGAAAACTGTGGCATCGCTCTGTTTGTTAGGGCAAGGCCCTGTTTATAAAGATGAGTTCTTCCTGTTGGAAGAACGAAACTTTAATAAACCAATAAACCACCTGCTATGCAGGTGAGTTCCCAGTTTCTTTAGATAAAAGAAAACCTCCTTTGTTGTATAATA
>JAEELL010000126.1 GCA_016282745.1 Lachnospiraceae bacterium
AATTATATGAATGGATTTCGAAATAACAATTGAGACAAGCTTAGAAGGATTCTGATAAAAGAAGAATGATTCGAAGTTACGCTCGCTTTCGTGATTGTAAACAATCACTTTCGCTTATAACTCTCTTTGAGAGTTATATATTTGAGTGAGTTTTCATAAAGAAAACTCACGAATTTGTGCGAACGAGAATCATGCTTATTTTGAAGATAATCCTTCAAGCATTGTCGAACTGTTTTGAGAAAACATTCATATAATGCGAAACGGTTATTTTGAAAGCCGCGTAAGTACGTTTCAAAAGGTATACATTTTGAAAATGGAAGGATCATTATATAAATGAAAATAGGAAACATAGAAGTGAAGCATGGTTTGGCCCTGGGTCCAATGGCGGGGGTTACGGATTTACCTTTTAGACTCATATGTAAGGAAATGGGATGTGAACTACTCTACTCGGAGATGGTGAGTGCAAAAGCCATATTGTATAAGAATAAGAATACAAAAGAATTGCTGAGAATAGATGAAGGAGAACATCCGATAGGAATTCAGTTGTTTGGTTCAGATCCGGATATTATGGCAGAGCAGGCAAAAGTTGTTGCCGAGGGATCATGTGACTTTATTGATATTAATATGGGGTGCCCTGTTCCAAAAGTTGTAAACAATAAGGAAGGTTCTGCACTTATGAACGATCCAAAACTTGTGCATGATATTGTTTACAAAATGTCCAAAGCTATAGATAAGCCTGTCACTGTAAAAATAAGAAAAGGATTCAATGATGAGTCTGTCAATGCAGTGGAAATAGCAAAGATTGCTGAAGATGCCGGTGCAGCAGCAATTGCAGTGCACGGAAGAACCAGAGAACAGTATTACAGTGGCAAAGCTGACTGGGATATAATAAGGCAGGTAAAAGAAGCAGTGAATATTCCGGTTATTGGAAACGGTGATGTGGATACTGCCGAGAAAGCGGTACAGCTAAAGGAGTATACCGGATGTGATGGCATTATGATTGCAAGAGCGGCACGAGGCAATCCATGGATATTTAAGCAGGTAAGTGAATATCTGAACACAGGTGTGATTCCCCTCAGACCAAGTCCGGACGAATTAAAAGATGTAATGCTTCGCCATGCAAAGACAATAGTTGAGTACAAAGGTGAATACACGGGAGTTCGCGAAATGAGAAAGCATGTTGCGTGGTATACGGCGGGACTTCCTCATTCAGCAGATTTAAGGCGAAGAGTAAATATGGTTGAAAATTATAGTGAACTGGTTGAATTGATAGAGGCAAGCATCTGATAAATTGAGATTCCATAACAATTGACTCATGAACTCTTAAGGATTTCCGGTGTCATTCTTTACGTTTTTATGTTAAACTTACAAAGTAAACAACTTGGAGGTCCAAAAGTGAGAAACACAAAAATATTTATAAATTCGATGGTTCGAGTGGATACGCATGTTGGAAACTTGGTCTTGAGAGCAAAGATATCTGGGATATCATAGACAATTATAGGTAAATAGAATCTGAAATTCTTTCGGTTGCCCATTTCAATCGGGTGATATGTAACCGGGAAAATTCAGATGGAATAATTAGGAATTATGACGGACAAGAACACATTATCTCATGCCGAACTAAATGCCATTAAGAAGGCCAGTAAGAAACTTGATGATTGGAGATTAGATGACTGCGAGATGTATGTGACAACAGAACCATGTCAGATGTGTGCAGGAGCAATCGTTCAGGCGCGTATCAAAAAAGTGTATATTGGGTGTATGAATCCAAAGGCGGGATGTGCCGGTTCCATTATGAATCTGCTGGAAGTAGACGCTTTTAACCATCAGGCTGAGAGTGAAAAGGGGATTCTTGAGGAAGAGTGCAGCAATCTGTTAAAGGATTTTTTTAAGAAACTGAGATGTTAGACTATAAGAAAATTGTGTAAATGAAGGGAAAAAAGAAAATGAGTAAAAACGTCAAAGTATTGGCAATTGCTATGTCTGTATCACTAATGGCGACAATGATGCCGGGAACAGATATTCAGGCAGCAGCAAAAAAAGTGAAATTGAACAAAACAAAAGCAACTATTACTGTGGGAAAATCTATCAAATTAAAAGTGAAAAATACTAAGAGCAAAGTAAAGTGGAAATCCTCAAAAAAATCTGTTGCAATAGTCAGCAAAAAGGGAAAGGTAAAAGGAATCAAACCGGGAAAGGCTGTCATAACAGCAAAGATTGGTAAGAAGAAATATAAGTGTAAGATTACAGTTAAAGCGGTAGTATCAACTTCTGCTAAGGAAACAACTGTAGCGGCTACAACAGTTCAGCCAACAACAGTTCAGTCAGCTGCTGTACAGGATACAACAGTTCAGACAACAACCGTGCAGCCAACAACAGCTCAGTCAACAACAGTACAGGAAACAACATTCAGTGAAACAACAGTCAGTGAAACTACAAAACCGGAAACTCCCGGCACTGAAGACCAAACAACATCTGAAGTAGTTGAGGTACCTACAGAAGAGGTGGCTAAAAAGAATCAGGACGATGTTGCGGCTTTGCAGGAGATTATAAGAATTCAGAAGGAGAGAGGAGGAACTCTCAGCGAAGATTTGGATTCGGATGAATATTTGTGGGACGAAGACGGATTGTTGATTGGTATTGATTGGACAAATTCAAGCGATGCGCCGAAAGTTACAGGAGATGTAGCTTTTAGCGGATTATTTAATTTGAAGTCAATTAAGTGTAGAGGAAATGCCCTGACGGATATGGATTGTACTGACAATCCGGAACTGGAATATCTGGATATTTCTGATAATTCTTTTACATATTTGGATTTTTGCGCAAATAAAAAACTCTCTGAGATGTATTGTACTGATAATTCCTGTGATGTAATAATTAATGTGCCGACATATAGGTTAAAAGGTTCAGGTTCTGTAAATGTTTTCGCAAAAATAGAATCAAAAGTAGCTGAAGATTATATATTGCTAGATAAGCTGGAAGAAAATCTTCAACAGAATGGTAATGATGTTAATTTTGATTTTGACTCAGATCAGTTTGTATGGGATGAAGACGGATATTTAAAATCAATTGACTTTTCAGAAGTTGATTTACAGGGTGAAATATCAATATCAGGTATATGGCACGATGAAGCTTCTGGATGTATAGGTTTTAAAAAATTAGAAAATGTAAAATTGGGTAATAATTTGAACTCTACCGAGTTGTGTTTTTCAGATTTGCCAATGTTAAAAAATATATCCATTAGCGAATTCACAGAATTGCGCAGTCTGAAAATCTATGAAACCGGTATAGAAAAAATAGATGTATCAAATAATAAGAAACTTGTAAATCTGGATATTTCAAGCAATAAATTAAGCAGTATAGATGTTTCGGGTAACGAGGAACTGGTAAATCTGGATATTTCAAGCAATAAATTATGCAGTATAGATATTTCAAATAACAAGAAACTTGTAGATTTTAATATCGCAGATAATAAATTAAGCAGCATAGATGTTTCAAATAACAAGAAACTTGTAAATCTGGATATTTCAAGAAATGAATTAAGCAGTATAGATGTTTCAAATAATAAGGAACTTGAATTCTTAGATTGTAGTTCAAACTACATAGAAGAACTTAATCTGGCAAGTAATATAAACCTTTCCAAATTGAACTGCGAAGAAAACAAATTGACAAAATTAGATTTGACCAATAATAAATTACTTACAATAGTAAACTGCAATACTAATAGAAAAATGAATGAACTTAATATTTCAGGACTGAAAAAACTGGTTTTGCTTGATTGCAGCTATAGCAATTTAAGTTCCATTGATTTGGCGTCAGTGACAGATCTTAGGTCACTTTATTGCCAAAATAGTAATTTGGAAGAATTAAAACTTGATAATAATGTGAAGTTACATGATTTGAATTGTTTGAATAACAATATTCAAAGTTTAGACCTGTCAAACTGTCCTGGCATATGTGAGGTGAACTGTTCAGATAATAACATGAAGCTGTTGAATTTGACGGGCTGCACAAATTTAGAATACTTATATTGTGAGAATAATGAGTTAACTCAGTTGGATATTAAAAAGTGCACTAAATTAAGCGAAATGGATTGTACTTATAATAATATTACAGAACTTGATCTGTCAGAGAATTATTGGTTGAATTGCTTGGGAATAAGAGCACTTTCTTATTATAAATATGATGATACGGTAAATGTTATTTTGCCTCAATGGAATAAATAAGAAGTAGATGTCTACTCCCCTAAACGAAAAACGGCGTCTTCCTTGACAATGTCAGGTTGTTGGGATAAGATAGAGTGTAAAATGTTGCGTAAACGAAAATTGATTGGAGGATAATTAACATGGCAGAAGCTAATACAAAGAAGAACATTCTTACTTATGCAGGTCTTCAGAAACTTGAAGCAGAATTGAATGATTTAAAGGTAAATAAGCGTAGAGAAATTGCCGAGAAGATTAAAGAGGCAAGAGAGCAGGGCGATTTATCTGAGAATGCTGAATATGATGCAGCAAAAGATGAGCAGAGAGATATCGAAGCACGAATCGAGCAGATTGAGAAAATTCTTAAGAATGTTGAAGTTGTAGACGAAGGCGATGTTGATACTAATAAGATAAATGTTGGATGTAAGATAAAGATCTATGATGTAGAGTTTGATGAAGAACTCGAGTTCTTTATTGTTGGTTCAACAGAGGCTAACAGTCTTGGATTTAAGATTTCAAATGAGTCACCTGTAGGAAGAGCATTGATTGGTCACGAAGTTGGTGACGTAGTTGATGTTGAATTAGAGAACGGTGTAGTTCAGTACAAGGTACTTGATATTCAGAAGGTTATGTAATTGCAAAACAAAAAAAGTATTGCATTTTTGTTTTGGCGAAAGTGATTTGTAATCCGAATGATACAAATCACGAAAGCAGGCAACATATAAAAATATGTATGAAATAGTTAATACAGAATAAGAAGATATACAGTAAAAGGAGCATTTGACCATGGCACAGCAGAACAATGGTGGAGAACAGGATCTTAACCAGTTATTAAAGGTAAGAAGAGAAAAGCTTGCTGCATTGCAGGAGGCAGGAAAGGATCCTTTCCAGATTACAAAATTTGATGTTACACATCACAGTATGGATATTAAAGATAACTTCGATGAAATGGAAGGCAAGGAAGTAGTAGTTGCCGGACGTATCATGCTAAAGAGAGTTATGGGTAAAGCATCTTTCTGTAACGTTCAGGACTTAAAGGGAAATATCCAGTCTTACGTTGCAAGAGATAATATCGGAACAGACTCTTACGCAGATTTCAAGAAGTATGATATCGGTGATATTGTAGGTATCAAAGGTGAAGTATTTAAGACAAAGACAGGAGAAATCTCTATTCATGCATCAGAGGTTACTCTTCTTTCAAAGAGTCTTCAGATTCTTCCTGAAAAACACCATGGACTCACAAATACAGATTTAAGATACCGTCAGAGATATACTGACCTTATCATGAATCCGGAAGTTAGAGAAACATTTGTTAAGAGATCACAGATTATCAAAGAGATTCGTAACTTCCTTGATGACAGAGGATTTATGGAAGTTGAGACACCAATGCTCGTTTCAAACGCAGGAGGTGCCGCAGCAAGACCATTCGAGACACACTACAACGCACTTGACGAAGATGTTAAACTTCGTATTTCTCTTGAGCTTTATTTAAAGAGACTTATCGTTGGTGGATTAGAAAAAGTTTATGAAATTGGTAGAGTATTCCGTAACGAAGGTGTAGATACAAGACACAACCCTGAGTTTACACTTATGGAGTTATACCAGGCATACACAGATTACGAAGGAATGATGGAACTTACAGAGAGCATGTTCCGTTACCTTGCAGAGAAGACACTTGGTACTACTAAGTTTACATACAATGGAATTGAGATTGATTTCGGTAAGCCATTCGAGCGTATTACTATGATTGACTGTATCAAGAAATATGCAAACATTGATTTCGATGAAGTTAAGACGGATGAAGAGGCAAAGGCACTCGCTGATGAGCATCACATCGAGTACGAAGACAGACACGGAAAGGGCGAAATCATCAACTTATTCTTCGAAGAGTACTGTGAGAAGAATTTGATCCAGCCTACATTTGTTATGGATCATCCAATCGCAATTAGTCCTCTTACAAAAAAGAAACCTGAGGATCCTGAAAAGGTAGAGCGTTTCGAGTTGTTTATCAATACATGGGAAATGTGTAATGCGTACTCAGAGCTTAATGATCCAATCGATCAGAGAGAGCGTTTCAAACTTCAGGATGCAGCAGCTGACGCAGGTGATGAGGAAGCTAACCACACAGATGAAGACTTCCTTAACGCGCTTGAAATCGGTATGCCTCCAACAGGTGGTATTGGTTACGGAATCGACAGACTGGTAATGTTACTTACAGATTCACAGGCAATTAGGGATGTGTTGTTGTTCCCAACACTTAAGAGTGATTCTAAAAATATCAAGTCAAAATTCACTAAATAAGCCTAAAAATAAGGGTTTGTAGGAATGAACGAACTGAAAAAATCATAAAAGTACAACAAAAGTACAACAAATTTGCGTTGTATTATGAAGTAATATGAAGTGATTTGAATAATTGTACAAAGTTTTTAGCTTACTAAAAACACCTTTTTAAAAGATTAATTTCTTTTGAAAAGGTGTTTTTTTGTTTTATCCGATCTTCTAAAAGAAAGGAGCCAAAATGGAAAATTATAACAAAGTGGAAAATCTTAGGACAGTTAGAATCCCATCAAGAGATTTGCGAAAAAAGTATCTTAGATATCAAGAAGCAGAGTATGTATACAGCATACAACACAAAAAACTACATGAAATGGCAACTGATGCTAAAGCACTCTATCGCATAGATGGAACAGTGCTAATAGATCGAGATATTTTTGATGAATATTTGGAACAGTTTAGGGAGGAGTAATTATGAGTGGCAATGTTTGGATGTTTTCTCATTTGATTGATGAAAAAGATTTAATGATGCTTCATAGAGACTTTATAACGCTTAGGGAAGGACAACTATATTACAATTTCAGTCCCAGAAGATTTTCAAGAATATGTAAAGAAGCAAAAGCTTTTTACAAAATTGGCAAAATGGTAAGGATTAATAGAAGAACTTTAGATGAATATTTAAGAAAAACAAGGAGGATAACAATGAATAAATGTAAAGTTATTGCAATAGCAAATCAAAAAGGTGGAGTAGCCAAGACTACCACGACATTAAATCTTGGTATTGGTTTGGCAAGAGAAGGTAAAAGAGTTCTTATTGTGGATGCAGATCCTCAGGGAAGTCTTACTGTATGTCTTGGAATACAGGAGCCAGATCAGTTGGATAACACATTGGCTAATATTCTAACTAAAACAGTAAATGAAGAAGAAATCCGCAAGGAAGACTTTATAAGAAATCACGAAGAGGGAGTAGACTTCATTCCAGCAAACATTGAATTGTCCGGTGTGGAGGTATCTCTTGTAAACGTAATGAGCAGAGAACTTATTCTTAGAGAATTTTTGGAATGTGTAAAAGATGATTATGATGTAATTCTTATAGATTGCATGCCTAGTTTAGGTATGATTACGATTAATGCACTAGCTTGTGCTGATTCTGTATTGATACCTGTGCAAGCTTCATATCTTCCAGTTAAGGGTTTGCAGCAATTGATTAAGACGATTACAAGGGTAAAAAGACAAATTAATCCTAAATTAGAGTTTGAGGGAATACTTTTAACAATGGTCGATTATAGAACTAATTATGCAAAAGACATTACAGAAGCAGTTAAGGATACATATGGAAGTCAAATAAAGCTTTTTAATAGTTATATTCCTATGTCTGTTAGAGCAGCTGAAACATCAATAGAGGGTTTAAGTATCTATAAACATGATCCTAAAGGAAAAGTTTCTAAGGCATATGAAGATTTAACAAAAGAAATTATCAAGATGAATTAAAGAAGAGAGGTAAAGATTATGGCAAGAACAAAGATTAAATTAACAAGTTATGATGAATTACTTGGGGTACAGAAGGATGGAACAATTGAGGTTGCTTTAGAAGAATTATTTGAATTTAAAAATCATCCTTTTAGAGTGGTAGACGATGAAAAAATGCAAGAATTAGCAGAATCTATAAAACAAAACGGCATTTTATCTCCGGCACTTGTTAGAAAACGTGCTGAAGGGGGATATGAATTAATATCAGGACATCGTAGAAAAAGAGCATGCGAAATAGCAGGTATCTCAAAGTTGCCGGTAATAGTAAAAGATTTAACGGACGATGAAGCTACGATAATTATGGTAGATAGTAATATTCAAAGAGAAGAAATTCTTCCGAGTGAGAAGGCTTTTGCATTTAAGATGAAGATGGAGGCAATGGCTCATAGAGGAAGTAAAAGGGACAAGATGTCAGCCGATGTTATTGGTGCTGATAATGGTGTATCAGGGAGACAGGTTAAGCGTTATATAAGATTAACAATGCTTATACCAGAATTATTGCAATTGGTTGATGAAAAACAAGTACCATTTGTTGTAGGAGTCGAAATATCGTATTTAGATGAAGAGTTTCAGAAGATAATATACAAAAATCTGATGGAAGGTAAAAAAGTCGGGAAAAATGAAATAAACAGCCTTAGAAAGAAAGATGAATTAAGTATAGATGATATAGAAGGACTTTTGTTTCCTGAAAAGGCGAAAAAGAAATTAAGTAATGTGACTCTTAACCAAAAGGTTTTATCAAAGTATTTCTCACCAGAATATGGTACAGAACAAATTGAAGAAATAATTTTTTCACTGTTAGATCAGTGGAATGAAGAACAACGAAAGAAGGAGGCAAGTGATTAATGGAATTTAATTATTATTACGGTACACAAGCAGATCAATATACATTTCTTAGAATACCTAAGAATATTATAACTGATAAAGTCTTTGCAGGTTTATCTTTGCCTGCAAAGTTACTTTATGGATTATTATTAGATAGAATGTCATTGTCTATGAAAAATAAATGGTTTGATGAAGATAACAGAGTTTATATCATTTATCAGATTAAAGAGATAATGTCAGATTTATCGTTGAGTGAAAAAATGGCTATCAAACATTTAAAGGAATTGGAAGAGTTTGGTCTTGTTGAAAAGAGACGAAGAGGTTTCGGACTTCCAAGTATTCTTTATGTGAAAAGTTTTATTTTACCGGATGAGTCAGATAAAGAGTATACAAAATCGGACGAAAATGATATTGTCAAAGAGGAAAGTGCGCCCGAAAACGCTTCACAATCCCAGGAAATAAACAGAACTGTCGATTTGGGCAGTTCAAGAACAGTCGAAATGGGAAGTTCAAGAGCTGTCGATTTGGGAAGGTCTAGAACTGTCGAAACGGGAAGTTCAAGAACAGTCGATTTGGGAAGGTCTAGAACTACCCAAAAGGAAGTTCAAGAACTGCCCGATAGGGGTGCTCTAAAGAATAAGACAAATATGAGTAATAATTATATTAATAATACTAAAATAAATAAAACTAAATCTAATAATAATCAATCGAATCATATCTTATCAGATCATGGGGAGAAGTGCGCCCAAACGAAGGAATCAAGTGCGGACAATAAAACGATGGATGGGATAAGATTTGAATACGATAAAAAAACTCAAGTAAGAGGTTATGAGAAAGTAATCAAAATGAAAGTTGATTATGATTATCTGATTGACAGACATCCTCACGAAAAGGAAAGAATCGATGGTATGATTGAGATTATGGTTGAGACTTTAGTCAGTGATAGCGACTATATCAATATTGGTGGTACAGATTATCCTAAGGAATTGGTTAAGTCCAAACTGCTTAAATTAGATTCATCACATATCGAGTATGTTATGATGTGCATGGATAATAATACAACCAAAATACATAACATCAGAAAGTATTTACTAGCTGCATTGTTTAATGCACCGTCAACGATTGATAGTTATTATATGTCTCTGGTTAATCATGATATGTATGGTTATCACGATGAAGAAGAGAGCAGTGAGTCTAAAGAAACAACAGTAAGAATAGTAAGCGAATAAGGTAGGAGGTATAGCGATGACAAATGGGGAATATATTCGAAGAGAACTAGTTAATTTGATTAACAATGCTGATTATAAATTGCTTGATAAAATTATGGGGAATTCTGACGAAATTGAAGAGATTAATTGTTTTGCGATTAAGATGTATCGGAAGTTGGATACTTATGTGAGAGAGCACAATGGTCCGAAAGATGTCGATGATTATGAGTTGTTTGATAAATTGGTGGATGATTGGTACAGAGAGGAGTATAATAAAACGCAGGGGATAAATTAGCGATAATAGAGGTAGACATATGAAAAAACTAATAACGCTAACAATAGCGATTTGTATATCTATGGCACTGATTTTAAATGTAAATGCTAAACAGACAGTGGCAGTTAGTAGAATCACGACTAAGAGTACAAAAGTAACGGTTCAGCTACCTAAAAAGGCCAAATGGACTGTTACAGTATATCGCTTTAAGAAGTATGTAGCCAAGAAAAGAGGCAAGAAAAAAGCAGTTTGGAAGAAATTAAAAAAACTTACTGTTAAATCTAAGGTTACAACTGTGACAATCCCTATTTCTAAGCAGAAAAAGGATAAGAAGATTAAACTTGTAGCTAAGTCTGGTAAAAAGAAATTTACAGTAAAAACAACAGTTAAGAAATATGTAGCCAAGAAAGGCGATAAAAAAGAAAATCCAACTGTTATTGTTCCAGATAATAACAATAATACATCATCAGATGGTGTGAAGTTTGATTTTGATGCATATTGGGAAGATTATTACCTAAGAGATCTGAATAATGATTATTATAAAGATTTTGGATTTAAACCTTTTTCTCAGGTAAATAACTATTTACTTGTAGATAAAGATTCAGATGGAAATATAATTGAATATGGATTTATTGTAGGTTCCACAGTTCATAGTGTTGTTTGGTATGAGCCTGAAAAGTATAAGGTAATAATGAATCAGGTTAAGGAAATCATTAAAAGTCTTAATATTAATAATTCTATGACTGAACAAGAAAAGGCTTTCAGAATATGCAGATATATTGTAGAAAATACTCCGGTAAGTGATAGTAGTGCTTACATTTATGAATGTTTAATTGAGCATAAAGCTAGATGTATGGGGCTATCTCAATCATACTCGTTATTGTGTAGATATGTAGGCATAGAGAGCGACTGTATATATTCTGATATTTTAATGCATGAGTGGAATATAATTAAAATAGGTTCTTGGTGGTATTATATAGATGTTTTTGGAGAAAGAAGTTTTAAACTAAAAAGCGGAATGTTTTTTTTACAATCATTTTATGAACAAGGTTCAGATATGGAAAAGTCGAATAGTTGTTTTAAGACAAATAATTTTACAAAAAAGCATCCATATAACGATATTTCATATATCCAACAGTGCCAAAAAGATGGAACACCATATATGACATGGCAAGAGTTAATGGCATTGCCATATTAAGAAGCACCCACAAAACCCCACATTATTCCACTATATTTTAGTTTTGTAGGGTGGTAAGATATAATATGAAATAATTAAAATGGAAAGGAAAATATTTATGAAAAAAACATTAATTAAGACAATTTTATCTCTACTGGTTGTTTCATTTATATTAATAGGAAATTATGATTCAGCCTATGCAGCAAAGACAGATACATATATGGAATCACCACATAGTTTATTAAAGTTTAAGAAAAAAGGAAACAAGTTAATCGTCAAAACAAGTAGTGGGTTTTCTAAAAATAATAAGTCTTTTAAAAAGAAAACTATAAAATTTAAGATTGCAAAGAAGTGCAAATGGAGATATAAGAATAATGGTAATAGATTCCCAGATGCGAAGTGTGTGAAAAAATTTAAATACAAGGATATGAGAAAAACAATCTATGAAGATATGCAAATAAATGATAATGGATATCATCTATTAGTAATCAAAGTAAAGAAGAAGAAAATAATAAGTGTCACATATGAGTGTATATAAGGTAATAGTGCGACTTAGCGGTCGCACTATTTTTTAACTTGCAATACCACATAATATGTGGTAATTTAGACTTAAGAAGAAACCACATGACATGTGGAAAGGAGGAAGGCTATGGACTATATTATTACAGGAAAAAATGGGGAAGAGATTGTTGTGGAAAAGGTAGAAGATCAAAAAGAAATAGGTAGCCAAAGATTGAAGGCTGCAAGAAAGAAAACTGGAATGACACAGAAGGAATTTGCCAAGTACTTTGATTTTTCAGTTAGAGCGCTTGAGGAATGGGAAAGAGGTGCGACAAGAATTCCAGCATATTTACTTAAATTAATTGAGTATAAGATTGATAAAGAAGGATTTAATAGGAGTACGGATGCTGAATCAGAGTAAAAAACAAAAAAGTTCGGGACACGATGTCCCGAACTTTGGGATAATAATTCATTTTTACCATGTTATGGTAAAAATGCGATTATTTTTACCACGAGAGTGAGCGACAAGGCTGAAAATGTGTGATACAGTAATAGTGTCACAAGGGTTCAGCACCACAGACCTGAGTGAAAGGAAA
>JAEELL010000127.1 GCA_016282745.1 Lachnospiraceae bacterium
ATGGGTGGTGTTGCTACAAGACTTATCGAGAGAAATACAACTATTCCTACCAAGAAGAGCCAGGTATCCTCAACTGCAGCTGATAACCAGACAGCAGTAGATATCAACGTAGTTCAGGGTGAAAGACAGTTCGCAAGAGATAACAAGTCACTCGGACAGTTCAGACTTGATGGTATTCCTCCTGCACAGAGAGGTGTTCCACAGATTGAAGTTACATTTGATATCGATGCAAACGGTATTGTAAATGTATCAGCAAAAGACCTTGGAACAGGTAAGGAACAGCACATCACAATCACATCAGGATCTAACATGTCTGATGATGATATCGAAAAGGCAGTTAAGGAAGCAGCTGAGTTTGAAGCTCAGGATAAGAAACGTAAGGAAGGAATTGATGCAAGAAACGAAGCTGATTCAATTGTATTCCAGACACAGAAAGCTTTAGATGAAGCAGGTGATAAGCTTGATCCAACAGAAAAGGCGGCAGTTGAAGCTGATCTTGCAGCATTAAAGAAATCACTTGACGAGTCAAATGCTGAATCAATGACAGATGCACAGATTGACGAAATCAAGGCCGGAAAAGAAAAATTAATGCAGAGTGCTCAGCAGTTATTTGCAAAGATGTATGAGCAGGCTCAGGGTGCAGCAGGTGCTCAGGGTGCAGGTCCTGACATGAGCGGTTTCCAGGGAGCAGGAGCAGGTCAGACACAGTCAGCACCAAACGATGACAATGTTGTTGATGGCGACTACAAGGAAGTATAATCCATCCGGTTAAAAATATAAATTATTGAAATTGATATATCAGATATTATGCACTTCGTGTATGATGTTAAATATGTATGATATACCATGTGAATAATGCAAATCCCGTGTATGTGAAAACATAGACGGGTTTTGCAGGATATAGATGAGGAATGTAATAATGGCAGATAAAAGAGATTATTATGAGGTGCTTGGCGTTGACAGAAATGCTGATGACGCAACACTTAAAAAAGCATACAGAGCATTAGCAAAAAAATATCACCCTGATGCGCATCCCGGAGATAAGGAAGCTGAGGCAAAATTTAAAGAAGCTTCAGAAGCTTATGCAGTACTTAGCGATGCCGATAAGAGAAGACAGTATGATCAGTTTGGCCATGCAGCCTTTGAAGGTGGAGCAGGAGGTGCCGGAGGATTTGATTTCAGCGGCATGGATTTTGGTGACATATTTGGTGATATATTCGGAGATTTCTTTGGCGGCGGATCAAGAGCCAGAAGAAATCCAAACGGACCGATACCGGGTGCAAATGTCAGAGCAGGTGTGAGAATTACTTTTGATGAGTCAATCAGAGGTTGTGACAAGGAACTTACCTTGAATCTTAAAGATGAGTGTAAGACCTGTAATGGTACAGGTGCAAAGCCTGGAACATCTCCTGTTACATGTACAAAGTGTGGCGGTCGCGGTCAGGTAGTATTTACACAGCAGAGCTTCTTTGGGACAATGCAGAATGTTCAGACATGTCCTGAATGTAACGGAACAGGTAAGATGATTAAAGATAAGTGTGTTGACTGTTACGGTACAGGTTACGTTACAAACAAAAAGACTATATCAGTAACAATTCCTGCAGGTATTGATGACGGACAGAGCATCAGAATACGTGAAAAGGGAGAACCGGGAAAGAACGGCGGCCCAAGAGGTGATTTGCTTGTTGAAATCAGAGTGGCAAGAGATCCAAACTTCGAGAGAGAAGGAACAACACTTTACTCAACATGTTCAATCTCATTTGCACAGGCTGCAATAGGTGGAGATATCAGAGTAAAGACAGTAGATGGTGATGTATTATTCCCAATCAAGCCTGGAACACAGACAGGAACAAGAATCCGCCTTAAAGGAAAAGGAGTTCCAAGTCTTAGAAACAAAGAAATCAGAGGCGACCAGTATACAACATTGGTAGTCAGAGTTCCTGAAAAGTTAAATCATGAGCAGAAGGAAGCATTAAAGGCATTTGATGCACTTTGCGGAAATACATTAAATTCAGAAGACTCAGATTCTGATAAAGGTTCAAAGAAGAAGAAACTCTTTGGAAAATAAACAGATAAAGTAGATTATGTGGATAAACAAGACAGGCTGTCGACTGGAAGCCTGTCTTGTTTTGTAGAAGGGAAAAGTACACATTATGAAACGTACACATAGTCTAATATTCAGTTACACCCAAGGTTTTCTACATTATATATCCCTTTTGGCAAAATTCATTTTTGGGATGTACACTTTTTCAACTTGATTTCATTATGCTTACATCCCTTTTAGAATTATCTTCAAATGGGTTGTCGGCCCTACCTTTTCCTCGGGAAATTCTTTACATCCCTTTTAGAATTATCTTCAAATGGGTTGTCGGCCCTACCTTTTTCCCGGGAAATTTCTTACATCCCTTTTAGAATTTTCTTTACATGGGTTGTCGGCCCTATCTTTTCTGCCGGAGATTCTTTACATCCCTTTTAGAATTATCTTCACATGGGTTGTCGGCCCTACCTTTTTCCCGGGAAATTCCTTACATCCCTTTTAGAATTATCTTCACATGGGTTGTCGGTCCTAACTTTTTCTGCAGAAATTCCTTACATCCCTTTTAGAATTTTCTTCACATGGGTTGTCAGACATAACTTTTGCAACAAAATTCCCTATCTTGCTTTTGAAAATAGTCCTTTGAGTAATGACTCAATGTTTTGAGAAAACATTCAAATACTGTGAAACTGCTATTTTGAAAATTGCGTATGACTGTTTCAAAATAGTTGTTATTTGGTATAATTTATTTGATATGAAATTAAACTACAAACTAAACTACAAACTAAATAAAGGAGTACAACATGAAAAAACTAAAAAACAAGCTAACAAACTTATTTGTTTTCGTATTTTTATTTACCTTCGTATTTTTATTTTCAACCGGCAATGTTTACGCCGGAACGAGCGTTTCAAATTCAGGGATACTGACTGAATATAATTGCGAGAATCTTGATTATATTCATATCCCGACTTACATCGATTCAAAAAAAGTGACTGAGATATCAACAGGTTGCTTTGACAATTCAACTATGAAAGGTGTGACACTACCTGATGGAATTAGATATATTTATTCTAATGCATTTTCAAACTGCAATAATCTTACTCAGATTGCAATTCCTGATAGTGTAACATATATTTCAAATGATGCTTTCTACAATACTCCGATAGAAGTTATTTATTGTAATAAAGATTCATATGCTTTTTCTTATGCGACAGATCATAATATAAAAACGGCAGACATCAGTCAGCTTGAAAAAGGTATTAAATTTAATACTTCAAAGCAGAATGTCACGGAGAAAGAATCTTTTAACGCAGCATACACTGTTAATGACAGTGAGATTGTTTCTGATTCTGTAAATTATTATTATGACACGGATTTGAATCAATTATCACCCGGTTTGTTTAGTACAAGACAGTCTGGTGTGTTATCCCTGATTGTATACAGTGAAATGTATTATGATGAACAGATTATTTACTCACTTCCTACAGTGAAAGGACTTTCTTTCTCACAGGATTCTTCATGTAATAAAATATCCTTTGACTCTGAGAAGAATGTCACATATAAAGTTTACAGAAGTGTTTACCCGGATAGAGATTTTGAAATGATAACAGAATTTGAGTCTTCATATGGATATTGGATTGATGACGATAGTTATATTTATTCATATTCTTACTATGCAGACAAAGACGAAAACTGTTATTCATATTCTGATTACGATACAAGGGAATATGTGACATATTATTACAAAGTCGTTCCGTTCCTTAAAGTTTCGGGTAAGGAGAATGTGGAAGGCAAATTTGAATTAATTACAGTGCCACCGCTTACGGCACCTTCTTTGAAAAGTTTTACCGTACAGGCTGAAAAGACAAATACTCTTACATTGAACTGGGATGGAGTGGATTATATTGACGGTTATTATTTATACAGGAGTGAAGAGAATGAATCGAATTACAATTTTTTAAGGGAATTTCCAAGAGTAAAGCCTAAATCATTTTGGGACTCGGAAAGTTATATTTATGAAGACTCTTCACTTACACTGGGACACAAATATTATTACAAACTTGTTTTTTATATAGATTATAACGGAACGAAAATAGTTGTTGGAGAATCTTCTTCTGTTTCGGCATATTCAACACTTGGTGCACCTAAATTTACAAAATCCTCATCTCCAAAGAAAAAGACAAATGTAATATATTGGAATAAAATGTCTGAAGCAGACGGATATTATTTGTATTATTCTACAAAGAGAGACAAAGGGTTTAAGAAAATAAAGACGATAAGTACAAATTCGAAACTTATGTTTACCCACAAGAAACTGACAAACGGAGTTTGCTATTACTACAAACTGGTCGCTTACAAAAAGTTGGGTAACACAATTATAACAGGTACGGAATCAAAAGTTTACTCAAAATACTGTGATTACTATTCGCACAAAAATGAGTCTTACGGGCACCGTTACAAGAGAATATTCGGAAAGAGAAAAACATCTCACTATAAATCAGACAAACAGGCTTCAAAAAACATGAAGACTCTAAGGATAAAAGTGTGGGACAGAAAGGCAAACGGTAAAAAATACACAAGATATTTTACAGTCAGAGTTCACAAAAATATTGCACCGTCAGTTGAACAGATGTTTAAGGAAATATACAAGAGCAAAGAACGTTTTCCTATCCATGATATCGGTTGCTACAGCTGGCGTTCAAACAACCCGTCTTCACAGCACTGTGTCGGTCTTGCATTTGACATTAATGCAAATGAAAATTATATGATTGATGGAGGCAAGGTTTTGTCCGGTTCATGCTGGAAACCCAAAAAGAATCCTTACTCAATTCCGTTAAAATGTGAGTTAGTAAAAATTCTTGAGAAATACGGTTTCAGCCGCGGTTTCTGGGGTGACCGAAAAGATTACATGCACTTTTCGTATTTTGGAGGATAAAAATATTTTTATCATTGACGCAGTAATTATATATATTTATACTTATTTTATAATATGTGTAAGTAAGACTTACAACTAAAGGAGGATAATATGAGAAAGTTATTTAAGCAGTTATCTGCAGTTGTTATGGCAGTTGCAGTGACAGTGGCAGCTGTACCAAGTGTACAGGCAGCAGAGAAGATTGAGAACATGGTTAAGGGGCCATTGGTTGGATGGTTCGGAGAGAATGAAGATTGGCATGATTGTGGAACAGACGGAGTTCTCACAGCAAACGGAATCGATTATTCAGTAGAACTCAAGTCAATCGGATACGGCGGTATCTGGGGCGGACAGGTTAAGACAGAAGAAATTTCAGTAACACCTGGTGCTTCATATACACTTTCAGGTTCACTTTTCTCTACAAAGATTGATAAGTGGGTTATGATTAAAGTTGCTTACGATACAAAGTCATTGGTTGATGGTAGATGGGTTCAGATCAAAGCAGGACAGAAAGCAGCATATTCATTTACATTCACAGTACCAACAGGTGTTAGCAGCATCCAGATTGTATACGGTATGGGTGGCGTTCAGCCATCTTCATCAGGACAGTGGGATGTTGATGAGTTAGAGGAGTTATACGGAGCAGAAGTTCATGATGATATCGATGCTCAGTACGATACAACAATCGCAGGTAGCGACATCAAACTTGTACCTGTAAACACAACTCTTAAATCAGTTAAGGCTGCAAAGAAGTCAGCAAAAGTTACAGTTAACATGTTGAACAACTTCAAGCAGAAAGATGTTAAGAAGTACAGAATTCAGTACTCAAAGAAAGCAAACTTCAAAGGTGCAAAAAAAGTTGATACAGCTAAGAAGACAGTAACAATCAAGAAGTTACAGTCAAAGAAGAAATACTACTTCAGAGTAGCTGTTGTAAACAAAAACGGAAAGGTTGGACCTTGGAGCAAGGCTAAGAGCGTTAAAGTTAAATAATACATACTTACTATAGTATAGATATTACCAATTAAAAGACAACTTGTATTGATTAGAATGATAATCGATGCAGGTTGTTTTTTTGTATCATACGTTCTTCAATAATGGCATTGTTAAAATACGAAAAAAGGTTTATACTTTAAAACGTGGCTAAAAAGCAAACATGATAAGTCACTTGATGACAGGGCATCAAAAAATGAAAGCAGATAAATATGTTAGTATATTACCATCAAAAGATTGTAATATCGTATGGAGGTATAATTGTGAATATAGTAGTTTTATGTGCAGGTACAAGTACAGAGAGAGAAGTATCAATCAAATCAGGATATAATGTATGTGAGGCTTTGAGAGAAAAAGGTCATAATGCGGTTATGGTTGATGTATTTAAGGATACAGACATAGATGTTTTGGAAAAAGCCGAAAACAATTATGATTTGGAAAGTGAAAGAAATATAATAAGCAGTTTTTCAGAAAAAGTTCCGGAATTAGTTAAGACGAGAAGAGAATTTTTCGGCGAAAATGTTTTGGAAGTATGTAAGAAAGCTGATATTGTTTTCATGGCTCTTCACGGAGAGAATGGTGAGAACGGAAAGTGTCAGGCTGCATTTGATTTGTTTGGAATTAAATATACAGGCTCAGGGTATCTTGCAAGTGCAATAGGAATGGATAAAGGACTTACAAAGCAGGTGTTCAAATCTCAGAATGTTCCTACTGCTAAGAGTGTTTGGATTTACAAGGGAGACAGTATCGATCTTGCAGATTATTCAATGAAGGTGCCTGTAGTTGTAAAGGCTTGCAACGGAGGGTCAAGTGTTGGAGTTGTTATTGTAAAGACAGAAGAAGATTATAAGGCAGCCGTAGATGAGTGTTACAAATATGATGATAAACTTCTTATAGAAGAATATATAGAAGGAAGAGAATTTTCTGTTGGTGTTGTAAATGATAAAGCTTTACCTATAGTTGAGATTATTGTAAATTCAGGATGGTATGACTATAAGAATAAATATCTTCCTGGTGCAACTGCAGATGAATGCCCTGCAAATCTCACTGAGGAACAGACTCTGAAGATGCAGAAAATAGCTGAAGAAGCAAGTGCAGCAATCGGTTGCAGTCCATATGTAAGAGTGGATATTATGATGGATAAAGATGACAATATGTATTGTCTCGAAGTTAATACATTGCCGGGAATGACAGCTACAAGCCTTATTCCGCAGGAAGCGCAGGCTATAGGAATGGACTTCCCGACACTTTGCGATTATCTTGTACAATTGTCACTTGAAAAATACAACTAATAAAAATCAGAAATTTCAAAAAGTATACTTTATGAAATTAAATAAGAGAGGATGCATGTTATGAAGTGGAATAAATACAGGTTGAAGACTACCACAATGGCTGAGGATTTTGTCAGTGGAGTTCTCATGGAACTTGGGATTAACGGAATAGAAGTTGAGGATAACGTTCACATCACTGAGGAAGAGCGAAAAGCAATGTTTGCAGATTATCTGCCGGATATTCCTGATGATGACGGAACAGCCTATATCAGTTTCTACACAGATGAAGATTCTGATGATGAAGAAATCCTTGAAAGACTTCGTGAGGAACTTAAGAATGCATCTTCATTCCTTGAAGTTGGCGAGGGATCTATTGAGAAGGATATCACAGAGGATATTGATTGGGTAAATAATTGGAAACAGTACTTTAAATCATTTACAGTTGCAGATTTTTATATTAAACCAACATGGGAAGAATACGATGAAAAGTACAAAGATTTAAATATGATTGAGATTGATCCGGGTACTGCATTTGGAACAGGTAAGCATGAGACTACACAGCTTTGTATTACCGAACTTTGCAATTATGTGAAGAGTGGTGATAAAGTGTGTGACCTTGGTTGCGGTAGTGGAATTCTTTCAATGGTTGCAAAGAAACTCGGCGCAGCAGATGTTGGAATGACAGATATTGATCCTGCGGCGATTGAGGCTTCCGTGGAGAATTTTAAGGTTAATAATATTTCCATGAGTGATGTGAAACTTCTTCAGGGAAATATCATTGAAGATGAGAATATGCAGCAGGAAATAGGCCTTGATTATTATGATGTGGTGGTTGCAAATATTCTTGCGGATGTTATTGTGCCAATGTCAGCCATGGTTGATAAACTTATGAAGAAAGGTGCTTATTTCATTTCGTCAGGTATTATTTACATGAAAGAAGATGAAGTTGTAAATGCTATCAAGACAAATGACAGACTTGAACTTGTTGAAGTTAAAAAGATGGGTGACTGGCGAGCAGTTATCGCTAAGAAAAAATAGAGCAAGAACGCTGAGGCGTTCTTGAATTAAAAAGCAGATGCTAAGTTATATAGATCAGCATATACAAGTTATATTGATTAGTGGTGCTAAGTTATTTAGATTAATATAAGAAAGAAAAAGTATGTACAGATTTTTTGTTGATAAAAATAATATATTTGAAGATAAAATTGCGGTTGAAGGACCGGATGTTAATCATATCAAAAATGTCCTTCGAATGAAAATTGGAGAAACTGTGCTTCTCAGTGACGGTGAGGACAGAGAGTACATCTGTGAGATTTCGGAAATTGAGGAAGACAGAGTACTTGCAAGGATAGTTGATATTGAGGGACCTTCAAGAGAACTATCCATTAAGGTTACACTTTTTCAGGGACTTCCAAAGGGAGACAAGATGGAAACTGTCATTCAGAAGATGGTGGAACTTGGAGGTTACAGTATAGTTCCGGTGGCAACTAAACGTTCCATTGTAAAACTGGACGCAAAGAAAGCTAAGGCAAAGGTTGCAAGGTGGAATGCAATTTCTGAGAGTGCAGCCAAGCAGTCAAAGAGAGGCATTGTACCGGAGGTTTTAGATGTGATGACCTTTGGGGAAGCAATAAACATAGCAAAGGATTTTGACAAAATTCTGATTCCATATGAAGAAGCAGAAAATATGGATTACACGAGAAAGGTTGTTGAGTCTATTGAACCCGGTGACAGTGTTGCAGTGTTTATAGGACCTGAAGGCGGGTTCGCACCTGAAGAGGTTGAGAAAGCAATAGATGCCGGAGCAAAGTCCATAACACTGGGCAGACGAATTCTTAGAACAGAAACAGCAGGCATGGCACTA
>JAEELL010000128.1 GCA_016282745.1 Lachnospiraceae bacterium
CTGTGCAAGATAATATGTGTATCCGTCCACAGCCTTTACCTTCAAATATGTGTCATTAGGGTTCACACAGAGTGCTACGTTTGATGGAAGTGTCCATGGAGTTGTTGTCCATGCAAGGAAATATGCATCTTCTCCCACAACCTTGAAACGCACGATTGCTGAACGCTCTTTTACTGTCTTGTATCCCTGTGAAACCTCAGCTGATGAAAGAGGTGTTCCACAACGTGGGCAGTAAGGAACAATCTTGAATCCCTTGTAGAGAAGTCCCTTATCCCAGATAGTCTTGAGCGCCCACCACTCTGACTCGATAAAGTTATCATCATATGTTACATATGGGTCATCCATATCAGCCCAGAAACCAACAGTACCTGAGAAATCCTCCCACATACCTTTGTATTTCCAAACAGATTCCTTACACTGCTTGATGAATGGTTCCATACCATATTCTTCAATCTGTTCTTTTCCGTTAAGTCCAAGAAGCTTTTCAACTTCCAATTCAACAGGGAGACCGTGTGTATCCCATCCTGCCTTACGTGGAACATATTTGCCCTTCATAGTCTGGAATCTTGGAATCATATCCTTGATTGTACGTGTCTCAACATGACCGATATGTGGCTTACCGTTGGCAGTTGGAGGTCCGTCGTAGAATGTATAAGTCTCACATTCCTTTCTGTTCTCCATACTCTTTCTGAAAATATCATTCTCTTTCCAGAACTGTTCTACTTTCTTTTCTCTCTCAACAAAGTTGAGGTCTGTAGATACTTTCTTGTACATTTTTTTCTCCTTTCCCTGCTGTTTGATGGGTTGTTGATATATAAAATAGAAAAGGCTTTCGCCCGAAAGGACGAAAGCCTATAAAAAACTTCGTTATACCACCTTTACAGCATACTTAAGATCTACTTGCATATGTGTTCCCTGTAACGGGGGAAAGCCGTCAGCGCCTACCAATCAAAATGTAGTAATAACAAACATCCAATCTTTGGGCTGCAACTCCGGAGTGATATTCATCAACCTACTACTCGTATCCGGCTCCCACCAATGCCGAACTCTCTGAAACTTTTGTAAGAGGACTACTGTCTCCATCAATGTTTTTATTATTTAAATATTTATACCGTTTTATTCTAATCTAAGACAAATATGTTGTCAATAGCGTTATTATTATTTGTTTCTTATTCCTTTTTTTATTCGCATTAACTACTGCAGCAATTACCTTTTAACAACCTTCACCTTTGACCACGGTCCGGCTGCCTTACCGGCCACAGCTCTGACTCTGATGTAGTAAGTCTTGTTTGTTTTAAGTTTGCTTATAGTCTTTGTCAGTTTTGTTGACTTAGCTTTCTTTGTAGTTTTCTTGTCAAACTTCTTTGAGGTTGAGTACTGAATCTCATAACTCTTTGCACCATTCACTCTCTTGATAGTAATTCTAACTTTCTTACCTTTGGAAACTCTTGATGCCTTTGCGATCTTAGCCTTTGCAAGTTTGACTGACTGTGAAGTTTTTGATGTCGCTGTTTTTGATGTCGCAGTTTTTGCCGGTACAGCTGTTGTCTCAGCTGCTTTAATTGCGGTATCATTGTTTCCGGAGTTGTTGCTTCCAGTTTTGTTTCCGGTATCATTGTTTCCGGAGTTGTTGCTTCCAGCATTGTTTCCGTTATCACTGCCACCGGATTTTCCTGTAGTCGGCTGCTCTTTTGTTGGATTTTCCATTGTAGGTGCTTCAGTCTGAGGCTCTTTTGTTGGATTTTCTACAGGAGGTGTCTCAGGTTCATCATCCTCAGAGTCACTTCTTCTGATATAGATATTGTATGCTTCCACAGCATTTCCAACATAGATTACATAGAATCCTTTTAGCGGCTCTCCACCTCCCACAGATGGCTGAACCAACTCTGAAGGCTCAAAGATTCCGTCATTGTTTGCATCATAGTATAATTCATCAATGTCGCCGTCATTTATGTTCAAAATATTATCCGCATTTTCTCCGTCAACATTTACTCCAACCTCAAATTGCAGATACTGTGCCGGTGTAATAGTAACCTGCTGTCCGTTTTTGTTCGGAAGAGTTGAATTGTATGTGATACTTACAGGATTTGCCGATGCATTATTATTTACTGTGCCGACAGCACCCTCATCCCAGCCACCGTATGCGTTGCCATTGAACATGGCAAGGATTCTTCCTGCAAAGAAGATTCCGTCAACAATTACCTCGCCGTCATCCGGTGTCACTTCAACATCACCATATACCGGCTTGCCGTTTACTTCATCAACCTTTGACTGGATAAATATATTAAGCATCTTCTTGTTTGCGTATTCTTTCTGAACATGGAACTGTAATGTCATAACTGTATCAGTTGGTTCAAATACTACATCTGCACCGTTCTCGGCAGAATCTTTCTCAGGATCGTATGTAAATGTATAACCGTTATTGCCTGTAAGAGCTGCAATGACTGCGGCTTTGTCCTTAAACGGAATATCCCATCTTCCACCGCTGTTATCAAGGGAAATCTTAAAGTCTGTCTCAGAAATAGTGTATCCTTCCCTGAAGTCGAATCTTAGTGAAATCGTATCGCCCTTCTCCAATGATTTAAAATTGTCAAACAGCATTTCATCTACATTATCCATAGTAATCCAGTCATCATCATTTATCTTATATGTTACTGAATTGATACTTTCAACAAAAGCATTCTCAGACTCAGGGTAGCAGCTGAATACAAATCCCGGAACCATATACTCAGGTTCACTGCCGAAATCAAAGTTTGCAGAAACCTGCACTCTGCTGAATCTGTAAGAACCGTCAGGATTAGTTGCATACTCCCAATTTTCACCGTCATACCATTTGTCCAGTACATCATCTGCCTTAAAACAGTATGTGTAAGAGCCATCCTCTGCAGGAGTAAATAACTCATCTTCTTCAAATATTCCGCTGTCATTCTCTACCAGATTTCTGTTCCGCAAACTCTTGTTGCCAATCCATATTTCATTGATTTCTGCACCCTCTTCAGGAATAAATTTGACAGTAATCTTATCTGCAAATTCGCCGGAATAATTATATTTAATTCCATATTTTTCATTTGACATCATCTTGTCTGCTGAAGGCAGAGGTGCAATCTCAATCTTTCCACCGAATACTCTTGAAGGAGAATCCACCTCAATCTGGAACTCTTCATTATTATCGTAATCAAACGAATCATATTCGCTCCAGAAAATCTTCAGTTCATCACCGGGATTGAACTCATATGTGAAGTGCCACGTATTTTCGTCGTCATCATCAAAGTCATCAATGCCGTATGTCTTTGCTCCGAAATGATATTCATAATTACCCTGCGATGACCTTACTCTTACAATCGGCACACTGCCGCCTCTGTTGCCGTAACTGTCTATCTCTTGTTCCGTAGCAGTACCCCAGTTAAAATTCTCAGGCACATTCGGTTTCTCACAAAGCAGGAAGTCAAACTTCTCGCCCGCGTCACCTGTAAATCTCTCATAAGCATCAATCAGAGAATATTCATCCTCATCAACATTCTTGTAGCTTACGCTTCCGTTCCAATCCTGGTAATCAATTCCAACTGACTCATCGTAAGCAACACCTTTTATGAAAGACACTGAAGTTTCACGCTGACGATATCCTTTAACCGGACGATAATCACCTAAATCCGAATCCCATTCACTGTAGTTTGTTTCCTCGTAGTAGTACATAATTACTCTGATATCATCGTATTCATCTGCTTTTTCATTGAGGGAAATTCTGCCCGTCTCCATATCAAAGTCTACGGCTTCACTGCAATCACCGGTAAGTTCATTTCTTCCTATATCTTCATTCCATTCAAAGACACCTGCTGCAAGGTAATAGCAATCTCCAAAATTATCAAATTTCATTTCGTCGATTGCCGGTTCACCGGATGCACTAATTTCAACATTACCGTCTTTGTATTTCAGATATCCCGGATGGATATTTTCGCTGCTGTTATTTACCAGATAAACCTCAGCGGCGTCCTCAACATCCTGATAATAAATGTCGTCAGCCGGAATACTTGTACTGTCTACTTCGTTATCATAATAAAATCCCCATGGCTCCTGCTCAACAAATACAGAGAAATAATAATCTACACCATTCTTTGTGTATGTAAACTTGTATGAACCTGTTCTCAAAAATCTGAAATATCTGTATGGAACTGTTTGTCCATCACCGAAAAACTTGGATGCATCAACTGTGGCCTGTCTCCATCCATAATCGATTTCTTCCTGAGTTGGAATATACTCCTCGAGATATCCATCATAATCATCAAGAACATCCAAATCATAATCACTGATATCATACATGTCCAAAATCTCCTCACTGTATCCGATTTTGACATCCGAAAGCTGAATATACTCACATACATTCGCCCCATCTTTGTTTTCTGCAAAAATAGGAATAATATTGATTTCATTTCCTATGCCAAGCCAGTTTGATGAGGACAAAGATTGAAGACCGAAATCATCATCCTGATAATAGCAACTGCCGTTATAAAACCCTGTGCCATAAAGTGCGTCAGCGTATGTCTGCGACACAAGCTGTGGCATCTGCGGAATCACCATACTCAGTACCACTACAAATGCCATTAATCTTTTTGTAAATAAACCACTCATAAGCTTTCCTCCTCTTCATGTTTAATATTTCCCTTTTCTCTATAACAAACGGATCCATATCATTTGATACAGACCCGCCTCAATGACCTGCTACTAAAAATCGCCTGCCAAATTTATTTAGTTTTACTCACCACTTAGCACATATGTGCCTGAAGTGGGAGTCATCTCACATCTGATATATTTAACTTCTTCCCGTCCTTCGATTGTGAAGTGCTCCGCTCTCAGCAGCAAGTCGCTGCTTCTCCGGATCTTTGTAAACAACCTTAACCTTGTTCTTCTTTTCTTCGTAAAGATTCTCATCTGCCAGTCTCAAAATCTCTTCAACGTCAGTCTCTTCGGAAATTGTAAACTCGTAATATCCCACACTCATATTGACGTAGTAAGGTTTGTCACATTGTTCATTGAACCTGGCAAGTGAATCCTTGATACGCTTCTTTATTACTTCGCCGTAATCGTCCTGATTTACCATGGCAAATGCTGCGAACTCATCACCACCCATACGTCCTACCACATCGTTCTTTCTGAAAGAATCACTGAGAGTATTTGCAATGGTCTTGATTGAGAAATCTCCGTCATCATGACCAAACTCGTCATTTACAACCTTAAGGCAGTCCATATCAGCATACACAGCCAATGCTTTCTTTCCCCTATTGGCCTCATTACGTATAATGTTCTCCACAACCTGGAAGAATCCTCTTCTGTTCTTAACACCGGTCATCGGATCCATAGTACTCATCTCATCAAGAAGCTTGTTGGTCTCAACAGTCTTTGCAAGATTAATCTCCAACTCTTTCTTAATCTTGTTCTGTTCCTTGATAATATCAAGAACTTCGAGAGTAACACTTATCTGGCAGGCAATCTGCTGCGCAAATCTGAAAGACTCGATATCAACTTCCATCAGTGATAATCCAAACTGCACCTCATTTGAAAACAGCGGTAATACCAACTCATCAAATCTGTGTTCGGTAGGCATATTCGCATCGGAGAATATATCACAACATTTTATAACCTTTTCGTATTCATCATATACGCTGACTTTATCACCATCATGGCTCGCTCTTATATAACACGAATCAGGTATCGTCCATTTATGGTTACCGTTGTAAATCATCTTTTCTGAATACACATACAGATAACTCGATTTGTAATGCATCCTCTGAAGTTTATTAATCACCGATTCAAAACGATGTGCTTCGTCTGCAAACATCTGCTGCTGGAGAATATCTCCTGTAATATTTGTCAATAACGACTCAAATACCTTATTACGCTCATCAGCAACAAACTTCTTTTTATTCTCAACTGTAGCCGCACTGTTACTTGTAAATGATGTCTGCTCAAGCAACCATCTGCATTCCGTATCATTTTTAAGAAGATTGCTCATGTATCCATACAATATCTGATTGACAAGGAATAGGTTCTCCATGCTTAAATATCCTCTGATATAAATATCTTCAAACAGATGATACTGCTTACCAAACTCCTTCTCATCCATCATAAGCGTTCCGTCATCTCTAAGAAGGCTTAGATAATAGTTAAAGTAATCAACCATTACCTTTCTGACTCTTGCCTTTTCAATTGGCTCATAGATACTGTCTACATACTTCTCCATCAGCTCATTTACAAGGAACTGAACTGCAGTTTCCCTATTCAATTTGTACATCTCACCGGATACCTGACGAACAATATTGTCACTGTTACATCCGCATGACTCTCTGATAACAAGCTTTGATGGAACTGTAATATCTATATGCTTGCCCTCAACCAAATCCGGGCAACACATAACTGCCTGATATGCAATCTCCTTTACATCAACTCTTACCGTGGTCATATAAGGCTCAACCATCATTGCAAGCGGTGAATCATCAAATCCGGTAATCAGTATATCTTTTCCGGGAACCAGCCCCATGTTTTCGACTGCCTGGAAACCACTAACTGCCATCTGGTCATTTGCATATACCACTGCTTCAACACCCGGATTATTCCTGATAATGTTCTCTGTGTATTCCGGAAAGTATGATGTAAAATCTCCGTACTCAATCAAGCTCTCTGCTTCTTTGGCTCCAAACTCCTTAACTGCGTCCTTGTAAGCCTGCAGTCGCTCAATGGCATCCTGATTGGTCTTTGGTCCACTGACAAATCCAATAGTTCTGCATCCGTGTTCCTGCACCAGATGTCTGACCGCCTGTCTGATTCCTTCCCTGTTGTCAATTGTTATACTTGGATATCCTTCCTCACTGCCCGCAAGAAGAATCGATGGAACATCTTTGAAATACTCAAGGAACTTTTTCTTCTTCTCCGGTGCTAAAAGTGAAGTGATAACTCCATACTCTATGATAACTACATCAAATGAACAGTTATTAGGATAACTGTATAATGTGTTGTACTGATAGTGATATCTGAGATTACGTTCCTCATTTGGTCTTTCACCCAAATCAAGAATACCTCCAGGGAAAATAAACAGATTGGCATCCAAATCCTTTGCCGCCATCAGGGCTCCCTCACATATCGCATAAGAAAAATCAGATTCCAGCATTCCTATACATAGAGCTATATTTAATCTTTTCTTATTTGTCTGTTCTTTTTTCATAACCTAAGCCCTCATATTTTCTTTCTCCAGAAAAGCTATAAAATCAGCCTCCGGTATAGGTTTTGAATACAAATATCCCTGAAGATAATCGCATCCAAAATCCAACAAGATCTTCTTCATTTCCTCATTTTCCACGCCTTCAACTACTATCTTCTTGCCGATAGCCTTTAAAAGCTTGATTGTATATTCAAGTACAATCATGGCATCTTCTCTCTCCATTGCCTGCCACAGAATACTCTTGTCTATCTTAACTATCTCTGCCGGAAACTCAAGCAGATAATCGATGGTAGCAAAACCTGAGCCGTAGTCATCAATAGAAAATCCAACACCATGCTGTACCATGCTCTCCATAATATTCTTCAATATTCTGACTGTAAGAAACTCTGTTTCTGCAGTCTCTGTAATCTCAAGGTTGACACACTTGGTATCAATCCCATAACTTCTGATGATTGATAAATACTTCTCAGCCAGTTTCTCATATCTGCACTGGATTGGAGATAAATTGACATCTATATATTCTATGCCAAGTTCCAAACATCCACTCTCCTTAATAAACTCGCAAACCTTTCTAAGAACCATATCTCCTATCTCTATAATCTGTCCGTTCTTTTCAGCTACAGGTATGAACTCATCAGGCCCGATAAATCCCAAATCGTTGTCAATGAGTCTGAGCAACGCCTCTGCGCCGTGAAACGTATCTGCTTCTGCATCGTATATCGGCTGATAATAAATCTGGAAACCATCTTCTTTGATTGCTCTTTCCAAAACCTGAGTAATTCTGTTGCTTCGGTGGATCTTTTCTATAACTGCCTCCATGTCCTCCAATACCAACAGCCTCTTGCCATTTTCGAAAGCAAGGTTGTGAATGACCTCTTCAAGTTCCAGCCCATCAATCTCAAGATTGATAACAGGAATAATAGCTACCTGCACCTCCACTTCCTGTTCAATCACCTTATCATCAATCTGAATAACAAACTTCTCAGAAAAGCACTCATCAACCCTGCTCAGAAACTCGTTGGTATTAGTATCATCAGGTATAATAACTGCAAATTCTGATTTGGTAAGTGCATATGCATCTCTCTTGAAGGACATATTCAGTCGCTCAGCAATCTTATTAGAGAGCATCTCTGAATTTCTCTGTCCCATCGTATATTCAAAATATGCATAATCCATAGGTTTTATGGCTACAACCTTATAAAACTTTCCTTTTTCGTTATTGCTTCTGATAGTTTGGACAAATGCCTGCTGGTTAAAACACTGGGTGGTATTGAATAAATAATATACCGGATTCTCAAGTGATGAATACAGGAAGAACAATACCATCGACAATGTAAAATTAGTGATAAGATACTTTGGAATAAACAACTGAACAATAATACTAACAAGAAGTCCAATTATAAATCCCGTAAGAGATAAAACCTGATATTTATTAAAAGTCTTTCTAACCTTGATAACAATAATATTGGCTATGATAACACAACTGAATGCGCATACATACAGCAGCCACATTCCCGGTCCCTGACAATAATTCGCCCGGGAATCAAAATAAAATACGAAATGAGTAATATGCGTCGTAAAAATAGTAACCGCTTCAAAAATAAAAATAAAGATTGCAAAATAATATACACAATTCTGATAAAATCTTATTTTGAAAAAAGAAACTATGTACAGTAAAAAAATAATTGCCAAAACATTGTACAGAATCAGATACAATTCATTAATAAAATAGTTGAATCTCAAAGAAAACCGTTCAGTATAAGTAATAGTATACACTGAACATATATCAACTATAGAAGCAATCAGATTGACTTTTATCATGGACAAAAACAGCTTGTTCTTAACTGTATTATAATTCTGTCGCAGATAATATATAATCAACAGTATCACTGAAGACAAAACCGCCGCTTCACAGTACTGCGGATAATACAACAGCTCCATAAGCATTACCTCCTTTCCAGTAATACTCACTCACAAGACAAATGCAGGATATAGACGTAAAAAAGTATGTAAAGGATATAGACATATAACCTGCAATCTTCCGTATATAAACAGAGTATAGGCGACCACTCTGTATAGTTTCTCATCATATATTTATTTTACTATATTTTTGAAAATATTGCATTATAAATATTTGATTTTTTTGGGGGTTTTGGGGTTGTTTGTTTTCTTATTTAGGTGCTGTTTTTTATTTTTTTGGATGTTGTTGATTATCTTATTACGATTGTGTTGCGACTTGGTTCTTTTTTGTTTTTTGGTTTGCGCGGTTTTCTTCTACCATTTTAATTTCCAAAAGTTTTTTCTTGACATCACATACAGTTTATGTGTATCATATTTACACAAACAGTTTGTGATAACAATATCAATTCGAACACATTTTCAATTTATAACATTATTTTATTACAATTATTTTTTTCAATTAATGGGGAGGTATTATTTTGGCACAAAAAAAAATACAAAGATAGATTATTCACTTTCCTTTTTGGACGTGAAGAGCGTCGGGAATATCTGTTATCTCTTTACAACGCACTAAACAATAAAAGCTATACAGATCCTAATGAGCTGAAATTCACTACTATTGAAGATGTCATTTACGTAGGTTACAAAAATGATGTTTCCTGTCTAATTACCTCTGATGAAGTATTATCACTCTATGAGCAACAGAGTACATTTAATCCAAATATGCCCATACGTGGTTTGATTTATTTTTCAAAGCTCTATCAAAAACATATTACAACCAACAAACTTAATATGTATGGCACTCATATGATAAAACTTCCAACACCACAATATTATGTTTTTTATATTGGACATCAGGACGCTCCTGAAAGAATGATTTTAAAACTAAGTGACATGTTCGCAGAGAAAACTGATGTTTTGGAATGCACTGCAACAATGGTTAACATAAACATCGGCTACAATAAGGACCTGATTAAAAAATGTAAACCACTTTACGAATACTCTTATTTCATCAATAGCGTATATGAATATAAAAAAATATATGGTACAATCGAAGAAGCAATAGACAAAGCAGTTGATATGTGTATAGAGGAAGATATTCTTGCTGATATTCTTCTTGCACATAAAGCGGAGGTTACGGATATGCTTCTCACCGAATTCAATGAAGAGGAATACATCAAAATGATTATGGCCGATAGCAAAGCTGAGGGCAAAGCGGAAGGGTTGGCTGAAGGTGCCACTATCACAACCATAAAATATTATTATCAAAATAAAAACACAAAAGACGAGGTTATGAAAGAACTGTCCATTGATGAAGAGCAGTTCGAGGAATATCTGAAAAAATATCCTAAAGAAGACCTGCTTAAGTAGAGAAAAAGTGAAATAATATGAACTTTTGCAAAATAGAATAAGTAAAAAAACATCCTTACATTAGATTTCGTGATTAACGAATCCATGTAAGGATGTTTTTATTTGCATTATTATTTTTATATTATGCTATTAATTATTTAATTATGTCATGAACCCGGAACAAATGTCATTCCATCGAATTTAGTCGTTGTCTCTTCTTCATGTAAGTTTCCATCCCAGCCATACTCGATAGGTGTTGTTCTGTAGTATGGATTTGTGGTTGGGATAAGATTTGCAACCAATGTATTGCTTAAGAAATCAAACAGGTACTGATGTCCCTGAATATTTGACGATTTGTTATTTCGATAAATATTGTCAGCTATCTGTGGTACAGACGTTGCAGCTGCCTTTGCTCCATAAACAATGTATCTGTTTTCATCTTTTGTAACAATAGCAAATGCTCTTACGTGGAATGTACGTGTAATGTACGCGTTTATTCCTGATATTGTAAATACGTAATAATCGTTTCCATCATTTCTATTATTTAATCCGGCAACTAATGCTTTGCTTGTTGAAATATACCCTTTTGTAAAACTACCTACTGATGATGATCCTATATAACTCCACTGTTGTCCCTCAACCGGATGCTCAAAATCAAGTAAAGTATCAGCTTTTGTATATTCATCATTCTTACGATATCCGTCACCGTTTGGATCCAGTGTTAGGATGATACCATGAGATTCAACTGTATAATTCTGACCACTTACAGTGATTGTACTTCCAACACTTGGACATTTTCCTATGGCTCTAAACGCAACATTTGTACTTCTTGCTCCTTCCGGGAAATTAGTCTTAATCTGGAATCCCTGGATAGCAATGTCATTGCTAGTAAGTGTTCCATCAGATGACGCTGTGGTTGTTTCAACCGGTGTGGTTGTAACTGCCGGTGCCATAACTGTAATATTGGCAGTCTGTCCTGATGTTTCATTTATACCTAAAATAGCTGTAACCTTTACCGTCACTGAAGCACCAGGTGTAAGTCCTGTAAATGTCTGTAAACCTGCTGTTGTAGCGCTTCGAGATTCAACTCCATTTAGATATATCTTATAGGTTTGTCCTGCTGCCTCATAAGTTGGATTTGCTCCCCAATTAACTTCTATCTGTCCAACAGCAGTTGAGGTAACCGCAAGACCAAATACCTCTGCAGGTTCTGTTATTGCAGATGTCGTGGTGGCTGCTGGTGAAGAAGATTCTTCAGGCGCTACGTATTTAAATTTTATAGATACCGAATTGACGCCATAATAATCAACAACTGTCAATGTATGTTCATTTCCATCGTTTACATCCGATGTTGCCAAGTTATAATCAGCTCCCCCACCTGGGGTTTTTGCATCTCCATCTAACGTTACTGAACTAAAAGCCCCAGCAAGATTATATGCAATATAAATACTTGCACCATCATATCTAGGTCCAACTGTAACTACAGAATCCTTTCCATCTAAAATCTTATATTTAAGGTTGCTACCACTCAAATCAAGCCATGGTCTTGCTGCATTTGCTGCATCTATAGATTCCTGTTCCACTGCATCTCTCGATGAACACTCTTCATCAGATAACTGTGTGAAACTTACATTGCTGATGGTAACAGTACAAGCATCAGCATCTTCGTCAACTCGCCCCATCATCAGACCATATATATGCTTGTTATCGTCTCCAACACCAGCATTTTTTTTCGCTTTAAAAGTTTTTGTAAATGTGTATGGTGTATTAGCCTCAACGGAAAAAGTGTAATCATTATACTGCTGCTGATCCCAATTTCCCCCATTGCTCCCATCACTCTGTATCATCAACTGAAACTTTCTTGCAACAGTAGATGTCAATGTAATTGTAGCAGTGTAATACTTTCCTGGAACAAGTTGAATATTCTTCTTTGTAAGCTGCGTAGAATAATTTGATGTTCCTACACTGGCTGGCACCGATACAGTCAAATTACCGGCTCCATCACCAGTACACGTTGAAGGTAAATCGTTCCATCCATCTGGCATGTTTGCAAACAATCTATTTGTCAGTAACTCTACTTCTTCGCCGTCAGCATATGTCCTATTCGGCTGTATCATCAACCCGGCTACCGCCACCGCAAATGCGGTGGCAACAGCCAATATTTTTTTATATTTATTTTTCATTTTAACTCCTTTCCGGAATCACCTCAAAATCCCTATATAGAAATCTCAAAGGTTTGGCATGCCTGCTATTAAAGTATAGGCATTGTTTCATCATCTTCGTCAGAATGAGAAAGTCCCTCTCCTGTCTCAACAACTACACCGGGATCATCCCCTGCCATAATATCCTTTAAAGATCTAAAAAAAGTTACATCAATTTCAGGTGTTTCATATATTTTCTTATTCATAATCAAAATCCTCCTAAATAATACATTATTATAACACCCTTTTTTATTCTTCGTCAAATTCATCGTAGATTGCATTATTCCAGTCATATTCAACTTTTCTGTACAATCCGTTTTCAGGAACCTTATTATAAATCCATTCATATACTGAACTGTATGTTGTAGGAGTTTCTGATGAGCTATTCAGTTTGTCAAGCAATGAAGCTTCTGTTCCAGAATCGCTCATTCTAAACTCGCCTCTTGTAGTGTAAGTATTATAATAAACTGTTCCTTTTTTCTGTGTTACATAATTAAATATATCAGTAAACATTGCAGATATCTCTGAATAACCATCATCTGCTGTAGACTTAATATTTAACGCTGTGTACATTGCTCTTACAATACTTGCTCTGTTATTCTTAAGCGATACCAATCCAAGTACATTATCGTACAAGAAGTCATGTCCTTCTCTTGTGCCCATCATTCTGTTGTCATATAAGTTCTGTGCAATCTTGTAAATTGATGTAGCAAATACTTTTGTACCATATACCTTTGTACCATCGCTAAGTATTGCGTAAGCTCTTACTGCTGTTTCCTGCTCTAATGTATTGTACTGATAATTTGTATGCTTAAATGTTACTGCGAAGAATTTGCTTGTATCTTCTTCTTTGTCTTTAGTTGTAAATCCGGAAATAAGTCCTACGCCGGTAGCTGTAACAGTGTTAACCTTGTCACTACCACCTTCTACCATAACGCTATAATCACTCTTTACATCATCATTCTTTGCATATACCAAACCATATCCAACAACCGGATACAACACTCCATTGTATTCGATAATATTGCTTGCCTTAGATATTACTCTGAACGATGGGTTAAACTCAGATACTGAGCCTTCCGCTTTGCTTGTATTCATCTGGAATCCCTGAACTTCAACTTCACCAGGTTCAACTACAACCTTAACAGGTATGTATGTTGCTTCTGAAGTATCTGTATTTACAACTTTCAATAAGTAATATGTTGTCTTGTATACAGCTGTAAATACATCAGTTGATCTGTACTGGATTTCTCCCGGATACAGTTTGTCGTAAATTGTCTTTTCTGTGTAATTCTGTGAAGTCGCAATAGCTGTAAATACTGATGAATCTTCTCCATCCTTCAATTCTGTCTGACTTCCCTCGGAAATATACAACTCTGTATTAGCTGCATTATAGTAATTGTTATTTCCTATCATTGAGATAAAGTAGTCATTGTATCCTGTTAATGCATATGTATTAGTCAATGTATGTCCTGTAGTTCTGTCATCATAATAATAAATATTTCCTACTGCCTGAACAACGTTTGCTCCCGTTCCTACAACAACCGGAAGTTTACTTTGTCCTTTTATTTGTCTCCAACTGCTATCACCTGCAGCTTCGCTTCCACCAATCACTGCCTTGAAGTAGAAATCTTTATATGTATTTCCACCGTCAGGAGAAATTCTTACTGTATAATAAAATACATTATTTGGCGTTTCAGTAACATAAGGATCTACACCGGTTTCTACATATGTTGTGAACATTTTTGAAGCATTAATCAAAATCTGTCCGTCATAGTAATTATTGTATATTGTTTTCTGTCTAAAAGATCTTCCTGCCTGACCATCGTTCTGAACATATAATGTTGACGAGCTATTTCCTTTAATATAGTTTGGATTTCCATTCAATGAAATATAGTATCCATTGTATCCAACAACACTGTACATATCATCATCTGTGTAGTAGTAAATCTGGGCCGGTGTTGTACTACTTGAATCTTTAATAGGAAGTATGTTCTCACCATCAATAAGTACCCACTCATGATCATGTGGATCAGGCTCAGTTCCCGGCATCGTCTCACCATTTACTACATATGTCAGCACCTTTGGAGATTCCTGCTGACACCATTTTGCTACAACTTTAACATCGTAACTTTCTACGTTATCAGGATCATAGCTATTATATGTCACTAACCCAGTTGTAACATTTGTTGCAATCCTATCTGCAACAACAAAGTCAGCGTCACTATGTTCTTTTACATATACGTCATAAACATAACTCTCTGAACTCTGACTTGCTGGAATATTCCATCTAATATCCATTTGCGAACTTCTTGGTGTAACCGTCATTCCTTGAACTTCTTCGATTTCAGGAATAGTAGTCTGAAGTTTAAGTGGAATCCTTATGAAACTATCTGGATGATTATATGTATCATAGTATACCTTCAAGAGATAATACTCACTATCTACTTCTCCGCCATTCGGACTGTGAATTGGTAACTGGCGCATCAAATCAGGGAATCCAATCTGCAAGCTTGTCTCTCTAAGTCCCAACGTTGCTGTAACTTCCACTTCTCCAGGGTTTGAGCCTAACTCTGCAAGTTCTGCGGCACCAACGCCTTCAACAAATTTTCCTTCATTATCAAGATGTCCATACTCTAATGTTGCTCTTCTGTATTGTGCATCTGCATTATATGAATGTCCACTGTCAAGTGTAATCTCAACATGATTGCTATTGTAAATAGTAACAACAGCCAAATCCAAATCTGACGCATCATAGTATAAACTTCCATTTTCAACAATATAATCAGATCTGTGGTATGCATATGGAACCTCATCCGCTGAACTATTGCTGCTCTTTGCCTTAACCCAGTTATCTATATCACCAGGTACTCTGAAGGCTACTACCACATATTTACCATTTTCTGAGTTCTCTATCTTTGAAAGATAATATTTTCCAGGTGCAAACGATACTGTATGGAACTGGAATCCGTTACCATCCCACACATGGAATGCTGAACTTTCAGTTGAAAATCCTACTCCGCTATCATTACTGTGATTATAGTTATCAATTGTATCTTCTGTAACCTGTGCAAAATAGAATGTTGAAGTTGTAGTGTTAACAACTCTCTGTTGCGGTGTATTTGCATCAAATTCCATAGCAGTATATGCATTATTGTAACTCTTCCATTTTGTTACAACATCAGCCAAATCAATGTTGTCAATGTTAGTATCAATAACTTTGAATTCTACTGGTCTCCAGTCTGTTCCATTTGCTATATTTGCAACTTTGGTTCCATCAGCATATCCACTGACATTTCCAACAGGCTGCTTTTGAGCTGATAAAGCGCTATAATTTTCTAATGTTAAATTATCTTGAGCGCCTCCTGTGTATACGTCATCACCAACTGTAATTGAAGACGATGTATAGAATGGAGTCCAGTCCATTGGATGGCGTTCAAATGTTACTGCCACGGCCGCCGTCTGAGAGTTATTTTCTTCATTAGCCTCTGTAATATATCCAACAGGTGCTCCACCACTATTCCATGCCGCATCATCAACAGCTACAACCAGGCTCTTATTTCCTGCTGATGTAAACTCAAATGTTCCTGTATCCACAGTTGTTGTAGCACCAGGAATAAGTCCTCCATTATACTGTACACCTGCAAGAACTGTTCCCGTTGAACTATCACTTCTCACTGCTGTGTGAATGGCATGTGCATACTTATCTTCATTTGATTCACTCTCTGTATTTGCTATCTGAGCTGTACCAATATTTTCAATTGTAACCCTGAATTTAACATCTTCGTATGTATCTGCTGCAAATGATGAAGACAATACATTTCCATCACCATCAATAAACTTAAGATCTGAAATGACAAGATCTGCTTTAGCTTTGGCTTCAGTATAATCATAGTATACTGAACTTCCGGTGATTGGATCGTCGTATGTAGCATATACTTTTACATCAGAGTTATTGTCTAACGGTCTGCTAAATGTAAATGTGTATAAACCACTAACGCTATTATAAACAGCATTTGGTGTTAAGCTCGTTGTATCAACTTCTTCTGTATATACGACTCCATTTGAAGTGTACTCTACTTTATATCCTGTAGCTTCACTAGCTGCGTGCCATGTACCTGTAACTGTTCCGCTTGTATTTGTAAGTGTGAGAGTAGTACTCTCTATAATTCTAATAGTAAGCGGAGCTGAGGTATTATTTCCGCCTGCGGTAGAGTTCGCCGCTTCTTCGCCAGAAGTAACTTCATCAATAACATTATCCGCATCAGCAAGCCCCTTGAATACAATTGTTGTCTGCGCATAATCATTAGGAATCGTGTAATTGAATGTATGCGTAATGCTTTCACCGGCTAATAATTGATGTTTTCCTTCTGCTGACCAAGCACCCACTACTCCATTAGTAATTAATTTTTCAACGATATTTCCACTAACAGTTTCTGTGTCAATTTCGCTATCATTGGTCATTACCATTGTGATAGGAATTGTATCACCCGGATGATAAGCATTCTTAGGCGCTGTAATCGAAGTGATAACTAAGTCCGGTTTAGGTACTACTGTTGCTGATGTTACCATTACTGAAGCATTATCGTCATTATTTGACTCATCACTTTCCGTCACATTTCCATCAGAGTCAGCTCTTCCTGCAAAGTAATATGTTCCTATATCACCTTCTGCAAAAGTATAATTAATATCAGCGTAATATGTCCCGTTTACAGCTATGACTCCTGCACCACAAATAGAATATCCGCCACCTAAGTTAGTCATATTTGCATAATCTGATGTAGTTCCTCTCTTACAACCAAACATAAGGTTTCCCGCTTTAGGTCTTGCTTCTGCAGTACCTATGTTTTGCATTGTAATTCTAACCGTAACTGAATCACCAACTTCATAACTTGCTTTGGACGGTGAAATAGTTATTGAAGAAATAATCAAATCAGGTGAAGCCACGCCCCTTGCATGTGGAACATATGCGTTAGATGCAGTAACCGAATAAACGGTTATAGCCTGATTTGCATCCGGCTTTGCATCTGCCGGAAATGTATATGAATTTGTATTACAGTATACAGATACTTCTTCACCTCCGGAAGTATATACAAGCTGGTATCTGGCAGCCTCTGCATCTGTAGGCCATGTTGCTGATACCGTTCCGGCTGACTGAGAAACTGTCACTGTCTCCCATGTGATAGGTGTGATTGGAACGTACAAATCATTATTTGTTGTATCATTTTCTGCACTAGCATAAGTGTGATTACTATCTGCTATTACTCCTATAGAATAGTTGACAGAATTTGCATTGTCTGGAATCGTAAAAGAATATGAGATATCTACAGCTTCTCCAGCAGAAATAACTGTATCATTTGGTTCTCCGGCAGGTTGCGCCAATCCACCATATCCTTTTTGCTCCGGTGAACCGTTACCGGTTTTCAAATAAAGATTTGTATATAAATCACTATACCAATATCCAGTCCCTTCAAGTATCCTATTACTACTATTATCAGTTCCAACAGTTCCACTTAAATTGAGTGGACCATTACCATTATTCTTTACAGTAGCCGTAACTGTTACTGTATCGCCCACCTCATAATAAGTAGGTTCGATAACAACTCTTGTGACTATCAAATCAGCATAGGTCGCACCTGCAACAGTTACATCCGAAGTAACAGAACCTGTTACCACACTGTTACCTGTACTTGTGTTTGTGAATATACTCTCTACTGTTACTGAATGTTTTCCTGCATCAATATTATTAAATGTTGTTGCTGAAACACTATTCACAGTCTGTTTATATTCACCATCAACATATAATTTGTATGAATATGTACCATCACCACTTGAATCTGTATTTGTAACGGTCCAGTTTGTTGTAATTGTGTTATTTGTTGTAGATGAAGGTGTAACAGACTCAACATAATTCCTTAAAGTCGTGTCATGCAATACATCTGAAAACTCTAATTCAACAGGATTTCCACCATTTAATACATCAGGATCCAAAAGTCCAAGACCAAACAAAAGGTCATAGTCTGTTTTCGTTGTCTGTGTAATTGTATGCGTATAATTAAGTACAGCATACTTATTACCGTGTTCATCAGTAGCCCCTACAAATGCATATTTTGCTTCCTTATATCCATGAGCAGTATCAACTGCTTTATATCCGCCATTTGTTCCATCTGCATTTTCAGTTACTTCTTCATCAACACATTTAATCTGTATTTTCTGTCCTATAAGATACGCAGGACCTGTAATCGAGAATGATACTGTAACAGGATCACCTAACGCTACTCCTGTAGGATTATCATAAATAGCTGTCTTAATAGTCCAAGCCTGATCTCCAGTAGCCTCACTTATTCTATTAATATATGCTGTTCTCATTTCGTCTGTATAGCTTGTATGTCTACCTACATTTACGATGGATACATTTGCTGTGCCATCATTGTTGTAAACAACATTAACTTCAGCCGGAGTAGAAATCATTGAAACACTCTGGTCTTCATTGCTTGCGCATACTGTAAAGTTCCATTCACTATTATATGTAGGAACAAATGTATTCCATAAGTTTGTTATAGAACCATATATATAATTAACATATATTTTACATGTACCATAGTAATTTGCAGCCTCCTGAGTGAGAGTTGCACTCTGGCTTCCGTTTACCTTTACATAAATACTATGCGTTCCAACTGTGGTCTTAACACCTTTCGAATCTGTATTATTTGCAAACTTATATGCATCTATAACTATTTTGTTTGTATTAACTGTATCAACATAATTTCCGTCTACATAAACGTCGTATGTCGGTGTTCCTTCTGCCGCTTTCCAGGTTACGGTACAGTGTCTTCTTTCCCAACATGCTTTAATATTCAAATCAGTATCCGAAGGAATTCGCACACTGACCGCTGATGACAATTCCGATTCTACGCCACCTTTAACCACTGAAATCTGAATATCATGTGTTGTTCCCTGATTTCCAACATCACTCTTTAAAATAGTAGAGCCTGAACCTGCAATGTCCTGCAAATACACACCATCAACATATACCTTGTATGTAGTTGCTCCATCCACAGCTGTAAAAGCGATTGTAAACTGAGTGTCATTAGGCTCAGACACTACTAAACCTACTGGCGCAGCTGGTTTTGCTGTTGTTTCTGATGCTGATGTTGTTTCTGATGCTGATGTTGTTTCTGATGCTGATGTTGTTTCTCCACCGCCACCGCCTGATGTCGGATCACCAATGCGTAAAGCAACTTTAAGCGTTCCTGTTTCTCCAGTAAAAGTGAATAAATAGTATTCATCAGTATTTCCTAACTGACTAATCATCAATCCATATATTGCCACTGCCTTATCTGACCAAATCAAGCTACTTGTAACATCATTACCTGAGCTATCTTCAACTGTAAGAGTACTCTCATTGAATTTGCTGTCACCTGAACCTACGGCTTGCATGTAATTAGTTCCATAAAAATTCATATGGGAATATCCTGTCAACTCACTTGATATAACTTTATAAGCCACATCAGTAAACATGTTTTCAACTGTAGTCCAATCACTTATTGAACTAAAGTCATAAGTATCTGCCTTAACTTCCCTCGGACTATAATTCAAACTAGTCACTATCATTGCCAGTGCCAGCATTACTGACACTATTTTCTTAAAAGTAATCTTCATAGTTCCTTTCATATCATTTCCATCCTTTCTTACTTTTTTCATACTTGTTACTAAAATCTATGATAAAAAAACTTAACCACAATAATTAAGCTTCATTACAAAAAATATAAAATTGTAAAACCCGTGTTTAGGGCGCAGTGCCCCTACCCATACTTACACTTTAGTTTAACAAGTATTTACTCTTAATTCAATGCAATAAAAAAGAAATGTTAAAATCACTCAAATGTCATTTTAACATTTCTCCTTATTTTATCACATTTCTTTGTTATACAATATGTGAAACTTATTAATTTCGCTCAATCTTGATGTACACATTTCCAATAATTGTCACAGTCAGCCTTTACTGTAAACTGTTAACACACCGCTGATAATTTTCCGGCAAGTACTCCTGCAACTCCATAATGCATGTAAAATTATAATTATCCTATTTTATCCCATACTCCTCCATCAATTCTTTCATTTTTTCCTGATCATTTGCCACCAAAAGTATCTCATCCATACGCATATCTTCATTCAGGCAATTAATCAATTGTGAAAGCATAGATATTCCATCTTCTTTTCCTATCCTCATTCCATCTTCTTTTCCATGACTATAAATTGTATCTGACACATTACACATTTTCTCCACCTCACTCTCTAACATTTTTGTTATCGGTATTCCAAACTCGTTCTCCAAGATTAGTTTCTTTTCATCTGGCGATTTTCCTGTTTTATCCCGTACTCCTTCATCAATTCTTTCATTTTTTCCTGATCATTTGCCACCAAAAGTATCTCATCCATACGCATGTCTTCATTCAGGCAATTAATTAATTGTGAAAGCATAGATATTCCATCTTCTATTCCGTCTTCTATTCCACGACTATAAATTGTATCTGACACATTACACATTTTCTCCACCTCGCTCTCTAACATTTTTGTTATCGGTATTTCAAACTCGTTCTCCAAGATTATTTTCTTTTCATCTGGCGATTTGTTTGATACTAACAGCACATCCAACAGTTTTACAATTCCTTTATACTCAATTTCTTTTTTGCAATTTTCGCCTCCAAGGCATATCTTTATTACACTTATCTTATCGTATGCCTCTTGTTGTATATGCATGTTTCCCAACACTGCTTGTTCTTTAGTTTCATATATATTAATTGAGTTGCAATATTTTTCCGGTGGATTTGTACAAATCCAAATTGAATATACTTTTTTGATATTATCATAATCGTCCGCAAAGAATTCTTTCTCATACTGTCCCGAGATTAATCGTGCACCATAATACATTCCTCGTGTAACAATCTCATACCCGGGATAGAAATCATTTTGTGCTTCCACATCAACTATACTCTTTTTCCCGCTATACTCCTCTGGAAGACGAGTTGAAAAAACTACGTCAAATGTTCTTTTTCCGTCTACACTATGATTACTTTCAGAATTAATTCCGGTAATAACTCTACCTGTTGGATAATCCACTATCAGCTTATCTATGCTTGCATCTTGTTCTATATATTTGGAAGCAATGTCTTCTATTTCAATATTTGCAAATTCTTTTGCAACACTTTTCAATATCCAGGCAAGTATATATTTGTTATTTAATATAACTTTGCACTGATTGTCATATAAAGCTTTTACTTTATCTTTGCTTAGTTTTCGTTCATCTACACAATAATTTATTTCTTCGTTTATACAATTCCAATTATTGTTCTCATCGTCTTCCCATGTTTTATAGGTTTTATTGGTTTCATAGAATTCATCTACGTACAATCTACTTTTCGAATCATTGATATATTTTTTATCATTTGTATCATTCGTATGTTCACAATCACATTCATCACTGTACGCATTGTTGTCGAACAAATATCGCCAGTAAGGGATAATGTTCGTATATCTATTCATCACATCATTGCCAAAATCAATAGTAAATTTATCATTCTCAAAGCTTATCAAGTCCACCTCCAACATCACATATTCTGAAATATATTTTTGATATTTCAAACATATTTATGTGATATTTATCACATATTATATGTACACCTTATATTTTATCCATATTCATATAATCTGTCAATATATTCAAATTCCTGTGGTACATTATTCAAATTACTGTGGTACATTATATGTAACTATTCAGCCATGCACATAAAAGAATAAATATTATGAAAGACTGAATAGTTACCTTCTTCACCCCCAGTATCTAAAATGCTGAGAGGTATGTAGTGATTTTCTGAGAAATTATGTTGGAAAAATTAGGGCTGACAACCCCTATGAAGTTTTTCCCAAATGGGATGCAAGGATTTTCTGGGGAGAAAGTTACCTCCGGCATCCCATGTGAAGTTTTTTCCAAATGGGATGTCGGAACTTTCTGAGAAAAAAGTTACCTCCGGCATCCCATGTGAAGTTTTTTCCAAATGGGATGTCGGAACTTTCTGAGAAATAAGATTTCCCTGGCATCCCGTCTGAAGTTTTTTCCAAATGGGATGTAAGAGCTTTCCTAAAGTCTATTTTCGCTATACATCCCACAAGCCCAATACTACAAAATGCATGTATCGCATTCCCCAAAGCCATGAAATATAAGCTAGTTTATATAGCTAGTTAACGCATCAAGCCCTTAGTTAACGCATCAAACCCTGCGCTGGCAGCCGCCAGCGCAGGGCTTGTTTATTCAGAATCCTACTTTTCTTTGAATTCTTGTACTTCAATTTCTTATATCGTAAATTCTCAATTTATTTTATTCTTATATCTTCTACTTTCAACTTCTTATCTTCACTTCTTAATATGTCCTTGGAACGTAATCTTTGTTTGCCACTTTCAGTATCCTGTTGTAGAGATAATCGTGGTCTGCCTGACTGTTCATCTGTCTGTTGATATACAGATATGATGCCACATCGTATACTGTGTAGCGAACTACGTCTGAGTATTTGATTGTTCCGTCTGAAAGTTTTGCGTATGCTCTCATTGCCATTCCTGCGTTGAACTCTGAAGCTGTTCCTGGTCCGAACATCATTGTCATAGCGTATGTGTTTGCTGTGTCTGCACCAAGTTTGTAGCTTGTCTTTCCGGCACTTGTTGCCTTGAATGATCTTACATCATCGCTGCTGCTTCCAACTACCATCTGGTTGTCTGCTACATCTCCTATAGCATATACCATTCCTACCTCTGTAACGTTCTTGTTGTTTATTTTGCTCTCAACTGTGTATACACATCTGAATCCGTTTGATTTTGCGCTAATCTGGTATCCGTTGATTACAACCGGTGTAGGATTCTCTGTTGTAGGTTCTTCTGTCGGAGCCTCTGTTGTTGTCTCAGGCTCTACGGAAATTGTCTTAGATACACCGCTTGTCTCAAATCCGTTAAGTGTTGCTGTTACCTTAACTGTATGGCTACCTGCTGCAACGTTGTCAAAGTTATAGTTTCCACTTCCAACTCCTGAGAGTTTCTTTGAGCCGTCAAGATATACGTTGTATGTCTGACCGTTTGCAATCTGCTCAGTTGTCTGGCTCCATGAAACTGAAATTCTCTGAGCCTTTGGTGATGTTACATTGAGACCTGTAACTTCGATTGGTTTTGGAGTCTCTGTTGTTGTCTCAATAACAGTAATATCTTCTATATTAACACTGTTGATTGTAACGATTGTTCCTGCATCGATTCCCTGTCCAAGTTCAAACATAACTCTGATTGTATTCTTGTCTGCAGCTACATTATATGTTGCCACGAGATTCTTTGTTTCGTTTGCTGCAAATGATGTATAAACAGGATCTGATGTTTCACCGTTTGAAATATCTTCCTTCATACCAACGCTTCCTGCCTGACTGAGTTTGACATTTGCAGTTACTTTGTATGTGTGACCAGGGATTGCAGAATCGTCATATCTTGACTGAATGAGCCACTGTGCTCCCTTATTTGCCTCAACTACTTTGATTTGGAATGGCTGACCGTTTCCACCTTTGTATCTGCAGTTTGCTGTTCCTGCCCAATCACCAAAATACAATCCGTTCTTTCCAACTGTAACCCAGTCATTAAGTACTCCGGCTTTAAATCCGTCGTCAACTGTTGTTGTTTCTACAGGTGTGTTGTCTGTGATTGTCACACCTGTGATATGTATCTCTGTTCCTGCATCAAGCCCTGAAGCAAGCTCAAGTATGAGTTTTGCTCTTGTGCCTGCAGCTGTAAATGTTCCTGTAATTGTGTTATTGCCTGAAACTACATCATTTCTGTTTTCGCCGTTGTTTGAAACATCTTCTTTGTGGAGAATTGTTCCTGCTTTGGTAGATGTGTAGTTAATCTTGTATGTGTAATTGTGTCCGTCTTTTACTGTCTGATTATCCAGTGCAAGCTGGATGCCCCACTGAGCTTTGTTGTTTGCTGCAATCTGGAATGTGAAATCATTCTTGCTTCCACCTTTGTAGTAAGCTGTTCCACCGTTCCATTCTCCAATATAGTATGACCAGTCACCTGCGCTGTACCACTGATCTCCTGATGAAGTTGTTGCAAATGTATATCCGCTTGGAGCTGTTGTGTCTCCGTTTGCTTTTATAAATTTGAAATAATCAAGGTTACATACATATGTAGTTCCGTTTGTTACAAAATTAAGTTTGATACTGTGTGTTCCTGCTGCAATCTGTGTAGTCAGTCTTGCCTGAAGGTCACCGTACTGTGACCAGCCTGAAGCATTGTTCTGTGTTGCAATAGATCCAACCTTGTTTCCGTCACAGTATACTTCAATTGTTCCGCCTGTTCCTGATGGAACTGATAAATGGAAGAAGATTGATGAAGCAGCCTCTGAGAAGTTAACTTTGTTAAATGTTATGTTAACTCCGTTTGTAACACCGCCAAGGTTTCCGCCGCCGCTGGCTGAGGAGTTGTTATCCTTAACACCTCCACTGTTGCTGTCAAACTGCTCTGCCTCTATTGTATTAAACGCATTCCATGTTGTTTCCTGTTTCTGTGTTGTAGTTTCAACAACTACATTTCCACCGAATGAATGAACAGGATAGTTGCTTCCCTGTGTCCAGATATTATTTACTGAATTAAGTAAGTTCTTAACTGTTCCGTTCTTAAATTCATCTGATGATTTTGAATCTGCTGAACCTGAGCCCTGAACACCGTAAGATGCTGAACCACTCAGGAAGTAATTATGTGTAAATGTTGTGTCTGTTGCGTATCCTGAAATACCGCCCTTCCATGACTGAGCACTTGTGATACTTCCGTAGTTGAAACAGTTGTTAACTGTTCCTCCACCGCCCCAGCCTACGATACCACCTGATACCTGCTCTGAAGCATAAACTGAAGCCGCATTGTAACAATCGTGAACATAAGCTCCGCTCTCTGTGTGACCTGCAACACCGCCGACACCATTTGAACCTCTTACCTGACCTGTAACAGATGAAGCATAGATTTCGCCCTGAACATTTCCGGCAATACCACCTGTGTAGTATCCGCCACCCTGTATATATACATTTTCAAGATGAAGGTCTTTTACTACACCTTTGTTCTTAAGTGTTCCGATAAATCCATATGTTCCGTCACCTGAGCTCATATTGATTCCTGTGATTTTTTTGCCGTTTCCGTTGAATGTTCCGCTAAACTCTTTCATACATTTCAGATTATTTGAACCTGAAAGATTGATGTCATTTGCAAGTGTAACAGTCTTGTTAGCTGTTGAAGCTCCGGCATTTACTTTTGCACAATAATCCTGAAGCTGAGCAGCTGTTGAAATAACTGCATTCTTTGGCACTGCATTTGCCACTGTATCATTTATTACTTTTCTGATCTGTCTCTTACATACCTCACAGAATTCCTGTTCAAGGTATCTCATCTCACATCTCTGATGTGGTCTGAAGCAGTCATAAACATTTACCTCATCAAAAGGATAAAGTCCTACGCCATTCTGTCCGATGAGGTCTGCCCATTTACAGTTTGCTGCATTGCTTTCCAATGTTCTGTTAGGACCTTCATGTCTGTTTGATGACTCATATGTTCCTTCCCAATACTCATCATCAAGATGTCCGCCTGTATGTCCAAACTCGTGGAAGGCAATATCAGGTGCTTTTTCATTTGCTGAAATAGTACAAATATTACCGCCTGAGCCACCGTACTTTGTTGTGTTACAAACTACGATAGGACATTTACAGTTAGGCATGTACTGTGAAATAATTTCATTTGCATGAGTGTAGTCGTGAATACATACAAGTCTCTCAATAGTGTTGTTCCAAAATGTAGACTTGAAGAATGTATCATACGGACTGTTAGCACCGTTCTGTGCTTCCTGTACACCTGAGTGATTTGATACTGTACAAACCGCTCTGATATTGATTTTGTTCTTTATATTAGACTCGTTAAACGGTGATCTTGTCATAAAATAGTTGGCAATACTCTGAGCAACCTGAAGGAACTTGTCCTGCTCACTTGAAGTATATCCGTCACCCATGATAAGAATACAATAGTTATCTCCGTCATCTCCGTTGTTGACCAAATCTCTGTACTGGAAATTGTATTCTGCAATTTGTTCAACCTGCCATTTGTTTCCTATATAATTCTCATCCTTCTTTAAAGCAATCTGATCCGGATCATTTACATCGTAGAATACTTCTTCATAATCTTCTTCGTCCATGTAAATGTTCTTAAGTTTTCCGCTCTCATTAAAAAGCTCAACTCTCTGTTGTAACTCTTGTGGGATTTCTGTAGGAATATCCTGAGTCTGTACCTCCTCCTGACTTGCAGGTGCAGCCGATACTATAGTTTTTTCAAACACTCCCGGTGTGGCTGTGAGAACCATAGCCATAGACAATACGCTTGCCAGCACTTTTCTGCCGACAACACCAATGTTCTTTCTCATGAAATTATCTCCCTTTCTTAAAAAATGTTTTATGAATTTTCCTTCCGAGAACAATTTAGTTCTCAATTTATACAAAGAATCTCTCAATTCTCTGCTTATCAAAACGCTTCCGCTTCCCCTCCAAAGCGTTTTTGAATCACAAATAATTTTTTCACGCACAAAAATAAACCAAACTTTCATCGTCCCTTAATAATAACTGAAATGTCTGGTTGTTTTTCCCTCATTAATATCAATTAAATAAACAATTTTCAAATGTTTCCGTTCTATTTTTCCTATTTGATTATAACAACAAAAGTGTAAAAAGCGCAAGGGGGAATTTTCCTCCTTGCGCTTTTTTGGTAACTATTGCTGAAAGACTGAATAGTTACCTTTTTGCAATGGAAAAGGCTGCCGCATAAGCGGCAGCCCAATAATAAAAGGATATGAAAAAGAAATTCTAATGAATTAGCTTTTTATCAAATTTTATAAGATTACTCCACCATTCCATGAGTACTCAACCTCTTTGTATGAAGGGTTGCATACCTTAAGAATGCTGTTGTAGAGGTAATCATGTGCAGCTTTTGTATTCATCATGCTATTCTGATACAAAGTATCTGCAACGTCTTTTATTGAGAATGTGTATACGTTTGTATATACATATGTTCCATCACTAAGTTTAGCGTAAGCTCTAACTTTGTAGCCCTCTTCGAACTCAGCCTTGTTTCCTACTGCAAATACCATTGTCATTGCGTAGCTTGTTCCTGTACCTGTTGAAGATACTACTGAACTGAGTTTACCTTTTGTTGTTGTACTCTGACGAGATGCTACCCAACGGCTTGTGCTTCCAACTACCATCTGTGAATCGCTTGCTTCTGAAGCAATACCATATACAAGTCCTGAAGCAACTACTGATTTGCCATTGATTGTGCTTTCTACTGAGTATACTGTTCTCATACCCTTTGAAGTAGAACTTACCTGGTATCCGTTTAATTCAATTCCGTTTGCGATAGCTGTCTGCTCGTATCCAAAGCTGAAGTAATCTACATTTGCAACATATGCTTTGCTGTTTGTTGTAACAAACTTAAGTGTTACTGTATGTGTTCCTGTAGAAATTGTGCTGTCAAGAGCTGCTGAGTAATTAACGTATGTAGCCCAATTGCTTCCTGTGTTTGCAAGTGCAATTGTTCCAACCTTGCTATTGTCTACATATACTTCAACATTTCCTGAAGCATCTGATGTCTTACTTGAGTAGTTGATGTTAAACTTGTTAGCTTTTCCGTTGAATACTACGTTGTTGTATGTAAATGTTACACCATTTGTGATTCCACCCATGTTGTATCCACCACTTGCATTTGCATTTGTATCCTTAATACCACCGTTATTTGAATCATATGCTTCTGCTTCAATCTTGCTGAATGCATCTTTGTTAACAATAACAGGATCTGTCTCTGTTTCTGTTGGAACCTCAACTCTGTACTGTCTTAAGAATGCTGCGTTCTCATTTACAAATGAGTTGTTGTTCTGTGAGTTATCCCAGTTGATTGACCATGTCATGATACCTCTCATACCAGGATAGCTGCTGTTAAGTTCTGCAAATGCAGACTGTAATACCGAATTTGAAACCTGTCCTGAACCGGCTGCTCCTGCTGATGAAGGAACACCGATAACTACCTGGTCAGGTCTGAGCGGTGCAAACCATGTTGCATCTGTCTTAGCAACACCTGCTCCTGCTCCAACATATAATCCGTCAAGCAACATCTTGCACATTGCAACAATTGATGCCTTGTCGCCCATGTTGTAGTACTGTCCGTCTGATCCAAGGATTGGACCTGAGTTATATAACTGAACATGTACAAATGTTGTGATGTCTCTGAGTGCATTAATCATTGGAAGGTATGAACCACATCTAGCGTCGCAGTACTGGTTGATACCTGCATAGTACATATATCCGTTCTGTACGTAGAATGTTTCAGGTGCCCACGAGAGGATGAAATCCTTTCCGTAACTTGAACAAATATTTCTAACTGCTGTTGTCATATTCTTAAGGTTTGGTGAATTGATTGTTCTGATATCAGGATCCTGTCCCTGAGCGAAGTTAACTGATGACTGCTCAAGGTCAATATCGATACCGTCGAATCCGTATTCATCTACAAATCCCTTAATATCACTTACAAACTGGTTAACTGCTGCATCACTTCCAAGTGAGAAGTATCCTTCATATCCACCGATTGAAAGAACAACTTTCTTGCCCTGTGCCTGAAGTGTCTTGATATCAGACTTGAATTCACTTAATGAGTATCCTGAGATTGATGAAATTCCAGGAATCTCAAATTTCATTCTTCCGTCTGTGCTACCTGGATTTACAGGCTCTGCAAAGGAAATATTGATAACATCCCAGTCAGAATCTACATCTCTGAGCTTGATGAATGGATTTCCTGAGTTATGCCATGTATGGTAGTAACCAATCATAACTGTTGATGGAAGTGAACCGTTAGTTGGGTTTGTATTTGGCTTTGTTGTCTGTGTTTCGTTTCCACCAATTCCTGTTACGTTTGCTGTAACTGTCTTTCCTGATGTTTCTTTTCCGTTAAGGTTTGCTGTAACCTTGATTGTATGGTTACCATTGCTTGTAAATGTATATGTAACTGTTGAAGCTGCAGAGTATGATCTGTAGAAGCTTCCGTCAATATAAACTTTGTATGTCTGTCCTGAAGCAACCTGGCTGCTTGTCTGTCCCCAAGAGAATGTTACTGCTCCTGCGTTCTGTGAGTTGATTGTAAGTCCTGTTACTTCTGTTGGCTGAGCTGTTGATGCTGTTGTTGTCTGTACAGGTGCTGCATCAACTGCTGCTCTTGCTGCCTTAGCCCATGCATAATCCTGAGTTGCATCCCAGTTGATTGACCATGTCATAAGTCCTCTGAATGTAGGGTATGCCTTTGGTACGTTAAATCCGTCAACAGATGTTCCGTTAATCATTGCTGTAAATGCACTTGCTGCCTGAGCAGGTGTAATCTGTCCTGATGAAGCTGCAGGTCCGTTACTTGGAACACCAATTGCAACCTGGTCAGGTCTGAGTCCGCTTTCAATGTAAAGTGTTGAAAGGTTAGCAGGGAATGAGCCATTTCCAGGAGTAGCTGTCTGTCCGCCGTATCCTGGCATTCCACCTGTATTGTAGAACTGTGTATGTACTGTTGTTAAGATATCTTTGATTGAGATTGCAAGATCCCAGTATGCAGATGTAAGTCCGCTTGTTCCTACCTGCATGTAGTATGTTTCAGGCGCCATTGTGATAATGAAATCACTACCAAAGTGGTTACGTAATGTACGAAGTGCACTTGCAATGTACGCTGTACCTGATACTGCCATACCTTCAAGGTCGATATCGACACCTTCAAATCCATAAGTTTCAATAATATTGATCATACTGTTTGCAAATCTGTTTGCTGCAGTATCACTGTCAATTGTAATTCTTCCTTCAGCACCACCAACTGAAATGATGACGTGCTGTCCTTTATTCTGTAATGTCTTAACGTCCTGTTTGAACTGCGCATCTGTGTATCCGATGCTCTTCTGTAAGTCTTCACTTACTGAGAATGTAGCTTCTCCTGCCACTGAAGTATTTCCTGTAAATGCTACACAAATCAAATCATAGTAAGAAGGTACCTGTGATAACTTAAGGTTTGTTGAACCGTTTGAGAAGTTATGCCAGTAACCTGTTACTGTATGCTGCGGTAATGATCCGTTTGGAACATAGTTATTCTCTGTTGGATCTTCACCACCACCTGTTGGAGCTGTAGTTTCAACTACTCCAACAAGATCAGGTCTTTCTTTCCAAAGTGTTGGTGCCTGTGTTGGTGCCCATGCTGAATTAGAGTTGTGAGCATATGTACATTCATATACCTTACCCTGATACATTACAAAATCACCAAGTTTGTATGTAACATTATTTGCTGACCATTCAGGATATGTTCCTGTTGCCGGTTTTGTTGTTGTTGCCGGTTTTGTTGTTGTTGCCTGTGATGTCTGGTTTGGTTTTGTTGTTGTTGTTGCAACTGTTGGATTCTGTCCGCTTGGTGTTGTTATTGGCTGAGTTGATGTGCTACCGTAAACTGTTGTCCAACATGTATCACTTCCACTAGAGCTGCTTCTCTTTGTAACTGCAACTTCTTTAACTTTTGATAAACTTGCAGTCTTTGTTGATTTAAGTGTGAGTGTCTTTGATGCGCCAGGCTCTAATGCATATGGCCAAGACACATCTGTTACAACTGTGTATCCGTTTTCTGAACTTACATTTCCACCTGCTTCATAAGAAGAACCTGTAAGTATCTCACCGTCATCAAGTTTGATGAAATATCTAGGATAAGATGCTGTTCCTGCAAATGTCTCTGCATAATTAAGAATGTTTGACTCTGCTCCACCGTTGAATGTTCCCTGTTTCAGTGGTGTTGTAACTGCACTGTTGTTGTTTACTGTAATTATATAATTATTTCCTGATGTTGAAACTGTTGCACTAAGTCCGTCCATTGTAGGCCACTTAATAGTCTGTGCAGGAAGTGTTGTATTTCCGTATAATGCATCGTAACTTGCATTTGTGATTTCATTTGCTGCATCAAGTGATGCCATCCAAGAAATAAGTCCACCGAGTGGTTTGTTGAATGGGTTTTTGAACTGACCATTCTTTACATATTCACCCTTTGCTCTAACTGATCTCGCATTATCACATGTGAAGAAGTATCCTCTTGATGGGCTGTAGTAATAGCAAGCCTGAGCTGTCTCATCGTAATATTCCTGTAAGCCGTACTGGCTGATAAGTGTTCCTATATCACTGTATGCAAATGTACCACTTGTAGTTCCATCAGCTGCCTTAACACTGTTTGGTTCTGCTGTTGCATAAAGTCCAGGATTGCTGCTGTCGCGTCCATCGTTCTGAACTCCTGCCCATCCTCTTGTGTATGGTGCAACACCAACTACAATCTTAGATGGATCAATGCTGTTTCCGTATGTGTTGTATAAATATTTTACACAAGCGTCAACTGAGAACTGACAGTCTTTCTGATTTTCGTGATCATATTTTTCATTTGTGAAAAGTGCTGTCTGGTGTCCTGTGTAAGGAGCCCATGCACCACATAAATCGTATGTCATCATATTTGCGAAGTCAACTGTCTGAAGCACCTGATCATATTCAATCTTTGCCATCATAGCCGGTGAAGCTGACATAGCAACTGATAATTCATAATGTTTGTTATCTACCTGATCGTAGTAATCTAATGCACTTCTAAGTTCCTGAAGTAACAATGTGAAGTTGTGAGTATCTGCTGCTGAACCCTTACATCCCTTATCAACTGTAACTCCGTTTCCTGTTGGATCCGGATCTCTATCTGCTGTTGGATACTCCCAGTCAATATCTACAAAATCATATCCGTAAAGATGAGCTGCTCTTGCAATGTTCTGAGCAAAATTCTTTCTCGCTGTTGCTGAAGCTGCAACCTTAGGGAAGTCACCTGAACGTGTCCATCCACCTACCGAGAAACCAATCTTCATGTTTGGATACTGGTTACGAAGTAAAATCAATGCCGGTACAACACCTGCCCAAGGGCTGCCTGATGTTGTTGTGTAACCAACATTTGGATTCTGGAAATCTGCCCATTCATCACAGCAGATCACATTACCATCTTTGTCTACGTCCATAAATGCAAAGTTAAGATGTGTAAGCTTGCTTCCGTCAATGTAACTTGGGAAGAAGTTATGCTGTCCTGCATAAATAGACCATTCACCGTAATACATAACGTTTCTGTACTGTGGGGTAGTCGCTGCTTTAACCTCTACAGGTTCTGTTGCTTTTGTCATTGGAATATAGCCTGTTGTTAATCCCGCAACCATCGCGATTGATAAAGCGATGCTACAAGCTTTTCCAAAAAGTGAGTTCTTCTGTGTTAACTTTAAGAAACCCATTGAAAATGTCCTCCTTTGTTTATAAAAAAATTGACCTCTAATAATCCTAAGCATAATACTAGCACGCCCCCTCCAAAACAAAATAGGGTGTCGTTTTTTATTTTGGGTATTCGTTTTTTATAAAAACACTTTTACGAACAACCACAGACAAGTTTCCCAATAAGATACAATTTTTCTTGTAAAATAAAGGTTTCTCGGAGGTTTCATTGAATTGATTTTATTCCAACACTCGCTCAGTTATGTCACCCAAACAGCATTACATATATCGTATGTTACATTTTGGTTTCGGGTTACTATTTTGATACTGTGTTGGAGTCCGTTTCATAAAATTTTCGATTTTTTTGCCACAAATTTATACTTTATTTACTTTTCATTTGCATTTCTTTTGCATTTATTGAAAGGATGTGGTTTGCGCGGAGCACTTCTTTAGATAATAAAAAAACATCCTCACATCAAGTTTCGCAAACTGCGAAATCAATGCAAGGATGTTTTTTATCTTGTTTATCTTTTTATCTTGTTTTTAATGTTGTATCATTTGTTGTTACATTTGTGTTTTTGTCATTATAAAAGCCGTGCCAAATGATTTATAAACCAACTTATCTCAAGTCGCTTGGCTTTGCAAGAATCTTGCCCCAGTCATAATCAACTTCTTTGTATGATGAGTTAACTCTCTTAAGGATGTTGTTGTATAAATACTCATGTCCTGCAAAGTTGCTCATCTTGATGTTCTGATATAAGTAATCTGCTACGCCATACACGCTGAATGTCTTAACAGGTGTGTATCTGTATGTTCCGTCAGCGAGCTGTGCGTATGCTCTTACATAGTAGTTTGCATTGAGTTCAGCAACTTTTACCTGTGAAATCTTGTTTGATGACAATGTAAGTGTCATTGCATAACTCTTTGCATTGTTAAGTGCTGTTGAATATAACTTGTCTAACTGTCCTGCAGAAGTAGCCTGTCCGATAATAACAGAGCTGTCAGTTGATGTTGCAACAAGTTCTGATACAGGTGTTGTTCCTGCAAGTCCGTAAATGATACCAAACTTCTGAACATTCTGTCCGTCAACTTTGTTATTTACAGAGTAAACTGTTCTGATACCGCCTTCAAATGACTTACCGTTTACTGTAAATGTATTTGTGCTCATCTGGAATCCGTTAATTTCAAGATCACTTGATATCTTAACTGCCTCAGTTGGAGCTTCTGTAGGTGCTTCTGTTGGAGCCTCTGTTGGCTTCTCGGTAGGTTTTTCTGTTGGCTTTTCAGTTGGTTTCTCAGTTGGTGCTTCGGTTGGTTTCTCTGTTGCAATCTGTCCGCCGGCAACTGTAACCTGTCCTGATACTCCTGATGATTCTATTCCATTTAATACTGCTGTAATCTTAACTGTATGTGTTCCACCTGAAATATTCTGAATGTCATGTGCTCCACATGGTACTTCTGATAACTTCTTAACTCCGTCAACGTATACGTTGTACTTCTGTCCGTTTGCTATCTGCTCATTGTTCTGTCCCCAAACAACTGTAATTGTGTTGTTTGCATTGCTTGAAATAACCTCACCAAATACTTCAATTGGACCATTTCCTGAATTAACTGAAGTAGGTGCCTCTGTTGGTGCCTGTGTAGGCTGCTGTGTCTGTGTAATATCTTCAATCTTAATGCTGTTAAATGAAAGTGTTGTTCCTGCAGGTACGCCCTGACCGATTTCAAACATTACTCTGATTGCATTCTTATCAGAACCAACTGTATATGTTCCTGTAAGATTTGCTGAACCGTTTGCACCGATATTTGTGTAAGCAGGTGCGTCACCTTCATTTGAAATATCTTCCTTCATACCAATCGAACAAGCTTTGTCAGCTGATACATTGGCTGTAACTTTGTATGTGTGACCTGCTGTTGCAGAATCATCATATCTAACCTGTGCAATCCACTGTGCGCCACTTGTTGATGAAACATATACTTTGTATGGATTTCCGCTTCCTGAATATGCTCCGGATGCTGAACCGTTCCAGTCACCAAAGTAGCATCCCCATTTGCCGGAAGTTGTCCAATCATTATTTTTGGCATTTGTAAATCCAGATGGATTATTCTGTGGTTCTGTCTGAGGTGGCTGTGTCTGCTGATTAACCTCTGTAACGTTGAGCGACAAATTACTAATCACTGTATTAACCGGCATTCCACTAAGCTCAAGAATCAGCTTGTCATTTCCGGTAGCTGTTACCTCAAGTTCCCTTGAGTTGTTTCCATTATTTGCTGTGAACGTCTCCTGAACCTCAGGTCCGTCAATCTTGTAAAGCATTGTTCCTGAAGCTGATGAATTAAATCCAACTTTTACTTTGTATTTCTTTCCGGCTGTAAGCCCAAGCCCTCTTGTAATCTGTGTTCCCCAGCTTCCAACCTGTCCGTTTGTAGCTTTAACCTTAACGCTCAAATCGTTGTTATTACTTCCCTTTGTTGCAAGAGAACCGCCTGCCCATGAGCCTGCGTAAACTCCCCAGTTTCCGATATTTACTGTTGTGTTATCAGGAACTGTATTATATCCGTCATCATAAGACTGTCCTGCCTGATATGCTCTTACATAATCAACTTCCATTGTTGCAGATGAGAAGTTCCAGTCAGGAGCTCTGTTTCCTGTGTAGCCTGTTGCAGTACTTCCAAGTGCAAGGTTCAATAAGAAGTAGTGATTCTTTCTGAATGCGTATGCATTGTTGTCTGTAAGGTATGCTGTCTGATATTTGTGATCATCTACATACCAAACAATTGTATTCTCGTTCCATTCAACACCGTATGTGTGCCAACCTGTAATTCCATTATTTGCATTGTCATCAAACCAATGATATGCACCTGAGCAGTAGCTTCCCCACATTCCATGCTGAGCCTCTGAGTATCCTGCCCACTCACCACCTGTATTCCAGTGAAGAGTTCCTTCAACAAAATTTCTGTCATTTGCATGCTCCATGATGTCAAGCTCGCCACAGTTAGGCCAAGAGCCGCTCTCACCCATCATCCAGAATGCAGGCCATACACCGTTCTGATTTCCACCGATAACTCTGATTCTGGCTTCCATCTTTCCATATTTGAAATTCTTCTTTCCGTTAGTTCTGATTCTTCCTGAAGTGTATCTGCATCCGCTGTAATTCTCAGCTTTTGCGATAATCTTCAATGTTCCTCCTGAAACCTGAACGTTGTCCCTTCTGTCAGAATACCACTGAAGTTCGTTGTTACCCCAGCCGCCGCCGTCAGATCCACCAATATCATAGTTCCAATTTGCCGTGTTGAGGGAGTTGCCATCAAACTCATCACTCCACACGAGGTTCCAGTTAGTTACTGTATCTGCTTTTACTGTCTCCGGCTTAGCTGCAGGCACAAAATTAAGGCCGCTTACAACAAGAGCCGCCGACATACAGATAGAAATAATTCTCTTAAACATTCCGTTCGTCCTCCTTCAAAATATTAAAAAATGTATCCTTATTATTTATATAAATTTCTCTCGAAATTTGGCACGCAGTTATATAATTTTATTGATTATTGCTATTACTTTGCCCCACTATCGCAACCTTACTAAAACACCTGTGTTTCAACATTATTTCTCACAATTATCAATAAAACGCTTTCAATCAGTCACTAAAAAATATACTCAAATAATCTTGTTTCCGTTGTTTTTTTTATAATTATCATCTATTTTTTGTAAAATATCAAGTGGCTTATCTGCAATGAAATTGCAAAATAAAAACACTTTTATTAAATCATTCGTACTTTCCCGTTCATAAAATTAGCGATTAAAATGCTTTATATATAAACCCTTTCAAAAATGCATTCTAATCGCTAATGTTTAAATTTAATCTAACATATTTCCTATATTCCCGCAATAAATAAAAATCATTTTATTTTTTTTGTACAAAATACCCAAAAAGTAACAGGAGGCACATTCCAGTTCTTTGTATGAAGTATACATAGCAAAATTAATATTTTATTTGTTTGATGCATACATTGCAAAATTAATTTTTTATTTGTTTGATGATTCCATCCAATACCCTTCCGTCAAATGGTATAGCCGATGTTTCCATTGATATGAACAAATTGTCTCCCAACACATATCCATGGTTCATATACAGTTGTATTTTTCCAACTGCATTATTTGCATATTCAGGATTGTCCATCAATCCAAAATGCTCATAAATGATATTTCTTCTTCTAACTTCATCCAAAATCGTAAAGTCAGGATAAATAATCCCGGAATAATTTGTTTGAAATGGATACTCATATCTATACAAAACATTTTCTTTGAATAGTTTGTCAGCAATTATCTTCTCAGATTTCGATCTGACCCTGTCGCCATTTTCAGAATAAATCTCAATATCATTGTCACCAAATGATTTTCCCGTATATTCTTCATCCAGCCACTTTTTTCTATATTGTTCATTTGTCACTATAATAGGTTCAACAATCATGCGCTTTCCCTTACCTATTGTTTCATACGCTTTTTCCCAATTATTTCCTTCTATTCTATTTATTAACGCATTAATTTGCTTCAGCTCAACACATGCATTTTTTAACACTTTTTCGTAATATTCTTTTCTTACAAGAGCTTCTGCTTTTTGGGTTTCACTTTTAGGCATATACTTATAGTCGTTTGTATTACTATCATTTTTGACATAAAATTCAGGTTTACCTCTCTTTACAAGGACTTTAATTATTCCTTCCTCAGTTTCGCCTAGTTTTCTCAATTCACTTTTAGATTTCTCAACTATATACTCTATTTTTTTCTTCTCGAGCATTAATTCATTTATTATATTCCCCAATTCATTCCGCCTTTCTTTCACATTATCAACTATTTTTCTTTATGAAGTTTCACATCCCACCATCGATTATTATCTTAATTCCCCACTTGTATGACCTCCTTATTTAGACTTACTTTTCTTGGAGAGCATATTTTCTCTTGCTTTTCTTCTTGCTTGTCCTCCCATATTAGACTTGATTCTCTGGGAGGACATTTTTTCTCTTCTTTTTCTTCTTGCCTGTCCTCCATATCTAGACTTGCTTCTCTGGGAGGGCATATTTTCTCTTGCTTTTCTTCTTGCTTGTCCTCCCATATTAGACTTACTTCTCTGGGAGGGCATATTTTCTCTTGCTTTTCTTCTTGCTTGTCCTCCCATATTAGACTTACTTCTCTGGGAGGACACTTTTTCTCTTTTTCTCCCTTCATCCCGTCCTCCTTATTTAGACTTGCTTCTCTGGGAGGACACTTTTTCTCTTTTTCCCCTTCATCCTGTCCTCCTTATTTAGGCTTGCTTCTCTGGGAGGACATTTTTTCTCTTTTTCTCCCTTCATCCCGTCCTCCTTATTTAGACTTGCTTTTCTGGGAGGGCATCTTTTAATCAACTTCAATCATCCGCACTTATTAATATTTTATCATACTTCACACATATTTTGTGATACTTTTTTTATGCTCAGCAACTAAATTTTCGTTCTTCCACCAGGAAGAACTTTTCTTCATAAACATGACCTTGACCAACAATTCAAAAAGACCCTTAATCACAACAATTTAAAAAGACCCTTAATCACAACAATTTAAAAAGGCTTGTGGTCATCGACCACAAGCCTTAATTTCTTTATGATATTTCCTCTGTTTGAATTTCAATTCCTTAGTATCCAATCACACCATAAGAAGCATTTACTTTCTTAAGAATCTTGTTGTAGAGATACTCATGGCCTGCCTGTGTTGGCATTGATTTATCCTGGTACAATCTGTCAGCTATGCTGTATAATGAGTAGCTATATACGTCTGTGTATACGTATGAACCATCTGAAAGCTTAGCGTAAGCTCTTACCAGGTATGTTGCTGTGAAGCCTGTTGTCTTCATTGTATCGAACTTCTGAATCATTGTCATTGCATAGCTTGATGCTGTGTCTGATTCGCTAAAGTTAGATGATAACTTACCATTTGTTTCTGTAGCTTTGAAGTTCTTTACGAACTGGCTTGTGCTTCCAACTACCATATCAGCTTCTGTAGCAAAGCCTGCAGCAATTCCACCGGCGATACCGTTTGTTCCGTCACTTCCAAGTCCGAAGATAAGTCCTTTTTCAACTACTGCTTTGCCGTCTATTTCAGGTTCTACTGAGTATACTGTTCTGTTTCCGCCGGCTGTTGTGCTGATTTGGAAACCGTTAATCTCAATACCGCCTTCAATCTTGTTATCAGCTTCTGTTGGTGCTTCTGTTGAAATCTCTTCTGCACCGGTAACTGTAACATTAACTGTAGCTGCTGTTGACTCATATCCGTTAAGGACACCTGTAAGTCCGATTGTGTGAGCACCTGCTGCAATTCCTGTAATTGTGTGAGCTCCAAGCGAAATATTCTGTACAAATGTTCCGTCAACGTAAACGTTGTATGTCTGTCCGTTTAAAGGATTTCCCATAACAATTGTAAATGAGTTGTTTCCTGCATCCTGGCAGTCGATACCGAATGGAACTACAGGCTTCTCAACACCATTATCTGTTGTCTCTTCCTGACCCGGCTTTGTTGTTTCATCGCCAGGGTTAACTGTTGGATTCTCTCCTCCGGCGTTTACATCAGGATCATTGTCATTCTTGAGGAGGGCAATTTCATATGCCTGAACACCCCAAGGTCTTCTGTTGCTCTTGTAGTTAAATGCAATCTTTACGTGATTGAACATCTTCTTGTAGCTGCTGTTTGCTAAAGGAAGAATACTTAAGCATCCAACTTCGTCCGTAGCCCAATCATATCCGCCGGTTGCGTTTGTAGCATTGTTCTTAGATGAATCAAATACTGTTGTCCATGTAGAATTATCTTCTACTACATCTTCGCCGTCTTTTGTTACATTGTATGCTGCATCATCTGCAACCATAATCTTGAATCCGTCAACCGGAAGTGTTCCATCATTGTTCTTCCATTCGATGTACATTGCATCAATCTGATTGAGTGCATATGAATCTGCAAGGTCTGCGATGATAAATGCATCTGCCGCACCTGCTTCAACTACCTGTGAAGCCCAGTTTCCACCAGCCTGTCCGTTGAATCCAATCTTATCAACAAGTGCTGATAACTGACCTTCGAACTTGCCACTCTGGAATAATGTTGCACCGCCGTTTAAGAATACGTTGTATTCTGGGTTAACAAGCTTCTGAGCAACTGTATATTTTGGATTAACTGTTACAGTACATGTTGCTGTCTTATTTCCACATGTTGCTGTAATAACTGTTGTTCCTTCTGTCTTTGCAGAAATCTTTCCGTCTGCAACTGTTGCAACTGAAGGATTGCTGCTTGTCCATGTAACTGTTGTGTCATCTGTTGTATTTGCAGGAACAAACGATACTGTAAGGTTTGTTTCTGTCTTAACTGTCATATCAAGTTCTGTATTTGATAATACAATCTGTGTAAGTGGTACTGCCTTCGCAACAGTAACTGTACATGTTGCTGTGTTGCTTCCAACCTTTGCTGTAATAACTGCTGTACCTTCGCTTACACCGGTAACAACTCCATTTACAACCTTTGCAACTGATGGGTTGCTGCTTGTCCATGTAACTGTTCCGTTTGTAAGTGCTGTAAGAGTCTTTGAATTACCTACTGCAACTACCATCTCTGTAGCGCTAAGACCAACTGTTCCGTTAATAACAATTGAAGATGTTGTAACATCTGACAATGTCATTCCTTTTCTGTATGTAACAGCCTTAACAACTGTTGATTTATCTACTGTAAATGGTGCTGTGTATGATGGAGAATCCTCTGTTGGAATAGTTCCGTCAATTGTATATTTTACCTCTGCACCCTTAACTGATGTGCTAAGAGTAACTGTCTGTGCACCATTGTATGTTCCGCTTGCCGGAGTAATAGTAGGAGCTGCTGCTTTTACGGCACCGTATACTTCGAATTCGAAGATTGAATATCCGTAATCTGTTGCTCTCTTGATACCCTGCATCTTAACGTATCTTGCATCTGTTGCTGCAAATTCTGTAGCCTTATCGCCTGCTTTGTTGTTATTTACAGTAGCAACCTTTGTCCATTCATTTGCATCTTTTGAAACATAGATTTCGTATTGTGAAGCATATGCTGCTTCCCAGTTTAAATTAACTGAGTTAACTGCGTACTCAGCGCCAAGGTCAACATAAATCCACTGATCATCAGATGTAGCAGATTCCCATCTTGAACCTTTGCTTCCATCTGTTGCCTGGCCTGCTTTGTTCTGTCCTGCCTCTGTAGAAGCAACTGCATTCTTGCCAAGTGCAAGATTATCTTCTGATGCAACTGCATCACCGTTGATTACCATGCTAACTGATGCGAATGTAGAATCAATATATCCATTCTTTGTAGCAATAGCTTTGATTGTTGCATTGCTTGATACAAGGATTTCTCCATTGTATACAGGTGAATCTACTGTTGGGATACTTCCATCTAATGTGTAATGGATAGTTGTTCCTGCATCAGCACAATCTATTGTAACTATCTGTGTATCATCATAAGTCTGAACACCGTAAATATTGTTCTTGATTGCACCATTGCTGAGCGCTTTAGACTTAAATGTTGGTGTAGCAACCTGTGTATATGCAAACTGGTTGTTTGTGTCTACTTCAAACTTAACAAATGCCTTTGAACCAACAACTGCTGTTCCAAGTGTATTGCCTGCTGCATTCTTGATTGATACAGTCTGGGCTGTCTCTCTTGGGTTCCAAACGTTTGCTGTGTATTTGTGTGTTGTCTCGTTGTAGTAAACTGCTGCTGAAACATCACCTGTTGCATAAAGGTCTGTAGCCTTGTGACCAAACTGCTTCATAGCATTGATGAACCAGTATGTATTTGCTCCGTCAGTTCTCTGAACCTTGTCAACATTTGCGTTGAACTTCTGTAATGCAAGATCAGCGTTATACTGTGAAAGGAATGGCCATGTGATATGCTGCCATCCTGTATCCGGATGTGGATACTCTCTGAGAAGTTTCTCAATCTCAGCTTCTGACTTTCCTTCATTTCTTGCTACTATCTCTGCTATGTTCATAGCTCTTTCTGTATCAGACTCAAGTCCTTCATAGATTTCCTGTGCTCTTGCCTGATTCATACCGTAGTATGTGAGGTACTCTGAAATTGGTAACCACTGAATTCCGTATACGTAGAGTGGCTGTCCTCCGAAGAATGTTCCGTAGAAGTTGATTCCACCGTATACCTGACCAACTACCTCATATGGCCATTCATCAATCCAGTTATCTTTATCGTAATCGAACCAGTACTGTTCTACTGCTTCCATTTCATTTGTAAATCCGAAAATAGCTGCATCTCTGTAAGTATCATTCTCTGTGAGTACGCCCCAAAGGTACATACCAACCCAACTGAATAATGACTCTGATGCTGATTCCTGGTTATTTCCTGAATCGTTGTCTGCATAACCGCCTGCCCATGAGTGACTCTCATACATATCATATGCTCTGAACTCGCAATATTCCGAATCATCCTGAGCCGGGTTAGCATAGTCTCTGATAAGCATCTCAATCATGTCTTTGTAGTCATTGTAGAACTGCTTGTCATATGTTGCGAGCACTGTTGCACCGAACATGAAATATCCGTATGTGAAGTGGTGATCACAGATACCTGTATTTGCACCAAACTCACTTGCTGCGTAATATAATGTTCCCCAGTTCTCATCGTAAATAAAGTAACTTACATCATCAGGTCCGTCATATGTGAACCAGTTAACTAAGATATGTTTGAGTCTTGCAAGGAACTCATCTCTCATCTCTGTCTCGCCGAGCTGGTCTGCCATAAGAGCTCCGATTCCAAGTGGATGGAGGTTCTTACCTTCCCAGTATGCATCAGCTGCAGGGTTGAGGTTTGAAGTTGCACTGTCAAGAGTCTTTAAATATTCAAAACATTTATCCTGATCAAATTCCGGATTAGATGGCATTGTAAACTGTGGAAGCAATCCTCTGAATGTATCAACTGTGCTGAATGTGTTGCTCCACACACCGTGCATATCACCTCTTACTGACTTGTATGTCTTTGCTGTCTGTGCATTGTTTGATGATTTCTTCCACTGGTGTGGCATCATAAGCTGCATTGTTACATTTGAGTAACCTGATCTCTTAAGAGTAGTAGTAACTGTGTAGTTAGATGTAATCTTTGAGAGATTCTCGCTGTAAGAATATCCAACCTGTGTATCTGTAACAAATGCGTAACCATGCTGGAAATATGTGTTAAGGTCATTCTTGTTAAGCATTGTAGCTACTGACATATATTTGTCAGCACCGAATGTAACTTTAATCTTACCGCCTGCGATCTTAACTGTTGTTCCTGCAGGAAGAGTTACACAGTAATAATTCTTAGATGTATATGTGCCCTCTTTGTTATCATTATCTGTAATCTCAATTCCGAAGTGGTCGAGAGTTGCACTCTGTCCGTTTGTAAGGATTGCATTACCTGCATCATTGTAAACTGTTGTTAAGTTAGGAACTGAAATATATACGTTCTCCTTGCCTGTGAAATCAAGGAAAGTGTAAGGTGAACCCTTAACGTGAGTAGATGTCATTGCAACACCTGTCTCATCGCAAAGCTGAAGTTCAGCTGAGTAATCACCGTACTTATGTACTCTGTCATAAGCTGTTGCTGTATCAACATTCTCAGGAAGGATATAGAGATCTGCCATGTTCTCTGAAACTACTGAAACATTGACATCTGTATCTTTCATTGTTGGAAGCCATCCCTGTGTAGATGTGAGAAGGCTCAATCCTTTCTTTGAGTATGCTGCCTTGAATGGCATTACTAACATAGGATTTCCAAACTTCTTGATCATTGCTGACTGCCACCAGTCATTTGATGCGATTGGTGTCTGGATTGTATCTTCGTCAATAAATACAGGAAGCTTTGCTTTCTCAAGGTATGTAGCCTCTGTAATGTATGAACCCTTTGTTGTATTAACTGTTCTGTAATCTGAAATCTCTCCGATAGTGTATGTCTTTGTTGCATCACCATTCTTGTACTCGTATACTTCGAGTTCCTTGATACCAAAACCACTACCGTTTTCTACTCTGGCATATCCGTAAATTCTGACATATCTTGCACTCTGTCCTGCAAGTACTACATTGTCAACAAGTTCAGGATATCCTCTCTTC
>JAEELL010000129.1 GCA_016282745.1 Lachnospiraceae bacterium
CAATCTCCTTCTCAGTTATAAGCCTCCGGCGGATTGCAGAAATGCGCAGATGAAAATGTCAGCATGAGATAACTTACAGAGTAAATTATCTCATGACTGACGCGCATTTCGCAGCAAGAACGCTGAGGCGTTCTTGAATTAGAATTTCATGCACATTAAAAAGTAGATGTGAAGAAAACAAGGAGTATATTATGGTTAAGGTTAATGATAATTATTTGAAACTTCAGGGAAGTTATCTCTTCTCCAATATAGCAAAAAAAGTAAACGGATATGTTGAAGCACATCCGGAAGCAAAAATAGTAAGACTTGGAATCGGCGATGTTACTCAGCCGATAGCACCTGAAATAATCAACACTTTACATGAAGCTGTTGATGAAATGGGAAATGCAGATACATTTAAGGGATACGCACCGGATTTAGGATATGAATTCCTGAGAAATGCAATTTCCGATTATGATTACAAAAAGAGAGGATGCAGCATTGATCCTGATGAAATATTTGTTTCAGATGGTGCAAAGTGTGACTGCGGAAACATTCAGGAGATTTTCAGTGTCGAAAACAGAATAGCAGTGTGTGATCCTGTTTACCCTGTGTATGTGGATTCAAATGTAATGGCCGGAAGAGCCGGTGATTATGACAAGTCAACTGAAAAATACAGCAGAGTAATATATATGCCATGTAAGGAAGAAAACGGATTTATGCCTGAGTTTCCTACAGAGGTACCTGATCTCATTTATCTTTGCTTCCCAAATAATCCGACAGGTGCAGTGATGACAAAGGATAAATTGCAGGAGTGGGTTGATTACGCAAACAAAAACGGCTCAATAATTCTCTATGATTCAGCTTACGAGGCGTTCATCTCAGAGGATAATGTACCTCACAGTATTTTTGAATGCGAGGGAGCAAGAACATGTGCAATTGAGTTCAGATCATTCTCAAAGACTGCAGGATTTACAGGCCTTAGACTTGGATACACAGTAATTCCTAAAGACCTTGTGGTTGACGGAGTAAAACTTTGGGATTTGTGGGCAAGAAGACACGGAACAAAGTATAACGGAGCTCCGTATATCATTCAAAAAGCAGGTGCAACAATTTACACACCTGAGGGAAGAAAACAAATCGAACAGCAGATTGCATACTATATGGAAAATGCAAAATACATTTACAATGGATTAAAAGAAGCAGGTTACAGCGTGTCAGGCGGTGTGAATGCACCTTATATCTGGCTGAAGACCCCTGACAACATGACTAGCTGGGAATTCTTTGATTATCTGTTGGAAAAAGCAAATGTTGTGGGAACACCGGGTTCCGGATTCGGGCCAAGCGGCGAGCACTTCTTCCGTCTTACAGCATTTGGAAGCAGAGAGAACACAATCGAAGCAGTTGACAGAATTAAGAATTTATAAAGAAAATGGAGTAGAATCATGGCAAAGTATATTTTTGTGACCGGAGGTGTTGTTTCCGGCCTGGGAAAAGGAATAACAGCAGCATCGCTTGGAAGATTGCTGAAAGCTAGGGGACTGAAAGTTGCAGCGCAAAAACTGGATCCGTATATTAATGTTGACCCGGGTACAATGAGCCCGTATCAGCACGGCGAAGTGTATGTAACGGAAGACGGTGCGGAAACTGACTTGGATTTGGGTCATTACGAGAGATTCATTGACGAAAATCTTAACAAATATTCAAACCTCACTTCCGGAAAAGTATACTGGAATGTTCTTAACAAAGAGAGACGTGGAGAATATCTTGGATCAACAGTTCAGGTTATTCCTCATATTACAAATGAGATAAAAGAATTCGTGTACAGAGTCGGACATGAGAGCGACGCTGATGTTGTAATAACGGAGATTGGCGGAACGATAGGTGATATTGAGTCACAACCGTTTTTGGAAGCGATTAGACAGATATCTCTTGAGGAAGGAAAAGAGAACAGTTTGTTTATTCATGTGACATTAGTTCCATATCTTCGAGGCTCTGATGAACACAAGTCAAAACCTACACAGCATTCAGTTAAAGAACTCCAGGGAATGGGAATTAATCCGGACATCATAGTGCTCAGATGTGACGAACCACTGGAGGAAAACATATTCAAGAAAATCTCAATGTTCTGTAACGTGGAGGAAGATTGTGTTATTGAAAATATAACACTGGATAGTCTTTATGAGGCACCGTTAATGCTTGAGAAGTCAAAACTTTCCGGTGTTGTTTGCAGAAAACTGGGACTTGAGACTAAAGAACCTGACCTGACAGAGTGGAAAGAACTGGTACATAATATCAACAACATCAACAAAGAGGTTACAATCGGTCTGGTTGGAAAGTACGTTCAGCTTCACGACGCTTATCTGTCAGTGGCAGAGGCACTTCACCATGCCGGATTTTTGTACAATGCCCATGTAAATATCGATTGGATTGATTCTGAGGAACTAAATGAAGAAAATTGCCGGGAGAGACTTGGGAAAGTACAGGGAATAATAGTTCCCGGCGGATTTGGAAACAGAGGTACGGAGGGGATGATTCTTGCAGCAGAATATGCGAGAACAAACAAAGTTCCTTACCTTGGAATCTGTCTTGGAATGCAGATTGCAGTTATTGAATTTGCAAGAAATGTGGCCGGAATCAGCGATGCATGCTCAGGTGAATTTGACGATGCGTCAGATAACAAGGTTATAGATTTCATGCCGGGACAGTCAGATGACGTCAACAAGGGTGGCACTTTGAGACTTGGAAGCTATCCTTGTCATATTGCAGGCGGCACCATGCTGAATCAGTGTTACGGAAAAACAGATATCAGCGAAAGACACCGCCACAGATACGAATTTAACAATGATTACAGAGATATGCTTGAAGGAAATGGTCTGGTAATATCCGGAACATCACCTGACAATACCTTGGTTGAGGCAGTAGAAGTAAATGAGCACCCATTTTATGTGGGAGTACAGTTCCATCCAGAATTCAAGTCACGACCAAACAGACCACATCCGCTCTTCAAAAAATTAGTTGAAGAGTCAATTAAGAATCAATAAATACATTGAATAATGAATCAAAATTAAGTACTAATGATTATCAATATACGCATTTACGGCATCTCTAAGTACATGGTTTAATACTAAAAATGATACTTTTGGTTCTTTTAATCTTGAAATGGTAACGGACACGTCATCGTTCTTTATGCATATATTTGAGAACCCTGAATTTGGAACATCATTTTCAGAAGGTTTGTATTTTTCAATCTGGATAATAGGGATGCTTTTTTCCAAAAGTCCGTTAAACATTTCAACACAATGACTGATATGTTCATTGTCTGTAAAATAATTAAATGCCGGTGGAGTGTTTCCGTTTATGTTCATGGCATAGATGCATGCAACTCCCGGGCTGATGAAAAGAGTGTGGGTGAAACGCCCACCTTTTTTCAGGTTAGTGTAAAAAGGTTCAATGCAGCATGACATATAAATTGGAAGCCAGCTTTGTATGGCATTTATCATTTCAGACGATTTTCGGTCAATATTATGAATAATCTTTATTTTAATTCCCTTAGAGACAAGTTGCATCATCAGGTATGACCATTTGATGCTGAAGGATTTGTCATCTGTCATCCAGTCAATACTTCTGTCAGAGTACAGATATACTTCTTTTGAGCCGTGCTTAATAGTTTCTGAAAGAAAACGGATAACTGCATCCTGCAGACCTGAATTCTCACGGTAAATAGACTTCTCTGTGTAAGATAAGTCAAACTTTGAGACGTCATACGGAAATTCATCCAATATTTCAATCTTGTCGATTGTTGAGAGTAGCTTAACGATGTTAGGGTCATCTCTTTTTGAATCACAAAGCCAGTTTTTGAATATTTCAAAAGTAATAGTAGTCTCGTTGGTAGGAATATATTCCTTCAGTTTTTCTACCATATTATTATTCTGGATTTCATTAAACAGAACATGGCAAATAATCTTGTATGTCTCTGCATTTTGTTTTGGAGTTCTGTTCCCGTTTTTTATTCGGCTAAGATATGATGCTTCAATGTTGGTAAGCTCTGCAAGTTTCTTGTTTGAGATGCCTATAAGTTGCATCATGGCTTCCATCTTGTTTGGAAATGATGAATAAGTAGGTGAACCGGAATTTACATTTGAGTCATGCAACAGAAATGAAATCACCACTTCTTTTCTGTAATCAATATCAGGTTTTGCGTTTTCATCCTTATCCAATCCGATTATCCCATCTAATAGCTCCAACTTCTTATGCTTTTCGCAATAAGTTAGTATTCCGTCTACTAATTTTGACAGAGTCTGACTGTGTTGATTTGGAACCCGGGCACCACTTTTTATTCTGCTTACGCTTGATATATTCATATTGGAACATTCCGCTATCTCTCCAACATTTGCATCCAGTTTTGTTAGGAGAAGTGTCAATTGATCTTTTATCATTTTCATCACCCCTGTTCATTTATTCACAACAATTCCGACACCCTTTTCAATGGGCTGTTCACATATAATTAAGTTTAAATTTTTGCCATAAAATTGTCAATTCCAAAACAAGGCAAAGTGTTGGAATGCCACACTATTTTTGTTAGAATTTAATTAAGCTTTTTGTAACTATTCACCCATGCACATAAAGGTATAAATATTTTAAAAGACTGCCTGCAGGCTTTCAAATAGTTACAGTTTGTTGATCGGGATATGTACATTAAAAATGAAAAATTGAAAAACAGGAGGAAAGCGTTATGAAGAGGATTGTCAGTTTGTTTTTAACTCTAGTAATGGTAGTAACTATGCTTCCGCTTGGAACCTTTGCAGATACGGCAGAGCAGCCGTATATTAGAGGATTTACCATATCAGGCGGAGTGTGGCATGATGCGGGAAGAGAATATTTCTCTTTCTCGACTTATCAGCCTGATCCTGATGCGGAGTGGGATGAGGAAATGCAGGAACTCATGTGGAGGAACAGCACGGGAGCGTTGGTTTCAGTTCCTTTTACTTATCAGGACGAGGAACATCCGAACGTACCGGTTCCTTATTACTTTGAAAATAAAGCGACTCACAGGATTTCCTTGTTCTCCGATATGGATCTGGATGAGACAATGATTTCCATGAGGCAGGGGGGCGGTAATATTGCGGCTAATTTTACAAAGATTGACAGAGGAACAGCCTTCATCTATCAGGCGATTGTTGATTTTGATGTTGAAGGAGATGATGTTTATGTTTATTACAATGGAAGAATTGAGCTTGCAGCCTTTACTCCACATGTTATTGAAGAAACGGAACCTTTCGTAGGTGAAGTGTGGATAGAGTCAAAGAATGATGACGGAACCCTGACCATGAGCATTTCGGGATGCAACCTTCCTATGGATAATGCTGAGTACACTATAACTGATTGGGATGGAGAGAGAGTATATTTCAGATCAGAGGGACTTAATCAGCAGAAATCACAGCCGGGAATTAATATTTACAAATATAATATGCGTATGAGTGATGGTGTTTCTGATGAAGAAATTAATGATCTTCATTGGTCAAAAGTAATGTTGAACGGTGAGCCACTGACATTTTATGGTTCATCAGACTGGCGTGAAGAAGTCCAGATACCAAAACTGATACCGCTTATGGAAAGTGTTGATCCGGGGAATATAGTCATTTCCCCATCGGTATCGGCACCGCCAAAAGTTACGGTTCCTGAGGCTTTATTTACAATCAAAGCCGGAAGTTATTCTCAGATGCGAATAAAACTTGGCGACGGCCAGTGGTCAGAATGGTCTGAAATTAAAAATTATACTTACAAATTTGAAAAAGGAAAATTTGGAGAATATATAGCATATTTCGAATTTAAGAATGACGAGGGAAAGGTTCTTTCTGACATCAGCCGTTCGGTAATCTATATTAATACCGAGCAGGCACAAGCTCCGGTCTCTGTGGGCATAAAGGATGGTAACAAAAAGAAACTTTCAGTGAGTACGGATGATGATTATTATCATATTACACAGGGAATGCCATTTTACGTTTATGCGGTCTATGGAGAAAAGGATGAAGAGTACGATTTGGAAGCCATTATAGTTGATCGTAACGATGCATTTTATTCATCAGCTCCGATTGAAGATTTTATTGATAATACAACTCAGATTTTTGAAATGAAAAAAGTAGCCGGAACAAATGTGTATGAGACAGAAGATGTATTGATGGCAGGATATGCTGACTATCGTATTGCAGTCAGAAAAAAGAAAGACATAACCGATGAGAAGCCTGGAAAAACAGCTGAGTTGTGGGCTTATTCAGAAGAGAGCCCTTCTATCTACAGAGTAGAAGCACCTAGTTTTTCAAATGTGTCTTATCGCAGTTATGGTCAGTATTGGACAGAGCAGGGTTCAAATATTCAGTTGTCATTTTACGGCTCCTCAAATTATCAGCTGAGAGCGGGAGCTTATCTTCAGTATTATGATAAGGATGATAATTTTAAGTCGACTTCTGTCAGTGGAATGGGATGGAAAAATGGTCGATACATGGGCAGTATTGAGATTCCGGCTGATGCACAAAAATTGGACAATATTGTATATCGCATCGAAAATACATATGATCCGGAGAATTTGTACGCTGAGAAAATACAGCCAATTAACAATTATGTTATCAAAAATAAAATAGTGTTCAGTGATATTCCGGAAAGTTATAAAGACGTTACACTCACTGTTTTTAAGAATTATTATGGATATTGTTATACTATAATGAAGAGCGTTGTGTTGGACGGGCAGAGTTCATATGTTATTGACGCAGTTACTGAGGGAGATTACAAATGGAAACTTACAGGTGGCAGTATGGAACTTGACAGTGGGGAGTTTTCAGTTTCCGACAAGTTTGGACAGACCATAGAGGTTCCGGTGACAAATAGAGAGGTAACTGATATTGAGATTGAACTTGGAGGAGAACTGGATGACGTCGATGTTTTATATCGTTTGAGAACAGGTGACACAGATGCGGAACTGACTTCGGGAACCCTTTACTTTGAGCAGGGTAAAGCAGTGATGAAGCACGTTCCAATAACATACATGGATGGAACAACTCCTTGTACCATTGAACTTTTTGCAAAGGCATCAGGTTGGTATTGCAGAGATATTTTTGAGTTAAAAGGGGACAAGGTCAATGAACACGGAGTGCTCAGTTATGAGATTAAACCAAAAAACAATAAGATAACAGCAGATGTAAATAAGGTTTCTTTAAAGACGGTAACAGGAACATTAAAAAACAAACTTGGTATGAATATAGGCTCCTGGACCAGCGTTTCTATCAGCCAGAAACTTGAACTTGGATGGCAGTTGGAAGATGGCAGCTACTCTGATACAAAGATTAATTATCAGAGTGATTACATATATGATGAAGATACTTATTCCGTAGAAGGAGTGTGGGCCGGAGTAGACGCCGATATCAAGATTGAGAACTGGGGATATGGCGGCGCAAGCTATAAGGATCTGACTGACACATTAGACGGTGACAGCGATAAATATGATGCTGTTCTTGAATTTGACAAAGGTGGAGTAGTAGAAATCAATCTTGGTGTCATCGGAATAGACGAAGAAGAGGAAGAGGAAAATGATGCCCGATTGCTGACTAATCCGTATAAGATTACAGCGGGTGAATCCTTTGAGGGTGAAAACGTTTGGGTAAAGAAGCAGGATGACAGACTGTTAATCAATTCATCAAGCATTACAGCAGGAGATACACTGACAATTTGGTATTATTCAGGAAGCAGCAACACAATAGATGATTCAAATATTTCAATTTATGCTTCAGAGGATGATAAGAGTGAATTGCATTACGGAATGGAATTTGTAGGATATACAGTTACTCTTGATTCAAGCAATTTAGGTAAGATAGCAGTTCATGCAAAAGAAAAGGGTGGTATTAGGGCTACAGTTGTTGAGGAGACAGTTCTCAATGAAGCTGAGATGAAGAACATGTCATTAGAGGAAAGGTCAGCGGCTCTAAGTCAGGCTACCCGCTATGAAGGCTATATGTTTGTTTACAATTATTATGGAGAGTTTGTTGGTTCGGCACAGGGCAGAGGTCAATTATCGATAAAAGAACTTGATGAAGCAGAGTACAGTATTCTTACCATAAAAATGGACAAAGAAGATGAAAAATACAGGGCATATCTGGATATGATTCAGGATCCGGAGATTTTGTGGAACAGAGCCAAGAGTGCCTATGGCAACAGTTTCAAACTTATTAAAAAGATAAAGGTAAAAGATGGTGAGCATACAGTAGTTGAAGATGCTGCTCCAAATAAGTCAGTAGATACAAGTCTGTTAGGCGGTGTTCATTTTACTTATACTACAGAAATCGTTCCTGAAGCGCCACAGTGGATGAAGGTTCAGGTGTTCGCGGAACCGATGTCTTCGGATGTTCATTTTACGGACGTAAATATTAGGACTCTTGTAGACTTTGACAGTCCTGATGCGGGTATGGCTGCAGCCTTTGTTGACGGCAATGAAGCTTATTATGATGTGGATTATAAGTGTGCAAATTACAGTTATAAATTCCCATATCATTATACAAGTCAGGACAGCACAAATATTACATTCTATACTCAGACGGCTAATTCTTTGGAGGGCTACGGAAACCCTGAGATAGAAGTAAAATATCTTACTGAGGCCGATTATCGGCTTATAGAGATGGATCAGAGAATGACAATGTCATGTGTTTCATCAAGCTCAGGAAGCAGTGGCGGATCAATAAGATACTATGCTACTGAGTACAGCCTGCGCCAATCTTCGTCATTTGTAATTAAAGACGTGGTTGAGTCTTTCAGTGTATCCGCGGACGAGGTGGTTATGCTTGATGAACTTGACAAAGATAAAGCGGACTTTGGAAATATTGAATTGTACATTTACAGTGATATCGACGGAGAACCTTTCAGAGATAAAAATGATGAGTGGCAGGATTCAAGAGAAGTAAAAATATATGATGGAAGCAAAGTTATTGGTAAGAGTTATATTCACCGCGGCAAGAATGTTACAACGGTTAAACTTCCTAATGCCGAGCGATTTGGCACACATGTTCTTCATGCGGAGAGAACCTTAAAAGACGGAACGGTTGAGATGAGTAAATATACAGTTGTATCTCTTATGAACCGTGCAGAAGTCACATATATAACTGACTTTGAATGGATTCATCAGTCCCAGTTGCCACTTAAGGTGAATTATTTTAAAGAACTGTCAGACATGAAACACGCGACAGTAGTGTACTGGCCTGAAAATGAAAGCGCTATTTCATTTAGGATTAATAATGTCAAAGAAGGTGATCTTGAGAATGTTACTTTCAATTCCGTTTACCATGGCAAGGAGACAAAGTGGGAATGCTCACTTTGGAGTAGTGGTGTTGACGAAACAACAGGCAGAAATTACTGCGAGTACGTTGTTGATCCACTGAACGCTGATCCTTCCTGGGGATATTATAAAGTTTCCAATGTAAGAAGTGTTTCTCCTTCATACAGAAGTGTCAATAAAGGAAATATTAAAAAGCAGGCAGCAGGAGCTTATGCCGGATGGGCTGACGGCTTATATGATTACATACCAAAACCGATTATGAGTTATGGAAAGCCGGTATTCCAGCTTGGTTACATGCAGAGTTGGGACGTTGATTATGAATTTGTAACTTCAAGTACAGACGACATGAGCGAAGCCGAAATTACTCAGATGGAAATGGAAAATTACTACAAGAATTACGGTGGTAAACTGCTGGACTATGAAGAGATATTCAGTAAAGAAGTTGATATGACGGGCATAGCGGATGAAGCTGTTGCTTCATTGCCGGAAGTTTTCAGAGACGGATTTACAGAAGGTGCAGATAATAAGACTGAAGTGCAGATTACTGAAAATACAGATACAGTTTACTCATATGAGATGACAAGAGGCGACAGTGGAATGTCATATGAATGTGATTTGTCAGATGAAAAGCAATACAGTGCAGAGGGCATTGCAGAATTAATGGCAGAGGAACTTGCGGGAAACACATTTACGGATGAGTACGTTGACCCTGCGGATTCTTCAAAGGTTGGAAAGCAGAAGGTTTCCTGGTCAAAGATGGAAAGTGTACAGGGAACAATCTACATCAGACAGGTTGTAACTGATTTCTCACAGTTTGACAAAGACGGAGAAACTCTTACCCCTGGTGGAACCTGCGAGAGAACAGTTGAGCAGGAAGTATTTGCTCCGACAGCAGTTATGGAAGCTTTGAAGAAAGGCACCGTAAATAGTAAGAGCATATTAAACAACATTAAAAAGAATTCTTTAAACAGCACAGATTTTATTAAGACATCTTCAGGTGAAGCGGGAAAAGTTAAGAAATATTCAGGAAAGTCAGATCTTCCTTTATTTGGAAAGGGTGAGGGAAGTGCTGATGAAGCATTAGAGAGATTGTCTACAGTGGGAACTGTTCACGGCGGAATTGATGTGGCACAGGGATTCCTTATCAAAGGACTTGAAAAGAGCAAGGACATTGAAGATGTGGCAAGTGTCTCAAAAGATGTTCAGTCAGTAGGTCTTAGTGACGGATTCAACAGAGGTATGTCTGTAATCGGTGCAGGACTTACGGCAATAGACATTGCAAAGGGCATTCAGGGCAAGGATCCTAACGTACTTTACAAGGCATTAAAGCAGCTTGATCCAAAGGATGAAAAGAGCAGAGATGCTATCAAATCAATTATGAATGAGATAGTTTCATACGAGGACAAACTTGGGGAGACATATCTCACAGACAGTCTTGTTAACGGCGGATTGACAATGTTTGGTACCGTTGATAATGTGGCACCTCCTGTAAAGGCGGGAACATTAATTGGCGGACTTGCTTACAATAAGATAAGCGGATATACAAAAGAATACCATTCAATGGAATTTGACAGTATCTTGCGTTCAACCCTTGTTGAAATTCAGAGACAGGATCGACGTCGTCTGGAGGAGTGGAACAACAGAGTTGAATTAGAAAAAGACATTTATGATTACTGGAAGCAGATTGCAATTAGAGAAGGATGGAAAGATATTCCAACTATGGATGGAATAGAGACAGTTGAAATGCGTATCAGAAAGATGGTTGAACAGCAGCTTAATGATCGTGTGAAATACGAGACTATTCCACGTTTCAAGACGAGAATAAACGGTATAATGCCAGGTATTAAGATTGATCCGGCAGGCTATGTATTTGAGGCGGTACCTGAAAATCGTATTGAAGGTGTAACGGCAACAATTTACAAGAAGACATCTTCCGGATGGGTACAGTGGGTTGACACAGATGAAGAAAATTATCAGGAGAATCCACAGACAACTGCAGATGTTAGTGAAGATGATGAGGATAAAGGCGGAAGATACGGATGGATGACTCCGGAGGGAGCATGGAAAGTTGTATTCACCGATTCTCAGGGAAGATACCTTGACGCAGAGACAAAGACCATGCTTGTTCCACCGGAACATACTCAGGTTAACATTGGTCTGCTGTCAACAGAAAAACCGACAGTAAACAACGTTGATGTGGTTGAAGACGGTGAAGTGGTTGTAACTTTCAGCAAATATATGCAGATGGAATCAATCGTAAATGTATCACCTGAAAATGCAGGTTTGATTATAGGAAATAAAGACAGTTATGATGCGTCAGAATCATTTGTTCAGTTCTATGATTTGGACGGTGATTTGATAAGCGGTAAGTTTACATTCCCTGCATCAATGGACACACTGGCAGAAGATGAGAATCCATCAGGTCTTGAGACACGTAGCAGAGTTGCAAACAAATATTACAAGTCAGGAACATATCAGAAGGACGAAATATCATCCGACTACTTTGTAAAGAAGATTTTATTTGTACCGGATGATACAGAGAGTTTTGATGCAGAAAATATTATTGTCAAAGTTAACGCATCCGTAAAGAGTTACGCAGGCGTTGAGATGGGTGAAGACTTTGAAATGAATATTAAAGAAGCTGTGGAAACCTTCAATAAGCATGAACACAGCATGACTTTAGTTGAGAGGGTTGAGGCAAAATGCGCTGAAAACGGTAGAGAAGCATATTATCATTGTGATGGTTGTGGAAGAAACTTTGAAGACAGAGAAGGCGAGAAGGAGATAGAAGATTTAGATTCAATTACAATCTACGCAACCGGCCATAAATGGGATGAAGGCAAAGTTACAAGACAGCCGTCATGTTCAACAGACGGCGAAAAGACATTTGAATGTACTGAATGTCATGAGACAAGGACAGAGCCTATTGCAAAAGTTGCACACACAGTTGTTGAAGACAAGGCAGTGGCAGCTACATGTACAAAAGACGGAAAGACAGCAGGTTCTCACTGTTCAGTATGTGGCGAAATCATAAAGAAACAGGAAGTTGTTAAGTCAAAAGGACACAGCGTGGTTACAGATGCCGGCAAAGCAGCTACATGTACAGAAGACGGACTTACAGATGGAAGCCATTGTTCAGTATGCGGCGAGACAATTAAGAAACAGGAAGTAATCAAGGCGAAAGGCCATACAGAAGTAGCCGACAATGCAGTTGATCCTTCATTTACAGCTGACGGAAAGACAGCAGGCTCACACTGCTCAGTATGTGGCGCTACTATAACAGCACAAAAAGTCGTTCCTAAACTTGCAAAGCCAAAACTTACAAAAGTTGTAAAAGGCAAGAAGTCATTTACAGCAAACTGGAAAGCATGTCTCGGAGTTGACGGATACAATGTTCAGTATTCATTGAAGAAGAATATGAAGGCTGCAAAGGTAAAGAATGTCAAAGGTGCAAAGAAAACAAAAGTCAAAGTAAGCAAACTTAAAGCAAAGAAAAAATACTATGTAAGAATCAGAGCTTACAAGACAATAAACGGCAAGAAGCAGACCAGCAGCTGGTCATCAAAGAAGACAGTAACTACAAAGTAAATATATCGGAAATGTTGCCAGAGGCAATATGGGATATAAAGTGAAGCCAAAGGGGTGGTTGTACAGATATATCAAAGTACAACCACCCGTATGTTTGCTAATTTATCTCAGTTGGATAAGAATTTCACTTCTATTATAAATTTCGTGATATATTTCTGAATTTGATGTAAAATAGAACTGATAGATGCACTGAACAGGTTCATACGGAAAAGGTGAAATTTGTGATAGTGATACTTACGGGAAAAACTGTCAATTACAAAGGAGGTTTATATGGAAAAACTATTTAAACAAAAATTCTTAAAAAAGGCAATTGCGGCAGTTGAGGCTTTGGCTATAGTTACGACTCTGCTCATTGGCATGGGCACGGTTGAAACTGCGGCAGATGAGGACACATATGTCTATTTTTCAATAGAATCACCATATGTAAATATCGGAGATTCAGTAACAGTAGGACCGATTGCAACTAATTACGAAGGTGAAGAAGTTAATGTATATAGCGACTACACTTACAAATGGTACAGAATAACAAATGAATATTATTCTCAAGAGCTTGACTGCACTACATATTATTTAACCATAGACAACATACAGAAAAGTGATTTATTCAATTATTCGGATGTTGAGTATGAAGTAGAAATATACAAAGACGGATTTCTGTATACAATTCTGGATTTTTATATTTACGAAGGCGGAAAAACAGACATTTATATTGATGATGATAGTACAAAAAATCTGCGCCCGGGACAGCAGATAACGCTTGCTCCTAAGATTGTAGACTCAGATGGAAATGAGATAAATCCTGCGGATGAAGGTCTGACCTTCACGTGGAGAAGGATAAACTATTACGAAGAGGAAAGTACATATATAGATAACAATTCATTGACGTATACTTTTGTTCCAAAAATCCAAGATTTTTCTAATCATTCTCCGTCATATATTTATTATGTTTTTACAGTGTACAGGGGAAATCAGGAAGTGACAAGCATATGGTATACACTCAATGATATAGATTATCTGTACTATAATTGCACAGATACATTCTATCCAAATCTTGGTGCCAGAGTTGAATTAAATGCAAAAATATATGATTACAAAGAGAATGAGGTGAATTTTAATTCAAACGAATTTACCTTTGAATGGTACAAAGGAGTGGAGAACTCAGAGTCAGAGCAACTTGTTGGAACAGATAAGAAACTTGTAATAAATTCTGTTTCTAAAAATGATGTTTATGACTATTTTGGAGACAAAGTTATGTATACCTGCAAAGTTTACAAATCCGGCATAAATGTTGCAAATACATATTATTATCTCATTACTCCGGATGTGAATTTTGAATATGAGGGCATATATTGTTATTACAAAAAAGTAGGGGATAGTGTGACATTTAAGTTTGAAGCTACTTACGGTGGACAACCACTTAGCACAGAGCAACTGAATCAATTGCAGTTCCGTTGGCATAAATATAAGGACTATGCCGAACAGGAAGAAGTATTGTCAGTTACGGACACCTTGGAAATATCACAGATAACAGAAGAAGATTTTGGAGATGATGTTCGCTACGAATGTGAATTCAGTGTCGGGGATAATAATTGGAATTGTATTTATTACTATCTTGATGATTTGCAGAGCGAATATAATGAAAGTTGGTATTCAGAAGATGTATACACGACAAAAGGCTCAAAACTTGAACTCAAGCCTGTTGTATACTCAAACAAACACTGGTCAGCAAAAGTAGATGTTACCGACGCAAATCTTACATATGTATGGAAAAAGGCGGGTTACGAAGACGGCGAATATCAGGAAACAGAAGTGGCAAGCGGAAAGGGTGGATACACCATTGCGAGCGTTTCGGATTCGGATTTGTCAACGGTAGAAGATTCGGCTGCAAAATATATATTATATACATACAATCATGATATACTTATATCAGTAGTAAACTACTATATTTATGATAAGGAATCATATCTTCGTGATTTTGCAAAATGCTGGTTTACTGCATATTCAGGGGATACTGTAACATTCCGTCCGGATGTACGTAACTGGGAGGACGATTCTGTTGATATAACCGGTGGCGGATACACTTATAAGTGGTTCAGATATGATAAGGATGAAGGAAGAGTTCCTATGCAGACTTCGTCACTCAACTGCACAGTTAAGGTTGGAGCAAGAGATTATTATTACGATGATGAAAATTGGGAGAATGATAACTACTTTATATTTGAAGTGTACAAAGACGGAGAGAAGAGACTGGAAAGTTATTATTATATAGAACCACCAAAAGGCAATTCGTCCGATAATGGTGGAAATAACAGTGGAAACAATAGCGGAAGCAACAGTAACAGCGCAAACAACAATTCACAAAAAAACAACACTTCAACAGGTAATCAGACAGGAAACAATGCTAACAATACTTCGACAACAGGAGCAAAGAATGTAACAAACAGTAATGCAACAACTGCTGTTAAGGTTAAAGCCACAGCAATCAAATCAGCTTCCATGAAGAAGGGTTCAAAGAAAGCAAAGATTACACTTAAGAAAGTGAAAGGTGTAACAGGCTATCAGGTAAGCGTTTCAACCTCGAAGAAATTTACAAAGAAGACTACAATAACAAAGAGCACAAAGAAGACAAGCATCACAATCAAGAAACTGAAAGCAGACAAGACATACTTCGTAAAAGCCAGATGTTATAAGACTGTAAACAAGAAAGCAAATTACGGCAAGTGGTCAAAGGTAAAGAAAATTAAAATTAAGAAATAGTTTTACTAACTAGTTACTAAGCAAAAAAAGCAAATAGCAGTGATAAAAGGAAACCGCTTTTAAACTGCTATTTGCTTTTGTTTTTTCAAAAAATAGCGGTGGGTCCACTTTACTCTTATTTTTCTTGCAATGATGGGCTAAAAACGGTATAATAAAACAGAGTTATACTCGCTAGAAGTGCGCCCAAAATCAGAAGTTTGGGCTAATTTATATACCAGGAGGATATTATGATCAAGTTAAGTAATGGTGGCGCTTATCTTATAGGCGGCAATGAAGTAGTTGAAGTTAGTGCAGAGTCAGAGGCTATGCTCAAAAGTAAGTTAGGTGACAAGTACCTCACAAAAGAAGAGGCAGCTAAGAACACAATGGCTTACAACATTTTAAAGGACCACAATACTTCAGGAAACATGGACAAGCTTATGATTAAGTTCGATAAGCTCACATCACACGATATTACATTCGTAGGTATTATCCAGACAGCAAGAGCGTCAGGATTGGAGAAGTTCCCAATTCCTTACGTACTCACAAACTGCCACAACAGCTTATGTGCAGTTGGTGGAACTATCAACGAGGATGATCATATGTTTGGTCTCACATGCGCTAAGAAATACGGCGGTGTGTACGTACCACCTCATCAGGCAGTTATTCACCAGTTTGCAAGAGAGATGCTTGCAGGCGGCGGAAAGATGATTCTCGGTTCAGATTCACATACACGTTACGGTGCCCTTGGTACTATGGCAGTAGGTGAAGGCGGACCTGAGCTTGTTAAGCAGTTGTTATCAAAGACATACGATATCAATATGCCGGGAGTAGTTGGTGTTTATATGACAGGTACTCCTGCTAAGGGAGTTGGTCCTCAGGACGTTGCCCTCGCAATTATCGGTGCTGTATTTGGAAACGGATATGTTAACAACAAAGTTATGGAATTTGTAGGACCTGGCGTTTCTAACCTGAGCGCTGATTTCAGAATCGGTGTTGATGTTATGACAACAGAGACAACTTGTCTTTCTTCAATTTGGAGAACAGATGACAAGATTAAGGAATTCTATGATATTCACGGAAGAGTTTCAGATTACAAAGAACTCAATCCCGGAGAAGTTACTTACTATGATGGTATGGTTTACGTTGATCTTGATAAGGTTAAACCTATGATTGCAATGCCATTCCACCCAAGTAACACATACACAATTGACGAAGTAAATGCCAACCTCGAAGATATTCTTGCAGATGTTGAAAAGAGAGCACTTGTAAGTCTTGACGGACAGGTTGACTTCAAACTCAGAGATAAGATAAGAAATGGCAAATTATATGTTGAACAGGGTATCATTGCAGGATGTGCCGGCGGCGGATTTGAGAATATCTGCGAAGCAGCTGACATCTTAAGAGGCAAGAACATCGGAGCTGATGAGTTTACTTTAAGCGTATATCCGGCAAGTATGCCTGTATACATGGAACTTATCAGAAACGGAAGCGCTGCAGATATTATGGCAGCAGGTGGTGTTTTGAAGACAGCATTCTGCGGACCATGTTTCGGTGCAGGAGATACTCCTTCAAACAACGCTTTTTCTATCAGACATTCTACACGTAACTTCCCTAACAGAGAGGGATCTAAGTTACAGAATGGTCAGATTGCATCAGTTGCACTTATGGATGCACGTTCAATTGCAGCTACAGCAGCTAACAAGGGATACCTTACATCAGCAACTGATATGGATGTTGAATACACAGGTAAGAAGTACCATTTCGACAGCAGCATTTATGCTAACAGAGTATTTGATTCTAAGGGAGTTGCAGATCCATCAGTAGAGATTAAGTTCGGTCCAAACATCAAGGACTGGCCAAAGATGGAGCCACTCACAGACAACCTTATTCTCAAGGTTGTTTCAGAGATTCATGACCCTGTTACAACAACAGATGAACTTATTCCATCAGGAGAGACTTCTTCATACCGTTCTAATCCTTTAGGACTTGCAGAGTTTGCGCTCTCAAGAAAGGATCCTGAGTATGTTGGCAAGGCAAAAGAAGTTCAGGGAGCTGAGAAACTTAGAGTTTCAGGAACATGTCCATGCGAATACTCAGATGAGATTAAGAAGGTATGGGACAGCGTTATCGCTGCATTCCCTGACATGGAATTAAATAAAGACACAATTGGAATCGGTAGCACAATTTACGCAGTAAAACCTGGAGACGGTTCGGCTAGAGAACAGGCTGCATCATGCCAGAAGGTACTTGGCGGGTGGGCTAATATTGCACAGGAATACGCTACAAAACGTTACCGCTCAAATCTTATCAACTGGGGTATGCTCCCATTCATTTACGAAGATTTGGATATTCCATTTAAGAAGAACGATTATCTTTTTGTTCCAAACATTGCAGATGCAGTAAAGGAGAAAAAGACAGAGGTTAAAGCGTACATCGTTGGTGATGACATGAAAGAGTTCACATTAAGACTCGGTGAAATGACAGATGATGAGCGCGAAATCATATTAAAGGGCTGTCTGATTAATTACAACAGAGCCTAGAACGGGGAGGTTCTCTATATGGAGAAAAGATTTATTACAGACGATGACTGCTATTTGTTCGGACAGGGCAGTCACTATGAAATATTTGAAAAACTCGGCGCTCACGTAATGACAATTGACGGTGTGAAGGGAACATACTTTGCAGTATGGGCCCCTCATGCAAAGTCTGTCAGTGTTGTTGGGGATTTTAATGATTGGATAGGGTACAATCACAACATGGAAATGAACAATCCATCCGGAATATGGGAACTGTTCATTCCGGAAGTGACAGAAGGATCACTGTACAAATACGTTGTTGTAACACAGAGCGGTGATGCACTTTACAAGGCAGATCCATACGGATTTTGGGCAGAGAAGAGACCGGGCAATGCTTCAAGAATTGCAGATATCTCCGGATATAAATGGGGAGATAAGAAGTGGATTGATGAGAAACAACACACCAACCACTACGAGAAACCGATGTCTATTTACGAGGTTCATCCGGGTTCATGGCGTAAAGAGTACAAAGGTGAAGGCGATGAAGACGGTTTCTACGATTACAGACGCTTAGCAGACGAGCTTGTTTCCTATGTTAAGGAAATGGGTTACACTCACGTTGAACTTATGGGTATTTCAGAGTATCCTTTTGACGGATCCTGGGGATATCAGGTAGTTGGATATTATGCGCCGACTTCCAGATACGGAGAACCTAAGGATTTCATGTACCTAGTTGATACATTCCACAAGAACGGTATTGGAGTTATTCTTGACTGGGTACCTGCTCATTTCCCAAGAGATGCCCACGGTCTTGCAATGTTTGACGGAACTCCTCTCTATGAGTACGCAGACACAAGAAAAGGTGAGCACCCTGACTGGGGAACAAAGGTATTTGATTACAGCAAGACAGAAGTATCAAACTTCCTTATTGCCAATGCAATGTTCTGGGTTGAGAAGTATCACATTGACGGACTTAGAGTTGATGCCGTTGCATCGATGCTTTACCTTGATTACGGAAGAAGAGACGGACAGTGGTGTCCTAATATTTACGGTGGAAACCAGAATCTTGAGGCTATTGAGTTTTTCAAACATCTCAGCAGCATAATGCATCAGAAACATCCGGATGTATACATTATTGCTGAAGAGTCAACTGCATGGCCGAAGGTTACATATCCGCCTGAAGCGGACGGACTTGGATTCTCATACAAGTGGAATATGGGATGGATGCATGACTTCCTTGATTATGTGAAGCTCGATCCGTATTTCAAGAAGTTCAACCATAATAAGATGACATTTGGTATTACATACGCATTCAGTGAGGACTTCATTCTTGTATTGTCACATGATGAGGTTGTTCATCTCAAGTGCTCAATGCTCAACAAGATGCCGGGACTCACAGGCGACAAGTTCAAGAATCTGAAGACTGCATATACTTTTATGTTCGGACATCCGGGCAGAAAGTTGCTCTTTATGGGACAGGAATTTGCCCAGCTCAATGAGTGGTCGGAAAAGAGAAGCCTTGACTGGTATTTACTTGATGAGCCGGAACACAGAGATGTTCAGGAATACGTAAAGAAGTTACTTCATATATATAAGAAGTATCCTGCACTCTACACAGAGACAAAGGGATACGATGCATTCGAATGGATTAATGCAGACGACTGCGACAGAAGTATTTTCAGTTTCATCAGAAAGACAGGCGAAGATGATTATAAGAATGCGGTAGGTTGTGTTTATAACTTTACACCTATGGAGAGACCTGATTATATTGTGGGAGTTCCAAAGCCCGGAACATACAAACGTATAATTACTACCGAGACAGGTGATACTAAAGAAGTGAAGTATAAGGCCGAGCCTGGTGAGTGTGATGGACTTCCATACAGAATTGCTATTCCGCTCAGACCTCTTGAAGCTGTAATGTTTGAGTTTCCCAAGGTAGGTTCTAAACTTACAGACAAAAAGCCTGCTTCAAAAAAGTCGGAGGACAAAAAATTAGCAGACAAGAAGGCTGACACAAAGAAGCTTGAGGATAAAAAGCCTGACGCCCAAAAATTGACAGACAAGAAAGCAGACACCAAAAAAATTGAGGATAAAAAGCCTGATGCAAAAAAGCTTGAAGACAAAAGGCCTGATGCTATAAAGCTGACAGACAAGAAGGCAGATACAAAGAAGCTTGAAGATAAAAAGTCTGATACCAAAAAGATAACAGACAAGAAAGCAGGCAATAAGAAATCTGCTTCAAAAAAGTCTAAGAAAAAGAAATAATAATATTTAATAATGCAGAATGCATAGAATGAACGGGATGCTGCACTTAGTGTGGCATCCCATTCAAGGTTTTATCTATGTCATCAAAAAAGTGTGGAGGATTGTGTTTCATGGAGAATCTTAAAGTATTATTGGAAGATGTTTTAAATGAAAATTTAATAAAGATTATCATAAGCGGTAAGAAAAACAAAGATTCAAAAACAGACAAGATAAAGATTCGTCCTGTTATTTTAAAAGGCAGTCTGGAATTTCAGACTACATCATATGTCGGAAAACAGGTCCTTCACAGCAATGCAGACAAAACGAAGACCGTGACTGATATTGTAAAGGAACTGACAGAGAACTTTAAGCAGTGTCAGTTAGAGACAGTGGATAAGGATTACAGTGTTCTTGTCAGCAAGAAAGGAAAAGTTACAATTTCCTCAAAAAATAAAAAGCAAAAAGCAGCACAGTGCGATTTGCATCATAACAGAAGCAAAAAGTACCTTCTCGATCCAAAAGTAAAAGTTGATTTTCTCGTGGATCTGGGAGTTATGACAGCCGAGGGGAAGATAGTTAATCAGAAATACGATAAGTTCAGACAGATAAACAGATTTCTCGAATTTATCAACGATATACTGCCTCAGCTGGATAAGGACAGAGAACTTACGATAATTGATTTTGGATGTGGAAAATCCTATCTGACTTTTGCAATGTACTATTTCCTTAAGGAACTAAACGGATACGACATAAGGGTGATAGGACTTGATTTAAAGGAAGATGTTATTGATAACTGTAACAACCTTGCCCGCAAATACGGATATGAAAAGATGGAATTCATAATGGGTGACATTGCGGATTTCACAGGAACAGATAAGGCAGATATGGTTGTTACGCTGCATGCCTGTGATACGGCAACCGATTTTGCACTTGAAAAGGCGGTAAAATGGGGCGCAAAAGTTATTATGTCAGTGCCTTGCTGCCAACACGAGGTAAATGCACAGATTGAGAATGAGGAGCTTGAACCTATTCTCAAATATGGAATCTTGAAAGAGAGATTTTCGGCAATTGTAACTGATGCCATAAGAGCAAATATACTCGAGGCAAATGGTTACGAGACTCAGATACTTGAATTTATAGATATGGAACATACGCCAAAGAATCTTTTAATTAGGGGTATAAAGACAAATAAGAAAAATCAGTCAGAAAGTTACAAAAAACTGATTTCTGACTTGAATATAGATCCTACACTTTACAGATTATTGAAATAAAAAAACTATAAGATAACTATAAAATAATTATAAGACAACTTTATGAAAATAAAGTTTTGAAAAGCATACTTTTTGAAACAGATATACGATGCTTTCAAAATAACCGTTTCGCATTATATGAATGTTTTCTCAAAACAGTTCGACAATACTTGAAGGATTATCTTCAAAAGAAGTATGATTCTCGTTCGCACAAATTCGTGAGTTTTCTTGATGAAAACTCCCTCAGCTTGTGCTAAAAATCGAGGAGCTGAAATCCTCGATTTTTAACTTCGAATCATTCTTCTTTTATCAGAATCCTTCTAAGCATGTCTCAATTGTTATTTCGAAATCCATTCATATAATTGCTCA
>JAEELL010000130.1 GCA_016282745.1 Lachnospiraceae bacterium
ATATTATACAACAAAGGAGGTTTTCTTTTATCTAAAGAAACTGGGAACTCACCTGCATAGCAGGTGGTTTATTGGTTTATTAAAGTTTCGTTCTTCCAACAGGAAGAACTCATCTTTATAAACAGGGCCTTGCCCTAACAATAAAAACTGCCCAACCGGATATACCTGATTGGGCAGTAAATTATTTAAAAATGTTTATCTTTTAGTAGTTAATAGCAGCTCCAAATCCGCAAGGCTTAAGAATCTTGTTGTAAAGATAATCATGCATTGCCTTTGTAGGCATTAATTTATTTGTGTAAAGATTTTCTGCTGTATTATAAACTGTTGCATTAACGATATCACCATATACTATACTTCCGTCATTAAGAACTGCATATGGTCTAACCATAAGATTTGCTGTAAAGAATGCTTTTGAAACACTGTTGTATTCCATAGTCATAGCATAACTCTTTGCTCCATCAAGTGCGCTTACACTTGTTCCAAGAAGTCCCTTTGATGTAGCCTCGAATGAGTAAACATCAGAAGCATTGCTTCCTACTGTCATGTCAGCTTCGTTAGCATAATTCTTAAGTGCATATACAAGACCAACTTTCTTAACGATGTTTGATGCATCCTGAACAGAATATGTTGTTCTAAATCCGTTTGAGTTAGGATTAATCTGGAATCCGTTAACTTCGAGAACAGGTGCTGTTACATCAGGTGCAAACATTACGTCCTTGAACTCAAGCTTACCTGTACAGTTAACGCCTTCTGTTGTTCCAGGTGCAAGTAAGTATGGGTTGTCAGAAACTGCAGTTGTCTGACCTGCTTTTTCTGCTTCATATGAGTACATATAGCATCCGTATGCAAGTATAAGTGAAATTGTGTCATTTGTATAAGATTCAGGAATTGTTACTTCCTTCTCGAAGTGATATGTTCCGCTCTTTGGAACTCTAACAGTCTCATAAATGAAATTGTTGTCTGTATCACCATCGATACCACTATTCAATGAAACAGTTACGTTCTTTTCTGTAAGTGCTCCTGATTCAGCGTACATCTTGTTTACAATATCAAATGATAATGTGTATGTCTGACCTGCTTCAACCTTAATCTCAGCAGCTGAATTGAGCTGGTATGGGTTATCACCGTAACCTCCACCTACTTCTATAGCGTTAAGATAGTCTGCCGGTGCATTCCAGTATCTCTGCCATCCTGTGATAGAAATATCAGCAAGGAATCCTGTGTCAGATTCATCAATTGAAGTATTTGCAATAACTGCATCATACTGCTCATATGGATCATGTGTATGTGTCCAGTTATTTACATAAACTGAACTTTCAGCCTGTGGCTCTCTCTCAATCTCTGTACCTTCTGTTACACAGTATGCATTCTTAACAATAAGTCTACCCTTTGCATTGATATTCTCTGTTGTTCCAGGTGCAAGAAGGTTAGGATTTGATGACATCTGAGATGTCTTTCCTGCTGCTTCTACTTCATATGAGTATGCATAACATCCGTATGCTATCTGTACGCTTACTGTATTCTGAGCATATGCTTCAGGTACTGTAAATGATGTTGTGTAATTGTATTCTTCATTTGCAGGTATTGTGATTGTATCAAATACCCATGTGTTATCGTAGTCACCTTCGATACCACTGTTAACTGTGATAGTAACGTTCTTCTCTGTAGGTGTGCCTGATTCGCTCTTCATCTTATTTGTGAGATCGAATCCAAGCTGATATGTCTTTCCAGGGTCAACATTAACTGTTGAAGTTGATGTGAGCTGATATGGTAAATCTCCGATTGCTCCACCAACAGCATAAGCTCCGTCACCCCAAATTCTCTGCCATCCTGTCATTGATACGTTTGCAGAGAAACCTGTCTGTAAATCTGTAACTGTTGTATTTGCGATTGCTGCATCATTCTGCTCATATGGATCATGTACATGAACCCAACCATTGAATCCGTTTACAGGATCTTTCTCAATGATAGGTTCTTCATCGTCTCCACCCTGGTCATTGTCATAATCATAGTTTGCCCAGAAAGGATCTTTTGTCCATGTTCCTGAGTGTGATGCTCCTTCTGTATCTTCTTTCTGGAATACACGCACATAGTCAACGTACATTGTAGAATTGCTCCATCCTGAAGAAGGAAGTACGTTTCCAATATAGTTACCGCCTACTGCTACGTTTAAGATAAAGTATGCAGGGCTGTTGAAAAGTTCACTTGTATCTTCAGAATAATTCTGAGTATAAACCTGAACTCCGTCTAAGTAGAATGTAATCTTATCTTTATTCCACTCCATAGCATATTTGTGCCATGTGTTCATATCACCTGTTGGGAATCCCTTTACACCACCGTTATATGCATGGTTTCCATCCTTAGCCTTCCAGTGAAGTGTACTGTTGATATAGTTTTCTGCATTTACATGCTCCATGATATCGTACTCACCACATGCAGGCCATGTGCCGTTTGTACCAAGCATCCAGAATGCAGGCCAGATACCCTGTGCCATACCATTGTCCATCTTGATTCTTGCTTCATAATATCCGTACTTGAACTGCTGCTTTCCGGCTGTCTGCACACGTCCTGATGAATACTGGCATCCTCCGATATCATCTCTCATTGCCTTGATAGCAAGAGCTTTGTTATCGATTGATTTGTCATCTGTGATGTCAGCGATAAAAACGTTGCTTGTTCTTGCTGTATAATACTCAGCTTCCTGGTTACCCCAGCCCCAGTCACCGTTACCAACTTCAAAGTTCCAGTAGTCTGATTTTACAGTCTTTCCGCTGAACTCATCAGACCAAACAAGATCTCTTGCTGTATATCCTTTTGGGAATGATGTCTTAGTAGCTGTGTCGCCACCTTCCTCTGTAGGAAGTTCTACATAATCTCCTTCAAAATCCATGTTAGAGAAAATAAGCTTACCTGTACAGTTAACACCCTCTGTTGTTCCAGGTGCAAGACAGTATGGATTATTTCTAACCTGCTCTGTAAGTCCGTTCAATTCTGCATTGTATGAATATCCGTAATGTCCGTAAGCAATCTGAAAATCAACCGAATTAGATGTGTAATCTGCCGGTATTGTAATAGTCTTTGAGTAGTTGAGTGTTCCATTTGCAGGAATTCTAACTGTCTCATAAACAAATGTATTGTCTGTATCACCTGTAATTCCGCTGTCTACTGTGATAGTAATGTTCTTTTCTGTAGCTGTCGTGCCACCTTCCGCTTTCATTTCATTCTTTACAGTAAATGAAATATCATAAGACTTTCCTGCCTCTACAGGAACCTTTGCCTCAGAGTATAACTGGTATGGTAAATCTCCCCAGTAATTGCCGGCTTTGATTCCATCAGGATAATCAGCAGGCTGGTTCCAGATACCCTGCCATCCTGTAATAGTAATGTCAGCTGTAAATCCTGTGTCAGTTGCATCAACTGCAGTTCCTGCAATAACTGCGTCCCACTGCTCCCATGATTCATGGTAATGTGTCCATGAAACATTGTTAAAAAGATTTGCAGCCTTAACAGTAACAACCTGTCCCATTGAAGACATAAGTCCTGCTACCATTGTACATGAGAGTACGTAAGCTGCAACTTTTTTCAATTGTTTTCTCATATTCATTCTCCTTCTTATTATTTTTTAGAATAACTTACTAAATGAAAATTTCTCCTTATTAAATTATTCCGAACATAAAACGACATTTCTAATCTAACATATAAAAATGATTTTAGCCACTATTTTTCAAAAATTTGTTGTTTTTTACACTTTTTTTATTGGAAACGCGGCTGCGCCAAGACATGCCAGCTCGAATTCGCTCCGGCTTTCGTGATTTTCCCCCTTCGGGCTTCAAATCACTTTCGCCCGCGATAAAAACACTTCGTGTTTTTATTGCGTCGCTGATTTGGCTGCGCCAAATATAAAAAAATAAAACTGTGCCGCTTTGAATGCAAGCATTCAGCGGTACAGTTTTATTTTTTTATGCATGTCTTGGTTATACAAAAACGAGTCCCCTATAAATTGATAGTTTATAGCGGACTCTATTTTCATACTTTTCCTTAATGGGCGCCTGATATTAATACCAAACAAAAAGTATAGTATAAAGCATATTTGTTCATTTCAATGCATAGTATATACTCACAGGGATACTAAAAGGATACTTATATTTCACTAACATCAAATTTTTTGTACGATAGCAGCACAGAAACCGGATTATAATCATCATCTCGTTCTATTACTGTCTGCGCCATTCCGTAAAAATATTTGTTTCCTTTTTTGTCTTCCACAAAAAACTTCTTACTGACAACACTATCTTTTGCCAATCTTTTTTTAATATTTTCTATATTAAGAAAATCCATCAGCATATTGTAATAAACTCCGTTCATTCTCTCTGCAGACAAACGTTTATTCAGTACCTCTTTATAATCTCCGATATCATATCTGCTGCCGTCACTTCTCACAACCATAAATGTTTTTGTGACCAAATTCAAAAGATATAATCCTGTGTACATCTCTGCTATAACACTGAACAACGGATTATCCTTTTTTTCAAACTCAAGTAAACCGGTCGTAGCCTCTGCCCAGCTATAGTTTTGCATGTATTCACCCATGAACTCTTTTTCCCTGGTTACATTTCCCCTAATGAGTTCATAATAATCACATTCAACTTTTTGAGTATCAAGGGCTATGCTGTTCCAGCCCCTTACAATAATGTCATCAATGCCTGCCTCCTTAAGAACTTCCTTAAGTTGTGCAATAACATTATTAACTCTGCTCTTCATATTGCGATCATAAAGTGAATCTTCCCACAAGATTCCGCTAAGTTCGGAAACACTTGCACTTGCACCTTTTCTGTCAACAAGGTACGCAAGTAATTCCTTTGCTTTCTTTCTCTTAATTTTCAAAAGTTTTCCATCTACAAAAATATCAAAATTCCCAAAAGTCTGAATGTACACATGATGACTCACAGATTCCAAAGTTCCTCTCTTTCTGAATTCATCAATTTGTAATTCAACTTTTTCCTTTTCAATGGGCTTCACAAAATAACCGTTTGCGTGAGCCCTATAACTCTCCAATGCATATCTTCCATCTCTCGCTGTTAATACAATATTGGTTGTCGGACATATCTGAAAAACTTCTTTTGCCATGGCAATCCCTTGTAAATCCGGCTCCATAACATCAACAAATACTACGTCAACATTCTTTTTTGTGCAGTATTTTATTCCGTCTACAATATTATCCGAACTATATATCTCTTCAAACCCCGCTATACCTTCAAGCAAATCAACCAGAGACTCTCTATCCACCGAATTGGAATCAATAACTAATCCAATCAATAATACACCTCCTGTGCTTTCATGTATAAAACTACATACTCACTAAAAATTATACACATAATCTTATATTTATGCAAGTGTCATGGGGTTTTTATGCATATTTATGCATTTTATACTATAAAAGGACTATTGCATCGATTCATTTTTCACAAAATTGTGCAATAGTCCCTCTTTTAATAATATTATTCTTTTTTGCATTACTCTTCATTTATATTATTATTCTTCTTTATATTCCGGTTCCCCGAACAGACACAAACTAAATCCCGAAAAACGAATAACGCTGAACAATCCAAGACAGATTGCACATGTCTGAGACAGCATTTTCAATCCTACCCGATTTACTATTCTTTTCACTACCGATACCTCCTCATACTGTTATAAAAATACCACCTGCCTTCCCCTCTAAATTCCAATAATTATGATTTGTTCCTTATAATTTCAGTTTATTTATTATGTTCGCTATAATTAACTGTATCATCTGTAAATTAACAGTCCAAAACATAGCCACTGTAATTGAATTCAAGGGAAATATATAGAGTACAACCATAAAAACAAAAATATACACAAATACTTTTTCGTGACACTTTTTTATCATTTCTTTTGATGCCTCGTCTCTATATACACTGCGAACCGGCGATATAAATAATGAAACAACAAGACAAATAAACATATCTGCAACACAAGCAACTTTGCTTATTGATATCCATGACGGTAGTATTAGTACAGAAAGAACTAATACTACAAACGAAACAAAAGTGCACAAAAAATAACTTCTGAAATGAAGTCCGCCGGAGTTCGTTCTTATTAATAGAAGAATCACAATCGCCCCAATATATTCTTTTGTCATCCCCATAACCAGAAAAAACAAAAGCATTATAAAAATTTTTGACATTTCCGTAATAATTACATCTGTAACATATTTGATTTTTCCATAATCCTCAGCGGAAATGCCTAACTCTTCTTTTATCAATTTCTCTATATATTTCATTTAGTCACAAACTACTTTCCCCAAAATCCCTGGCATTTTGGCAGGCATCTATAACATATCACATTTCTCCTTAATTAGAAAGAATTTGTAATTATTTTTCTTACTTTCTCGTAACTATTCTTTGCTTTCAAGTTTTTATTTTTCTTGTTATTGACACTGAATGTTATTTTTGTTAACATTTTCTTGTATATATTTTATTCTATTCAAAGATAATGTTATTAAAAATATCTTTTATATATTGAAAGGAGTACGAAGCATGAAAAAATTATCTACTTCAAAACTTGCAGACACCATAACAAATCTGCGTAAATCAAATAACATGACACAGTCTCAGTTAGCTGATGCAACCGGAATCAACAGAGCAATGATTGGAAGAATTGAGAAATCCGACTATGTTCCTACTATTGACCAGCTTCAGAGTCTTGCGGAAACATTAAATTTTGAAATTACTGATTTATTTATTGACAGTGCAAAAGGAAACGGTGAAAACCTCAAACTTGACAAACAGTACAACATTGCCGTTGCCGGAACAGGTTACGTCGGACTTTCAATTGCAACATTATTAGCACAGCACAATCACGTAACAGCTGTTGATATTATTCCTGAGAAGGTCGATCTCATCAACAATAAGAAATCACCAATCCAGGATGACTACATCGAATTATATCTCGCTGAAAAAGAATTAGATCTTACTGCAACTTTAGACGGAGAAGCTGCATACAAGGATGCAGACTTTGTTATCATTGCCGCTCCTACAAACTACGACAGCAAGAAGAATTTCTTTGACTGCTCAGCTGTTGAGGCAGTAATCGAGTTAGTATTAAAAGTAAATCCAAATGCTACTATGATTATCAAATCTACTATTCCTGTTGGATACACTGCTTCTGTAAGAGAAAAATATAACACAAAGAATATAATCTTCAGTCCTGAATTCTTACGTGAATCTAAGGCACTTTATGATAACCTTTATCCATCACGTATTATTGTTTCATGTGATAAGGAATCAGAAGAAAAAGCTCACACATTCGCTGCATTACTTCAGCAGGGTGCAATCAAAGAAAACATTGACACTTTATTTATGGGATTCACAGAGGCTGAAGCAGTTAAGTTATTTGCCAACACTTACCTTGCTCTTCGCGTTTCATACTTCAACGAACTTGATACTTACGCAGAGACTAAAGGTCTTAACACGCAGGAAATCATCAACGGCGTCTGCCTTGATCCACGTATCGGAACTCACTACAACAATCCATCATTTGGTTATGGCGGTTATTGTCTTCCAAAGGATACAAAGCAGTTACTTGCAAACTTCAACAACGTTCCACAGAATATGATTTCTGCCATCGTTGAATCTAACAAAACAAGAAAAGATTATATTGCAGATCACGTACTTGATATGGCAGGTGCCTACTCATACGAAGACGGTGAATATAATCCTAACAAAGAAAAAGACGTTGTCATCGGTGTTTACCGTCTTACAATGAAGAGTAACTCAGATAACTTCCGTCAGTCATCTATCCAGGGTGTAATGAAGAGAATCAAAGCAAAAGGTGCTAAGGTTATCATCTTCGAGCCTACACTTGAAAACGGTGACACATTCTTTGGTTCAACTGTTGTAAATGATATTAAGAAATTCAAGAAAATGAGTCAGGCCATCATCGCAAACAGATACGATTCTTGTCTTGATGATGTTGCTGACAAAGTATACACAAGAGATATTTTCCGTCGTGATTAATAATTTAAACTCAGACGAGACAATCAATCCTTCACGAAAGCAGTTACAGTAAAATAGGATGTTGCACTAATGAGCATAATGCTTTGGAAGTGCAGCGTCCTTTTTTCAGTTGTTTTTTTATTTTCTTCTATTTCATTCATTTCTCATTCATCCCCCGGGTATCTATATGATTTTGTTTTACCTATATAGTTTTTCATTTTGTTTTTATCGCTTTACATTTTTCCATATCGTTTTTCATTTTATTTTTATCGTTTTACATTTTTTTCATATCGTTTTTCGATATATTTTTATTGACAAATGATATTACATGTCTTATTATATGTTTAACAGATATGCAAAACTCGTGTAGTTTTTTATTTTATAAACACCGGAATCAGACGGAAAGAATGAAAAAGGTAACGAATTTTAATTTTAGGAGGACAATTATGAATACCGAGAACTCTGTTAACAAACTAATTCATTTTACAAGAATATTAGTAATATTCTTATTTGGATGCGGAATATTAACGATACTCACTTTACCGCTTTCCATCAAATGGTATATTGAACATTTTGAAACCACTTCCAAAGATTACTACTTTGCTTTCGTTTTGATTTTTGCATTTTGCGGAGCCATGGCTCTTTTGATTTTATGGCAGCTTAAGAAAATGCTTGATACCGTTATCACAAATGACTGCTTTGTATTATCAAATGTTGTGAGCCTAAAAAAGATGTCTGCCTACTCAATTCTTATTACAATCGCTATGATTGTCAGATGCTTTTTCACACCGACTTTTACGGCAGCCTGCATGGTACTCACATTTTTTATAGCTTCACTTTTTAGCAGAATTCTGGCTATGGTTTTTGAGAGTGCAGTAAACTACAAAAATGAAAATGATTTAACAATTTAGGAGGTGTTTTCAATATGGCAATATATATTAATCTTGATGTAATGATGGCTAAAAGAAAAATTGGCGTTGCTGAACTTGCCGACAAAATTGGAATCACTCCCGCTAATTTATCCATCTTAAAAAATAACAAGGCAAAGGCGATTAGGCTATCCACTCTAAACGAAATATGTGATGTGCTGGATTGCCAGCCCGGGGACATTATTGAATTTGAAAAGGAGAAATAACTATGACACAAGATATCAACAACAATAACAATAACAATAATAATAATAATAATAATAATAATAATAATAATAATAATAATAATAACAATAATAACAACAATAGTAATAATATTAACAATGGAAACATCGGCAACCATTACTACAATAGCAACTATATAAACACAGAAGCAATTTTACTGAGCAAAGCCGAAAGAGAGGAACAGGCCATAAAGAGGTTTGACATTTTGGGCATACCATCTCTTCTGTTTGCATTTGTCGCAATGATTTCCTTACACAATTCCTTCTATGGAATTTCCAATGTATTTGCAGCTATTGCTGCTGTTTCTTACATTATTCACATAGCAAAAGTTTACAAAAAGACACCCGGTAAGTTTATTATTTTCAACTGTGTTATTTGTATTCTACTATCCATTTCCAATTTTATCACAGGAAATGATGGTATTATATTCTTCAACTATTGTGGAATAATAATGCTGATAATTGTAAATGAATTATATATTTTCGCGGATGTATCAGGGGCAAACCTCACATCTCACATTATCCTTATTGTAATTACACTATTTAATTCATTGGGAAATCTTCCTTATCCGGTTTCAGATTTAATGGCAAAGCAAAAGAATACAAAAATAGAAAAGAATTCTACAACAGTACACATAATCATCGGTGTTTGCATTTCCATCCCAATGGTTATTATTATTGGTTCACTCCTTGCAAGTGCAGATCAGATTTTCAGTGAATCATTTGGCTTTATATCGAAACTTGTGAATCCTGATTATCTTATTACACAATTAATTGGTCTTGCTTTTCTGTTTTTGTTTTCATATTTTTCTTCCTATGTGTTAACTTCATTTTTTACAGAAAGATCGGTAACTGCAAAAAAAGGAAAGGCTAAACATTTCGAACCTGTCATTGCAATTATTGTCACATCTTCCGTTTCAGTGATGTACATTTTCTTCTGCGCCATTCAGATATACTATCTGTTTTTAAGAAACGGTACTCTTCCTGACAATTACACTTATGCACAGTATGCAAGAGAAGGCTTCTTTCAGCTTCTTGCGGTATGTGTCATTAACATTTTAATCGTTCTTATTTGCAATGAGTTTTTTGGATACAACAAAGTTCTCTCAACTGTAAATTTGGTCATAAGCGGATGTACATTTATTATGATTGCATCAAGTGCCTACAGAATGCTTATGTACATCAGCGAATACGGTCTGACAACAACCAGAGTTTTTGTTTTGTGGTTCCTTACGCTGCTCACTTTTATTATGATTGGACTTATTGTCCAGATATGCAATAACAGTTTCAATTTGTTCCGATACTGTGTAGTTACAGTTTCTGCCTGCTATCTTATACTGTCACTTGGACATATAGATTACCTGATTGCATACTACAATTTGAACATGTACGGTAATACACTGAGCACAGCAGTTGATACAGATTATTCCGAAGACCACTCATATGATTATGTTGATTTTGAATACATTAATCAGTTGTCAACAGATGCTGCACCGGCTATTGCCGCACACTCAGATCAAATGATTGAATTCTTGAAAAATTATGATAACTACTATTCCGAAGGTCTGGAACCTGACGATTACACATCATCTGATAATTACGGTTACGATATCAAATACTGTTCATGGTCACATATTCATTACAAAGAATCTGATGGCTACGAACAAAACAAAATCGGAATCAGAAACTTCAATGTATCTCACTACATTGCACAGAAATTATTCACAAAGTATTACGTTGAGTAGGAAGAACTGTTCTCCGACTATAATTATTCAGTAACATTCTCTGCGTTCTTGCTGTGGACTATGCGTCAGCAATAAAAGAAGAAAAACAAAAAAAATCCCTGCAATTAATTATCTGCCCTAAAGCATGATAACAATTGCAAGGATTTTTTCATTTATTTCTAAAAATCAGATTTGCTTTTCTTAATTAGTATGGAAGTATTTCTTTTCCCATTACTTCAAGTTCATACATTGAGCATCCGTATGGTGTTGCTCTATGGTTAAATACTACCTTAACGTATCTTGCATTTACTGTTGTTCTTGTATAGTACTTACATGCATGATCAAGAGTCTGATTATTTGTTGCTCCCCAATTTACGCCATCTAATGATGTGTAAATTGTGTAATCATCACTATATGCAGCTTCCCAGTCAATTCCGACTGCGCTCAAGCTGAATACTTCACCCAGATCAACCATAATCCACTGATTATCAGCAAACTGTGATGACCATCTTGTTGATGCATTTCCATCAACTGCATACTGAGCTAATGTATCTCCATTTTCCTCGCTTGAAGCAGTAACAGTTTTGCCTACAGCAAGGTTTCTTTCAGCTACAACAACATTCTTATTAACTTCAAATTCTCTAACTTTGATTTGAAGTCCTTCAGGTGCATTACCTAAGTCAAAGAAGAACTGTGCACTGCCAACAGATGTAAAATTAAGATTAACTGTTGTTGATGAACCCGGATAAAGAGTAACCATCGTTTCCGTTCCTGATCTATCCTCTTTAAATCTGATATTACCGGCAATATTTGACTGTACTAAAAGAGAACATGTATAATTAGCACCGTTTTCTAACTGCATTTCATCTGTTCTTGTCTGAATTGCCCATTCAGATCCTGATGCCTTGTTTACTTTCAACTCAAAATTTCTAGGTGTAGAAGAAGCCTTATAGCTTACTAACGGGTCATTTCCCCATCCTTCTGCCTGGTATACATCCCAAGCACCGGCGTCGTTCCAACCACCGTTTGCATTTACAAATTCGCTTGCTGTTGTAGTTTCTTCAACTGTTGTTGTCTCAGGCACTGTAGTTGTTTCTTCAACTGTTGTTGTCTCAACATTTGCCGGTGTCAACTCAAATGATGTAATTTCATATTCTGTACTTGGAGGTGCCATACCAAAATCGAAGAAAATCTGAGCTGTTGATGATACCGGTGTAAAGTTAAGTGTAACAATATTCTCACCCTGTCCGAATGAAACAAACGTCTCAGTTCCTGATTTATCATCTTTTAATCTGACACTGGTAGAATTATTCTTTGAATTAACCTTTACTTTACACTGATATTCAACACCAGGTGTAACAGCTATTTCATTTGTCTTTAACTGTACTGCCCACATTTCACTTGAGCCATTATCAAGTTTCAACTTGAAACTGTTATATGAATTTCCATCAATATATTGAGCTTCAGGATTTCCTGCCCAACCATCGGCAACATACAATGACCAATATGGAAGGTTGTTCCATCCGCGAGCTGCTGTAACGTAATTATCAACAGGAGTTGTTACCTCAGGTGTTGTAACTTCCGGAGCTGTTGTTGTTGGAAGCACTGTATCACCACGTACATTTACATACTTAGATACACCTTCTGATTCCTGTCCGTTATATACACTCTTAACTGTTACTACATAACTACCTGCTGGAACAGCTTTTGTAAATCCTGTAAGTGTAGTATTTGCATATTCTAAATTGCTATTGATATATACGTTATAGGTATAACCCTTTTCAATCTGTTTCTGTGTAGGATTCCACATTGCAACCAAACTGTTCCATGCACCTACAACTGTTAATCCTTCAACTTCATCAAGAATAGAATCAGGATCAACTGTTGTTGGCTCAGGCTTTGTTGATACAGGTTCAACATATGATTTTTCTACACCGCCTACTGCCTTAACACACTCATATGCATTGATAACTCCATATGGAACATACTTAGATCCCTGTGCAAGTGGTGTTGTTGAAGCTTTCAAAATACTTCTTGCCTGGCTTGATGTAAGTGATGGATTCAATGAGCACATCATTGCAACTACTGATGCAGTAATAGGTGATGAGAATGATGTTCCATCAACATACTGTAAATTTCCCGAAGTACCATAAGCATAAATACTTACGCCCGGTGCACAAACGTCTTTCAAGTTTCCGTAGTTTGTGAAATCTGCTGTTCTGTTATTTCTGTTTGTTGCAGCTACTGAAATAGTTGCAGGATAATCTGAAGGATAATAAGTTGTTTCAATATTCTCATTTCCTGCAGATACAACAACAATTATTCCATTGTCAATCATTCTCTGATAGAAAGATTCCATATATGAAGAATAATTCCATCCGCCAAGACTCTCATTTACGACTTTTACACCGTGTGCAGCAAGATAATTGTATGCTTTCATAACATCATCATCAAAGAATCTTGCATCATGGTAACTTTCAAGATAAGTACCTGCCTGCATTACAATAACATCAACAACTGAGTTATCATAACAGCTTGCAACACCTGCGATTCCCTCACCGTTTGCTTCTGAACAAATAGTACTTGAAACCCATGTTCCATGCTGGCTTGTATATGGTGTTTCCATATCTGATAACAGGATTGTCTCATCACCTGCAACGTCTGCAGATAATGGTGAGATTCTGTTTGCAATATCAGGAACATTGTAATTTACACCTGAATCTACAACACCAACTACAACTCTTGAATGCTCATGTGAATGAACATAATCCCATGCACCAACTGCATCAATTGTGTTGAGATAGTACTGGTATGAAACCTGAGGATCATATAATACATCCTCTGCATTCTTAGCAGCTTCTCTCATAGTATTCTTTCCTGCAGCATCTGTAATGCAAAAATCATCATAGAAATCAGATGCCTTATCTACTGTCTGACCAAGTGAAATAGAAATCTTTGCTGAGTAAGTTCCATCAAAGTTTTCATATATATTTTCAACCTCACCGTAACCTGCTTCACATATTGCTTCGATTTCTTCTTTTGAAGTTCCTTCATTGAACAGTGCAAGAACTTCACCCGGCTCATAACCGTTATCTAATCCTGCTGCTCTCTCTTCTGCAGCATCTTCATAACCTTTTACGATTTCATCTGCCCTATTATCAAGATTTGATTCAAAAGCATCCATCTCGTCAAATTTCTCTGTTTTGTAGTATGAAGTAAGCGCATAGTTAAGTGCAGCCTCATAATCTGTCTTGTTTGTATAAGCATTAACTTTTTCAGCAGTCTGTTTACCATCTGTAAGTGCAAGATCTGCTATTGCGTTAAGCTCATCTTCATCAATATCTGTTTTCTTAATCTGATCGTAAACAGACACCTCTTTTGTTGCTACCTTAAGTTCTCCCTTCTCAGTTTCCCCACTAATTTCTTTTGATGTGCTGACAGCATTTACTCCGCACATAGAGACACCCAGTACCATACTAAGTGCCAAACTTAAGATTTTTTGTTTTCTCATTTTCTTCCCTTTCAAAAAACAATTTACAATTACCATATTAGAAACTAGCAAATAGTGTTACAAATGGCAACAATATAAAAACACTTTTTTTGTCAGAAACCGTTTTCTTTGCATATTTTTTCATTTCTTTGCATAAGTTTTTGCATTTTTTTTGCATTAACCAATAAAATGCAAAAACATTTTTATCCCTTGAAACACGCATAAAACAAGACACTTTCGGCATTTCCTGTCACATTTGGCCGCATTTTTTCAAACAGTTTTTATTTGCATATTATGTAATGTAAACAATCACCAAAAAGGCAGGTTGCCTTTTTGTGACAACCTGCCTCTCAATCAAATTATTACAATTATTTAATTGTTTTTCTCTTTGACCATTTACCGTAAACTTTCTTCTTGTTTGAATCAAATGCAAATGCTCTAACCTTTACATAATATTTCTTACCTGATTTAAGTTTTTTAATAGTCTTTGTAAGTTTCTTTGATTCAACTGTCTTTGTAGATTTTTCCTTAAATTTCTTAGAAGTTGAAATCATAATCTCGTAACCGGCTGCTCCTGCAACTTTCTTGAATGTAAGTTTAACTTTCTTTTTATTTTTTGCTCTGTTTGCTTTCTTAACTTTTGACTTTCCTAAAACAACTTTTTCAGTTGCCTTTGTTGTTGATGCAACTGTTGTTGTTTCAGGTGCTTTTGTTGTTGATGCAACTGTTGTTGTTTCAGGTGCTTTTGCTGTTGGTGCAACTGTTGTTGTTTCAGGTGCTTTTGTTGTCTCATCACTTGTTTCAGATTCTGTCTCAACTGCACCCGTTGTTGTCTCAGTTTCTGCGCCCGTTGTTGTCTCAGTTTCTGCACCCGTTGTTGTCTCAACTTCTACACCTGTTGTTTCTTCTTCACCTGACTTTGCTGTAACTGTAAGGTTTGCAACAAACTGCCATGAAGCATCTCCCCATTTTCCGTCAGGAGCATCATCGGCTGTATTTGATACCTGCTGTGTTGCAAGGTAAATTGCTCCAACTCCGTCTTTATCAGGATCATAGAATACATACTCACCTGCTTCTGCAGAGTAATCCCAATAACCTTTATCTGCCTGAGAAACATATTCCTTTACATCAAATAATTTCTTCCAAACACCAGCTCCCCATTTTCCATCAGGAAGATTGTCTACCCAATCATCTGCAGCATCATTCACAGATTCATAGAAAGCACCTTTATAATATATAACTGTTCCGGATGGGAATTTGTTTTCTCCACTTCCGGCTACAACTTCTGTAACATTTTCAGGAATATTTGGTCCAACTGATGCACCGTCAAGCTGAAGTCCTGTAATATAGTTCCAAACGTCTGCTCCCCATTTTCCATCAGGAGCATCATCGGCTGTATTTGAAATCTGTGTTGTTGCATAGTAGATATCTCCAATGCCGTCCTCATCAGGATCATAGAAAATATACTCCCCTTCATCAGCGGCCCATGCCCAAATACCACCGTTCTTTTCCTGTGACACATATTCTTTTACATCGAATAATTTCTCCCAGACACCTGCTCCCCACTTTCCGTCAGGAAGATTGTCTGTATAGTCATCTGCATTGTCATTGATTGATTTATAAACTGAACCTTTGTAATATACAACTGATCCGGAAGGGAATTTATTTGTTCCTGTTCCTTCAACAAGTTCATTTATAGGATTTGGATAACCTGATTCACTTACAGTATCTTCTATCTCAGGGATAGTGCCAGACTGTCCGTATACAGACTGCTCACCTTTGTAGATACCAAGTCCGATACTCATCTGAGTAAGCATTGGATGTGCGTCTACAGCTCTGTCCCCTGCTGCTTCCCAAACTATAATTCCTGCAAGATTTTTTTCCTGAATATATGCAAGTTTTGCAGCTAATGACTGTTCATCTTCATATGTAAGATAATTCTGGTAGAATCTGGAATTTGGATTGTCATTATAAAGATATGCAGCTTCCGCAGCTTTGTCATAGCCTTTGTGCCATCCAAGTTCTCCATCTGCTACTACCTTTAATTCAAGTGCCTTAATCTGATTCCATACCATGTCACCGACATAGCCTTCACTTGAACCTTCAACTCCGACTACATTTCCACTTTCATCAGCTTTAACACCGCCCCAACCGTGACAGTAAAGTGGTGAACCGATATTAATCTTTGAAGCAGGAACACCAAGTTCTAAGAACTTGCTAACACCCTTATCTACAGAATGCATCTCTTCATTTGTGGAATAAAGTGCTGTCTGATGTCCCGTTACAGGATCATATGAACCTGTCATGTCATAACACATAATATTGATCAAATCAACATACTGTGCAAATGACTCAACATCCTGCGCAGCAATAGTTTTTAAATTGACAGAAGAGCATGTTGTGATTTTCTTTTTACCCTCGCCGTATTTCTCATCAAATGCTTCTCTCATCTCTTTAAGCAACAAAGTGTAGTTTGTAAAATCATCTCCTACTACCGGACAACCCTCGTCAGTATCACTCTCAGGATCACGTGCAACACCCGGGTATTCCCAGTCAACGTCAATTCCGTCTACCCATGTGTATGTATCCATTGTGTCGATACAGCTGTCAATAAATGATTTTCTACCTTCCGCTGTGCTGGCCATCTCAGAAAAATATCCGCATCTTGTCCATCCACCTACGGAAATCATGACATTTACATCCGGATATAAATTAGAGTATTCCTCATACTGAGGAAAATGAGCCAACTCACCGTTTTCGATATCTGCCCAGGAATCTGTTGAGTCGATAGTGTACTTATTTTCTTCTCCGTCAACAGGGTTAATTTCCCAAAAAGCATGATTGATATAAGTTACTTTGTCCCAAGGTAAATTCTTTACCTGGTTAGCATTGTCGCTGTAAACGCTCCAGTTAGCAAAATAAATAACTAAATCTTTTTTTGCCACCTCTTCCGATTCAGCGTTTACAAAGTTACTGATTGTGCCCGATCCTAATACCATTGTTGTGGCAAGAATGGTTGAAAGTGCACGTTTAAAATAATTTTTGCATTTTCCCATTTTTGTACCTCCTATGTGATAATTGCAAAACATTATCCGTCTTGTCAGTCTCCCTCTCACATAACGGTAAAACAAAAGTATTTCTCCCTAAAGGTTATATTAACCAATATGTCAATATAAGTCAATTATTATTCCTTTTGAAACAGTCATACGTTGCTTTCAAAAAAAGAGCCCCTGCAAACATGATTCAAATCATCACTGTCTGCAAAGACTCCTAAATATTACCTGATATATATCAATTCTTTTTATTTTTCTGTTTCAAGATATTTGTAAACAAAAGCTGCCAAAGCTGCACCTACCAAAGGTCCAACGATGAATACCCACAACTGAGTTGCCGGTGCACTGTTGCCCTGGAACAAAGCTGCGAGAGCAGGTCCAAAACTTCTTGCAGGGTTAACAGATGTTCCTGTAAGACCAATACCAAGAATATGTACAACTACCAATGTAAAACCGATAACCAAACCTGCAAAAGAACCATGTGATGCTTTCTTTGATGTTACGCCAAGAATAGTAATTACGAAAATAAAAGTAAGAACACATTCAACTAAAAGTCCTGCCAAATAACTTCCGTTTACTCCGGCCAATCCGTTTGCACCAAATCCACCGGTCTTATCTTCTACCTTTCCAACTGCAAAGACTACAGAAAGTAATCCGGAACCTGCAAGTGCTCCTACACACTGTGATGCAACATATCCACAGAACTCTTTAATGTCCATTCCTCCTGAAAGTAAAACACCAAGAGATACAGCAGGATTAATATGACATCCTGAAATATTGCCAATTGAATATGCCATGGCAACAATTGTAAGACCAAAAGCAAGTGCTGTAAGAATGTATCCTCCTCCGTTTACGGCATCACATCCTACCAACATTGCAGTACCACACCCAAGAGTAACCAAAACCATTGTTCCGATAAACTCAGCTACAAATTTTTTCATGATAGATCTCCTTTTCTATTCAGGTAAAACCCCTGTTATTAGTGCAGAATACCTGTCTGCACCACAAACATTATAGCACAATCAAATTTTATGTAAAAGAAAAAAATCACTGTATTCAATCCTGAAACCTCTACGCTTGTTGTGAAATTGTATCACGGTCGTCAAATCAAATAGCGGTCCACCATACACTGTATGAATGAACCGCTATATTAATCATTTTATCAACCAGTCAATAATGCTCGTTTATAAGTTTGGCTGTTTAATACTTGTCTATAACCTAAGTTATTTAACGAAGAAAACTTGGTTTGTCATCATCTTTTGAATCTGATTTGACATCATCATTGTAATCATCATCAAATACTGATTTTCTAGGTTTATCTGTTACAACTGTACCTTCAACAACCGGTGCTGTCTTCACTTCCGGCTTTGTGTCAACAACAGGTGCTGTCTTTACTTCCGGCTTTGTGTCAACAACAGGTGCTGTCTTTACTTCCGGTTTTGTGTCAACAACAGGTGTTACCTTTACTTCCGGCTTTGTCTCAACAACAGGTGTTGTCTTTGTTTCTGCCTTTGGTGTTGCAACAGGTGTTGCCTTTGTTTCTGCTTTTGCCTTTGGAGCATCATTTACTTCTTTGAACTCATCTTCTTTTACTTCTGTTTTTTTCTTGAATTCATCAGGATTGAAAACTACTGACTCACCATTGTCAAAATTCTTTACACCCTCTGCTCCAACGTACTGTGAAATAATAGACTTAAGATCAATTCCTGTGCTTCCTTTAATACCGTCACTTACCTGAGTAACTGTATTCATTACAGAACCAACCATCTGTTCATTATTTCCCTGTCCGTACATTGTGATAGAGTCAATGCTTGCAAGTGGTTCAGCAGCATTTCTAACTGCCTCCGGAAATGCCTTGAAGAACATTTCAAGAATAGCAGCCTCGCCGTATTTCTGCATAGCGATAGCTTTCTTTTCAATACCTTCAGCCTCAGCAACTGCCTTAGCTCTGATTGCCTCAGCTTCTGCGATACCTTTTGCTCTGATACCTTCAGCTTCCTGCTCAAGTTCGTATTTCTTAGCTTCAGCTTCTTTCTTTCTCTGATATAATTCAGCTTCTGCCTGCTGCTCTTTAGCAAACTTCTCAGCTTCTGCCTGTTTTCTGATTTCAGCATCAAGTGCCTGCTCTTTAACTGCTGCTTCTTTCTGTTTCAAGATAACGTACTGCTCTTCTTTTGCGATATCTGCCTGAGCTCTTGTTGTCTCGATAGATTTTCTCTGCTCTTCCTGCTGGATTGAATAAGCAGCATCAGCTTCAGCCTGTTTGATATCGGCAACTTTCTTAAGTTCTGATTTCTTGATTGAAAGTTCATTGTTTCTCTCAGCAATCTGTCTTTCTGATTCAACGCTTGCATCATTTGCTTCTTTGTTAGCTTTTGCCTGAGCAATCTTAATATCTCTCTCACCTTCAGCTCTGGCAATAGATGCTGATTTCTTGATCTGTACAATGTTATCAATACCAAGATTTTCAATTACCTGATTCTCATCAATAAAGTTCTGAACATTGAAACTAACAATATCAAGTCCCATAGCTGCCAAGTCAGGCTCTGCATTCTCTTTAACAAGTAATGCGAATTTCTGTCTGTTTGAAACCATCTCTTCAAGTCTCATCTTACCAACAATCTCTCTTGTGTTACCTTCAAGAACGCTCTTTGCAACTCCTCCGATATATTCTGTATCTTTGTTAAGGAAGTTCTGTGCTGCAAGTTTTAATCTTTCAGGATTATCACTGATTTTAACATTTACTGCTGCATCTACGTTTACGTTGATGTAGTCAGCTGTTGGAACGCTTGAAGCTGTCTTTACATCAATTGGAATAAGTCTTAAGTTAAGTTCATCTTTTTTCTCTAAAAACGGAATCTTGATACCCGCCTTACCTATTAAGAATTTGGGATTTTTTCGAAGCCCCGATATGATAAAAGCTGTATCAGGTGATGCCTTAACATAACCTGAAGCCAAAATAGCCAAAATAATAATTACTCCTGCTGCAATAGCAATGATACCAATTGTTCCGGTATTATCAACTATTGAAGAAACTAACTGTACATTTTTCATGTCTTTTTCCTCCTAATAATAAAAAGTGTATTGTTACTTACGTCAAAAATAAAAAGAACTCTGTTTAATCTTTTAATTTCGACATCAATATTATATAATAAATAAGCGAGAAAAAAAACTAGAATTCAAGTCGATTTTATAATTTTATTTCGCTTCTTTTAGTAAATTAGATTAGGAGGTTTCTCTAAATGGGGAAAAAATCAACAAGAGAGAATAAAAATATTTATCAGCAATGCCGCGAAAACCTTGAACTTACAAGGGACAAAGCCAGTGATTTACTTGAATATATCAGCGCAGACCGTATCGAGAAGATAGAAAGTGAGCGTTCACTTCCACATCCTGATGAGATACTTACCATGTCACAAAGTTACAAGGCACCATACCTTTGCAACTATTATTGTTCACACGAGTGTCCTATCGGAAAGCACTACGTTCCTGAGATTCAGGAAAAAGAATCATCAACAATCATCCTTGAGATGCTTGCTTCTCTCAATTCAATCAATGACAAAAAAGCAAGACTGATTGAGATTATGGCTGATGGAGTTATTTCCGATGATCAGATTCATGATTTTGTAATTATCCAGAACGAACTTGAAAAGATATCTATCTCCGTAGAATCACTTCAGCTCTGGCTCGAAAAGACAATCATGGAAAAACAGATAAATATTGAGAGACTCGAAAACACGAGAAAAGAACTTCTTGGCGAGTAAATGCAAGAACGGTCTCATCGTTCTTGCACAGAATATCGACTGAGAAAAAGGGAACTGCTACTTCTCTGCAAATATTGCAGATATGTAACAGTTCCCATTTTTATTACTTATAATTTACTATTTTTATTTATTATTTTTTATAAATTATATTACTTCTTAATTGTCTTAACAGCAGACCATTTACCGAATACGTCTTTACCATTCTCTTTTGCCATTAATCTTACTTTTACGTAATACTTCTTATTTGCTTTTAACTTAGAAATTGTAAATGCATTCTTAGCAAATGTTAATGTCTTTGTTGTCTTCTTAGAGAATTTCTTAGATGTTGAATATTTTACCTGATATTTAACATTAGCAACTGCCTTAACAGTAATCTTTGCTTTCTTCTTATTAGACGCTCTCTTAACTTTTGTAATCTTTGCTTTCTTATTAGCGATTGATGAAGCTGTTGTTGTTTCAACTGCCTTTGTAGTTGTTGGTGCTACTGTTGTTGTCTCAACTGCCTTTGTTGTAGTTGGAACTGCTGTTGTTGTTTCAACCGGCTTTGTTGTCTCATCTGCTGTAACAGGCGCTGTTGTCTCAACTGCTGTTGTTTCTCCACCATTGTTGTCACCCGGATTTGCTGTAGGAACCTCAGAATCAGCTGTTGTTGTCTCTATCTCGATTGGCTCTTCATAAATATCTTCTCCTACAAGATTTACATTGTATTCATAAATTGTCAAGCCATAGCTTTCATCCTCATCCTCATAATCATCATCGTAATCATCATCGTAATCATCAGATGTTGTTTCTTCTTCTGAATCATTCTTTACAACTTTTCTGTTAGACCAGTCATCCTCATCTTCAAATTCATCTTCTTCATAGTAATATGGTTCACCTTTGAAAACAAATAATCTTCCATCAACAACAATTGATTTAAAAGAATATTCATAGCCAGACATTTCATCTTCTAATCCAAAATTGTAATCTGTATTGGTGTATGAGTCTGTATCAACATTGTAGATGAATGTATCACCTAATTTGTCAGCGTAAATACCTGTATATACAATTCCGTTTTCAGTTGCTGTTGCAACAAATGCTTCATTTTTAATCACATTAATGTCGGCTTCTGACTGTTTCCATGAATTTCCGTCAAAAATCATTGCAGGAACAAATACTGTATCGCCTTCATCCGGATAATCATAATGGAATGGTGAAACAAGCTTATCACCGATTTCGAATACTTCACGTCCAAGACCCTTTTCAGGAATTACTCCTAAATCATTTGTCTTTTCGAATTCAGCATCCAGATCAAAAGCATATCCTGCCTCATCACGTTCAAACTGTCCGTTTACTTTGTATGCATCACTTCCGTAGAGATATAATGTATCATTATATTTTAATAAATCACATCCGCTTTCAACTACCTCTTCAGGAATCTCAGTTACTTTACTCCACTCTTCATTTACTGTATCATATGCAACTAAAACAGCCATTTCTGCATAACCTAAATCAATGTTTGTTGCAACAAAGATAAATCCATTTTTGTAAATTGGATTGCTGAAGCCGATAGAATAATTCATTGCATACTTAATGCCTAATAATTCAGTTAAATCATCTCCTGCCATTGACATCCATTCAAAATGATCAGTAAACTTCTCAGGTGCAATACCTTTAAATACTTTTCCGTTATAACAATCAACAAAGTATACACAATCATCTCCTTTTACTAAAGAAGAATCATATGGTAACCCAAAACCTTCATACTCAGAACAGTTGAATTCTTTTCCTTTAGGAACATAGTACTGTTTTTCTACAGTCTTATCACCTTTATTGACAGCGATATTTAATACAGAATTAACCATATCTTCATCACATTTGAATACGATGCAGTTCTTTTCTGTTTCAGCTTCAACTTCGTTGCCGTTAACAGTTACATTTGTTCCCTCAAGGAATGCACCATTAATAGCAATGTACAATTCGTCATCTTCTCCTCCGTAGTAATTTTCAATATTTCTTACTGAGAAGTTAGGATTATTAACCTTTGATAAATCAAGCATTCCTCCTGTTGCACATTTTCCTTCTAATGCCTTTGTATCTGTTGTACAACCAATAATTGTATCCTTAACATCAGCTGCAGAATAGTCAGGATTCATTGCTGCAACAACTGCAGCAGCTGCTGTTACATGTGGTGTTGCCATAGAAGTTCCGCAGTACCAGTCATATTTTCCAAACTCTTTAGAATCAGCGTTACCCTTTGACATACCAAATACATCAACATAAGCATCATAGTCGCCATCCTCTTCAGCGAGGATCTGTACTGATAGTACTCTTTCCTGTGTTTCTTTTACCTTTTTAACTACAGGAAGACTGTAATATGTCCAGTAGTTTGTATCTCCAAGATATTCTGCATACTCTTCACCTAATGCATAGACACGACCATACCAGTTTTCATTATCCTCATCGTATACACCATCTTCATCTAATGTTGAATCTGCAATACAAATTGAGGCAGCTGAATCGCGCTTTGCATTTTCGCCTACATCTCCTCTGACAAATTCCGATTGATAAAGTGGTTTTGATGACTTCTCAGCTGTATATGGGAAGTAGAAATAATATGAATCACCCGCTTTTGCATTCTTTACAGAAATCTTTAATGATTTGTTACCATCTTTTGTTCCAACAAATTCATTGTCTGCATATTCAACAGAAGCTGTACCATCTCCTGAAGCAGTAACACCCCATCTGAGGTCATTTTCATCTGCAACATTTCCTGTGTATCCGTCATTATCAACATACTGTACAAGTTTCTGTTCTTTATCAAATGTATTATAACATCCTACAAGCTTATCAAATTTTGCTGCATCATATGTAATAGGATTGAAGCAGTCATATGATACTGTTGACAGAATATTAGAACCAGGAGCTGCAATATCAACAGTTTCCACACCATAGTTTGAGAATCCTGCAAGTTCTCCCTTTGAATCAGACGCTGCAACTGAAAGAGCGTATGGACCACCAGATGAACTAGACATATTATAATCATCATTATTATTGCCTTCATTTCCGGCAGCAAATACTGAAACTGCTCCATTTTCACCAACTAATTCAATAAGGGCATCAAGAATCTCATCTGATCCACCGCCTCCCCAAGAGTTGTTAATTGATACAACGTCAATTCCAAGCTGCTGTGCTCTGTAGATGTAGTTGTATGCATCTATAGCGTCTTCGCCAAAGCCATAACCATCTGCATCTAAGAATCTAAGTGCCATAATCTTGATATTTTCAGAATCAGTAACACCGGCAATACCTTTTTCATTGTCGATATTTGCATGCATGATACCTGAACAGTGTGTTCCATGTCCATTCTCATCCATTGGATCTTCATCTCTAGCTACGAAGTCATATCCATGTTGCCCCTTTAAAGTCTTTGTTCCTGCGTATGGATTGTTCCACATAACATCCTGAAGATCTTCATGTTCGTAATCAACTCCTGTATCGATAATAGCGATAACCTTTTCGCCTGCCTCTGAATCAATTACGATTTCATCACTGTCTGAGTTGATATCGAGACCTTCAATACCGGCATCCTGACCCTTGTTGTCTAATGCCCACTGAAAATCAGACATTGCATCATTAGTCTTTGATGCCTTGTAAATGTAGTTTGGCTCTGCCACTAATATATCTTTATCAGCAGAATATTTCTGTACAAGTTCCTCTGTAGACATCTTATCTGACTTAATGCGGGAAATAGTCAAATCTTTTCCTGTCTTTCCTGTGAATGAACTTGATTTTGAGATACTTCCTTTCTTAACATCATCAAAAGTACAAACATCTTCAATTGTGCAGTCCTTAGAGAGCTTGCTCTTAATTGAATTCTTGCTTACCTTATCACTGTAGTACATGATAAGTGCTTCACCTTCAGCATACTCTGCCTGCTTTTTGGCTTTTGCGTTTTTATTGAATTTCTTCTCTCTTAATTCGCCTAAAGACTTATGTGATTCAAAAATCGCTTTAGTGTTGTTTTTCGCACTTGTTGCCCCCAAAACTCCGGCTGGAGTGCCACTAACAACCATGCTTGCTGCAAGGGCAAGAGAAAGCCCTGTTTTGATTGTTTTTTTCATAACAAACCTCCTAAATAATTATATATATAATAAATGATGAACTATTTTCAGGGATATTATGAATATTGTCTCCCCTAAAAAACACATCACTATTATAACGAAACAAATACATTCTTTATTGCACCAAATATAAATTTTTTTGTACATAATATTTTATTAATATTTTATTAATTTTTTTCCGGTACTACCGAAAATTGTCAACACTTCGTCATTTTTCACACTAATTTTTTTCTTATTATTAATTGTCGCAATGCTTAATCTGTACACCATTCCTCTGCTGTCTGTCACTTCAAAATAGCAGATAATCTTCTTGAATTTTTTAGCTTCCAAATATGCTTCATATTTGTATTTATTTGACTTATTTACCTTGAGCTCTTTTTCATCAATTCGCTCGCCATCACCTTCAGCATAATATTTTACACTTACTATGTCATAAGCTTTTTCATCTAAATAGTATGACTCATCATCAATATGACATTCTGCGTCTATTTTTACCTTGCTTCCTGCCAATACGGAGTAATCAAAATCCCATGAAGACAAATGTGGGGTATATATTTCATACAACATTTCTTCCTCATCAGTGAGAAGAGGATACACTCCCTCTCTGTTATAATCTATTTTTTCTGTAACTGTCTCTCCATTTTCCCTCTCACAAATGATATTCATCTTCAAATAATATTCAAAAATATTGACTGAAAACTTTCCTTCCAAAACGCCATCCCTGTTAGTTTTTAATTCTGTTGTATCTTTTCCTAACTTAATATAGTATTTTGCATCGTTAAACGAATTTTTAAGAAACACTCTTATTGTTACATCTGCAGTAAAATCATTTGTATTTAACGCTCCATAGTCAACCTCGATATCTGATATCATGCTTTTGTTTTCTTCAACAAGTTCCCTCAATTCATCAACTTTTTGTCCCAGGGCATCAATGTCAGAAGATTCGTCATAATCGTTATTAATTGCATCATACAAATTCTCAACTCTGCTACTTATATTTGTAAGTGATGTCATAACAATAAATATAATTCCTACAATTGCAACATTGTGAAAATCAGGCATTTGTTTTCTTTTTCTTCCCCCATCAATATTCTCATAATTATATGGTTCGTTGTAACTTCCTTCCTGTAATCTCTTATTAATTCTTCTTTTGTATATAATAAAATACGCTAATATTATTGGTATAAACGATATTATTACAAATAATAATAAAACTGAAATCAGACTCATTGTTTTATTCTCCTCTCATTATTCTTAAATGTTAAATGCATCCTTGAAACTGTTGTAATAGTTTCTCGTAACTTCAATTCGATTTCCATCCGACATGACAAGTATAAACTTCATTGCAAGAGACGGATTGATCTTCCTAACATGTTTTTTTGCTATTATAGAAGACTTGCTGACTCTGGTAAATTTCCGCTTATCAAGTAATCTCTCTAATTGATAGAGCGGATCCTTTCCATAATACATTCCGTCCTTGGTTGTTATTTCTATTTGATGACCATAGCTTTCTATGTACAATATATCGTCCACAGATATGAACACTTTGTCACCTGAATCAACCTTCTTAACTGAAATATGTCCAACTGATTTATTGTTCTGTATCAGAATATATTCAGCTTCTTCATCTATCTCAATGCCTTTAGACTCTAAGAAGGATCTAACTTCGTCCATATTTTCATCGGATATGGCCAGTCTAATTTTCATCTCTCACACTCCTTTCATTGACAATGGGTATTATAGGAAAAATTTTTCTTTAATACAATAAAACAGGCATAAGTTGCAACTTATGCCTGCATGAAATACACAAAAATCTATTTTTTAAATAAAGTACTAAGTAATCCTCTACCAAGGCTTGCACCGACATTTCCACCAAGTGTCTTTCCAAACTTGCCATACTTGCCACCGAGGTTCTTTCCAAGCTCTCTTCCAACAGTGCCTGCAACTGAATTACCTACACTCTTCATAGCCTGCTGCTTAGCCTTCTTTTCCTTTTCTTCTTTTTTAAGAGCTTCTTTTTCTGCGCGCTCTTTTGCTTTTTGCTTTTCTTTCTCTTCCTGCTCTGCTTTTTTCAAAGCTTCGCGTTCTTCGCGCTCTGCCTGCTTCTTTGCTTCCTTCTCTTCCTGCTCTGCTCTCTTCTTTGCTTCTTTTGCCTCAAGTTCTGCCTGCTTTTGCTCTTCAGCTATTCTTGCATCCTCAATACCTTTTCTCTGAAGGAATTCATATGCAGAATCCGGATCAACTGCTGTTGCATATTTGCTGTAGAGTAAGCTTTCTTTGATGCACTGTTCTCTCTGTGCATCAGTTGCCGCAGCCATTGCGCACTGTGGCGGAAGAATATTTACCTTACTTGCTATAGCAGGAACGCCGTCCTCCTGTAAGAATGACACAACCGCCTCTCCCGTGCCAAGATTAAGTATTGTATCAAATGTATCAAAATCAGTATTCACTCTGAATGAATCTGCTGCAGCTCTCACCGCCTTCTGATCAGATGGAGTATAAGCTCTGAGTCCGTGCTGAACTTTGTTTGAAAGCTGTGCCAAAACACCATCCGGTATGTCCCTAGGATTCTGAGTACAGAAATATACACCAACCCCTTTTGAACGGATAAGCTTAACAACCTGCTCTATCTTTTCAAGTAATGCCTTTGGAGTGTCATTGAACAAAAGATGCGCCTCATCAAAGAAGAAGACCATCTTTGGTTTGCTCATATCACCTACTTCAGGAAGTGTCTCAAATAGTTCTGACAACATCCAAAGCAAGAATGTAGAGTATAACTTGCCGTTGCCTATAAGACTGTCACTTGCAAGAATATTTATCATGCCTTTTCCGCCTGCTCCAAGCTGAATCCAGTCAGAAATGTTAAGGGCCGGTTCACCAAAGAACAAATCTGCTCCTTCTGTCTCAAGCGACACGATTGCTCTTGTTATAACACCAATTGAAGCACTACTAATCTTTCCGTAATCTGCCGCATAATCTGCTGAGTGATCATCGACGTAGGCAAGCATTGCCTTTAAATCCTTTGTATCAACTAATAAGAGATTACTGTCATCTGCAATTTTGAAAATGATAGCTAATATATCACTCTGCAAATCGTTGAGTCCCAGAATTCTTGAGAGAAGCAAAGGCCCCATTTCAGAAATAGTCGTTCTCAAAGGAATTCCATTCTTTCCGTATATATCCCACAAAGTTACCGGATATCCTTTATACTCAAAACCTGCCTCTGCAAGACCAAACTTTGCAATACGCTTTTGCATATCCTCACTGTCAGTTCCCGGATTCATCATTCCTGCAATATCCCCTTTGACGTCAGCCATAAATACAGGAACTCCCATCTCACTGAAACTCTCTGCCATAACCTTGAGTGTTACAGTCTTACCTGTACCGGTTGCACCTGCAACGAGACCGTGTCTGTTTGCCATCTTTGGAATAATCGAAATATTCTCTCCGCTCTCAGTATTGGCAATCCAAATCTTTTCATCTCTTATCATATAAAACCTCCTCATCCGTTCATCCACTTGCTTGTTTTATAATTATATATAATAATTGCTATTGCTCATATTAATATTTAATTTAGCTTATATTAGAAGTTGCTATTGCTCATATTAATAATGTGCCAGAGTTTGTTTGATTCAATGACTAACATTAATCCTAGCGAATAAAGTTAGTGAATACTTTCTCCTTAGCCACAGGCTGTGCTACTCCACCGTTCTTTCCAGCCTCAATACTCTTTAAAATCCAAGCCATATTTGTGCCAAGTGTCTGCATAATCTGAATACCTTCTTCGTCCTTTAATACATCTTCAGGATTACTTCCGTGGACCATATTCCAATATCTTGATGAAATAAGTGGCATCTGATTGAATAAGAAATATTTATTAAGTACATCAAGTGTTGCTGTAGTACCTCCTCTTCTTGCGGAAGTAATTGTTGCTGCAGGTTTAAATCTTAAATCTGCTTCTGCTGCTCCAAAGAGTCTGTCAAGGAACATCAGTATCTCACCTGATGGAGATGCATAATAAACCGGTGAACCAACTATAATACCATCGATACTTTTCACCTTTTCTGCAGCTTCCTTAACTGCCTCATTGACATTGCCGTCAAATACCATCTTACCTGCATTCATTATCTCTGTTTCGATTCCTTCTGATTCGAGAACCTTTGTAATCTCTGAAAGTGCTGTATAAGTGCAGCCCTTTTCTTTTCTGCTTCCATTGAGTAATAAAACCTTCATGAAATCCTCCTTAAAAACATAATTATATTTAATCTATTATAATTATAATTCTTTCATGCTTCAATGTGAAGAAAAGTTTTAAGTTTTAATGATGGAAGGGAAAGTTTTTTATTTATGTGATGGCAAGAAAAAAGCACTCCTAACAATTGCTTGTTAAGAGTGCTTTAAATAATCAAATTAGTCGTTGTTTTCTAATAACAATTCGTAATATTCCTTTCTTTCTTCTCTAAAGCATCTTCCCCCTGATTTTTTACTAGCGATTCTAAAATACTCTTTTGCTTTTTCAAAATCACCTGATTCAAATGCGACTTTACCAACCCACATTTCTTTTTCCCCATCATCGAATCTTTCCGGATCTGCATATAATATTTTATCAACCCATTTATTCATTGTTTCAATATCATGTATCAAAATTGAAATATCTAAAATTCCCCAAACAATGTGATAACTTTCCTCATATTGATTCTTATCATTGGGTAGTAACTCCCAAGCTTGAACAAGTTTGTTTATTGATTCTTTATATTCTTTACTCTCCCATAGTTCATTGCTTTCCTCCATCAAAGCCTCTATTTTTTTTCCTAATATTCCTTCAACACAAGCCATAAGCACGCTCCTTCTATACTATACCTTTTTAGGTAAATAATATGTTTACTAAAAAAACTCTAGTAGCTAATTTTAAAGTAAATCCTCTATGCACTTTATATATTTATCATCTTCATCTTCAAATATATCAACTCCTTCTACCATATAAGCTTGTATGAAATATTCTCTTGCCTCTCTTATTGCTTTTTTTTCATAAAAACATTGACCTATTCTGAGCAACACAAACGGATTTCCAATCTCATCGGGACATTTTAAAACTTCAAATAAATAATTTAATGCCTCATCATAGTTACCTAACATGAAATTCACGTCACCTAACGCGCAATATATCCATCCGCTTGCTTCCCAATCTGATTTTGGCTCAGGAACAAGACTTAATGCTCTTCCATATTCTTCAATTGCCCCAACATAGTTGTCTGACTCAACCATTTTGTCAGCTCTTTCACATAATATTTGTATTTCTTTATAAATACTATCGTCAATATTCATACTGTCTCCTTAAATATAATATATTAAATAATTCCCTCATAATAAAACTCATTTTTTATCGTTCTGAAACATAACTATCTTATTTCACAACATTCACTTGGACTGCGGTGATTTTTTGATACACCTAATCCCTTGATATTATTCTAATATATTCTCTTTGTTTAAGCAATGTTACTTCGCTCGTATTTTGTTGTATTGTTTTGCCTGAGTATTGTACATCAGCGCATAAAAACCATCTTTTATTGCCATGAGAGAATCGTGAGTTCCCTCCTCGATAATCTTACCGTCATCAAACACGATTATTCTGTCGCAAAATCTGCAAGATGACAATCTGTGAGAAATGTAAACTGCAGTTTTGTTATTAACCAGTTTATCAAAATTATTGTACACCTCATACTCTGACAATGGGTCTAATGCAGCTGTCGGCTCATCAAGTACTACAATAGGCGCGTTTCGATATACTGCTCTTGCTATGGCTAGTTTCTGTCCCTGTCCTCCTGATGGCTCAACACCTGATTCAACAAAATACTTATACAGATATGTGTCATCCCTGTCAGGTAATTCGTTAATCCAGTCATCCAAACCGACTGTTTCATATATCTTGTATATTTCTGAATCTTTATCATTTTTATTTTGCTTTTTGTCAATTGAACTTTCATCACTTGTTTTTGCATCATTTGAACTTGCCGTAATTAATTTATTCTCATTTGAACCTGTCACACCCGCACTTGATAATTCGTCTTCAAACACTGTAACATTTTCTCTGATTGTAAATGCAAACAGTTTGAAATCCTGAAATACTACTGAAAGTTTCTTCATGTACTCCTTGAAAGAATATTCTTTTATATTCTTTCCGTCTACAAGTATTTCACCCTCATAATCATTATACATTCTGCAGAGTAATTTTATGAATGTAGTTTTTCCGGCACCGTTTTGTCCAACAATTGAAAGATGCTCACCTTCTTTGATTTTAGTGCTTATATTTTTAAGAATATACTTTTTCGTATTTGGATATTTGAAGCTTACATTTCTAAATTCAATTTCAAGACCTTTGTTGCTTTCAGAAATATCATCTCTGCGAGTCATGACAATGTCATCATTCTGCTGCTTCTTAATCTTATTGCATTTTTCAATCTTACCGGATGTACTCTCGACAAACTCTACATAGTAAATAAGTTTTGATGCGTTGTATGACAATGCTCCGTAAGACCCCATTATTCCACGGAGTGAACCGGAGAATTTTTCAGTTGCCTGATAGAGACTTGACAGTTCACCAATAGTAATTATCTTATTAAGTGCATTAAATCCAAGAAGTAAGAACATGAACATATTCGATGTTCTTACAACGAAGCTTAAAACTATGTTCATTCTGAACATTTTCATGTCAGGCGCTTTGCTTGCAAGGTAATACTTTTCGCCAAGTTCCTGCAACTTGTCGGTAAATATATTTCCCGTATTGTATAATCTGATGTCTTTGGCGTAGCGCGTGTCCTGAAGTTCCGTGTTAAAGTAGTCGCTTCCCCTCTCAATTTCTGCCTGTTTTTCAAACTTGGAGCCTTTGATTTTATTTCCTTTGTCTGTGGCAATTGTGTTTGCCACAAAACTGATTACAACCGGAATGAGAAGCAACGGAACTCTCGTACATACAATAACAACCACACCCAAAGCGATAAAGGTGCATGACACAATATTGGTAATATTTGTCATGATACCATTGATGCCATTTGTCTCATTAAGTGCCTTTTCTGCTTTTTTGATAATATCAAGGACTTCTGAATTTTCAGTATTTTCAAACTTCATATCCAGGCAGCAAAGGCTTAACTTTGTGTGTAATTTTCTAATGAGATTCTCATTTATTCTTCCCATGTTTTCGGAAGACATTTTGCTTATATTATCATAGAGAAAATTGCCTACACATATAAAGCAAACCCAGAAAATCACAACAGGAAGATTTCTTTTGTCTTTTGCGGAAATCTCATCAATAAGATATTTCATTCCTATAATGTTAATAAATGCTCCAAATGTACTAACGAGGAAATTGATTATCTGCCATACAAAATAAGATTTCTGATTTTCCCAGAGATACTTAAGGAAAAACTTGTAACATTTAAACTGTACTTTGTAATTATTCATCTTCTTTTCCCTCCTCGTAATATTGTGCCTGAATGCCAAACATGTAAGCATATTTTCCATTCAGTTCCATGAGTTCTTCATGAGTTCCCTCCTCAACGATCTGTCCGTCTTCAAACATTGCAATGTTGTCACAAAATCTCGTACTTCCAAGTCTGTGAGAAATAAACAGAGCTGTTTTGTCTGAGACCATGTTGTCAAACTCTCTGTACATTCTGTCTTCTGCGAGAGCATCAAGTGCAGCGGTAGGTTCATCAAGAATGATTATATTTCCGTTCTTGTAGAGGGCTCTTGCCATGGCAAGTCTCTGTCTCTCACCACCGGACAAGTCTATTCCTTCAGTGTCAAAAATCTTGAGCATATTTGTCTTAACACCATTTTCGTATGAGCTCACCTTATCCCACAATCCGCTGGTCTTTAGAACTTCCTCCACCTTTTTCATATCAGTATGTTCTTCATCTTTAAACGATATGTTCTTGTAAATTGGAAGTGCAAAACATTCAATATTTTGGAATACCGGAGCAAACAGCCTGAAATACTCTTCCCTGTCATACTCTTTGATATCCGCACCGTTTAAAAGGATTCTTCCTTCAGTCGGCTCATACAGTCTCATAATCAGTTTTGTAAAAGTGGTCTTTCCTGCACCGTTAACACCAACAATTGCAAGTCTTGAACCACCTTCGATCTTGATATTTATATCTTTCAAAACATAAATATCTGTTCCCGGATATTTGAAGCTTACATGCTCAAATTCAAATGTATAACGTTCTGCTTTTATATCCTTTTTTGTGCCAATACTCCCACTATAGTTTTCAGAATCTTCACTCCAGTTAATAAAGTTTCTGTAATCATTTACCATGAGGCAGTTTCCTTTTACATTTGAATAAATCCATAAAATGTATCCGATTGCCTTATAATATGATGTGACAAGTGAGATATAAAGAACAAATTCAGAAATCTTCATTCCCTTATTTAATACAAAATAAACAAGCCAGCCGTACATGATACTTGTCTGTGCAAGCAACAAAAACTGCATTCCCATATTTCCAAGAATCCATCTGTTATGATGCTTTTTATTCATCTTTATAAAATACTCATTAACAATGTTGTACTGAGCCTTAAATACCCTGGCCATGTCAAAGAGTCTGATATCTTTTGCAAAAGCGAAGTTTCTTGCTGTGCCGTCAAGGTATCCTATTTTTCTGTAAGTTGGTGCCATAACATCACTGAATCTTTCTTTGTCAATTCTTGTAACATAGGAAAGAATCTTTGCCATTCCAACGGATAAAACCGTGATGGATAGCACTACAAAAATACTTTTAGCACCTATCATTACAGCTGCAATGATTGTAATTGCACCTTCGCATATTATGTTTTTTACCTGATCAAGCACTCCGTTAAATCCCATACCGTAATAAAGAGAAGCTTTTGCTCTCTGTAAAAAATCCAAAAAGAGCGGAGATTCCATATTCTTATAATCAGTGGTAAATACCTTGTTCATACGTTGCTTTTCAAGATATGTATCAACTTTTACATATTCATGTTCGCCAACGTTCCAGAAATAATTCCCGTAAAAATTTAACAACATCAATATCAGGGAAATAACCACTACTGTCATAATCATATAACTTGTACCTTTTTCCCCCTCAATGGCAGCAATTACATATTTCAGAAAGTACATTTCAACAAATTCCCATATACAAAATAAAACTCCTGCAATCACAGAAATTGCCAGAAGTTTTTTATTGCTTTTTGCAACAGCTTTTAGTACATAGAAAAAGTTGTCTGCCATTCCGTATCTTTTTTCCTGCATAGTAACTCACCTTCCCTTTTTTGAATAATAAAACGTATTGTAACACATGAATTGAAAAAATGACAGAAAAAGATAATTATTCTACTATGAGTATAAAATAGAATAACAGGTGTCGGGAAAATTTGGCACAGGAAAAGGCGCCGGTTTTAAAACTGACGCCTTAATCATTCTATGCTATCTCATTGTTTTTACTTACCACTAATATTAGAAGTAGTATTATCAAACTGATTTAATTACTCAATTGTAATATATTTTTCTTCTTCAACCTGTGGCTTAGCTTCTTTCTTTGGGACAAACATTGTAAGAACTCCGTTTTCGAATTTGCCCTTAACGTCTTCCTCTGTGATGTTGTCTCCTACATAGAAACTTCTCTGGCATTTGCCGTAATATCTCTCACGTCTGATATATTTCTCCTGCTTCTTATCTTTCTCGTCTGTGTTCTCAGAATGCTCAGCAGTAATTGTGAGATAACCGTCACTAATCTGTGCTTTGACATCCTCTTTTGCAAATCCCGGAAGCTCCATGTCAATCTCATAGCCATCCTCTGTTTCCTTTACATCGGAGCTAATGTTCTTGAAAACTGCAGCCTGTTTTTTAAATACCGGTTCCAATCCAAAGAACTCATCAAAATCATCGAAATATCCGTTTCTTCTAAAAATACTAGGTGTTAACATAATCATTACCTCCTCTACCTATTATTAAGACTCAAAACAAATCAACTGATTGTTTCCTGTCTCTTATTTTGTACGGGAACTGTACTTTTTATTCCCTCTGACTATGTTATAGCACCATTGTTAGCACTCGTCAAGGGTGAGTGCTAACAATTTTATTTTTAATTAATTTTCCTGATTTTTTACCATATTTGAATAATACCTGTCCATAGCATCTATAAATTTATCGATAATTTCCGGATTAGATGGATAATATAAATGAGGAAATCCCCATAAATGATTGTCGCTTTCATGTATACATTCGCTCCACTGTCCACTGACCGGCTTTGTTGCAATACAGTCACTACCATTATCTTCACTGTCAAAATAATGGAACTCATGTCCTTTTATTGATTTATTATGCAGGAAGATATCACTCTTTTCTTCTATTTCAACATATCCAAATCTTACAAGTCTTCCTGTATAAGATACTTTTGCATCAATGAGACCTGCCATCTCAAAAATGTCTCCTTCCTTAGTCATCAGCTCTTTGTGAAGATACATGAATCCCCCACACTCCGCCAGGGACGGCATTCCCTGCTCTATCTTTGACTTTATTGATTTTCTCATACCTTCATTCAGCGAAAGTCTTTTTGCATACAGTTCCGGATAGCCTCCGCCAAGAAGTATTCCCGATATTCCATTCGGCAGTTTGCTGTCGTTAAGGGGTGAGAAGTATTTTATCTGAACTCCCCTTTTTTCAAACTCTCTCAAATTTGCCTCATAATAAAAACAAAAGGCTTCATCTCTTGCAACGGCCAATGTCAGATGTTCACGTCTTTTGTAATTTACATATATCTTTGAATCGCAAGATAAACATTCTGCGTCTCTTGCAATCTCAATCAATTTATCCATATCAACACACTGCTCGAGCTGATTGGATGCCGTCTCGAGTTTGCGATTAATATCCTTCATTTCTTCCGGCATTTTCAATCCAAGATGTCTGCTCTCAAAAGTAAGTTCCTTATTGTTTGGAAAATACCCCAGGACAGGAACTGATATTTCTTCCTCTATCATGGTTCTCATGGTCTCAAAAAACTTTCCCGATATACGGTTAAGAATTATTCCTTTTATAAGGTTATCTCTGTCGTACTCCACAAATCCTCTAATAAGCGGAATCATGGATCTTCCCATTCCGTGAACATCCACCACCAATATGACCGGTGTCCTCGTAATTTTTGCGAGATGATAAGCAGAGCCTTCCTCTCTCACTCCTCCAAGTCCGTCAAAAAGTCCCATTACCCCTTCCATAACTGCCATATCGCTCTGATTCATCATGCAGTCTATAAATAATTCTTTAGTTTTCTCTTCTCCAAGAAAAAACGTATCCAGATTTTCTGCCGGAATATTCTGAACGGTTCTGTGAAACATGGGATCTATATAGTCCGGTCCGCATTTAAAAGCCATCACATCAATATTTCTTTTTTTCAGTGCACCAAGCAATGCACATGTAATCAGAGTTTTTCCGCTGCCACTCTTTGGTGCTCCTATTAAAACTCTTGGTATTATAATATTTTCTGTCTGCATATTCGCCTCATTTTTATCAACTAAATTTTATCGCATTATCTTTAGTTTTTCTCCCTGTAAATGAACAGATGAATATAGGATTCTGTCCTCTCAACATATGATAGTCTCCTACTTTTTCTGTTCTCGTAACATTCATTGTCACAATATCGAAATTCTTTAATTCAAACTTTTTATCTAAATGCATTATTTCCTGCAGCGTTTCAAGACTGACTGCATTTATCACTATATTAATCTGAGGATTTTTATTGAGCAACAATTCCACTATCTCAGACATATTGCCGCTGCTTCCACCAATAAACGCATGAGTTGGAGTCGGAAGTTCTTCTAATGCAACCGGCGCCATCCCCTCTGTCACCCGGATATTATTTAGCCCGAATTTTTCGATATTCTTATGTATCAGCTCAACTGCTTCGTGTTTTTTCTCTATTGCATATACCTTGATGCTGTCAGATAAACGTGCAATCTCAATGGCAACAGATCCTGTTCCGCTCCCCACATCATACACAACTGAATCAGCACTCAGATTGAGTTTTGATATGCTTACAGTTCTGACTTCTTCTTTGGTCATAGGAACTTTTCCACGCACAAATTCAGAGTCCGCAATTCCGGGAGTTATTTTAAACCCGTTTCGAGTTTTTATTTCATTTCCAATATTATGACTCATATTATCTGTTTCAGAAAAGTTTTGGGAATAAGCATCATTAATGACAAAAATACTGTACAATCCCGGTTCAGATATATCTATACATTGCTTTGGAGCAAGAGTCATTATTTTTTCTCTTGGGTAGGACATTAGATATCCCACAATAACCCTGCACTCTTCAAGTTTTTCTTCTATAAGTATTCTTCCAACAAGGTTGAGATCAGAAACTCCTGATAACAGTGCAAAACATTTTCTGTTACCCTGCACGGCTCTTACAAACTCAGCTCTAAGATTATCTGAAATATCTTTTCCATGAAAACTGATAATCTTTGCATCTTCCCAGCTCACACCTGATTTTGCCGACAAGGCAGATATGGATGACACTCCCGGTATAATTGTTATCTTTGCATCCAAAATTCCGGAATTTATTTTCTTTTCCAATTCCTCATACATCTTTTTTGCACCACTGTAAAATCCGGTATCACCGGAAAATAATATTGCCACATCACCTATTCCTTCCAGAAGAATAGGAATAACATCCCCGGCGAGATAATATGGATACTTTTTATTACTTGTATTAAGACTTTCAACCAGTCGTCTTGAGCCGAAAACCATATTGGCATTTTTGATTACATCCATTGCAGTCTGTGACAAATCTTCAGTCTTTCCCATACCGCATCCGATGAGAGTTATCTTTCTTGGCTTACGCCTTTTTTCTCTCAATACCGTTAAGTAATCTTTATATTTTTGTACCTGTATATACGGTGCTAATTTCTCACAGACTTCCTCGAAGGACAATCCTTTTTGTTCCTGTGGCCTTCCGATTACATACACTCTTATTCCCGCAAGCCTCGCTGCATCTATTTTTTCTTCAAATCCTCCTGCCGCTCCACTTGCTTTAGTAACCATTATTCTGATGTTGTACTGATTAATCAGGGCAAAATTGGTTTCTATGGAAAATGGTCCCTGCATTGCGATAATCTGCTTTCCTTTTATTCCGCTTTTTTCACAAATCGAAATACTCTCGCTCCCCGGCAAAACTCTTACAACCAGTCTCTCTTTTACCGAGTCGTTTACACAAAAATCTGCCAACTCCTTACTGCCCGTGGTCAGCATTATATTGCCGTGTGTTTTCTCTAATCGTTGCTCACACTCTTTTACATTTTCAAAGTATCTCACTCCAAAACCACGATCCAGATAATCGCCAATTTTTTTGTTAAGGGTATCCGATAATTTTTCTTTTTCAACCTCGATATCTTCCATTGAATACATTTTCGTGTTTTTTGATTCTATATCTGTCTTTAATTGCTCATCAGACTCTTCTTCAACCTCATTTTCTCTATCCTGTGTCTCAATTTCTATATCCTGTCTTTCAAGTCTCAGATACTCCACCTTTTTTTTGAGTGCTGCCATTCGAATATTCTCAGTCGCTTTAATTGCATAAGGATGTGTCGCATCAACAACAACTGCCGTATCATTTTCTTCAAAGAATTTTTCAATCTGCTGCTCATCCATACGACCTTCCATGACAACTGAATACTCGTCTTCCACCAAAACCTGCTTACCATATTCAGTTGCAACACATACAATGTGCTCCGCTCCTATACTGCTTAACCATTCCGACAACTCACGCCCCTCAGTTGTCCCTGCAAAAATAACTATCTTACCCATTTAGTTCCACCTCATACCCTCTCTTGGTAACCAATTTACCACCTACTATTTCACTTGTTGAGTTTCCTATAAACACAGTCGTAAACATATCAACCTTAGCATCTCTTAATTCTGACAGAGTGCACGTTACTGCCTTTGTCTGCTCTCTTCCAATATTCATAACATATCCGCAAGGTCTATCGCCCTCTATGTTGCGAAGCAAAATCTCACACGCCTTTTTTAGATAATCATGTCTTTTTTTGCTAGATGGATTATAGATTGCAATTGCAAAATCCCCCATCGCCGCACACTCAAGACGTTTTTCAATCTTCTCCCATGGAGTGAGTAAATCACTCAGACTTATTACACAAAAATCATGATTGAGAGGCGCCCCAAGGACAGCTGCTCCGCTTGTTGCCGCAGTGATTCCCGGAATAATGTTAAGTTCTATACCATCATATTCTTTTCCTATCTCATACATCAGCGATGCCATACCGTACACCCCTGCATCCCCGCTACAGATAATGGATACTCTTTTTCCTTCCATTGCCTTTTCATAACAGATGCGGCACCTCTTTTCTTCCTGCTTCATAGGAGTAGAAATGAGTTCTTTAGTTTTTAAGTTATCCCCAAGCAGGTCAAGATACACTTTGTAGCCCACAATAACATCGGATTCGCATAAAGCCACATAAGCTTCTCTTGTCATCATATCTTCTTTTCCCGGACCCATTCCGATAACATTAATTATCTGTTTCATATATTATTACTCCGTATTATTTCTGTGTATTATTTCTGTGTATTATTTCCGTTTATTATTTATATACATTATTTCAATGTATTATTTCTGTTTATCAATTCTGTGGATTATTTAGTTTCATTTTTTATCCAATATCCGAAATTCAAAAATTCATCAGTCTAAAACGAAATTAATTTTCTACCTGTAGAAATAGCAACTGTCACTCCATCCTCAGCCTGTTTTGATAGAATTAGTGAAGCGTCAAAATCCCAAACGGCAACTGCTGCTCTCTCGCATACATTTCCCACTCCCACCTGGTTTTTTACAAATTCAGATTCAAAAAACTCTCCTTCAACATCTGCCAACTCTTCCTTTGAGAATGTTTTAAACTCCAGATTATGTTTATTTGCGAAATCAATTATGCCCTTCTCATCTGCCTTAACATCAATGGAAGCCACACAAAAAACTTCATCCATATCGATGCCTAATTCCTGTACTTTTTTCATGACAAATGTCTCTATATCATTACAAGTTTTTCCTCTTTTGCATCCAATACCGATTGCATATTTTTTTGATTTCAAAAAAAGCGAAGCCTTCGTTTTACAATCAATCGCAACGTCAATGATATTGTTATCCGATAAATTGCTGTTGCCAAGATTGCTATTCTCATGCTTGCTGTTATCATGATTAATATCGTTATCTTCGAAGACAAGATTAACTTCCCCCGGATGTTTTTTGCAGAACTTCTCATAGGAAGACATGTCTGTATATTGTTTATTTGGGATACACATATTTATCATTTTACCTGAGAGCACCTTGGATGAAACCTTTGCAATGCCATCTTTATTTTCAATGATTAGTCTGTTTTTTTTTGCAAACACATCCACTGCAAATTTGTTGTGTATATCTGTGGAGGTTGTAATGACAGGAACCGGATTTGAATAAGCGGACAGTCTGTCAGAAAGTAATACCGCAATCTCGTTTGCTCCGCCATAATGACCTGACAAAACAGGGATAACAAACTTTCCCATATCATCAATAACAATAACAGGGCTATCTGACAATTTATCGTGAACACAACCGGAAACTGCTCTCACTGCAATCCCCAAAGCACCTATAAAAATAAGTATTCTGTTTTTGTCAAACTGCTCTTTTGACCACTGTTCAAGACTGTCATTTATGTATATAACTCTTCTGTCATTAGAAATCTCAAAACCGGAATATTTGTTCAGCGCATCACCCTTGCAAAAATATTGAAAAGATATCTTATCGTCATCTACCAGTTGTTTCATCAGTTCAAATCCCGACAATGTAAAACATATTACAGATATTTCCAAACTCATTCTCCTTTCAAAGCTTATATAAAAGTATTATTTTGCTGAATAAAAACCTATTATTTGTAATGTGGGAATTTTCGTTTTTAAACCTTCCTAAATTCAGTGGAAAAATCCGGCGAGTACAGTTTTGACTTTTCATAATGTGCGTGAGTTATTACATCTCCAACAAGAATTATCGCTGTCTTTCTTATACCATTTTCCTCTGCGGTTTTTGCAAGAGTTCCCACGGTACACACAAAGGTTTTCTCATCCGGCCATGTTGCTTTGTAGACTATCGCAGCAGGCGTATCTTTTTTGTAACCGCCGCTTATAAGTCTTCTCTGAAGTTCCTCTATCATGCCTGTACTGAGATAAATTGCCATGGTGCAATTGTGTGCTGCAAAAGCTTCTATAGATTCCTTTTTTGGAACCGGAGTTCTCCCCTCCATCCTTGTGATGATCAGAGACTGGGATACCTCGGGAAGAGTATATTCAAGGTTTAGGCTGGAAGCTGCGCCAAAACACGCGCTGACTCCGGGACATGTTGCATACTCAATTCCAAGTTCATCAAGCATATCCATCTGCTCTCTGATTGCCCCATAGATACTCGGATCACCTGTGTGTAATCTTACAATTCGAAGTCCTTTTTTCTCCGCATTCTTCATCACTTCCACAACTTCATCAAGAGTCATGTATGCGCTGTTATATATTTCGCATTCCTTTGATGCGTAATCAAGAAGTTGCGGATTCACAAGAGAACCTGCATATATTATTACATCTGCCTCTTTTAATAAATTCATTCCACGGACAGTTATCAGATCTGCTGCCCCTGTTCCTGCACCAACGAAATTAACCATTTCTCTGCTCCTTCACTTTTTGCCAGTTCTCCTCTGTCATTTGAATACATAATACATTCAATAGCCATGTCATCTGTTGCCCTTCTGCTAAGATTATTCATTATCCTGTCCATGACACACATCATTGTCTCATCAAGAATACCGGCATCTTCTAAAATATTAAGTCCTTCCTCAGTTGCAACACTTCCAAGAATATTCTTTGCAACCTCTGAAGTGGCACCACACATTATAGCTGCTGCCGCCATCAATTCCATACGGCAGTCTCCCTCCTTAGAGTGTGTGTTCATAATTCCTCCGGACACCTTTATCAGCTTACCGATATGTCCTGTAAGAAGAACTTTTTTAAACCCAATTTCTCTTGCCATGTCAATCGTAGCCCCGACAAAATTGCTGCATTTTACACTTCTGTCAAGATCGTATCCATAGGCATTTTTCATAAAATCAAGACCGTAATTTCCGGGAGTTACTGCAACCATGTCATAACCGTTTACATATCTTTGATTCAGTTCCAGTTTGATGGTATCAAGAATTGCGTGGGTACTCATTGGTTCCACGATTCCACTGGTTCCAATTATTGAAATACCTCCGACGATGCCCAATCTCTCATTGAATGTCTTCTTTGCAATCTCTTCGCCTTGGGGTACTGAAATAGTCACCTCAATAGTCCCATAGAAATCTGCCTGTTTGCAGACATCTGTTACCTCCCGGGTTATCATCTCTCTTGGTACGTGATTGATTGCCGCATTTCCAACGGGCTGATCAAGGCCCGGCTTTGTAACTGTGCCAACTCCTATGCCACCTTTAATTATTATAATTGGATGTTGCTTATTGCAAAGAAAGCCGCTCTTAACATCGGCTTCATTTTCAACTATCCTCACAGTAGAATACACGAGTGCCCCTGTGGTCACATCAGGATCGTCTCCCCCATCTTTTCTCACTGCACAGGAAACCATATTATTTTCTTTTTTTATATCAAGAATCTGTGCGTTATACTCAATCCCCTTTGGAGTACAAATTGTCATCTCATTTTTTGTTCCTCCAAAGAACAGCATATGAGCCGCCGCCTTCGATGCAGCCGCAGCGCAGCTTCCGGTAGTAAATCCAAATCTCATGTTCTATCCTTATAACCTCGTATCATTTGAGCATTTTTTTGACTCATTTTTCATAAGCTATTTTCACAATTTACGGTTCTTATTTTTCATCATTTTCAAGCTCGTTCTTTTCTTATATCGTACAACAAGGCGTTACAAATGGCCGCTGCAACATTGCTTCCGCCCTTTCTTCCAATGTTGATAATATATGGAATATCAGTATCAATAAATAGTTCCTTTGCAGCCTCAACATTTACAAATCCCACGGGAACACCGATTACAAAATCGGGTTTCCAGTCAGTCTGCTGCATCATCTCGTAAATACTGATAAGTGCTGTTGGAGCATTGCCGATTGCAAATATAACCGGCTTTTTGATTTTTGCTGCTCTCTCCATGCTGACCGTTGCTCTGGTAACTCCCCTCTCTGCTGCCTCCTTTGCAACACTTTCATCTGCCATAAAACAATGAGCACTTCCACCTAAGGACTCAAGAACCTTTTTGTTTATTCCGGACAGCCCCATATTGGTATCAGTGACGATGTCAGCTCCATCTCTCAAAAGACTCTCTGCAATATCTATTGCATTTTTTGAAAATTTGAGAGTCTTTGCATACTCAAAATCTGCAGTGGTATGAATCACTCTTTTTGTGACAAAACTTGTCTCCTCATCAATGGAAATAATCCTTCTGTCCAACTCCTCCTGAATAATCTCAAAGCTCCTTTTTTCAATATCTTTTGGCTTGATTATCTCGATATCCTTCTTCATAAAATTTACCACTCCTTTACAGAAAAATACTTTCCAATGCACTTATAAGTACTTTGTTATCTTCATGGGATTTCACCGCAATTCGCAGATAACCCTTTTTTAGTCCTTTGTAATTATCACAGTTTCTGATAAGTATCCCATTATCCAGCAACCTCTTGTACAAATCTATGCCGGTATGATTATAAAACAGGATAAAAGAGGCATCTGATTTCACCACTTTAAAATGCATCTTTTCAAGTTCTTTTGTCAGATACTCCCTCTCTTTTTTTATCAGTTCTCTCGATTGTGTCAGGTATTGCATTTCATCAAGTGACGCAAGTCCTGCTGACTGGGCAATCACTGATACATTCCATTCCGGAAGATGATTTTCGATTTGCTGCAACAAACTAATGTTGGAACACACAAGATATCCAAGTCTAACTCCGGGAATTGCAAAACTTTTTGTAAATGCACGAAGAACAATCAGATTCCGGTATTCACCTATCTCGCCTATAAAGGAACAAGCTTCCGTACATAACTCTATAAATGATTCATCCAAAACAACTACTGTTCCCCGTTCATCACATTTTCTGATTATATCTTCAAGGACACCCTTATCAACTAAGACTCCTGTGGGATTGTTCGGATTGGTGAGAATCAGCATATCAACTTCTGTATTTTCACATGAAGTATTAAGTAAATGTCCATCTGCCTCAATGTAATCCATTATCTTTTCATCAATATGAAAATCATTCTCTTCGCTCAGAGGATAATACACCATATTTGCACCAACTGATTTTGCCATATGCTCATAACCCAAAAAAGATGGCGCAGTCACCATGATACATTTTGGTTTCACTCCGTGTGCAACAGCCAAAAGCAGTTCCGAAGCACCGTTACCGCAAATAATATCGTCTCTGTTTATTCTGTGGTAATCCGCTATTTTACTTCTAAGTTTTGTGCAGTTAATGTCCGGATATACATTAACTTTTTCTAAGGCAGTTCTCATTGCTTCCATTAAATTCTCAGGAATGCCTGCCGGATTGATATTGACTGAAAAATCATACTCTATTCTGTTGTTATAAATATCTCCTCCGTGTACATTCTCTCTCATTGCAAAACTCCCTTATTCTTTCTTAGCACACAATCTCACACAAACAATCCACAAACTGTAACGCACACAATCTCACACAAACAATCCACAAACTGTAACGCACACAATCTCACACAAAATGGCAGTTGCATACATAAGTCTGTTTGCTCTCTTTATATCGTTGTACTCAACTTCCCTGAGCTTATCCCCGATATATTCCTTATGATGTACTTTTCCAAAATAAACCGCATCCCCTGCCAGTCTTATCCCAAGTGCTCCGGCACACGCACTCTCTGTCTGCGCAGAGTTTGGGCTGGCATGTCTGTATCTGTCTCTATTATATATTTTTGCAGCATCTTTAGCACTATATTCTTTTCCCAGAAACAGGCAGGAAATAATCATAATAATTGCACTGATTCTTGAAGGAAGGTAATTGACTATATCATCAAGTTTTGCAGCACACCTGCCAAAATACAGGTATCTGTCATTTTTATATCCAACCATGGAATCCATTGTGTTAATTGCTTTGTAAACAAATCCAAGTACAGGTCCTCCGATGGCTGTGTAAATCATCGGTGCAATAACTCCGTCAGATGTATTTTCCGCAACTGTTTCAATTGCAGCCTTGGCAATTCCAATGTCGTCGAGCACTGTTGTATCCCGACCGACAATCATGGAAACTGCCTTTCTTGCTCCTTCCACATCACCTTTTTCAAGTTCTGTGTACACTTTCATGCTCTCATCCTTAAGACACTTTGCGGCAAGAATCTGATAAGTCATAATGCTCTCGATTATTACTCCCAAATATACACTGACATAATATGATACAAAAAGAATAAGTCCCGATGTCGCTGCCACCGCACAGACCACCGCTATCACAAGAATTAATCCCCTGCTTAATTTGTTATTATCTGATTTACTGTTTTCTTCAATATACAGTCTTCTCTCCAAGAAGCTGATCAGCTTGCCAATAAGTCTTATTGGATGTGGAAAACTGTAGGGATCCCCTAAAATCATATCAAGAAGGAAACCTGCCACTAATGCTGTAATATGGTATCTCATATCTGTCTTCCTCTATTATCAATTCTCTCGACTCACCGTTTCCTATCATAAAGTCGTAATAATCACGCCCTGATATCTCACTGAATATGGACATTATTGTACCGCCGTGAACTACACACACCACATTCTCTACTTCTTTCTGTTTACATATTGAAAGAAGCCTGTAAAAACCGGTCATGGTTCTTTTGATAAACTCTTCTCTGCTCTCGCCGCCCGGAATTTTCATTGTGCAGTTGCTGTCAAGCCATAGGCAGTAATCATTATTATCCTTTAGCTCTTCATATGTTTTCCCCTCAAAAATACCAAAGTCGATTTCTCTCCACTCCTCAATGATTATCTGTTCTCTGTCAGAAAAATCTTCACCCCATATACACTTTGCAGTCATACCACATCTCTTCATGGGACTGATTGCAAAGATGTCTGCTTCTCTTTTACTGCTCCATTTACTTCTAAGCTCGCCTATTCCCTTTTCTGATAGTTCTTCATCTGTTCGCCCAAGATATCTTCTCTCTTCATTCGACTTGGTCATTCCATGTCTTACAAATAATAATTTCATTTTATTTTCTGTCCCATTCCACATATCACTCTGTATACATCATCAGATTTTTTCGCAAGAATAATCTGAACGCGTCCCATCCATTCTCTAAAATCACGTTTGGAAGCATCCATGGGAACTATGCCGTTTCCGATTTCATCAGTAAGTACAATTTTGTCACAACATTTTCCGTAAATGAGATTTGCCGCTGTCTCATAATCCATTCCTGCTTCAAACATTTCTTCTGCGATCGCATTTACATTATTAATCACATTATCGTTTTCAAAATTGCAATTCAAATTTTCTTTGACAAAGTTCATCTTTCCGGATGAATGTCCGCCTATAACTAAAATCATAATCAGTCTCTCCAACCTTTTTTTCAATTAAATGCAACAGACACAACTGCAACAGCCAAAGCACATAAAGTCTCAGTCACTGTCACAAAATATCCTGCCGTATCACCTGTTATCCCACCGAACTCTTTTACCATTCTATATCTGTAATAAATCATTGAAACAACCAATGTCAATACAACTGATGCCCCATGCACAAAGTCAATAAACAGCATAAATGCTATACACAAAATCAACTCGGTCACAATGAAAAATAACACTGCACTTTTGGCTTTTGAGCCTGTCTTTGAAAATGTATGAAGCATTCCTTCTTTTTTTGCATTTGGAAATGTCAGCACAGCTACTGCACTTAAGCATCTTGAAGCAATAAATGATGCAGAAAATACAACCAGTCCCTTCACCGGTATCAAAGAAAATGCCCCTATATAAACTGCCGACAATGCAAGAAGTGAGATTACTGCAAAGGCACCTATATGTGGATCTTTTAATATCTCTAACTTATCTTCTTTTGACTTATATGACTTTAGTGCGTCCACTGTATCCATGTATCCGTCCAGATGAAATCCACCGGTAACAATAATAGGAATGGCAAACCCAACCATAACATAGGCAGTCTGTCCAATTAAAAAATAATCTGCCACACATCTCCATCCACATAAAAGGAAACCGATAACAGCACCTATCCATGGAAAGAAAATAAGATGATACTTCATATCCTCATCCTTCCACCGGAAAATGGGTACCGGAATTTTCGAATATATTGAAAATGCTATAATCAAACCTCTTATTACCGACACAATGTTCCTCCTTTAATCACAACAGGTATACCTGCAACCACTTCCACAACTTCATCGGAAATCTTTGCAAGATGTGAATTTATTCTACCAAGGGCGCTGATGTAAGCTGCTGTCAATTCATCGTAATCCTGCGTATCTTCAAAAATATTATTTGTAACTATTACTACGTTTTGAACTGATGAAAATAACCTGTCTATACCTTTTTCAACTTTTGCAACAACTTCATCTTCACTTATCACACTGAAGTTATTATCCTGTTCACTGCTGCTTTTGTCTTTATTAGTATCTTTGTATTTATTACTATCTTTGTATTCATTGCTGCTTTTGTATTTATTACTATCTTTGCATTCATTGTTATTTGAATAATCGTTTGCATCACTCACTGTAAACATTTCGTTTGCAACCAGATTAGACATACATTCAATCAGAATACAATCCGATAAAGAGTGAAGATGTGCAACTGCATTTTCAATATTGGTCTCCTGTTCTATTGTCTCAAAACCTTTTCCACTTCTTAAGTTTCTGTGTCTTTCAACCTTTGCCTTTCCTTCCTCTCCATACACTTTCATGGTTGCAACATAAAATAAACTACTATGAATGTCATTTATTTTAGCTAAATCATACATGGAACAGATTATTTTTTCTGCATATTCAGACTTTCCGCTTCCACTTCCTCCAATCACAAGTACAATCATTTCAATCTCCCACTGATACTAAATACATTTATTTACAGTTTTCAAATCTCGTATATGCCTCTACTTTTATATCATCAAATGTAGTCTGTTCCCTGTAAACATTCATCACACTGTCCAAAAGTGGGAACAGCAGTGTTGCTCCGGTTCCCTCCCCAAGTGCCAGATTTGCATATATAATTCCATCCAATTTCAAATCGTCATATATCAATTTCATTCCCTGTTCTCTGCCCATGTGAGAAGGAATAACATACTCCGTAATTCCGGGAAACATTCTCTCGGCAACGAGAGCTGCCACTGCAGTTATGATGCCATCAAGCACTATTGGAACATGGTAGATGGCTCCGCCGATTATCACTCCCGTAAGACCGGCGATGTCATAACCTCCAACATGAGTAAGAACCGTTAATGCATCTTTATCATAAAGATGATATTTTCGAATTGCCTCGTCTATTACTTTCTCTTTTCTCTTAAGTCCTTCATCGTCAAGCCCCGCTCCTCTTCCTACTATCTCTGATGCGGGAATACCAAGAAGCGAAGCTGCAACTGCAGTGCTGGTGGTGGTGTTTCCAATTCCCATTTCACCTGTTCCAAGAATGTCATACCCTTTATTTTTCAATTCAAAAACTGTGTCCATTCCAATCTGAATTGCCCTGACCGTCTCATCTTGTGTCATTGCAGGTTCAATGGCAAAGTTTCTTGTTCCCTTCCTTACTTTCCTGTCTGCTACCCCCGCTATTTTTTCATCTGAATTTATGCCGATATCTATAGGAATAACTTTAGTGTTATTTATCTCTGACATCTTTCCAACAGATGACTTATTTAATGCCATTGATTTTGCAACCGCCAATGTAACCTCCTGTCCCGACTGACTGATTTTTTCATCAACCACTCCGTTATCAGCACACATTACAACAATAGCTCTCTTGTCTGTTTTCGGATATGGCGTTCCCTGTATTGCACCGATTTTTGCGGTTATTCTTTCAAAATCTCCAAGGCTGTCCAAAGGTTTGGCAACACTGTCCCATCCGGTTTTGATTTTTTCTGCGATTATTTTATATTCTTTTCTTCTATCTTCACCTTCAGATATGAATAATTTTTCAACATCCTCAAACTGTATTTTTGATTTTGTTTCTTCCGCATCTGATTTCACTCCACTTGTATCAGAATATCTCACTTCTCTGAGAATAGAGTACACTGCTTTCATATCCATGTGCGCTCTTAGGGTATCAGCCAGTTTGTCGTACTCTCTGTCCTTTAAAACATCGTAATCTACAGCTTTTATATTCTCTGCCTCAATCCCCTTAGCTACAGCAACTGCTCTGATTATTTCTTCAGCAATCTCAGCGCGGTCAAACAATCCGTGAATATAACTTCCGTATACATTATCTCTATTTACAAGGGCTTCATTTCCTTTTGTCTCACCCATGTGAATCTCATAACCCAAATATTTTTTTCCTGACAAACCTGCAAAAATGCCACCTACATTTCCAAGCACACCTTCAACCTGCTCTGTCAATTTGTCCTGCTTTATTTCAGTGAATACAGGTAAAAGACCAAGTCCTTTCAGACTTCCCTTCTCCTCAATCCCCTCACTGTCAGTTATACTCTCTCCAAGCATCTGATATCCTCCGCAGATTCCAAACACCGGAACCGACTCAGACATTCTTAAAACAGCCTCGGACATGCCTGTCTGTTCAAGCCATTTAAGATCCCCCATAGTATTTTTACTTCCGGGAAGAATTATCAAATCCGCCGACTCAATATCCTCAGGCCTTGTTGCATATTTTACTCTAACATTGTCAAACTGTTCAAATACATTAAAATCAGTGAAATTGGAAATTCTTGGATATCTGATTACAACGATATTAATCACATCATTATTAACATTATTATTCACATTATTACCAGCATCATTATTCACATTATTCCTCAAATCATTCTTTTTAGAAATAAATCTCTCAGTCAGACTGTCCTCGTCATCTATGTTTAAATACATATAAGGAGTCACTCCCACTACAGGAATCCCTCCCTGCTTTTCAAGCATTTCCACTCCGGGATCAAGTATCGTTTTGTCCCCCCTGAACTTGTTTATTATAAGACCTTTGACTCTCGCTTTTTCATCTTCATCAAGCAGCATAAGTGTTCCAAGAAGTTGCGCGAACACTCCTCCCCTGTCGATATCTCCCACAAGAAGCACCGGCGCATCAACAATCTCAGCCATTCCCATATTGACAATATCATTTTCTTTTAAATTTATTTCAGCAGGGCTTCCTGCTCCCTCAATTACAATAATGTCAGCAATTGTCTCTAACTTTTTAAATGCACTTACAATATCAGGAATCAGTTCTCTTTTATATTTGAAATAATCTCTCGCTTTCATATTTCCCATAACCTCACCGTTCACAATAACCTGTGAGCCCATGTCACCTGTGGGTTTTAAAAGAATTGGATTCATGCAGACATCCGGTTCTATACCGGCGGCCTCAGCCTGCATAACCTGTGCTCTGCCCATTTCTTTTCCATCTTTTGTAATAAAAGAATTAAGTGCCATGTTCTGTGACTTAAAGGGAGCAACTTTGTAGCCATCCTGTCTGAATATTCTGCAAAGCCCTGCCACAATCAGACTCTTGCCCGCGTTTGACATTGTTCCCTGCACCATAATAACTTTTGCCATCCTAATTCTCCTTTATTTCTTTTTTGTTTTATCTTTCCTGCAAACCCAATTTCTCAGTTTGCATTTTCTCTCCCGCAAACTCTACCAGTTCTTTGTTCTTCATATTCATTTCGCCCCATTTTTCCACAGTGCAGTAAACCTTACTACACGCGGAAATAATGTCTTTTGCCCTTTTTATTGTTTCATCATCAATCTTGTCAAAGCTGCCCTGCTCTATCACAACTGATGCCAAAGCTTTTGCCACCGGATACTCCAAATCATTTCTGTGAATCACACCTGCTGCAAAAGGTATTCCCTCTCGCTGGAGTCGTCGGTACAAAGGAATTGCACTTCCTCCTCCACCAATCACAAACACTTCAGGCTGCCCCACTATTTTTTCAAGTTCCACACTTCCGTACTCATTAATAAATGTTCCTGACTCTACACCGTACAACTGCTCTATGTAATTGTTATACAGACAGTTTTCTCCATCCACGATACTCTCATTAGCTGTTCCATTTTTGTCAGTTATTTCATTTCCGAATATCTCATCAATGATATCGTATCTGTCATTCCTCTGATTTCCAAAAATCTCATCAACAGTACCGTATCTGTCAATTTGCCCATTTGCAACACAAATTACTTTATCGGCACACTTGATGGCAAGATCCAGTTCATGAAGTGACATAATAACCGCTATATTTTTTTCTCGTACCATTCGCTTTAGTATAGACAGAAGTTTAATCTTGTGGTGAATATCAAGAAATGATGTCGGCTCATCCATTATAAGAACTTCAGGCTCCTGGCACAGTGCTCTTGCAAGCATCACTCTCTGTCTCTGTCCGTCACTTATTCTGTTAAAATCATTATCGCGTATCTCTTCAATATCAGTAATCTTTATGGTGTCCCCGACAACCTTTTTGTCCTCATCAGATAATACTCCAAACCTTCCGGTATAAGGATATCTTCCTGTGGAAACCATCTCTTCAACACTCATATATTCCGGCGATGGGTGTTTTGTCATAAGAAGAGACATCTGCTTTGAAATGTCACTTTCTTTTAGCACTCTCATATCCCTGTCGTCAAGATATACGCTTCCTGCAACTGACTCAATCTGCTTTGACAAAGTCTTTAGTATTGTTGATTTTCCGGCACCGTTTGGACCGATAAGAACAAGTATTTCACCACGCCTTACAGAAATATCTATACTATCGATTAATGACTGTCCACCATATCCCACAGACAGTTTTTCAGATTTTAATATTATATCCATAAACTGCATCCTCACTGTTTCTTTTCGACTTTCTTACTCTGCCATACTCCTGTAGCACTATTTTGAAATCATTACTCTGCTCTATCTCTCTGTCTTCCGATCATTATGTAAATGACCACCGGTGCTCCGAATACTGCTGTGACTGAACTGATATTTATTTCAGTCGGTGCAAACATAACTCTTGCAATAAGGTCACACAGAAGACAGAATGCGGCTCCCCCCATAAAACACGCCGGTATCATGTGTATAGGTTTCGATGTTTTAAACAGCCTTCTGATAAGATGCGGAACAGCTATTCCCACAAAAGAAATCGGTCCGGCAAATGCTGTAACCACCGACGACAGCATGCTGGATAATAGAATCAGTGCTATTCTGAACTTCTTTATATTTACACCCATGTTTCTTGCATAAGTTTCGCCAAGCTGATACGCAGACATTGGTTTTGACAGCCACACTGCAAAAAACATAGCAGTTGCAACAACAACTGTAATCACTTTTACATTGGACCAGCTGCTTCCCGAGAAACTTCCAAGTGCCCAGTTATGAAGATTGATTATGTTTGAATCATCTGCAAAAGTAATGAGAAAATCCGTTATGGCTGAACAGATATATCCTATCATTACACCGCAGATAATCAGCACTGACATATTATTAACACGTTTGGAAATAATCAGTATAAACATCATTGAAATGAGAGAGCCGATAAATGCAGCCCCAATCATGACGACGGAGCCTGCAACCATTCCCCTTTGCAAAAGAAAAATCATGGATAAGGCAACTGTTAGTTTTGCACCTGATGAAATACCAAGTACATAAGGTCCTGCTATGGGATTTGAGAAAAAGGTCTGTAGCAAAAAACCCGAGACAGTCAAAGCACCCCCAAGCAGAGCTGCTGAAACAAGTCTCGGTATCCTTATGGACCATATTATTTTTCCATCTACAGAAGAGGTATCTCCACTAATAAGTAGTTTCATTATATCCTTCACTGACATGTCAGTGCTTCCCATGTACAGATTAAGGACAAGCAAAAATGCAATTGCAAATCCCAAGAAAATGTACCCGTAAATATATCTCAATCTTTTATCTCTCATATGCATCACTGTTAATCCTATACCGGTGTTATTTTCTGTATTTCTAATTTCTGTGTTGTTAATCTCTGTGTTACCAATTTCTATGTCACTAATTTCTGTGTTTCTAATTTCTGTGTTGTTAATCTCTCAGCTTATGAAGATATTTAAGTTCTGCTTCATCTTCCCCATTTATAACACTGTACAAATCCTCAATCATGCCTATTGTTCCGGTTGTCTCCTGAAACATGTTCTTGCCGGTGCACCAGGCATTTTGATTTTTCACTGCCTTAAAATCCTTTAGAAGAGGGCTTTTGGCTAACAGTTCGCCCACAGTTTCTATCTCCCCGTCAATAGTACTGTTATAAATAATAATATCTGCGTCTATTGCCTTCTCGTAAAAAGATTCCATCTGAAGATTCATGGTTGACAGTGCATTTTCTTCCTCTGAAACCACATCAGAAAAAGCATAACTGCCACCTGCCATTTCTATCATTTTGGTGATATAGTCACCGGGCTTTCTTATATTTACATAACCGTTTGAACTAATGTAGAAGAAGGCCACTCTGGGTCTTGAATTCTGACTGTTTGATAAATCTTTTTTGGGCACATCTGAATCTATATTTTTACTCACTTTATTAAGGACAGCGTCATAGCGTTTGGTGCAGTCATCCATGTATGCGTCTGCAATTTCATTTTTTCCGGTTAATAATCCAAACAGTTTTATCCATTCTGCTCTACCAAGAGGGTCACTCTCATAACTCAATCGCTCTACCATAACCGGTATTCCAAAACTCTCAAGTTCTTCTTTTACTTTTGGATTGTGAAAAATCATTGTGGACTCCAATGCGAAGTCACATTTATTCTTTAGTATCATCTCATAATCCGGTGCACTGTATTTACCACCGTAGAGAATCTTTCCCGAATCCACCATTTTTCTGATAGAATCTATACTCCAGTCTGCGGACTTTGTTCCAGTCATCTTCACACAGTCAAGAGCCTTAAGTTCCCTGAACAAATCCATGGACGCAGATGAAACCACATACATATTTTGAAGTGGCATCATGATTGGCGTAATGTCTGTATCAAGATTGTCCGGTGTACTCTTATTTTCAGGAATCATAAGATACTTTTCCTTGTCTGCAATTGTGACAAGAGCATAATCGCCATAATAATCAACCTGAAACTGATTTGCAAACTTAAGTTCCATCTCTCCTGTTTTTTTCATCTGCTTCCAGTCATCCACAGATGCTCCTTTAGAGGTATCTGCCGACTTGTCTGCCACCTTATTTGCCCCATTATTTGCTGCATTGTTTACCGCATATTTATCTGATAAGGGCTTGCTGCAGCCACACAAAAAAAGGGTACAACAGGCAACTACAACTATCATCCGGATAATAATTCTTTCGAAAATAATCGTAACTTTGCTCATTGTACCCTCCTATAATCTATTTTGCTGCTATTGAAGCTGAATCAAACTGTAAAGTATAATCAATAAGATATGGTTTGCTCATGGCAGTTGTATCAGCACTTACCTCTACAGGTGCATCAAAAACATCAAAAGGAATAACAAACGTTGAATTTCCCTCTTCATTTACAGGAAGATATTTGTCTTCGCCAACCATCATGTAATCGTACTTTGAACTGCTCCATTCAATAGTGGCAGTAGCCTCACCATTTTCAATCTTAATTTCGCATGGTGATGTAACGCTTGCTCTTCCGCTACCGCCTTCAAGTGCCACGTCAATTGTATATGTTCCGTCATTAAGCTTCAACTCAGAAACACTCTTTCCTTCTGAAACACTTACATCAGCATTGTCACTCTCAACCGGTACAGGATTTGACACGCTTACCTTGTGATCAAACCAGCGTCCTGAAGATCCAAGAATTGCCAAATCAAACTCTGTATCCAGTGCTTCTACAGGAACATCAAATCCGAATACTTCTTCCTCTGTTCCATCGTCATATTTTACCTTATCAGTTGTAGGCTCAAGTACTGCTGCACCATCCTTCTTAGCATCGTCAGCCATACCAACAAATAAATTCACAATTTTTTGTGAAACAAGTGTAATATGAATAGTCATCTTTCCGTCTTTAACTGTCAGAGTTCCCTTGCCGTTCATAGTTTCATTTACATGAAACATACTGCTGTCTGTCTTAAACTCTGCTTCATACACACCATCTTCAAGAGAACTTTTATTCTCATCTAAATCTTTTGAATCTGCTGAATCAGTTTTGTCCTCTGCATTCGCTTTGTCCTCTGCAACAGTTGTTGTATCGTTGTTTTTCTTGTCTGTCTTATCTGAATTGTTTGCACATCCGGTAACCATTGATACTGACATGGCAACACTCAATGCTAATGCTAATAATTTCTTAATCATTTTTGCTCCTGTACCATAATTGTTTTGTTATTTCTTTTAATAACAATTGCTATTTTCAATTATTATTTTTTGATTGGATCAATTGATATTTTCCAATCATTTACTATTTGATTGAATCAATTGATTTTTTCAATCATTTACTATTTGGTTGAATCAATTGCTGCCTGTGAATGATCTACATACATCTTTTCAATTGCTTCAATTCTTCCAAGTCCTTCAATCTGTGTGTCTATTGATTCAAAATAATTAGAAGCTGTAAACATACTCTTCCATGAGTCATCATCATCACCGGCCATATCGTTGTTTGCATGATCTCCTGCAACAACCATGAGTGGACGTAAAATAACTTTTGTATATCCTGCAGCCTTTACTGCTTCAATGACTTTGTCACATGCTGTATCTTCAGGCTCACCCTCTACAGTTCCGATAAATACATTCTTATATCCAAGTTCATTCATCTGACTCTGCATCTGGCTGTAAGAAATCTTTGCTGTGTGGGAAGTACCGTGTCCCATAAATACAAATGCAACCTTATCTGCATCCGCTGCTTCAATACTATCAAAACCTGCATTCTTAATTGCGGCCTCTGTAACTGAAACGGCAACATTCTTCTTGTCATCGTTAATAACTGTTGCATCACTTCCAACCTCGCCGAGAAGCGGCTCAGCAATTACAACTTTTTCAAATTTGTCTGTGTATTCATCAACTGCTGCCTTCAACTCATCATACTCAGCACCGTGCATAAGATGTGTAGGCTGAATAACTAATTTCTTAACTCCATTTGCAACGGCACGCTCTAATGCCTGCTCCATATTGTCAATCTTTGCATCTTCTCTTGCCTGAATGTGATTGATAATAATCTGAGCAGTAAATGCTCTTCTGACAGACCAGTCAGGGAATGCTGCTTTAAGTGCATCCTCGATACCCTTGATATCCTTTACTCTGCTGTCATTAAATGATGTTCCAAAACTTACAACAAGTAACTCATTCTCACCGATTTCATCCTGATTAAGTGTGTCATCAAGTGACGCATCGCCTGTATCTCTTCCGAAGTAATCAGGGTCAGCTTCCTCACCTTCAACCAATTCCTTCTGTGCATCTGTCAATGCATCCCACGCATCCTTTGCTGCCTTACACTGCTCATCTGTCTTGTCTGTTCTCTCCTGAACATAGATAGCATCTATAAGTTCTGCCACTTTATCTGCAGCTGCTTTATCACTGTCTTGTGCATCTGTGTCACTGTCCGCTGCTTTAGCCTCTGTTGTTGTTTCATCTGCATCCTTATTATCCTTTGCTGCATCCTTTGCCCCGCATCCTACTAATGAGCTGCATGCAACTGCTGTTGCAAGTACTGTCACTAATAATTTTTTTCTCATCTGTACATTCCTCCTTTTAATACTGATAAATCATCTGACATGTTCATCTCTTGTGACATGTTCATCTCTTGCTGACCTTATAAACTGTAAGCAAACATCACAATAAAAGAACCTTATGACAAATAAAACGTCATAAGGCTAATGTACATAATACTGAAAGAAAACCGAGGCATTATCATCAGTCACTTATAAAAATAACAATACATTCTCAGCTAACTTCGATATTAGACATTAAACCAATTACTCGTGGTATATACAGTCTACTAATTGGCAGGTCTCCTGACTTACAGCATAAAACAGATTCTGCCTTCCCATTTTCACAGTGGCAAAAATATCAAAAAATATTGAATCTGTCTGTTATTAAAAATGCGCTGATTACAGTGACGAGTTCGCACAGGATTCTCACCTGTTTCCCTTTTCACCGGAACAGTTATATAACTATCCGACACCAATCGGTCGCTACATGAGATTATACTATATAATAATTGTTTTTCAACCCCGATTAAAAAAAAACAAAAAAATACCCGATTAAAAAAAATCAAAAAAGCTTTGACATATATAACTTCTATTATTATAATACACTTAATATTTTTTTAGCTTGTGCGGCTGGTGCATGCTAAATTAAGGGGAGGGATTTACATTAACAGATATCGTTCAGTGGCGGTGGCAGCATTTGCCGGAATGTTTTTTCCGACAACATTCTGTCTTCTTTTCAGAGATATTATACCCGATAATATAGATGAAGAGTACAACATGGATATACAGACTGTTTTCCATGTCATCATCGGGCTATTATTTATTTCATTCGGCATTTTCTGGTATCACAGAAAATATTCAACATATTACAGTTTCAAAAGTGTGTGGTGCATAAAAAGCCAGGAAAACTGGTATGCCACTCACAAATTCACTGGGATTGTATGGATTATTTCAGGTATTATAGTATTTTCAACCCTTTATATCAGGATGAATGATTTATTTTTTATTCTATCCGCACTTTTTGCATTGATGCTGCTTACTCCATTTGTTTTTTCTTTCTTTTTTCATCTGCATCAAAAAATAAAAGGAATTGATATTTCAGAAAATGAATTTTATCCACCAGAAGAAAAAAAATTGCTTGTTATAACAGCAATTATCGGCTTAGTTATTCTTGGGTTTGCTGCCCAATGTATTACAACCGGTAATATCAGATACAAATTTACTTCATCCGAATTCAATACCAGTGGTAGTTACTGGAATGATGTAACTGTTAAATACAAGGATATTACAAATATTGAATTTTCAAAGGAAGATATTCCCGGAAGACGTATCTTCGGATATGGTGGTCTAACCACTGAGATGGGGAATTTTTACCACATAGATTATAAATACTATAAGCAATACACTTATCTAAAAAACAAAGCCTGTATTATAATTAGCTATAAGAATGATTACCTTATTATAAACGAAACAGACTACGCCAAGACAAAAAAATTGTATAAAAAACTATGTACTTATTTGAACAAATCTGTTTCAAAAAAATAGCAAAAACGGTGAAAATCAAAAAAACAAAAGACTATAGATTTAAACCGATTAGGCTTAAATAAAAAAATGCTGTGTAGCGTCAACACATAAATTGATATGTGAAGAATCTGTACAGCATTTTTATAATTTAGTATTCGTATTTTGCTATTTACATTTTGATATTTGTACTTTACTTTTCTATTTTTAATGTAACATTGCCGTCACCTTTTGACTCATTATCCTCAGAGTACTCTTCTACCAATTTGATAGACTTCGAATCAAATATTACAGAAATAACAGTATCATCATCTTTGTTTGAACTATTCAACAAAGTGATTTTATTCTCCCTATCAAACAAAGAAATAGGAAACTGAAATGTCGAATCACCATCATCAAAGAGTTTTTCATATCTCTTTGAGTTGACTTTCAAAGTATCATATGTATCACCGTTAAGATGTAATACAACTATACATTCTTTGCTTGTCACCTGCATACTAATCTCAGACTGAACCAAATCTTTCTTATCTTCCTCTTTGACAGATGCGTTCAATGTGTAAAACCCCTGCGCAAGGTTTAAATCCTTTAATCTTGTTCCTTTGACCTCCGCCTGCTTTGCCTCAGTTTCCTTTTTTTCTGTAGCTATCACCGGCATTAATCCTGAAGTCGGCTCCTCTTTAGCTTTCTTTTTACTGCACCCTGTAAACATTGTTAATGCTATAATTGCAGCTAATGATGCTGCCATTACTCTCTTATTCATATTCTTCTCCTTTAAAATACATAAGATTGATAAATCCATTTTATCACAATTAGTCAACAGATTCCATGTCTCATTTTTTTGTCATCCGCTCAATTTACTCCAATTATAATAAAAATCCGCTACCCACAAACTGTGCAACATCTCTCCCTATATCATCAGTTACATCAACATTGATAATTGTTGTGCTCCTGCCCTTCTTTTTGCAATATGCTCTCGCAAAAAGTTTGCTGCCTTTTGGTGCTCCAAGGTAATTGATGCTAACCTGCTGCGCAACTGTTGGCATATGTATATTATTTGACAAAGTAGCAAAAGCAAAATCTGCAAGGGTAAAAATAACACCTCCCATGATTCCACCGTTTGCGTTCTTGTGTGACTCATCAAGAATCATACTGCACAAACTGTGTTCTTCACTCAGTTCTTCAAGAACTGAACCATTGTCTGTTGCGAATCTGTCTTTTTTAAAATACTCTCTTGCCTCTTCAATATTGTTAAATGTTCCCATTTTTTCTCCTAAAATTCTGTTATTTATCAGTCCTATTTTCTTAATCAGTCATATCCTGTTGAATGTAATCTGAATATTGATCATCTTTGATTACAGAAATCTATCTGATTTTCAGTCTAACTTTGTTTCAGAAATCTATCTGATTTTCAGTCTGCTTTGTTACAGAAATCTATCTGAATTTTAGTCTGACTTTGTTGCAGAAATCTATCTGATTTTCAGTCTGCTTTGTTACAGAAATCTATCTGATTTTCAGTCTGCTTTGATTCTGTGAGCTTCGATATAGTATCTCTTCTCGTTTGCGTGTCCCATAGAAAATGTCTTTCTTGGGAGTGAACCGTCTGCACGGATTGCCGGGAAGAATGATTCCTTTGTCATCCCCTCGAAAATAAGACCGAGGACATTGTCTTTCTTAGACAAGGACTTAACTACTTCCTCACCGTGAATGTAATCTAATTTTACATTCTTATTCTCGCTCATGTAAAGATCAATGAACTGCTGAAGTGTTCCAACCGGAAGTTTTGCCATGGCATTAACTTCTACCACGCCGTTTGTCTGGCTTGTGTAATATTCAAACTTCTGTGTCTCACCGTTGCCATGCTCATCTGTATACTGCTTGAACTTTGTAAGGAAATCATTACTGTCAACGTCAAAGAGTACGCGATAGATTGGTTCAAACTCAATACTTCTGTCATGAACATTCTCAATCTCAACGAGAGCATATCTGGCATTCTCATCACCGGACTGTTTGTAATATTCCTTTGCAGCTGCAAGAGAATGATTACCGTCTCCAACTACAAAGAGAACATCGTCACCGCTGAGCATAAGCTTGCCAAGGGACTCCTGAACTTCGTCAACTGCCTGATCATTTAAGAACCATCCCTTGATGTGACCACCGTTCTTCATAAGGTCAAAATCGTATGCCACTTCAAACTCATCTTTCTTTTTTTCCAGTGGTTTGACAACAGATCTTGTAGGATCGTCAAACAAAAGAAGAATGTGTGGAAGTTCTAAGATAGCATCCTTTCTGATTTCGATACGGGCAGGAAGTCTGTCCTTGATTGTCTCCTCAGTCGCCCGAACCAAAGTCTTACTGTCTTTGCTGTAATCATAATCCTCAAGGTCAACAAGTCCCACCAGACCTTTTCTTATGTTGTCTCCCACATTTCTCTCAACATAAATAAGAGAATTCTTGTGAATTGCAAATACATCATTCTTCACATATTCTCTCATGGTAGCATTAATCTTATTTACACTCTCACTGTTATCTTCTTTCAGATAAACCTCAGGAAGAATAACGTTGAGGGCTGACGGTGCATCACCAACTATGTTCTTAACATCCTCCCAATACTCAGGCTCAGATGTAAACTGATCACATGCTACAACCGCCCATTTCTCAAAATCCTTTTTTGGCAGCATAATGTCTGCCGGATAAAAATATCTGTCTCTCATGGTTATATTCTCCTCTAATTATAATCAGCGATAATCTCTGTAATACTTCTAACCGGTGATTACCACTGCAATATTCAGTACTCCGACTGCGTTCAAAACACTCTGTAAAAAATGATACCACAATATTATGGGAATTTAAAGGAGAATGTAGATATGCAAACAATGAAGAGGGAAAAATGTGAGAATTGCATGTAAATATCATGCAAGAATCATTTACTGACAATAAGATAAAACAAGGGATTATGTGTGAAGATAACATTGTATCTGTGACACATAATCCCTTGCAATTCTGAGGTAAATCTATCTGAAAAAATTTTTAATTATTCTGATAAATGATTATTTTTTATCACATGATGAGCATAAATAAATCTATCTCTATCTGTTATTTTTGAGTTGTTATATAACTGATTACTGCTTATCACATGATGAGCATAAATAAATCTATCTCTATCTGCTATTTTTGAGTTGTTATATAACTGATAACTGATTACTGCTTATCACATGATATTAATAAGTAAATAACTTAGTAATTAGATTACTTTGTAACCAATGAACCACTTTGAAGTTGCATATGACATTGCATATGAATTCTTCTTACAATAGAATGTCACGTTCGCACAGTTCTTGAATGATGACTTTGCAATCTTCTTTACACTCTTTGGCACTTCAATCTTCTCAAGCTTTCCACACCCTTTGAAGGCATTCTTTCTAATGTATTTTACGCCGTCCCTGATGTAGACTTTCTTGAGTTTTTCACAGCTCCAGAATGTTGCTGCTGAAATCTTTTGAACACTACCGGGAATTACAACCTTCTCAAGATTATTGCAGCTTTCAAATGCACACTCTCCGATGTGTCTAACTGAATTTGGAATTGAAACACCTGTAATCTGAGAATTTTGGAAAGCAGAGTCCGCAATAATAAATGTATTATTTGGAATTGTGTAACTTCCCTTCTTTGCATTTGGATAAGCAATAAGTTCGTATCCTTTATTTCCGTTATACTCATAATTTCTAAAGAGAACTCCGTCCATAGCAACGAATCTGTCATTATCACCTGCATCAAATGCCTCGATATTTACACATCCGTAGAACGCTTCACTGTCAACTGAAGTAACTTCTGCAGGGATTTTAAATGTACCTGTAACACCTCCGGGAACAAGTAACAGTTTTCTGTCTGCTTTGTCAACGATGCAGTTACCGCTTGTTGCATACATTTCATTCTTCTCATCAATAGTAATTGATGTAAGGCTCTTACAATTTGCAATAGCATTGATATGGAAGTCCTCAACCTGAGGTCCAATCTTAACTGATTTCAACTTTTCGCAATCAGAAAATGCCCAGTAATCTACATTCTTTACTGTACTTGAAAGATCAACTTCCACCAAACCTGTATTTTGGAATGCTGCGTAATCGATTGTGTCAATTGATGTAGGGAAAGAAATCTTTGAAAGTGAAGTACATCCTGTGAATGCATTTTCTCCAATATATGTAACATTGCCAAGTGAAACATCTGCTAAAATCTTATTATCAGTAAAAGTCTCCTTGTCAATATTCTTAAGTCCCTTACCGATAACAACCTTCTTTAAACCGCCACATTCACTGAAAGCATGTGTTTTTATCTCTGTTACTGAATCAGGAATAACAATCTCTGTAATTTGCGATCCAATGAAAGCACTCTCATCAATCTTCTTTAATCCGTTAGGCAACTTAATAGAGTTGATTCCGGATTTTTTGAATGCCTCCTGACCAATATTTTCAAGACCTGCCGGGAGAGAAACCTCTTTTAACTTTTTAGTTACCGCAAAAGTACTTTCCTCAATTGTTTTTACTTTTGAAGGAATTGTAATACTCTTAATTCCTGAACTGAAAAATGCGCTTTCTCCAATCTTTTCAACGCCGCTTCCCAATTTGATGTCATCTAAAGATTTACATCTTGAGAATGTACTATTTGGAACAGTCTTTGCATTCCAAACAACCTTTTTAAGTTTTGGACAACTTGCAAATGTACCACTACCAATCTTCTTTACATTCTTATCAATAGTAACCTGCTTTATTCCTGTACGGGCAAAAGCATAATTTCCAATTTTCTTCAAAGACTTTGGAAGTTTAACCTCTTCAAGTGTTCTCTCTTCTTCAAATGTATATGACTTAATACCTGTGATACCGTCACCGATGACAACTTTTTTGATTGTGAGTTTTTCCCAACTATCTGAGTATTCAACACTTCCTTTTCCGGTGATTGAAAGAGTCTTGGTGTCTTTGTTATAAGTCCATTTTGCTTCCTTACCGCATGTGTTATCAGCCGCAAGAACATTCTGCGGATTCACCATCGGGATTGCCATGCAAAGTCCCATTGATAATAATAAAGCATTTGAAATTGATTTCTTTGACATTGTTGTCTTGCTCATTGTTGTCCTTCTCATTGTTTTCCTATTCATTGTTGTCCTATTTACTGTGTTCTTAGTCATTGTAAAAGCCTCCATGATTTTCATATTATTTTTTCTGCTAACATCCCTTTTGGCGTTTTTCTCATTTGGGTTGTAAGAAGATTTTGTTTTGAGTTTACATAACTGTATGTTTTTCAATTATACTTACATCCCTTTTAATGTTTTTCTCGTTTGGGTTGTTAGATGATTTCGTTTAAAGTTTACATAACTGTCTTTTTTTCAATTATGCTTACATCCCTTTTAGTGTTTTTCTCGTTTGGGTTGTTAGATGATTATGTTTCAGTTTACATAACCTGCTTTCTTCCCAATTATGCTTACATACCTTTTGGTATTTTTCATGTTTGGGTTGTTAGATGATTTTGTTTCAGTTTACATAACCTGCTTTCTTCCCGATTATGCTTACATACCTTTTGGTATTTTTCTCGTTTGGGTTGTTAGATGATTTTGTTTTGTTCTATACCATATAAACGAAGCATAATGAATTCTTATTGCAAGATATTTTATTTTTTTTAGTTAATTGCAAAACTAACTTCTGTTCTTTTGCTTCTTATTTTTGATTGATTGCAGTTTCTATATTTCTGCTTTTCTGTTTTTCTTCAGTTTCTACATTTCAGTTTTTTCTGTTTTTCTTCAGTTTCTATATTTCAGCTTTTCTGTCTTTCTTCAGTTTCTATATTTCTTCAGTTTCCAGCTCATCTCCGCAATGTAAATAATGCAATCTGTCTCCCATGATTCTTTTCATTATCTCGTATGGTTCCACGCCCGTGCAGTGACAGGTATAAAATAGTGTACCGTACTTCATCAGTTTTCGGGCTATATCTTCAATCTCTGCGATATCATTTTGATCATATCCATTCTTCTTCATTAAATGGAATCCACTAATCACAGCACTAGGTGCTGTTCCGTATAATTCAATGTAGCGTTCCATAATATTCAATATGCCATGGTGTGCACAGCCTGACAAAAGAATATTTGAATTAATGATTTTATCTTCATTTTCTTTACTCTTAATACAGCTCTTTAGGGAAATAACCAGGCACTGCTCATGCTCAAATTCATCCTGAACATGTTCACCGTCAACATTCATTTTAAGGCGTTTATTTGTTGATGGAATAGGATAAATATTCCTTATACCTGAAAAAAGAGAGAGTTCATCGTCAATTACAAATATCTGACTGTTATCTGCTGCACTGTTATTTAAATTACAAACTTCATTACTGTCTATATTGGCTGCTGTATTACCATCTGCATTACTATCTATATTGGTTGCTGCATTGCCGATTGCATTGCCATCTGCATTACTATCTACATTGACTACATTGCATTCACTCTCAGAATCAGAAAATTCTAATTGCAAAAGACTTGCAATCTTTTTATCAATTCCGATATAATGTTCCCCATCGCTTCTGATAGAATAATAATCAGATAATGCGCTCTGTTTCATATATATTTTGGCATGATCATTAATGCTTGCAAAAGGAAGAATTCCTCCGCTGTGATCATAGTGTCCATGGCTTAAGACTACTGTATCAACCTGTGACAAATCCACTTCCATTTTTTCTGCATTTGAAAGTATAAGGTCACTTGCTCCGGTATCCATCAGTATCTTGTGTTTTTTTGTTTCTATGTAGAATGATAATCCGTGCTCCGGTGTACAACCATTGCATCCTTCTGTATTTTCAATTAAGTTTATTATTCTCATGTTGCTCCTTTTCTTTGAGCCCAGACTAGCGCCTGATTTACTGCTGCATAAACCGTTCTTATTTTAGGGCTCCTTATTCATACTTATGTATTATGCTACACTATCCATTTTCGATAAATATAAACACTTGTGTATTATGCTACACTATCCATTTTCGATAAATATAAACACTTGTGTGAGCAAGAAATAAATACCTTTATGAATACTAAACTAAATATCCTTTTCTAATTCGTCATTATACATTTATCTCCATTTGTTAATCACAATATTTCAATTAATTTTTCTCCTAAAATTGTTTCACCAATTTGTTCGTAATTTTCAAATATTATACTGATCAGTTCTATTATTTTCTCAAAAGAATAATAGCTTGAACCCACTTCATCATATGCACCACCAATTATTTCTATTATCCCACTTGGAAAATCAATCTCACTTTCACTAAATATTGTATTTAAATATTCTGCAAATTCATTATTCAGACCAATAACAGAATTATCATTAAATAATTGACCATTCGCCCTACAAAAATTTTTTTCTATATTATAATTAATTATAATATTTGTTTTACCACTGTTATTGGCTTTATAATTCATACATAGCATTGCATAGTTGCTAATATGACGAGGATTCATTTTTGCCTCAACGCATATCATTCCTTCCTTCCAAAAAGCTTCCTTTGCTGGGACTTCTATTTCTAACTTTTCTTCTAATACTACATCTAACGGATTTTCATCTTTCCAAATATATATTTTTTTTGTTTTACTATCATTTTCATATTTAACCATTTTACCACCTAATCTATCCCCCAGAATTCAAACCATCCTTTGGTGAAGTATTGTGGATATTCTAATATCACTTCTGTATGATAAAAATTTAATTCCCCCATTACCGTTCTTTCAAATCCCTCACTGTTGTCATTATCCAACATCTCAATTGCATTCAAATATTTTGCTAAAGCTTTTTTATTAACTTTTGCAATTTTTTCATCTTCTAAATATAAATGCTGACAGAATAGAACTTCTCCGGCGTACTCTTAAAAGTCTCTGCGTCAAAAGGATCCAGTTTCTCCGGAATCTGGTGATAACAAAAATCCTCCACAAAATAGTTTCCCGTCAATATGAGAGACTTAAGACTCATGTATCTCTTATCACCGACATATTTCAGATTGTATCTGATGGCACGTCCTCGCTCGCACACTCTGTAAAAAATGATATCACAATATTAATTGAAATAAAAGAAAAAGAGGCCACTGTAAGTTTTAGTGCTGTTTTTTGTTTACACTATCACAGCATTTTTGTATACTAAAAGGACAATGTCGTAATAATTAGGAGGATTTTACATGCGCAACAGCAAAGCATTCATAACCATTTTTGATTTTGTTATGCTTACACTTGGTGCTGCCATTGCAGCCTTTGCCATCGAATCATTTCTTGTACCCTGCACGATTCTTGATGGTGGACTAATAGGTATCAGCATTATGATAAATAATCTGACAGGGGTAAAACTCGGACTCCTCACATTTCTGCTTAACATCCCATTTTTGCTTATTGGTGCCGGAAGAATCGGCAAACTATTTATTGTTAAATCAGCTTATTCCATGCTGACATTTTCAATTTCTTTGGAAATATTCAAATCAATGATAAACGCAACTCATGACTACCTGCTTGCAGTAAGCTTTGGTGGTGTGATTCTGGGTATAGGTGTAGGATTGGTAATCAAGCATGGCGGATGTCTGGACGGAACAGAGACTATCGCTATTCTTCTAAACAGAAAGTACAACCTTCCTGTTGGACAGACCGTGTTGATTTTCAACATCCTAATTTATGCAATGGCGGGATGTCTTTTCGGTTTCGACAGAGCAATGTATTCACTGCTGACTTACTTTATCACTTCAAAAGTTCTTGATGTAGTAGAATCAGGAATCGATCAAACTAAAGCTGCCATGATTATAACAAACGATGCCGAAGATATCTCCAACATGATATACCAGCGACTTGGCAGAACTGTCACAATCATGGAAGGTGAGGGACTTGTGAGTGGCAAAAAAGTGGTACTCTACTGTGTACTGACAAGATTTGAAATCTATACTCTCAAAGAGATAATTAATTCTATTGACCAGTCTGCTTTCGTTGCTATCAGTGATGTTTCAGAAATAATTGGCAATCATATAAAGAAGAACGAACTATTGATGACAGGTTCTAAAGAATAGAAAAGTGATTAGAATAAAAGATTATATGAGAAATATTTAAAATGAGGTTATATAATATGGATTCAAACAGACCAATATTGAATAATAAATTATATCTTTACCTGACAGAGTTCTTTGCCGGAATGTCCGTTATGGCTGTGGAACTTGGTGCCAGCAGACTGTTAGCTCCTTACTTTAGTTCATCGCAGATTGTATGGACTATCATAATCGGAACTATCATGATTGCAATGGCACTTGGAAATATTTACGGAGGAAAGTCAGCAGATAAAGATCCAAATCCTGACAAACTATACAAGAGAATTATTATAGCTGCGGTTTGGATTGCTCTGATACCTGTCGTTGGTAAGCTGGTAATTATGTTAGTTTCAGGACTTTTAATCTTTACAGTCAGCAATAACTTTCTGATTATTGCAGCCTTTGTTTCATGCATGGTCATATTTGTATTTCCACTCTTTCTTCTTGGAACTGTTACACCTTCACTTGTGAAATATTCAGTTGATTCTCTGGATGACAACGGAAAGACTGTGGGATATCTCAATGCATCAAATACAATAGGTAGTATCATAGGAACTTTTGTACCAACATTTATCAGTATTCCTGCTGTGGGAACTTCCATTACATTTCTGATTTTTGCAGGAATACTTCTGGTACTGTCGCTGATTTATTTTAAGAGTGCGGGATATAAAATTATAGAAGACAAAAAGATACCCATCGCAATGATTGTTTTTTTGTTATGCACATTGCTTGGGCACGATGACAGTTTCGCATTCTGGCAGGAAAATCTGACTTACGAAGGTGAATCAATATACAACTATCTGCAGGTGTCCGAGGACGATGAAGAAATCGCGCTCTCCACAAATGTACTTTTCGGAGTTCAGTCGGTATATCGCAAAGACGGAGGACTTACCGGCTATTATTACGATCATGCCATGGCCTCACTGTATATGGCGGGCATAAACGAGAGTTCAGATGTGGATGTTCTGATTCTTGGCATGGGTACCGGAACATTTGCAACACAATGTGGAAGATATTTTGACAATGTTAAATGTGAGGGAGTTGAAATTGATCAAAAGATTACCAACCTGGCCAGCAGGTACTTTCACCTTCCGAAGAATGTAAAAGTGACTACTTATGATGGCAGGGCTTATCTTCAGGCAATTGATAAAAAATATGATGTAATAATGGTGGATGCCTATCAGGATATCACTATTCCGTTTCAGATGTCTTCCAAACAGTTTTTTAAACTTGTAAAAAAACATCTAAAGAAAAACGGAGTTATGGTAGTCAACATGAATATGCGGGGAACAAAGAAAGTCAAAGGAAGCATCAATGATTACCTCTCTGACACGATTTCAAGCGTATTTAGTGAAGTATATACCGTGGATGTAAAAAACTCCTCTAATCGTGAATTATTTGCCTCAAACAACAAAGGAATGATTCCTATATTTCAAGAGACAATTGAAAGCGAAAAAAATCTTGAATTAAAATTATTCATGGAAGAAATATCTGAAACTTTAAAAAAGCATAAGGCTGGCCGATTAATTCTGACAGATGACAAAGCACCTGTCGAGTTACTTGGGATGAAAGTAATCGATGACCTCATTAAAGAAGAGGTAAGATATTATAAAGATATATACGAAGAAGATGGTTTAAAAGGAGTAATAGAGGAAGTGCTGTAGCACTTCCTCTATTACTCCTTTTAGTTCTTTATGCCATATATTTTCTTAAATCAGCCAGCAATTTTTCTGTGTCACTTCTTCCGGTTTCATAAGCTGCCTGAAGCTTTGTTTTATCTTTTTCTAAACGTCCTACATCAAGAGGTCTGCTTGGCTGAATAACAAATATATTGCCCTTCTCCTTCTCGCTCTTAACATACTCAATCGTCTCATTGTACATAATGTGTCTGTTGGCCATACGCTCGATAAGTGCAGGATATTTCTTATATTTTAATTTGACGAGGGGAATAACACCACTCTTTTCTTTGACATAATCTTCCGGCTGCGTAAGTACCACTATGTTCTTGTCATAGCCCTGACTCTGCATCCATTTGATTGGAATGGAATCCACCATACCACCGTCCAACATTTCACGTCCACCTTTTTTCACAATGGTAGCTGCAAGAGGAAGGGAACCTGAAGCTCTCATCCACTCCAAATCGTCAGCGTCACCATTCTCTAACTGATGGTAAACCGCCTCTCCCGAATTGATATCAAGGCTGACCGAATAGAACTTCTCCGGTGTGCTCTTGAATGTCTCCGCGTCAAAAGGATCCAACTTCTCCGGTATCTCATGATAACAGAAATCCTCAACAAAATAATTACCTGTAAGAATCAGAGACTTAAGACTCATATATCTCTTGTCACCAATATATTTCAGATTATACCTGATTGCACGTCCGGGCTGTCTCGACTTATAATTGCAGCCAAACACCGCACCTGCAGAAACACCTACGATACCATCCACCATTATATTATTTTCTAACATCACATCAAGAACGCCGGCTGTGTACATGCCACGCATTCCTCCACCTTCTAAAACTAAACCTAACATTATTTTTCTCCTCGCATATTCATCTCTAACTTTTGTAGTTTTTCTTTCAGCCTTATCTTATCAAAAATGAATTGTCTAATCAAATCAATAAATGAACATCCAAGGAATATTGCAAGAACAACTCCAAAGAATACAGGAATCATCTTATACAAAGGCAAGCGGGAAATCCATGTAAATTTATCCATAACCAAATAATCTCTGATTTGTTCCTGATCATGTATCAGGTAAACGCTAAATGAAAGCGGAGCAAAGAACTCAATTATCTTAACAAAACCTGATTTTACTCTAATCTCTGAAAATGCCAAAAACAAGAATACAGATGCAAGCAGAATGGTAATGGACTGATAACTGTAAAACATGTCCTCGCTTATATCCAATTTGAAAACAACATGAAAATGATTTGTGGCTATATTGATTAGACATTTAAATAACCATGTAAATGATATGAACAAGAAATACATTAATAAGAACAGTTTTTTTCTGTGCTTTTCAACACTTGTAAATAAACCGTATTTTCGAATATAAGCACCTATCATGTATAGTACCAAAAGCCACCATGGTGAATATCCCTTTCCTAAGCATAAAGAATCTAAAGAAATAATCATCTCAACCAACTGTCCCATTGAAGTAATTGCAACTATTGCGATGAGCAGATATTTCATTTCATTTTTTGATAATTTCCGTATTCCGGCATTGATAAATGGGATAAACAGAAACAATACTGCATACGCAGAAAAGTACCAATATCTTTCTGTTAATATTGGAAAAAATGAAAAAAGAATTTTACTTTCCTGTGTAAATTCCGGAAATATCAATTTGCAGATTAATGTAAGTGAAACTGAATAGAACAACACCCTGCACCATAACATTGCAAGGTTACTCA
>JAEELL010000131.1 GCA_016282745.1 Lachnospiraceae bacterium
CCAATCCTGGGCTCGAATGTTCGAACCTTCTCGGCTGCCGCCTCGGTCGTTGCTTCTGCTTCGCAGAGGTGTCCACTGGACACCCGCAACGTCTCGCGCTTTTTTTCGCGAAGGCAATAAGCCGTGCAAAAACAAAAAACAGAGACTTGATGAATGCTTGCATTCAAGAAAGTTTCTGTTTTTTTTATTTTTATAGGGCGCATGCCCGCGACGAAATAGATGCTCAGCATCTATGAGTGCACGGCTTATCATCTTCTTCTATTAGTTTTGAGTTGTTATATATCAACCAGTCTTCCACCGAACAACCATTTATTGCACAAACAATTATTTCGTTCCATCTTTCTTTAATTGATTTACCATCATAGATTGGTGCTTCAAGCATTTCCTTAGATGTTTTAAATTCGCAACCATCTTTTATATCACAAAGTCCAACCCAATAAGGTTTTTCATACTCCGGTAAAAACCCTATATAATGTTCTGTTTCTTTTGGATCAGATTTGAAATAAAAAACTGTTTCATCACAGTTTTCTGTTTTTTCAAAAATACTTAATAATTCTTCATATTTCATTTTTCTCTCCGTCTTTTTATTTTAGGAATATGGTTTTAGGATTATCCTAACAAAAATGCATTTGTATATACGAACGCTACTACTATGTAAGTAAGGTAAAATTCCTAATAGCCAATTAGGATTTGCCGACTTATTGTTTAAGCTATTACAATGAAGGAACATGGATATATCGATGCGTATCTTGCTGATGAAAAAATAAAAATTATTATGGCAATACTAAAACAATTTTTTTATTATCCAGTCTTTATCATATTTTAAAACTTCTTTCCATTCAAGTTCGCCAACGAAATAATTGGCATCTCTAAACTTATTCCACATCTCTTCCATATCCAAATCGTTTTCAATCTTCTTTAACAAGCCAATTGTTTCTTCCGTTTCAAAAACTGTCTTTCTCTTTTTACATGTCGCAACAAAAGCTTTTTTAATAGCACATGATTCCAATCGTACTTCTTCTACTTTTAAAATTTTGTAGATATCATAATAATCTCTCATTCTTGTGTTTGAAAGGCCTCTAGATAATACGGTTTGAATTTTTTCCGACAAAAGTGTTTCCAAACTATACGTCATAACAGGAATTGTCCTTTCCTCAAACATAAGCTTATAATCATACTCAATTGCTTTGGGTGTAATAACATCATCCGTGGACAAATCAATCTTGAATCTTTGTATCATTCTCTCCATCTTTGCCTCTATTACAATTCGAATACCAGGGTAATCAAAATCTTCCATTATTGTTTTTATGGCAGAAACACTAAATGTCACCCCATCTTCAATGTCTATTCCACAAATTTCTTCAATTATTCTTTTTGCGTCATTTTCATTTAATGGCAATGCTCGTATGGAGGAATCAATATCCATCGTACTTCTCAAATTAGCACCAATTATTGAAGCCACTAGCATTCCACCCTTTAAAATAAAATTATCCCGATACTTTGATTTTGACACACGTTCCAAAAAGCGTTCCATATAAAAATGTCTTATTAGTGCTTGAGCCACTTCACTATTACTATGAGATATATTTCTAACTTTATCTTTCAACTGCTTTGCTGTATGAATCATCCCATTACCTCCACATACATCATTACCTCGTCTCGTACCCCAAGTTTCACAGCATACTCCACAAGTCTGCTAAGATTTTTGTCTTTTGATGACATATATTCTTTAATTGCTGTTTGATATAATTGAACCTCATATTTTTTCCGTTCTTTAATCAGTTCACAGATACATCTTTCTTTGTTATATAAATGAACCTTATTTCCACTAAGAGAAGCCACTTCGCAGCACCCCATATCAACAATTTCCGGATTAACATACCTTACTTGCTTATTTTTAATCTTAATATGCGTTGCATTATACCCGGTTGGTACCGTAAAGCAAATATGACTGTATTCTCTGTCGATTAGTCCGTGTAAATATAAAGCAGTTTCTCCGGAATAGATAATTGCTTTATTACGTTCCTGCAGCACAAACAATTCATCTGGAAACACATCATCAAGAATATAAATTCCATGTGCAACTTTTTCCATTTTATGATCATTGACATATTTTGAAACTGAAGGCTTTGATACACCGGCCTCTAATGCTTTTGCGGTAATCAAATATCCGTTTTCTTTTTCAATGAGCTGATCTAAAATCTCAACTTTAGTCATGGCAGCCTCCTTTTATTTTACCTTTTTTCTTAAATTATAAAATATTTAAGCGCAAAAGTAAAGTCGCTTAGGTGTACCGGATTTCCTCCTTCATTTTAATTTTCAAAACAGTGGCTTTTTTAATGTTACTCAATAGTTACTCAAAATCGGGTGATTTTTGAGTACTATTTTTCTAATCACAAGCCGCAAAGCCTTATTTTATAAGCTTTATTGATTTCTTTCTGAATTATTCGATCCCCGTCTCGCGCTTCTTTTTTTTACCCTCTGAAAGCCCGATAAATAAAGGGTTTGCGGAGTTCGGTATTTTCAAAAAAAGTCCAAGAGTAATCACATGGAGTAATCAGAACTTTCGTTCGAAAAGGAAAGGAGGCGCTGAAGTGTGTCTTAGGGTGATTACTTTTACCATATTTTTTATGCGATAAAACCTACGGGTTTTATTTTTTTTGATTACTTTTCAGGTGTTTTTTGACACGAAAAAAGTTGCTGCCTTAGCAACAACTTTCATCTCTTTGCACAAGATAACCGTATTCGAAGATAACTTCTCTGTTGATTTGAAATCTGAAATCAGTGTGGATATCGAGGCATAATAAGAGCTCCCCACCGCCTTTGTTGGTAGTGAGGAGCCTTTCTTTTTTAGGCTTATAACAACTTCTCAATATCCTTTGGTTTCAACACTTTCCCAGCAGAAACCACCTTGCCATCAACCACCAGCGCCGGCATGCTCATAACACCGTAGCTCATGATTTTTTCCATGTCTGTGATGTACTCCACCTCAGTATTAATACCTTTGTTTGCTACAGCCTCATTTGTGGCATTCAAGAGTGCCTCACAGCTCTTGCATCCCGCTCCTAATACCTTAATGTTCATGTTGTTGTCCTCCTTTAGTGTATAAATTTATTTTTTAACTGTAATTGTTAATCACTTAGCCAGATACTGCGAAAGCTCTATAATTTTAGTGTGGATTTCTTGGATTGTCTCGGTAAAAGCTTCATCACCAGCTCCAGTTGGATCATCTAATCCCCAATCAAATCTTTCAATGCATGGAAGAAATGGGCATTTGACATTGCATCCCATCGTAATAACTACATCGACATGAGGAATATCAGTTAAAAGCTTGCTATACTGAGTTTTTTCCATGTCAATACCATAGATTTGCTTCATTAAACGCACTGCGTCCTGATTTATCTGAGGCTTAGTTTCTGTTCCGGCAGAATAACTCTCAAATACATCGGATGCAAGGTGTTTGCCTAATGCTTCGGCAATTTGGCTGCGACATGAGTTATGAACACAGATAAATGCTACTTTTGGTTTATGCATTGAATCTCTCCTTTCACACCAATAAATAGGCAATGGCATTGAAGCCGTATCCAACAATAATGATACCTGCTATGCAAATGGCTATAAATGTTCCTAACAGTTTCGGCTTGATAGCCTTCTTCAGCATAATGAGTGATGGCAAGCTTAGTGTTGTAACTGCCATCATGAAACTAAGGATTGTTCCAAGCAAAGCCCCTTTTGAGAGAAGCGCCTCTGCAACAGGTATTGTCCCGAAGATATCCGCATACATAGGGACTCCGACTAATGTAGCTAATATCACACCAAATGGATTATTGCTTCCAAGTACAGCCTCGATCCAACTTTCCGGTATCCAGTTATGAATAATTGCTCCAATCCCTACTCCAATCAAAATGTAGGGGAACACTTTTTTAAATGTTGATACAACCTGCTCCTTGGCATAAATAGCTCGATCCCTGGCCGTAAGATCCGGTGCCTCAATATCAACACTGCTTTGACTATTGCGGATAAAATCTGCTACCTGATCTTCCATATGCAGTTTTTCAATAACAGTACCTCCGATAACTGCGATCACAAGCCCCATCACAACATATAAGATTGCTATCTTTGTACCAAAGATACTCATTAACAAAACCAGACTTCCCAAATCTACCATCGGAGATGAAATCAAAAATGAGAAGGTCACTCCCAACGGCAGTCCAGCACTCGTAAATCCCATAAATATCGGAATTGATGAACAAGAACAGAAAGGTGTCACTGTTCCCAAAAGCGCTCCCACTATGTTTGCACCAATCCCATGGAATCTTCCCATAATCTTCCTGCTCCGTTCAGGGGGAAAAAAACTCTGAATATATGAGATTCCAAAAATCAGTATGCATAAAAGCACTGTTATTTTGATGACATCATAGAGAAAGAACTGTACGCTGCCTCCAATTTTTGAACTGATGTCCACTCCAAGCGTGGTCAGGAGGTTCCCAATCAAAGTATTTAACCATTTCATTCCGAGAACCTGTTCTTGTATAAATCTTCCCATAATGCCTCCTTGCTTTGATATATTCAAATGTATCTATATATTATCGTTTTTTATAGGCAGTCATCATGACTGCCTTTGAACATTTCATGTTATTTATCAGTTTTTGCAGCTACAGCTATCTCTTGCGATATCTTTGTCTTCACAATCACAACGAGCGTATCCTGCTATCATTTCTCTGAAATCAGACACTCCTTCTGGTGAGATGGAATAATACATCCACTTTCCATCTTTCCTTCCAGACACAAGCTCGCTGTCACAAAGGATCCTCATATGATGAGACAATGTCGGCTGAGTAATATTAAGTTCTTCTAAAAGCACGCAAGCACACTTCTCTCCTTGCTGCAAAGCAAGCATTATAGCTAAACGATTTTCATCCGTTAGGGCTTTTATTTTTCTGACATCTTCTCTAAAACCCATGCCGCTCACCTCCTAAGATGTGTATATCATATCATATACATAGACACTTGTCAATCTGTCAATATGTTTTTTGAAACCTGTTCCTTTAACCTTTTGAATTCTTTTATTAAATACAATTTGAAAACAGGACTAATTGCTGATGCGAACTCAAAAGCTATGTCTTTATGCGCAAAAGTTCCACTATATCTTCCTTTCTTAACATAAAGACCAATTGCATTTGTCTATTCAATCCATTCCGAAACGCTTGGTGTAAAAGTTAGCAATCCTGCCTGTTTTTTAAAGTGTTCAGATTCGAACACTTTAAAATCCGGATTATATATTTCTTCCCATGTTGCTAAGAACTCCAGAGTCGCACGATTTTTCAACCAATTTCTTACTACATCCGCTGCTCTTGTATTAGAATTTTTTGCATTGGCAAAAAGTAACTTCCATCTTTGTGCCTCACAATTATTTCACTACACAGATGAAAGTAACCATCTGGGATTTCTTCTCCCCTAATTAAAGTAACATCTTTAACTTTATTCATCTTACTATCATATCTTTCAATTATTGGGGCAAAAAAAGTGCAAAAATGGTGGATTTGGGTCTACTGCAAGCCTGCAAATAAAAAGTCAATACTTTTTTAGAAAAAAATCAGATATTCTTATTTAGAGTTTTAGGTATGAAAAATAGACCGCCATATAGTGCCGGTCTGAAAGAAAGGTTGTTGATAATTAGTATTATGG
>JAEELL010000132.1 GCA_016282745.1 Lachnospiraceae bacterium
AATGTTACATATTTCTATTAAGAATACTGATAAATTATTTTAATACTGAGTATTCCGTAATTAAATGATATAACATATAAATAATCACCTATATATATTCCCCTTGTATTTTCATATTCGGAATACACTCTTACAGAATTAAGAAGTTCAAATCCATTTACTGTATATTTATATAAAAGATAACTGTTTTTCGGATATCCTGAATCAGAAAATGAATCCACCGAAAATCCTACATATCCTTTATCAGCGTCAATAAGAACTGATTTATAATCCCATGCATCACTTAACATATAATCAGGCTTTAGTTTTAAAGAGGCAACTCTGTCTGCAACGTTGCGGTCAAGTTTATACATGTCAAGTTTTACTCTATCTGATTCCTCTCCTATTCCAAATAACAGCCCTTTACCAAATGAGAATAAATTATCTGAATATCCCGGCATCTTTAATTTGCCAATAACTTTAGGATTCTCATTATCGGTAAAATCAATTGTAAAAAGAGGATCTGTGTTTCTGAATGTAACAAGATATCCATAGTCTCCGATAAATCTTGATGCGTATATATCCTCGTCTTCTGCAATTCCATCAAGCATTGCAACTCTCTTCATATCACTGTTAAATACGGAAATGATATTTTCCTCTTTCGGTTCATACATATTTCCTTCATCATCCGGTTCATACCAAATATGTGTTGAAATATAATTGTTCCCTGCAATTCTTTTTCCATCATAATAATAATCTTCATAACATACTGTTACATAATCACTCTCATTATTTGTAAACATTCTCAAATAGCCGTCTTTTTCATCCATACATAAGTTATTTTCTACCCAACCCAGTGTTTTTCCATTGCATATTGTCTCTATCATACCTGCCTTAATTTCTAATTTATAGACAGTTGATACTCTTGTCATGTTAGAATCTTTACATCTTCTTTTTTTAGATATTTTATCAATTTCATAATCAGGAAACATCTCCTGCAGGGATTTCTTTTCTCTTTTCCTTATTTTAATGTCCTCATTTTCATTGCTGTTGTCTTTGTTATCACTGTCCGTATTGTAATCTTGGGACACTCTTTTCTTACTATCTTCGTTTGTTATATCATTGTATTCATAACTATTTCCTGTGACATATAAGCTATTGTGGCTCATATACACTTCATTTCCACATCCGTAAATAGCAGTCTTATCGACAATATTTTCAGAATCCTTTATCTTGATTGAAGTCACAACTGTATAATAGTTATCCTCGATATTCTGTGGAATTACAATATCTTTTTTACCGCAATATATTTCATCAACCTTTGGAATACAGTATTCTTTATCAAACAGTGAATATTCGTTGTATGACACTGTATACAAGAATCCATCATAAATTCGTGACGAAATATAATGACCATCCTGTGTATGTTTAGATACAAGTTCCGGTTTTGTTCGTTCCTTTATATTGAATACAGTAATAATCGTATTAGAACCAATAAATGTACATGTATCCTCTTCCATATTCTGAACACCTACGAGAATCAATATATCATCATCAACATACATTTCATTATAACAAATATTATCGTTTTCAAATTCAATTTCTGAAACTCTGTCTACATTTCCTTTATCTGCAGATGCGATAAACACTTTTTTCTTATATTCATCTAATACATAAATATATTTACCGTCAGTTTTTACAATATCACCTTCTTCAACACCTTCTGTCTGATTATTTGTTCCTGAAAAATCATTTTTCTCATAATTAGGACCCGAACATGTGGCAGTATCTGCACTCATTTCCACTTTGCTTTCAATTTTCCAATCTTTGTAAGCATCACCAAAAACAATGTTTGAACTTGAAACCAAATTCTCATATATGCTGTCAAAATCGTCTTCATCTGCAATTTCTTCCTGCTCAGCAAGATAATCAACGCTATTCTCTTTATCAAAACTGTTATCCGCACTCATTTGTGTGCTTCTTGATGATTCACTACGCCCTAGTGACATATTATTAATTGCAGCACCAAAAAGAACAATACATAACACCACGCATGCAGCTGCAACAGTTGGGATTTTATATATCTTCCTCTTTGGATCCAATTCAAGATTTGGAATTTCTTTATCAGTTTGAAACTCTTCACTGTGCTTTGATATTAACTCTGCAATCTTTTTATTCTCTTCCTCTATATCATCATAATTCAATTTCATATTATACCTCCAAAGTTTTTCGCATTTTTGCCAATGCTCTGTTTAGTTTTGAACGTACAGTCGACTGTTTTATTCCAAGTATCAAAGATACATCAGAACTTTTATAACCTTCTACGACACATAATGTGACAATGATTCTTTCTTCCTTTTTAAGTTTCATCATTGCATTATGTATATCCAGCCTGTTATCTATATCACTTTTGTAACTGCCAATATTTATATCATCAATATTTGACACATTTGGATTATGTACATTTATCATTTGATATTTATCTCGTATTTTTCTCTTACATTTAACTGACAATATCCTAAGAATCCAACATTCAAATTTGTTTGCATCTTTAAGTTTTGAAATTCCTGTATAAGCATCCATTATCGTATCACTCACCACATCTTCTGCTTCATCTGAATTTCCAAGTATATATATTGCCATTTTTAGCAGATCAGTATAGATAGATTGATAAACTTTCTCAAATGCGTATTTATCGTTATTCATTGCACAGTTTATAAAATCTAAATTCACATTCATTTTTTCTTCTCCTACGTTGTATCGATACCAAAGTGTAATTGCAATTAACATCTTCACCTATATAGTGTATAATAAATCGCAAAGTGTTGCATTTTATTTTTTATTTAATAAATTTTAATTAATAATATTTAAAATACCTAATTCTCATTAGTTTGAATAATTATTTTCTAAATAATTAATTCAAATGTAAAAAAACTGATTATTATTTTTAACGAGGTAACTATGTATTATAACTCGCTCAACAATTATTTAAAAAACAGATTTGGATCAAAAGTATACAAACTATCATTAAATGCCGGTCTAACATGTCCAAACAGAGATGGAACTCTCAGTTATGACGGATGTATTTTCTGTTCTGCCGGCGGTTCCGGTGACTTTGCCACAAGTGCAGCTCTTTCGATAACTGACCAGATAGAAAAAGCCAAAGAAAAAGTCTCAAAGAAAATCAAAGATGGTTTATACATTGCTTACTTTCAAGCCTATACAAACACATACGGTCCAATAGAATACTTAAGAAGAATTTTTCTTGAAGCTATAAATCACAAGGATATTGTTGCCTTGTCAATTGCCACTCGCCCCGATTGTCTTGGTGATGACGTATTAAATCTATTAAATGAGCTAAATAAAATTAAACCTGTTTTTGTAGAACTTGGACTTCAGACCTCCAATGAAAAAACCGCCAATTATATAAACAGAGGTTATAATTTGGAGTGTTTTAATTTGGCAGTCACCCGACTTCACAATATAGGTATCAATATTGTTGTTCATGTAATTATCGGTTTGCCGGGAGAAACTGCAGAAGATGTATACAACACAATAAATCATGTATCCCAACTTCCAATTAACGGTATAAAATTGCAATTGCTCCATGTTCTGAAAAATACAAAGCTTGCAGAAGATTATGCCAATAACTTATTTAAAACATTAGAAATGGACGACTATATAAAAATAGTCGCCCACTGTATTGAACTGCTTCCATCTGATATTGTCATTCACCGTCTCACCGGTGATGGTCCAAAATCTCTGCTTATTGCTCCACTATGGAGTCTCAACAAAAAGCATGTATTAAATTCACTAAATAAATACTTTAAAGATAATGATGTAACTCAGGGATCAAAAATCACTTAATTCATCAGTGATTTTTGATTTCCTGTTATTTTTCTTTTCTTTAACGCCTTTTTGGGAATCATAGTCATCTGATTTTCCTCCAAAAATATCTTTATCCGGTTTTGTTGTTGCTTCTTCTTTGTATTTGTCTTCAGATTTTTCGAAATCTATGTCATCATTCATTAAACATGATTCTTCTTCTAAGTCATTCGCAGATTCATCTTCCGAACACTCGTCTGTTTCATCTTCACCAATAATCTCAGCATTTACTTCGTTTTCATCTTCTACTGTTGTTTCCTCTGAATTATCTGATTCTGTTTCATTTAAATCAACCATAATTGCATCTTCATCAAAATCTTTTACTTCGTTGTCATCATCTACAGCATCGATAATAATGCTTTTATCAACTTTTTTGTTTTTCTTCTGTGCTTGTACGTATTTTTTTGTAATCTTTCCTACTGACAATTCAGCTATTTCAGCCGGTTTTTCCTTAACTGTTTTTGAAACTTTGATACAGTATGCAGCTTTTCCTTTTGAAATGCCTTTCTTTTCAGCTAACTCATCAACTTTATCGTCGTTTTTGTATTCCTGATAAACAACAGTAAACTGACTGTCACTCTTTTTTCTATAAGAACTTATATCACTCTTGACATTATTTATAACTGACACACTATTCTTTTCATCAATATCAGCTGACACAAGCACTACTGAACTCTTCTCTTTAAGATAACCGTTCTTTTTAATTGCTGATAATGTCATGTCAATCTTTTTATCATTCTTCATTTTTTTGTCAAATTTGTTATTAATCTGATCAACTACTTTCTCAGCATCCTTGTTATTTGCATCAACTGAAATTATATCACCTTTTTTATTATATCCAATGCTAATACTTGGATTAACATCAAATGTAATACTGCAGGCAACAGTGTTTACGGCCTGATTATGTAATGGAATAACAAGTATCCCTAACACAGCAATACACATAACAGCACAGGCACTAACAATTGACATTGCCATAGATGGAACCCATCCGTGTTTCTTGCTACTTTTTTCAACAAATACAGGCTCGTCTCTCAAGTCACTTTCCAGACTTTCTACCGGCTGTATATCACTCATTAAAATCTTATCCAAAATGTCAGGAGCCATATCTGAGAACGCTTCATTTAAGCCCTTATTAATCTTATCTTTCTTATTCATACAGATTCCTCCTATCCTTCTATTATTGCTTTCATCTTTTTCAGTGATCTATTGTATTTAGATAACACTGTTGATAAAGGAATACCCAGAATATCTGATATTTCTCTGTGCTTCATTCCATTTACCAGATGCATTACTACAATAGTTCTCTCTTCATCAGAAATATACTTGAATGCCTGCTCAATTATCATTCTGTTTTCGACATTCGTAACCATTGAAAACGGTATAGTATTTTCAACCAATTCAAAGTCAACACCCTGATATTTTCCGTATTTTCGCACAAAATCAAGATATTGATTCTTTGCGATTGTACACATCCAAGCCATTGGCGTACCGTTTTTCTTGTATAAATGCGCCGCATTTCTAATTCGAATATAAGTATTCTGAAGTAAATCTTCAGCATCTTCCTTATTCTTTGTCAATGATAATAGAAATGCATAAAGTTGCTTGTATGTAGCATAGTATAAATCTGAAAAAGCATCATTATCACCATCTGCTATTCGACGAAATAATGATTCGTCAATTTCTGTTTTCTTTTCTTTTGTTCCCATAATAATCTGATTCCTTTATTTTTCTATCCAGAATTATTTATAATGTAAAATAAATTTATGTCACTAATAATAATTGTCTCGTCATGCCTCTGATAAAAGATGGCACAAAGTACATATATTATAATACATATCTGACAAAAATGAAAGAATCAAACGTCATACCATACAGCTTCATATTTTTGTTAATTAGTCAATGAATAAATATATTTACTATCCTTTATTTGTTGTTTCATAATATTAAACGAAGGTATTTTATAATTTATTGCATTTTTTCTTAATTTTTTTCAAAAAAAATTTCTAAACTTTTTTTCTCATAAAAAAGAGCAGGCTGACGCCTACTCGACATCCAATTGGCGACCGTGGATAATAAAACACCTGCTACTTACTTGAAGCAGCAGGTGCATATGCAAAATACCCATCTTCTTTACCGATTACCTAACAGTGTTCAACTTAACCTCTTTTCAAAATATATTGGGAATAAAATCTCTCTCCTGCCTCTGATTTCTCTATCATCGGCTTCCCTACTACCATCACTGTATCATTCAATATTGCCGCACATTGAAGTAAAAATAACTATCCACCATTACTCCTATGCCGCTCATAATATAATGAAGCCAGCTAAAATCTGTAGTATTCTTACTATAATAGTTCCAAAGACTATTTCCGATCCACTCTGATAAACTATTGGCAATTCGTAAACAAAACCCGGTAACTAAAGTAAAGAACATTTGGTATTAATAACTATTTAATTATGTATATAAAATAACATGAAAAATAACAGTTGAAAAGTGTCAGGAAGCAACTTTTTCATTTTTGTCAGATTGTCAAAAATGCCTTATTTTAAAACATTTTTTTATAATTATTTTCGTCAAAATTAAGAATTGCGGAAACTAAAAAGCACACGCCTGGTTTCCGCAATTCTAAATCAATATATTATATATATTTATTAATCAGATTTTTTCTCTGAAAATATCGTCAATCAACAATATATCAAAAATGTAAAACTAATTATTAGTTGTTGATAAACTTATCTTCTTCGTTATTCCAACTATAAAGCTGTCTGATTTCTTCTCCAACCTTCTCTGATGGATGTTCAGCAGCTAATTTTCTCATAGCCTTGAAATGAACCTGACGTCCGCCCTGTGACATATCAAGTAAGAACTCTTTTGCAAAACTTCCATCCTGAATATCAGCAAGAACTTTCTTCATAGCTTTCTTTGTCTCATCTGTGATGATCTTAGGACCTGTGATGTAATCACCATACTCTGCTGTGTTTGAAATAGAGTATCTCATTCCAGCAAATCCTGACTGGTAAATCAAGTCAACGATAAGCTTCATCTCATGGATACATTCAAAGTATGCATTTCTTGGATCATATCCAGCTTCTGTTAATGTTTCGAAACCTGCCTGCATAAGTGCACATACACCACCACAAAGTACTGCCTGCTCACCGAATAAGTCTGTCTCTGTCTCTGTTCTGAAAGTTGTCTCAAGAACACCAGCTCTTGCTCCACCGATTGCTAAAGCATAAGCTAATGCCATATCTAAAGCCTTACCTGTTGCATCCTGCTCTACAGCTACTAAACATGGAACACCCTTTCCAGCCTGATACTCAGAACGTACTGTATGTCCCGGTCCCTTAGGAGCGATCATTGTAACGTCAACATCAGCTGGTGGCTTAATACAACCAAAGTGAATGTTGAAACCGTGAGCGAACATTAACATGTTACCTGCTTCAAGGTTTGGCTCGATTTCTTTCTTATACATATCAGCCTGTAATTCATCATTGATAAGAATCATGATGATATCTGCTTTTTTTGCAGCTTCTGCAGCTGTATATACTTCAAATCCCTGCTTCTCAGCCTTTGCCCAAGACTTGCTTCCTTCATATAAACCAATGATAACATTGCATCCTGATTCTTTAGCATTTAATGCATGAGCATGTCCCTGGCTACCGTATCCGATAACTGCGATTGTCTTACCGTCTAAAAGTGATAAGTTACAATCTTCCTGATAATAAATCTTTGCTTCTGACATAATAATTGCCTCCATAAATTAATAATATATATATTCTGTCACTTGTACAGATATAAACTAATTAAATCCTCTTGATAATCCGGTAATACCTGTTCTTACAAGTTCAACCTCAGCTTCATCAAGTAAACTCAAGAAAGCATCAAGCTTGTTCTGATTTCCTGTCAATTCAACCATCATTGAGTCAGTTGACACATCAACAATCTTTGCTCTGAAGATATCTGTTACAGCAAGAATCTGCTGTCTTCTCTCAGGAGTTGTTTTAATCTTTGCAAGAATAAGTTCTCTTGTAACAGATGATCCGTCTTCAAGAACTTTCACACTGACAACATCTACTAACTTGTCAATCTGCTTTTCAATCTGCTCTAAGATATCATCATCTCCTGTAACAACTATAGTCATACGTGAATATTTTGGATTCTCAGTCACACCAACTGTAAGACTGTCAATATTATATCCTCTTCTGCTGAATAAACCAGCAACTCTGTTGAGAACACCCGATGTATTGTCAACGAGTACAGAAAATACTCTTCTATTCATAATATGTACTCCTTTCATCTTAATCAACACTAGTTAATATCTTATCACATATGCATTTTTTGTCAATAATTCCAACATAAAATGCACCTCAAAACGTTAAACATCCGCCTAACGTTTGAGATGCACTTCTTACATTGAAACCATATTTATTATAAAAACAGTTTCTATTGCTATTTATAGCTTAGTAATCAAATCAATAATTACTATTTTTTTACTTTAACTGTCTTTTTTGAAGACCACTTAGAAAAATATTTCTGACCATTAACAACCTTTACAACTCTTACTCTGACAAAATATTTTTTCTTTGAAAGTTTCTTAAGAACAGCGCTAGTCTTTTTGAACTTTTTAGTCTCAGTACCTTTCTTGAAGTTTTTACTTGTTGAATAAGATACTTCGTAATAACTTGCTCCTGAAACTGAATTGTAAGTAACCTTAATTTGCTTGTTATTTTTAGCTCTTAAAGCTTTCTTAATCTTAGTGCCAGAAACATTTACAGCGTGTGAATCCTGATTATTTGAAGAATCATTATTTACAGATGATCCGTTACTACTGTCACTATTGCTTGTGTTTCCTGAACTGTTACTTCCAGACTGCTGGTTATTGTTATTTCCACTAATATTTGAACCATTACCTGAAGACTGATTTGTAGTCTGCTGATTATTTGAATTATTATTATTATTCACAGTAGTTTTTGGTTCTCCACCATTTCCTCCTGTAGGCGGTTCTACATGAGAAGTTGTTGGTGGTTCAATATTAGGTATTGTAGTTTCAACAACAGGACCTTTAATTGAAATATTTGCTGATGCACTTGCTACAACTACTCCATCGCGGTATGCGTTACACGTAATTGTAATCTTATTTCCATCTGCAGGTGCTTTTAATGCAGTAACACGACCACACTCATCTACAGTTGCACAATTTTCATTACTTGATTTAAATTCTATATAGTTATCAGTAATCAAACCAAAGTCATCAGCATTTTCAACAGCAGTAATTTTGTGTTCAGATCCAAATTCATTATACATATATGATAATATGTTTCTTATTTCACCAGTCTCTAAACTCGCTGATCTAAGTGATATTTTCTGTACATCTGCATTAACATGAACATTTAATACCGTACCGTTAGCTTCAGCAGTACCTTCTATCGGATATACCGTCAAAGTTGTTCTTTCAAGCCTCACTCCATCAATATACAATTTCTTATTTTCAGGTTCAACTTTAACACTTAACTTTTTGCCAACCTCAGTAACTGCATTAATTTCATTTGTACTTATATCATCAGAAAAATCATAAAAGAGAATCAATCCGTTTGTACCTCTGATGTACAAATCATCACCGTCTTTTAACTGATTTCCATCTGCATCATAAAGTAACACTTTCAAATCAGAAGAAACAACATTAAAATGTTGCATAACAATACACTTTCCTGAAGCACTTCTAAATTCTATATCTGTAGAGCCAAATGATAATGCGTTAACAGTATATGTAAGTTTAGTGTGATTTTCATTCATCTTCACATCAGATACAGATACTATACTGTCATCCAAAACATTAACTATTACATTATCAGGATATTTTTCAACATTTTCTGCAGTTCCTGAGTTAGTGATATTTAACGTAAACTGTGCTGACGTATTATAACACATATCTTTTGTACTACCATCCAATGAAAGGTTTGTAATTGGCGAGCAAACTTTAATATAGAATTTCTTCGTAACAGTTCCTGCTGATACTTCAACTAAAGTATCACCATATTTTCCCTTTACTGTGCTGAAATCTAATGACATATGATCATCAGCCACTTTAATATTTGAGATATTATCTTCACCGTTAAGTATTCTCCACTCAGGAATATCTGTTATCTTTTCTCCGATGAAATATCCAATAAAATCAGGTGTTATAGTATATTTTTTTGACTCATTTCCCGGCACATACAGATTACCATTACATAAATTATCAATTTCAATATCCGTACATGTGTTTTCTTTAACATCAATGATATAATCAGCATCCGCATTAGTAGTTCTGCCGGTTACAATACTGTTTTTAAAACTAATTACTGAGTTAAGCTGAACAGATAGCTGTTTAGATTCCTCAACGCCTGCCAAAGTCAATTTATATGAACTTGCGACAACAGAACTAGTTGTCTCTTTTAAAGGATTACTATAATATACTCTACGTGAATCAGTGCTCATAGTAGGTATCAAAGCAACTCCCGTTGTATTACCTACTAAAACGCTCTCTTTATCATTATAAGTATATACTTCATTTCCAATTTTAACAGTATTAATAGCACATCCGGTTTGAGCAGGACATACATTAAATGGAATAACAAGATCTCCATTTACCAATACTGTAGCCTTTTGGAAAGTCTTATCTACTACGATACCCGGAATAGAAGCTGTAACAAAGTATATTTTTTTGCCCGCACTATTTTGAGTAACGTGTACCGGAACATCTTCAAGAAATCTTGCATCAGTAGTTAAAGCATCTTCAGATAGAGACTGTGAAGAATAAAAAGCTTCCTCATCAATTGTACAACTGTCAGGTATTTTTAATGTAGAAATTCTATAACATAATCCAAAACAATCCCTTTGTATGTATCCTAAAGTTTTTGGGAAAGTTGCAATTCGAAGATACTCACATCTATAAAAAGTTTCCCTAAACAATACTGATACTTTTGAATCTGCATTTAATTCAAACGACTTAATATTAGCATGTCTAAATGCAGCTCTTCCAATATATTCCAACGAGGATGCATTTGTTGCAATAATTTCACAGAGGCCTGAATTTGGAATGGCAAAGCCACCCTCCGCCCTAACACACTCATCAAATGCATATTCTCCAATATACTTCAACGTTGATGGCAACGTGATTTTTTTCAAGCCAGAACAATATCTGTAAGCACCATCACAAATATACTCCAATTTTTGTGGAATATCATCCATCTTAAGAGAAACGCAATTAAAAAATGCTTCGTTACCAATCTTTGTAACATTCTCACTCATCTCAACATGTCTCAATCCACCATAAATGTCCAACTCAGGATTTTCAAGCGTTTCCAGTTTCGGTAATTGATTTTCTAAATTCCTTTTCTCGCATGAACAATATTTAAATGTTCTATCCGGTATTTCAGTAAGACAATCCGGTAAATATGCTTCTTCCAAAGCTTCACATGATTCAAATACAGAGGTACCAAGAGCTAATTCTCTACATCTACTTAAATCTACATATTCAAGACCCAAAGTTGCTGAACGCTCTTTGTTAACTACTGTAGCTCCCTCTATTTCCTCTTCAGTATATATTGTAATATTATTATTCATATCAAAAGAATCAGGGTTTATATATACTACTCGTCCATAATAATACTTCTCATTCGTAGATGAATAAACAGTATATTTCTTTGCACCAGCAAAATATTTATCACTCACATCATCCCAAGATGATATTCTTGTCAAATAAAATGATTGAATATAATCTTCATCTTTAGAACACGAAAAGAATGCCTTATTACCTATACTAATAAGATTCTTAGGAGCTACAATCCTTCTTAAATTATTGCAGTACTCAAAAGCACTCTCATCAATCGATAAGGATATATTGGCATTATCTTCATTTGCAGTTGGGAAAGTGACAGAAGCCAAGTTGGTGCCTTTAAAACAATATGCTCCGATTCTTTTTTCTTGTTTAATATCCAAGTCCTCAACAAAATCAGCTATTTCAACTTCTTCCAAGTCAGAATCTCTAAAACAGCTATTTCCTATATCCCTTACCTTAGGTGGAATATATGCCTTTGTAGCATCACTAGCGGCAAAACAGTATTCACCGAGTGTTTCAAGTTTAGTCAAATTTCTGAGAAACTCAGTATTTTCATATGCACCACCCTGAAAAGCTGCATAACCAATTGATTCAATTGAAGTTGGAAGCTTAATATTTTTCAAATTCCAACATCCATCAAATACAGCTTTTTTAATTGCTGTCATCTTAGTATTTTTTGACAAATCAATAGATACAAGTCCACTCTGACTAAAAGCATTTTCTCTGATATCAGTTATTGCAGCCGGAATTACGATTGATAATAACGATGTATTTTTAGAGAAACAACCTGCAGGAATAGCTCTCATTCCACTTCCGAGAGTAACACTGCTAAGTGATTTACATCCTTTAAAAACATCTGTTCCAATTCCGTTATCAAGATCTTCGTCCGCATTTTCACTCAATGCATCTAATCCATCAGGAATAACAATAGACTTTAAAGAATCACAACTCTGAAAAGCTCCGTTACCGATTTTTATTAAAGAATCAGGTAATGTTATATTATCAAGAGATGTACACAACGCAAATGCTGTCTGCTTAATTTTGAGTAATCCTTCAGGAAAATTAATAGTCTTTAAATTACTACACTGCTCAAATGCAGCGTCTTCAATTTCAACAATTGTATTAGGAAGCACAAAACTTTCAAATTCACATTTTTTAAATTCATTTGCATAAATATAATGTACTTTTGTGTTAGAAAGATCCATCGATTTTGCTTTAACAGCAAATCCTAAACCTTTAACATCAGAAATGCCTGGATATCCGGAAAAATTCAAGTCTCCGTTATAACTCTTTAATTCACCGAATGTAAAATTCTTACCTTTTCCGATAATTTGCTTTAAAGCTGCTAACAATTCAGAATCTTCAATCATTCTGGAATCTACAATTTCATCATCCGAATATGCTAATGGATTATTATCAGCTTTTATTTCAATCTTATTGTTAAAAAAAACTGTATTAACAGGTGACACAGAAAGTGCTGCTACCAAAAATACACTAACTATTTTTTTAATAACCTTCATTTGTTTTCCTTTCTTATTTTTTCTACAACAATCGGGCGGTTATATACCGCCCGATAATTATGCCAAATAACATCGAAAATGCATGTTTATTTAACTTTTACTTTCTTAGGGCTACTCCACTTACTGTATATTTTCTTTCCGCTTGTATTAGTTCCATAAGCTCTAATCTTGAAATAGTAAGTTTTCTTACTCTTAAGTTTCTTTTTAACATAACTTGATTTTTTACCGGATTTAATTGTTGCGGCTTTCTTGTAACCCTTTTTCTTTTTAGTAGACATCTGAATTTCGTATCCTGATGCGCCCTTTACTAATTTCCATTTTAAAGTTGCTTTCTTCTTTCCGGCTTTAATCTTCTTTATCTTAATCTTACCAAGAGATTTACCACTTATCTGACCACCGTAAACATCTTCTTTTTTAATTACCTTAACAGGAATTGAAAGTTTCTTTGATGTACTTCCGCCTTTAATAGATACTTTTACGGTTGTCTCTCCAACTTTTAATCCTTTTACAGATACTACAACACTACCGTTTGAAACATTTATTGAAGCACTTACAATAGACTTATCAAATCCGCTAACCTCTTCACTTTCAATAATACAATTCTGAGGAGCATAAATAATAGTCCACTCTGAAACTTCACCAACTGAAATCTCTGTCTTTCCACTGTATGACATATCAGTCAAATCCGGTTTGATTACAGATACAGTTGTTGATGCAGAAGCCACAATTTCATTTCCGTTATAAGCAGTACATGTAATTGTAACACTCTTACCTTTTTCAGTAAGTTTTAATCCTTTTACATTTCCATAGTTATCAACAGAAGCTGTGCTTGGATCACTCGATGTAAACTCAATTCTATTGTTTGTCAATCTGGCATAATTTTCAGCATTTGCTTCTGTAATCTTGTTGTCAGCAATATTTGGATCAGATTTTCCCGCATAAAAATCATTCTGCATATAATCAAATACGCTTACTGTTGTATCCAAAGGAATAGAAGATTTCTTTAAAGAAATACCCTTTTTAGCTACATTTGCATCAACATCAAAATAAACAGTTACTCCATTGTTTGAAGAAGATCCTGCTGGAGGATAAAATGTAATCTTACCACTACCCTTTTTCAATGGTGCAATAGTTACTTTCTTTTTGCTTGTATCAACTTTTGTTGAAAAAAGATTTATTGGATATATATCGCAATTCATATCTTTATCCTGGAAACCGTTTGTATACTCATATGATAATACAACACTGTTTTTACCCTGAATACTTATTCTTGATCCATTCTGAACAATTTCATTAGCAGAATTCTTTAATACAGGAACAACTCCATCCATGGCTACATTAACAGTACATTCTGAATAAGTATTAGATGCCAATGCTGTAACTCTAATCTTTGCAGTTCCTGCTGTCTTTCCAGTGAAATAAATCTTATAACTTCCATCTTGCAACATCTCATAACTTGTTACCTGAACAATCTCACTATCTGATGATGACACTTTTACAGAATCCGGATATGTTGTTGAAAGACTGGTATAATCACTACTATATATAAGAGTAGCTGTAATTGAATCTGCATTACCTACCAAAAGTCCTTTTGAAGATTCACTAAGTTTAACTGATTTAGCAGGTACTGTAACATTGATATAGAATTCCTTTGTAACAGGTCCTGCTGTAACAGATACTTTTGCTGTACCGTAAGTTGCATTTGCCTTCTTTGTAAATGAAGCAGATTTACCTCCATCAGCAACATTCATATCAATAAGTTCACTATTTGATTCAATTTTCCAAACAGGCAAATCAGTTATTTCACTATCATCATAAGTAGGAACAAATGTAGGACTAATTGTTAATGCCTTACTTGAACTAATACTAATATTGTATTCCTGTTTTTCAGAACAATCGTTAAGTACAATTTCCTTACATGGATTTGCTGTAACATTTACAGCGTATGAAACTTCAGTACTTCTCTTTGCAACTCCATCAAGAAGTTTGAAATGTAATTCTGATGTTAACGAAACATTCTCTTTTCCAACTTCATGACCATATAACTTAGCTGCCCATGCTGGACACTCAATATTTTCACTTGAACCATTGACTGTATTTAATCCTTTAAATTTGAACTTATCATTATACAATACAGGTTCGATTGCAACATTGTTTGTATTTCCTTCTAATTCACCAGTTGTTGAATTATAAGTATATTCTTTTTCTCCAACCTTAACAGACTTTATACATGTTGGATTGTCCTTTACATAATTTGTAACAATATAAGGAAGAGTTAACTCTCCATTTAATCTTACTGTCTGATTCTTATCAACAAAACTGATTGAAATTGTCGGTACTTTTGCTGCGTAAATAAATTTTGATGTTGAAATATCATCATCAACGTAAATTGTCGCAGTTGAATCATAGTATTTTGATGTAAAGTAACCATCAAAAGCATATAAATCAACAGTACAATTATCCGGAATAATTAAAGATTTCATTCTTGTAGTCTTCGCAAATGCTTTTGAGTATACTTTTTTAACATTCTTTGAAAGTTTAGTAGATGTTAAGTACTGACAATTAGCAAATGTTGAACCTTTAATTGCATAAACAGGCGCATTTTCATTTAAGTTGAAACTTTCTAATGCACAATCTTCAAAAGCATCATCTCCAATGTAACCTAAGTTACTTGCATTCATAACATCAACTTTCTTCAATCCTATCTTAGGAACCATTAAGCTGTCTGCAATACGTGAAGTTCCCTTAAATGCATATTTTCCTATACCTTTAACAGTACTTCCCAATGTTACTTTTGATAAACTTTCACATCCCGCGAATGCGTAATCACATATTTTTTCAAGTTTTTTAGGAAATCTGTCGATACCAGTATCTTCATTATAGAATGTCAGGTTGTGAGAATCTCTAAAGGCACTAACTCCGATAACCTTTACATTTGGAGACATATCAACATATTTCAATCCTTTATACCATACTTCGTCAGGATCATTCTTAGCTAATGATCTAACAGTAGAGTTATTAGCCATTCTGACATCTGTAGAAGTATCTCTGAACATTTCTGCCGGTATTTCAACTAAGGAATCAGGAAGAATAACTGTATCCAAGTTGACACATCCCATAAATACACCTTCTCCGAACTCAGCATTAACACATTCAGAGAAATTAAGTTCTTTTACACCTTCAAAATACTGATAGTGCATTTTGTATTCGCCGGAAAGGTCTTTCAATTCATCTTCAGTCACTTTATCATGAGGAGTCTGAATAAATACTTCAAAATATGTACCTGTAGGTTTAGTTACATGAACATCGCTCCAGTCAATATACGCCATTGTTGGCTGATAGTATTTCTTATCTGCTGTTGTGAAAATAGTCTCACCTGATGTTCCCTCAGCACTGTAATCGTAGATTTTATTTATGTCAGTCATGTAATAACGTCTCATTGTATATCCGCATTTATCTCTTTCCCAATCTGTAAATGCTCTTCCACAATCTGCAAATGCCTCATCACCAATCTTAACAAGGTTTCTTGGGAATTCAATATCACCGGCTAATGATATACATCCACTGAAAGCTCTGAATCCAATTTCAAAAGTACAGTTACTTCTGTCCTGGCTGTCTTTTGGGAAAATTATATTTGTTAATTTTTTACAATCCCTAAATGCATTTTTGCCAATGACCTTATTCATCTCACGCAAAGAATCTTCCGGAAAATCTAAGAATGTAACAGCTTTAAGGCTTGAACAATCCTGAAATGCCGAATCTTCAATATTCATAACATTTTCCGGAATACTGAGAATTGTAAGGCCGGAATTTCTAAATGCGTTTGCTTTAATAGTCTCTAATTGTGTTAAACTTGCTAACTGATCTCCTTTTTCCAATCTTACACAATTTTCAAATGCGCTTTCATCTATAGACTTAATGTTCTTTGGAAGTTTAATTGTCTGAAGATAATTACAATTAGCAAATGTAGAGGCTTTAATATATTCAATCTTAGTATTCTTTGAAATATCTATAGTGTGAATAGAACTTCCGCAAAATGCACTTTCATCAATCCCAACAATCCATGAAGGAATATTGATACTTGTAAGTGAATCTGTATCCTGTAAAAATGCTGCAGGAATTACAGTCATGTTTCTACCGAAAGTTACACTTTCAAGAGAGGTACATCCGGAAAAAACGTTAATCCCAATACCTATTTCACCTTCATCTGCTGATGCCTCAGATGCAGCTTTGATTTTATCAGGAATAATTACTTCTTTTAACGATGTACAGTTTGCAAATGATTCATTTCCAAGTAACTCAAGATCATCAGGAAAATCTATTTCCTTAAGAGCTTCACACTTATTAAAAGCTCCGTTATGAATCTTTGTTACACTTTCAGGAATATTAATTTCTGAAAGATTATGACACTGCGAAAAAGCGTGTTCACCGATTTCTTCCAATCCATCAGGCAACACAACTTTCTTAAACTTACATTCAAGAAATTCGTATTTGTTAATCTTTTCTACTGATGTACCCGACAAATTAATTGATTTTGCATTAATTGCATAACCTAATCCAGTCAAATCATAGATATTTGATTTGCCGGAAAGATCAATGTCACCGGTATAATTCTTTAAATCTTTTCCTTTGAAAGACTTTCCATTATTAATTATGTCTTTCAATGCTGCCAACAAATTGGCGTCCCTAATCATAGTTCCGTCAACAGTGACTTCATCTTTGTTTTCCCAGTCATCAACATTAGAAACCGCATATACATTCTTTGTTCCAACTAAATCCGTAACGGAAACAGAAGTAAATGTAACTGCTGTCGCTAACATGACACTTAAAGTTTTCTTGATATATTTATGCATAAATATACCCCCTTCTTTTTTATTCATAATTAAATGCATCTTTTTAGATGATACCATAAAATGCCTTTTATAACAATAGTCTCGAATTGCATATTAAAGCTCTGTTTTACTATTGTTCTTGCCAATTACAGTCCTTTATTTTGCCACTATTTTCGCCAAACAAAAAAAAGCTGATGACGGGGATTGAACCCGTGACCTCTTCCTTACCAAGGAAGTGCTCTACCACTGAGCCACATCAGCTTTTTAACAGGGTTTATAATAACATATTTAATATTATTTTTCAACAACAAAATATGCTTTTTTCGCTTTCAGCGTAACTATTCAGCCTTTCAGCTCTATCAGTTCATTCTCTGTCTGACAATCTCAAAAGCAAGTACACCTGTAGCCACAGACGCATTAAGTGAGTCTATATCTCCATGCATAGGAATAGACGCCACATAATCACAGTTTTCTCTAACCAGTCTGCTAACGCCTTCGCCTTCATTTCCAATTACCAGTCCTATAGGTCCTTTTAAATCCAGGTCGTACATGGAATTTCCACCCATGTCCGCGCACACAAACCATAATCCCTGCTTCTTCAATTCTTCTATAGTCTTTGATATATTTGTCACCTTTGCTACAGGGGTAAAATTAAGAGCTCCTGCAGAAGTTCTTGCAACTGTAGCAGTTAAACCTACTGCTCTTCTCTTTGGAATAATCACTCCATGTGCCCCCGCAAGATTCGCAGTTCTGATAATCGCTCCAAGATTATGAGGATCTTCGATATTATCAAGAATGATAATAAATGGTGGTTCCTGCTTATTTGCTGCATTTTCAAGTATATCCTCAACAGAGGCGTACTTATAGGCCGCTGCATAGGCTATAACACCCTGATGTTTTTTTGTTTTAGATATCTGATCAAGACGCTCTCTTTTAACAAAATTAATAATAACATCATTCTTCTTGGCTTCTCTTATAATAGTCTGAATGCTGCCATCCTCATTTCCTTCTGCGACAAACAACTTATCAATTGTCTTTCCTGAACGAAATGCTTCCAAAACCGCATTTCTTCCTTCTATTGTAAATTCTTCGTATCTCATATTTATCCTTGTTTTTTAATAATAACAAACTATCAGTTGCTTGAATCAGTTAGCTTTGTCATCTTCAATCAACTCAATACCATTTTTGATAATGTACATCATTCTGTCAGTCTGTTTAGACAGATATAAATATCCAATCAATGCTTCAAACCCCGTCGCATTTCTGTAATCCGAATAGGTTGCATTTTTTGCTTTTGAGTATGATTTTGCGTTTCGTCCCCTTTTGTATACTGCCATTTCATTTTCTGTCAGTTCCTCTGACAGGGCATGAATGATATCAGATTGAGCTTTTGCCATAACTAACTTAGTGCTGTTTTTGTGAAGATTGTTTACACTCATATTGGCCTCACACACAACTACAGTTCTGACTATCATCTCATACACAGCATCTCCAATGTATGCCAAAGTAAGAGGTGAATAATTAACTAATTCAATTTCGTTTATATTCATCAATCTGCTTACAGAAGTAAACAAATCACTATTTACGCTTTCGTCCATGTTGTTCCTTCCCTTGTATCTTTGAGGATAATTCCTTTTGACGCAAGTTCATCTCTAATGCTGTCTGCTGTGGCAAAATCCTTTGCTTTTTTAGCTTCTTTTCTCTTTTCGATCATAGAATTTATATATGTTTCCAATTCTTCGTCAATACCGGTACTATTGTCTTCCTCGTAAGGAACTGTGAGATTCAAAGACAATACCTTGTCAAACTCATCTATAACGGCAATCTTAGTTGCATCATTAACATCATCCTTAAGAACGTCATATATGATAGTAATCCCCGATGCAGTATTAATATCATTTCCTACAACTTCAATGAATTTATTCTTGTATGACTCAACAGTTTGAGAATCAACTTTTCCACCATTTCTGTCCAGAGAAGATATCTTCTTTCTGAGTTTAATATAACCAGCCTTTACGGAATCAAGCACCTCGAAGCTAAATTCCAATGGTTTTCTGTAATGTGACTGCAAACAGAACATTCTGTAAACAATAGGATCATAGCCTTTTTCTTCGAGAAGTGAAACTGTAAGGAAATCGCCTTTTGACTTACTCATCTTTCCCTGCTTATCATTCAGATGATGAACATGGAACCAGTAGTTACACCATTTATGTCCAAGAAAAGCTTCACTCTGAGCGATTTCATTTGTATGATGCGGGAAAATATTATCAATTCCACCACAGTGAAGATCAAGTCTCTCACCTAAATGCTTAATACTGATACATGAGCATTCAATATGCCAGCCGGGATATCCCACTCCCCAAGGGCTGTCCCATTTGAGTTCCTGATCATCAAATTTAGACTTTGTAAACCAAAGTACAAAGTCAGTTTTATTCTTCTTGTTATTGTCTTCTTCAACATCATCTCTAACACCGACCATCAAATCGTCGCTGTTATGACTTGAAAGTGTATAATACTCATCGAGTTTTGATGTGTCAAAGTATACATTTCCGCCTGCAAGATATGCATAATCATCTTCAATCAATTTTTCAATCATTCTGATAAACTCATCGATGCAGTTTGTAGCAGGCTCAACAACATCAGGAGTCTTAATATTAAGTTTTGCGCAGTCATTAAAAAATGCATCAGTGTAGAACTTTGCTATCTCCATTACTGTTTTATGTTCTCTCTTGGCACCTTTTAACATTTTATCTTCACCTGTGTCAGCATCACTGGATAAATGGCCGACATCGGTAATATTCATTACTCTCTTTACATTATAACCCTCAAATCTGAGTTCTTTTTCAAGCACATCTTCCATGATGTAACTTCTCAGATTACCAATATGTGCATAGTGATATACTGTAGGTCCACAGGTATACATACTCACATTATTTCCATCAATTGGGACAAAATCTTCTTTTTTCTTAGAAAGCGTATTATAAATCTTCATAAATACATGCTCCTCATTATACATTTATTATTTTAATAAAACACTAAGATACAATATAATATAAAATCAAGTAAGTATCAATGCACTTTTTTAAATATTTAAAATATGGCCACTTTAAATGTAATCATTGATATAAAAACCCGCCCCGGTATTCAGTTGAGGTAATTCATCAACCTGTCTGTATCCAAAAATATACTGAGAAAATTCTCCAATAGACATCTCTATATCCGGTTCTTTATTTGTTCTCTCCCACAACATTTTTGTCAAATTGAAATTCCATTCAAAAACTCCGTCATTATCAGGAATAATGTCATCATTAAGTTTTATCACCACACTGCCCGAGTCCTTTGAACAAACCATTTCAACAAGTCCTTTCACATCAATCACTCGTGCCATGGCGTATGGTTTTGAAATATCACCAATCATTTCATAAGGTTTCATCTTATCATCTGTCACTTCTTCAATAACATCATCATCAACAACAACTCTGTACCCAAGAACTATTTTATCTTTAAGTATTACTTCAACGTATCCTTTTTCAGCCTTCACAAATTCTATTATTCGTTCAAAATACTCTTTTGAGTGAGTCATAAAAACACCGTACTTACTTTTCAGATAATTATTTGCAAAAAGTGAAAGCCTGACAGCATCTGAACGTTCAGCTTTTCGTTGCAAAAAAGAATGACTCGGCTTTTTAATTATCTCCTTCTTCTTCTCAAATTTGTCCATTACTGTTTCAAAACCAAATTTTCTGTAAAACTGCCTGTTTGGATCAGAGTCCGGAATCAGATAGGTAAAGTTTTGTCCTTTATCATAAAGATCCTTAATAAGATTATTTATCAATCCGGACATTTTTCCTTGTCCTCTCACCTCTTTTTCAGTGGCAATTCCATATAAATAGTAACAATCACATTCCCTTCCGCCGAAATTCACTTTTTTAGGAATCAATGTAATCATACTTTGAATTTCTTTAGATGAATCCATATCTACCATAATCTCAGCGGTTGGAACAACCATATTATAGAAAAATTCACAGTACTCATATTCATCCTGAAATGTCTCTTCATATAAAGGAACAATATTCATTTTTTCAAATTCATTAAGATATCTAATCATACTTATCCCCTCTTGTGCATTATATTATATATATCGTTTCTTTCTCCTTATTTCACACCACTCAGTAAGGCTTCTTACCCACACCTTCACTTTGCTTAGAGAAGTGGGACATCTACTTCTTCGTTATATGCGTTATATTTTAGACTTGCCACTTCTGTATAATCGTATACTTTTCAACAAGTTCAATAGGATTAAGAGACAGTTTAGCCTGCCTTAATCCCTCCAGTCCCATGTCGTCTTCTCTATTTACCTTAGATGCTTCCGGAAAGGCTTCACGCAAAAATTTGCTGCATATATACGCATATATTCCACGAAACCGGCTGTTTGCTTTTTCAACGGGTACATACACTACATCTTCTTCCTTGTAATATTTGCCGATTGTAAATGCTTCAAGGCTATCATCAATAAACAAGCCTCCAGCCTTAAAACCTATTACATTCTGCCACTTCAATACTTTCTCAATTCCTGATATTTCATAATCAATATATTTACTCATTGCAGTTCCTGATTTATCTGCTCTCCACTTTTGAAGAAAATCAGATATGTGACTATAATCTTTCATTCCTAACAATCTGAATTCATACCTGCCGGAATAAGCCTTTCTAAATGCGTTCAGATGATTCTTTTTTTTGTGATATTTTCTACCTGAATATGTTTTAAGTTTATCTGAATCATATATGTAATCAAACAAATCTCTTTCTTCAGTTATCTCGTACTCTTCTTCAGGCAGGGACAAAATATCAATTGCTTCTCTGTCTGCAACATATACAATCAGCTCTTGTTTAAAATAATCGTTAAATAGCTCTTTAAGAAAATCGAAACTATCTTTCAGATCTTCTTTCTTACAAAAGGGTATCATTGAACAGTATTTTCCAGCTTCTATTCCAAGAATTACCAGGCATTTATCGGTCACAAGAATTTTAGATGGATAACAGTCATTCCACAAAAATAAATCAAGTATATTTCCATCAGCAGCAGATGTTCTTCGCATATTGTAAAAGTTATTTATAGTCTCAAAATCATCTATTGATAAATCTTTTATTTCCAATTCTTTCAATTAAAGTTATTACCTTTCTATAAGTAACGCAATTGCCTGAGCAGATATTCCCATTTGTTCACCTGTAAATCCAAGTCCCTCTTCAGTGGTTGCCTTTATTCCAACCTGATTTTCCTTAATTTCCAGAGCATTTGCTATATTGCGAACCATCTCTTCCCTATATGGTGCAAGTTTTGGCTTTTGTGCAATTATTGTTGCGTCTATATTTCCTATTTCGTAGTTGTTTTCAGCAAGTACTTTTCCCACATGCTTTAGCAATGTAATACTTGATATTCCCTTATACTGTGGATCAGTGTCCGGAAATAATTTTCCAATGTCTCCCAACGCGGCCGCTCCTAAAAGTGCATCCATAATAGCATGAACAACAACATCAGCATCAGAATGTCCATCGAGCCCCATTATGTGTGGAATATCCACTCCTCCCAAAATCAATTTTCTTCCTTCAACAAGTCTGTGAACATCATATCCCATTCCTATTCTCATATAGACTCCTTTTTTAAAACCATCCATCAATTGTTACATTAAAATCAATTCTAAAATTTAAATCAATTCTAAAATTTAAACCAATTGTTGCATAACAAATCAATTTTCTCACAAAATTGAAAAAGTCCAAAGGCATAACCTTTGGACTCATAAAGTAGCGAAGGGGGGATTCGAACCCTCGACACCACGGGTATGAACCGTGTGCTCTAGCCAACTGAGCTACTTCGCCATATAAATGGGACCTACAGGGCTCGAACCTGTGACCCCCTGCTTGTAAGGCAGGTGCTCTCCCAGCTGAGCTAAGATCCCATTGGCATGTCTGTTTCAGACTGCCTATTTATAATAATAAAATTATTTATATTTGTCAACAACTTTTTTCAAAAATTTTAAACAATTTTATTTTTTATTATTTTTCCACTTATAAGTCCTGCTATTTAACGCAAAAATTCTTCATTATCATGAATCAAATTATATTTCAACAAATTTACAACTTCATCGACAACTGAATTCTCTTTTTCTGCATGTCGACACTCATTATCTTCACTTCAACCACATCACCTATATTAACAACTTCAAGGGGATGCTTGATATACTTGTCACTCATCTGTGAAATATGAACTAATCCGTCCTCATGAACTCCTATATCTACAAAAGCTCCAAAATCAATTACATTTCTGACAGTCCCTTTCAGAATCATTCCTTCCTTAAGATCCTTCATCTCAAGAATATCACTTCTCAAAATTGGTTTTGGCATTTCATCTCTTGGGTCTCTTGCAGGTTTTTCCAACTCCTTGACTATATCAACGAGAGTAATACCATCACATCCGATTTCTTCACTCATTTGAGATATCTTTTCTTTATTTCCTATTATATTTTTACTTATACCTTTAATTCCACCTTTTTTGACATCTTCAATATCAAGGCCAAGGCCGGAAATAAGTTTCTTGGCAGAATCATAACTTTCAGGATGGACACTTGTAGAATCAAGTACTTCCTTTCCATCAGTTATTCTGAGGAAACCTGCACACTGTTCAAATGCTTTAGGTCCTAACTTAGCAACCTTAAGCAATTCCTTTCTTGTAGAAAACTTACCATTTTCCTCTCTGTACTCAACTATATTTTTAGCAAGTGTTTTGTTGATACCTGAAATATATTCAAGCAACGATGCAGAAGCCGTATTCAAATCCACTCCAACATTGTTTACGCAGTCTTCAACAACATTGCCAAGCTGCTCTCCAAGTTTTTTCTGATTCATGTCATGCTGATACTGACCGACTCCAATAGCCTTAGGATCTATCTTTACAAGTTCAGCCAACGGATCCTGCAATCTTCTTGCGATTGATGCTGCACTTCGCTGTCCCACATCAAAATTAGGGAACTCCTCTGTTGCAAGCTTACTTGCCGAATATACAGAAGCTCCTGCCTCACTAACAATTACATAAGAAACATCCTTGTCTATTTCCTTTAATAGTTCTACAATGACCGCTTCAGATTCTCTTGACGCAGTTCCATTCCCCAGTGAAATAAGCGATATATCATACTTATCAATAAGTTTCTTCAATATTTCTTTTGCCTCTTTCACCTTATTCTGCGGTGCTGTAGGATATATTACAATTGTATCAAGTACTTTTCCGGTCTGATCAACCACAGCAAGCTTACATCCTGTTCTAAACGCAGGATCCCAACCAAGAACATTCTTTCCTGCAATTGGTGGCTGCATCAATAACTGTTTAAGGTTCTCATTGAACACTCTGATTGCGCTGTCTTCAGCTCTCTCTGTAAGCATATTTCTGATTTCTCTCTCTACAGCAGGCTGAATCAGTCTCTTGTAACTATCACTAATTGCATCTTCAAGATATTTCTTAGCATCTGAATCTCTGACAATAACTGCCTTTTCCAAACAGGAAACAATGATATCATCCGGCGATTCAATTTTAACAGAGAGAATCTTTTCTTTTTCTCCCTGTTTACCGCAAGAATTCTGTGTCCCGGAATTTTAGCAACACTCTCACTGTACTCATAATAATTATCATAAACAGTACTTGTTTCTTTGTCCTTTGCTTCTGATACCAACACGCCCTGCTTTGATACAATATTTCTGATTGCGGTTCTGTACTCTGCATTTTCAGATATATTTTCAGCAATAATATCCTTTGCACCTGCTATCGCATCTTCAATTTTTTCCACGCCCAAATCAGCATTTATAAACTGCTTTGCTTCCTCTTCTATTATCACATTTGGCTGTTGAAGAGAAATAATATTAGCCAAAGGTTCCAAGCCTTTTTCTTTGGCATCTGTAGCTCTTGTTCTTCTCTTTGGTCTGTATGGTCTGTATAAATCATCTACGGATACAATTGTGTCTGCAGCATTTATTTTTTCAAGAAGTTCATCTGTCATCTTTCCCTGTTCTGTAATGGAATCAATTACAGTCTGCTTCTTTTCTTCCAGATTTCTTAAATATTTTAGTCTCTCATCAAGAAATCTGAGTTGTTCATCATTTAGTTCTCCTGTTACCGGCTTTCTGTATCTGGCAATAAAAGGAATCGTATTTCCTTCGTCAATTAATTTGACCGCTGCTTCAACCTGCCATTTTTTAACTTTTAATTCTTCTGTAATTTTACTTATAATGTCCATTTCATTTTTCCTTTCACCAAAATACTTATTCTATTCTATTTCATTTTCAATTCTATGTAAAGAAATAACAATCAAATCTTCCAAGTATTAAAAATTAATTAATATCTCTTTTTAAAAAGAAAATAACTATACATTTTCTTTTTATAATGATATACTTCCATATGAAATTATCAACGAGGATACTAACATGAATTTTAATATTAAGAAAATCAATTTATTTTTATTAAAAAACAGACACGTTTGGCCTTTATTATATGCATTTATATATGTTCCATGGTTTCTGTACCTGGAGAACAAATATGACTCACTTGAAAATGTTACGGTAATTCACTCCATGTTTGATGACATGATTCCATTTTGTGAGATATTTATTATTCCATATATGATATGGTTCTTATATATTCCATTAATTTTTGTCTTAATATATTTCAGTTCAAACAAAGAGTTTTACCGCTTATGCGCATATGAATTTATCGGAATGACTATAGCACTGTTTATTTGCACGGTCTTCCCAAACGGTCATGATTTGAGAGTAGATATTAATTGCAGAGACAATATTTTTATGACGCTTTTGTCATTTATTTACAAAAATGATACGTCTACCAATGTACTTCCAAGTATTCACGTATTTGCAACGTTAGCTGCACATACCTGTTTAATATCAAGTGCAAGAATAAGCGTCAGACCATATATCAAGCCAATTTCTGCAATTACAGCTGGTTTTATCTGTGTATCGACTGTTGTATTAAAACAACACTCTATTATCGATTCACTTTGCGGGGCATTTCTAGCATTTATCTTGTACTATTTTGTATTTAAGGTAATGTTTAAGAATGTTGAATTCAAAACAATCACTCATGACAAACATCAGGTTTTATTCTGGCTAAATAAAAAGAACAAACGTTAAAAAGTCGAATCTTATTTCAACAATACGATTCGACTTTTTTATGTTATAACTTCAAATTTCTATGATCTTCCTTTAATCATCACTTAGCACATATGAGATATCTTACCAAGAAAGCTATCGACAAAAGTATTAATATATATATCAGTCCAAGCCATGTGCTTGAATAGGGATAGCCTTCTCACATCTGATAAATATTAGTTAAATCCAAACATCAAATCTACTATTCTGTATGATATAACAGAAATCTTTCTTCCCATCTTTCCCGGTAGGTTCATTGTTCTGCCAAGTATTGATTTCCTACATTTTTTGTAGAGAGCAGGATTCTTAAATTTCAATTTTTTCCATAATTCTTTTTTCATTTCAAGTTTTTCATTTGATCCATCTATAATTGCAAGTATCGAAGACACGCACATCATCATATCAAAATAATGAACCATAACTTTATCAAGATTATCATTACTTATATTGGACTTATTATAAATATCAAGCATCATCTCAGTAACTTTGTACTGCTGATCAATTCTTTTCACCATCACGTTCTCGTTAACAGACTGGTCATTCCTTCCAATGAAGTATTTGTATAACACCACATCAAGATAATATATGGAATTAACAAAAGGAAGTGGTTGAAATACATATATATTATCAACATAAAATGTGTGACTAGGCAATTTAATACCTGATTTTCTAAGCACTTCTGTATTATAAATAACCGAATGCATAAGAAGATATTGGGACTTTCCGAATTTTATGTCATCCCATCCGATAAATATATCTTTAGGAATAGCCTTTTTATATCTCATTACTTTCTTGTGCTTTGCATCCTGCTTATCATAGAGAAAATTAGTAATAAGCATATCTAATTCTTTTTCACTATCAACTACTTCCTGTAAAAAATCAAGAACATTTTCCAAAGCTTTTTTCCCAAGACAGTCATCACTGTCCACTACTTTAAAAAACTTTCCCGTTGCATTTGCAAGTCCTGTATTTACAGCTTCTCCATGGCCGCCGTTCTCCTGATGTATAGCTTTAACTATATGCGGAAACTTCTCTTCATATTTTTTTGCAATCTCTAATGTCGAATCAACTGAACCATCATCAACAATAATTATCTCTACTCTATCTCCACCTGTAAGCACACTTCTGATGCATTTTACAAGGTACTCTTCTGAATTGTAACATGGTATAGCAACCGATAATAACTTCATAAAGCCTCCTAAACAACCATTTCTTTTTTTCTGTCTTTTGTACAAACAGTATTAATTAATACGATTAGCAAAACAGTCAGGAATCCAAAAACACAAGTACCATACATTGCACTTACAATCACTTCATTTGGATACTCCGTAGTAACTGTCGAATCCAGTCCGTTATGGAACGATATTACTACTCCTATTGTATTTGCTGTCATATGCATAATTGAAGAACCTATTATACCATATCTTTCAAACACAAAGGCCATTATAACCCCCATGATAAAAGCATAAAAGAACTGCACCATATTCAGATGGAAAAATCCAAATATAATTGCTGAAAAAAATGCCGAAGCAAAAAAGCCAAAGCATTTTCTGAGTCTTTTGTATACAACTCCTCTAAATACAAGTTCTTCCACTATAGGACCCAACAATCCGGAACTTAACAGTACCACAATAAAACTGCTTCCATAAATAATTTTCTCTACTTTAGCATATTCGTCAAGCATACTGTGAGGCATAAATGATTCCAATATAAGCACCAAATCATTTCCAAACACCATTGCAAAAAATGACAAAGGAATAATCAACAAATATTTCCAAGCCTTCTGTGTCTGACATTTTACATATTCGTTTCTGACCTTATCTTTTTGAACATCATAATACATAATAGCAGAAAAAATAGGTATGGAACACAAGACGCTCACTAAGTTTATTTCCAACACTTTACCGGATATTATCCCTGTCAGTTGCTCAGAATCTAACACAAGGGAAGTATTCGTTGCAACAAAAAAAATTGCAAAAGCATATAATACACTACTCATAATAGCAAGGTATAATACAGGAGGATAAATAACTCTTATTAATTCTACAAATGTAAATTTATGTTTCATCCACTTTCTCCTTAGTTCAATGTTAATTACGCATATTACCTATAAAGACATGCTATTCATTATTATAGCATAAAACTGTTCTGTATTATAGCACAAAATAGTCTTGTTTTACATTACATTTTGTTTTATAATAAGAAGGTGGTTTTGCCATAGCACAATAACATGCATTGCAGATCATCTTGTGGCTGAATCCAATTTTGAGACAAGACTCGTCAGCGAGAATTGAATACTAAAAAATAATATACAAAAAGAGAGGTACATAAAATGAGTCAGGAAAAAATTGACAAATATAAACAGGAGAAATACAACAGAAAAAATGCCCCTAAAAAATCTCATTTTAAGAAATACATCGCATATGCAGCAACAACTGTTGTCGCTGCCGCTTTTCTTATTTATGTCGGCTATTCTGTTGGAATCGAGACAGGCTTAATCAAACAAAAAGAGACTACTTCTGCTTATGTAGGAACAATTACAAAAGATGAACTCGAATCAAAACTTCAGTCATATGATCCAATCGGAATGTATACAAAATATGCAGGAAAAGACAAAGCAGAAAATTCTGACGTATCAGTTGAGGAAGCTACAACAGCCGAGGATGGTGCTATTGAAGAAGCAACTGTTGAAGAAACTGTTACTGAAGAAGCTGCTACTGAATAATATATATTACTTTTAATTTATATGATTTCAAATAAAAAAGAAAAGGAATTATTTTGAGGGGGCCTCATTTTCAAATAATTCCTTTTCTTTTTTATTAACAATTAAATATTCAACAAACCATTCTTTTATCATTCACTTTAATTGCATTTATTTTGTTTTATCCTGCCACTAAATAAGAATGTTTATTTTGCTTTTAAGCTGTCTTACCGGTATATAACTGATAATACTTGCCCTTCTGTTCAAGAAGTTCTTCGTGTGTTCCACGCTCTATTATTCTTCCCTTTTCCAGTACCAAAATACAATTACTGTTTCTTACCGTAGACAGTCTGTGGGCAATTACAAATGTAGTTCTGCCCTTCATCAGATTATCCATTCCCTCCTGAACAAGTCTTTCAGTTCTTGTGTCAATCGAACTTGTCGCCTCATCAAGAATGAGAACAGGTGGATTTGCGATTGCGGCTCTTGCTATTGCAAGAAGCTGTCTCTGTCCCTGACTTAAGTTTGCGCCATCACCGGTAAGTACTGTATCATAGCCCTGTGGGAGTCTTTTAATAAAACTGTCTGCATTGGCAAGCTTAGCTGCAGCCACAACTTCTTCATCTGTAGCATCTAGTTTTCCAAATCTGATATTGTCTGCAACTGTTCCTGTAAATAAATGAGTTTCCTGAAGAACAATTCCAAGGGATCTTCTAAGATCGGCTTTTTTAATCTTATTTACGTTAATACCGTCGTATCTGATTTTTCCATCCTGAATATCATAAAATCTGTTTATAAGATTTGTGATAGTTGTCTTTCCTGCACCTGTTGAACCTACAAAAGCAATCTTCTGTCCGGGTGTTGCGTAAAGATCAACATTATGAAGAACTATCTTTTCAGGTACATAACCAAAGTCAACGTCATCAAATACCACATCACCCTTAAGCGGAACATAATCAACTGACTTATCAGCCTGGTGAATATGCTTCCATGCCCAAGTTCCTGTAACTTTATCTGTCTCTTCAATCTTTCCGTCTTTTTCTATTGTATTTACAAGTGTTACATATCCGTTATCCACTTCCGGTTCTTCATCCAATAGTTTGAAAATACGGTCTGCTCCCGCCAATGCCATAACAATTGCATTGAACTGCTGTGACACCTGATTGATAGGCATTGAGAAACTTCTGTTAAATGTCAGAAAACTTGCAAGTTTTCCAAGTGTTAGTCCGGTCCAACCATTAATTGCAATAATGGCACCAACTATGGCACAAAGGACATAACTTACATTTCCAAGCTGTGCATTAATTGGCCCAAGGATATTTGTAAATTTGTTAGCCTTATTTGCGCTATCACACAATTCTTCATTTATCTTATCAAAATTGGCAATACACTCTTCTTCATGGTTGAATACTTTTACAACTTTTTGTCCGGTTATCATTTCCTCGACAAATCCATTAAGTTCACCAATATCCTTTTGCTGTTTTACAAAGTATCTGCTACTTAAACCAGCTGATTTCTTTGTGGCATAAAGCATTACCGCAACCATAATTAATGTAACGATTGTAAGAGGAATGCTTAAGTACACCATACTGATAAAAACGCTGACAACAGTAATTGCGCTGTTAAGCATCTGTGGCATACTCTGACTGATCATCTGTCGCATGGTATCAATGTCATTTGTGTACATTGACATTACGTCACCATGGGAATGCGTATCAAAATACCTGATTGGAAGACTCTCCATATGTTCAAACATTCTGTTTCTTAAGTTTCTCAGTGTACCCTGGGTTACATTTACCATTATTCTCTGTTGTGAATAAGACGCCGCAATACCTATAGCATAGAATACCGCCACTCTTTTAATTGCATTTAACAAATTTGTATAATCAACAGGGGTACCTGCATTTTTACTTTTCAAAAGTGGAAGAATATACTGATCAATAAGATCCTTTGTAAATAATGTTCCCTGAACATTTGCGAGTACGCTTACAAAAATGAAAACTACAACAAGTACAACATGAATTGCATAATTTTTCATTATTTCAGAAAAGATTTGTTTTAAAATCTTTCCGGGATTTTCTATCTTTGGTCTTGGTCCCATTGGTCTTCTTGGTGGCATTAGCATTCACCTCCTATCTCATCGAAATCAGCATCGCCCCTGGTCTGAGATTCATAAACTTCTCTGTATATTTCATTGTTCTTTAACAGTTCTTCATGAGTCCCGACTCCATTGATTTCACCGTCTTCCATAACAACAATCTTGTCGGCGTCCATTACGCTGGATACTCTCTGGGCAATAATTATCTTAGTTGTATTTGGGATTTCTTCCCTGAAAGCCCTTCTTATCTTTGCATCTGTTGATGTATCAACAGCACTTGTGGAATCATCAAGAATCAGAATCTTTGGTTTTTTAAGCAACGCTCTTGCAATACAAAGTCTCTGCTTCTGTCCACCTGAAACATTATTTCCTCCCTGCTCAATGTGGGTATTATACTTTTCAGGAAATGTTTCAATAAATTCATCTGCACAGGCAAGCTTGCATGCATTAATGCACTCTACTTCTGTAGCATTCCTATTTCCCCAGCGAAGATTATCCAGAATACTTCCGCTGAACAATACATTCTTTTGAAGAACTACTGACACTTCGTCTCTCAAAGTCTTTAAATCGTAATCTCTCACATCGACTCCACCTACTTTAACTGCTCCATCCTTGCTCTTATCAATTTCCTTTTCCGGAACAACGTCATACAGTCTGCTGATAAGATTAACAAGACTGGTCTTTGCGGATCCTGTTCCCCCGATAATTCCAACGGTTTCACCGGATTTTATTTTTAAATTAATATCCTTTAGAACCGGTTCTTCACTGGTTGAATTATATCTGAAATAGACATTTTTAAATTCAATTGAACCGTCCTTAACATTCATTACCGGATTATCCGGATTGACGATATCTGCTTTCTCGTTAAGAACTTCCGCAATTCTCTCTCCTGAAGCAAGGGAAAGCGTAATCATTACAAAAATCATTGAAAGCATCATAAGACTCATCAGAATGTTCATACAGTAAGCCAACAATGCAACAAGATTTCCAGTAGATAATGTACTTGAAACAACCATGTGTGCGCCAATCCAGCTGATAAGAAGAATACATACATATACTGTAAACATCATCAGTGGTGCATTTGTTGCAATAAGGGACTCCGCCTTTACAAACATTTTGTAGATATTATTACTAGCCGTCTGGAATTTATTAATCTCATAATCTTCTCTTATATATGCTTTCACCACACGAATCGCTGATACATTTTCCTGAACACTCTCATTTAACGCATCATATTTTTTAAACACCTGTCCAAAATAGTTCATTGTCTTTCTAATAATAAATGCAAGAACCGTTCCAAGAATAATAACTGCCACAAGGTATATTGATGCAATTCTAACACTTCTTGTGAATGACAAAACAAGAGCAATAATAAGTGTTGCCGGTGCCCGCATAGCCATTCTCAGAATCATCTGATATGAATTCTGAATATTTGTCACATCTGTTGTAAGTCTTGTTACAAGTCCTGCAGTGCTAAACTTATCAATATTAGAAAATGAAAATGTCTGAATGTTGTCATACATCGCTTTTCTGAGATTCTTTGCAAATCCTGTGGATGCCTTTGCTGCAGATACACCTCCTCCAAGTCCTGCAAGCAGTCCTAACACTGCAAAGACAACCATAATTCCACCGACAATATAAACATGAGCAATATTACCTTTGTTTATACCGTCATCAATTATGGAAGCCATCATTAGAGGGATAATCATTTCCATAATTACTTCAAAAATCATGAAGATTGGAGTTAATATTGAAGCTGCCTTATACTCCTTAACATAACTCAATAGTGTCTTAACCATATTATTTACTCCTTTCCTTAAGTTTCTTTTCCATATCTATTATATTTTCTTTAACCTGCGATGTTACTCTGAAAAAGATTGCCAACTCTTCTTTTGAAATATTATTTTCAAGATTCTTTTCAATCTGTTCAATACTCTCCACTACATTTTTGTGGGCTTTTTCACCTTTCGTGGAAATCACAACCTTCTTAAGCCTTGCATCAAAGTCAACTGCTTCCCTGGATATATATCCCTCATCTTCAAGAGATGTAAGAATCTTAGTCACTGCAGCTCTGGACATTTTAAAATCCTGCTCAACGTCTTTTTGATATGTATCAAGACCTTTTTTCTTTCTCTCAACAAGATATCTCAGTACCCATCCGTGAGTAACCTTCGGAAATTCATTGCTTTCGCTGTTTATTGCAGATTCCATATATCTCATAAACATATTATTAAGCTGTCTTATTTGAAATCCTATCTGATTCTTATTTTCCAAAATATCACCTCGTTTCTGATTTTACTATTTGCTTATTGATTAATTTCAAGACTCACTCACCATTTAGCACATATGTGCTTGAAGTGGGAGTCATCTCACATCTGATATAGAATAAAAATGATTATCTTACCGGAAAACAGTTCACCTTTAAATTGTTCACGCATAAACTGTTTACCTGTAAACAAATATACAATAATCAACTCTAAAATTCAAGACATAATTTATTTATTCACAAAAAATACAAAATCAAGCCATGCTTCAGCTCGAATCCGCTCCGCTTCTTCTCGCTGTTTGGCTTCATTGCTTCAAGCCATGCTTCAGCTCGAATCCGCTCCGCTTCTTCTCGCTGTTTGGCTTCATTGCTTCAAGCCATGCTTCAGCTCGAATCCGCTCCGCTTCTTCTCGCTGTTTGGCTTCGCCAAATACATAAAAACAAAAGAGCGAACAGAATTGAATGCAAGCATTCTTCTGTCGCTCTTTTGTTTTTATATGCATGGCTTGGTTTTACATCTTTTCAGGTGCTGTAAAGCCGAGCATGTCAATACATGTTTCAAGTACTCTCTTTGTTACTTTGAGTAAACTGATATATGATAACTGTTTATTTTCATCTTCTTCAGAAAGTATCTTTGTCTCATGATAGAAGTGATTAAATGCATTTGATAAATCATAGATGAACTGACATAACTTGTGAGGTGCAATTTCATTACATGCCTCCTCAACTGTCTCATTAAACTTAGCTAAACTAAGCATGAGTTCTTTCGAGGCAGCATCTTCCAATGTACCAATTACATCTGCAGCCTCAAGACTCTTCCCACTTTCTTTGTATTTTTCAAGAATTGATTTGATTCGTACTATTGTGTACAGAATATATGGTCCTGTATTTCCCTCGAAAGAAGTAAATCTGTCTATATCAAATATATAGTCCTTTGGTGCCTGATTTGAAAGATCTCCATACTTAAGTGCTGCAAGTCCGACTATCTTAGAAGTAGTTCTTGCTTCTTCCTCCGATACTTCTCTGTTTGCCATGATTTTTTCATAAACAGCATCTTCAATATTCTGTACAAGCATCTCAAGACGCATTACACCGCCATCTCTTGTTTTGAAAGGCTTTCCATCTGTTCCATTCATTGTACCAAAGCCAATCTGAGAAAGCTGTGTTGCATCACTGACAATTCCGGCTTTTCTTGCTACTCTGAATACCTGAATAAAATGAAGTTCCTGTCTCTTATCTGTAAAATAAACTATCTTTGCAGGATTATAATCCTGTACTCGCTGAACAATTGTTGCAAGATCAGTTGTTGCATACAATGACGCACCATCAGACTTTTTGATAATACATGGAGGATATTCTTTCTTATCCGTTTCTTCAGCAATATCTACAACTAATGCTCCCTGACTTTCATGGGCAATACCCTTGTCAATCATATTCTGAACCATATCTTCTATATATGGCTTTGCATCACTCTCGCCTTTCCAAAGTTCAAAGTGAACATTGAGATTGTCATAGTTTTTCTCTAAATCAGGAATAGAAACATTCATAATGTGCTTCCACAAAGCGAGATATGGAGGATATCCCTGCTGAATCTTAACAGTAGCAAGCTGTGCTGCCTCCTTGAAATCTGCATCCTCTTTTGATTTGGCGCTAGCTGCAGGATAAATTTCGCTCAAATCATCAATAGTAAACGGAGCCTCCTCAGGATATGAGCCTTCGAAACTCTCATCAAAATAGCAAAGATCCGGCTGTCTTTCCTTAAGTTCCATTATGATAAGTCCCATCTGAAGACCCCAGTCTCCAAGATGAACATCTCCGATTGTGTTGTATCCCATGTACTTATAGATACGCTTGACACTCTCACCAATAACAGCAGGACGCAAATGACCAACATGAAGTGGCTTTGCTACATTAGCTCCGCCGTAATCAACTACTACCGTTTCGCCTTTTCCGATATTTTCAGCACCAAGCTTGTCATCCGCTGCCATCTCATTAATATACGACGATACAAATGCCGGACTAAGTGTGATATTAATAAATCCCGGCATAACAGCTTCAACTTTCGAAAACTTGTCATTATCTCCAATCTTTTCAAGAACTTCATTTGCAATCATGATTGGTGCTTTCTTGTACATCTTTGCACCTGCCATGGCACCGTTACACTGATATTCACAAAGATCAGGTCTGTTAGAAACAGTAACCTTTCCAAGTTTTTCGTCATATCCGCAATCTACAAATGCTTTTTTAAATTCTTCAGATAAAACATCTATTAATTTTTTCATTATAATTCAACTCCATTCTGCTTAAGTAATTCTCTTGCAGATTCAACCGAATCCACACCTGTTTTATTTTTGATTGGCGCAAATTCGTAACTTCTGTCAACTTCAAAAGCAAGACAGTCATCCATCATATGAATCATATCTAATACCAATGTTTCAAACTTGTATCCGTTCGGCTCTTCCGGTGAAACCTTCTCACCTTCATCATTGATATATGGAATCTTTTTCTCAACGATATGAACTACAAGCTGATTGTTCATAATATCTTCAAGCTTATCAAATCTGAAAAGATAATTGAGAATAACTCCGTCCTTGTAAACAAGGTCACCCTTTTCATTTCTCTCATATCTCATCTCTTCACTGAGTTCATAATATTCAACGATAGAAGGCTTTCCATCTTCATAGCAGAGTACTCCAACCTTCTCTTCCGGTGAAACCTTAGAAACAACTTTTGATCCACTTGGCATACCTGAATCAATAGTTGCACCTACAAAAACAGGATCAGCAATTCTCTGACATACATTGTCTACAGCAAATACGTTAATCCATTCAACGCCTGCCTTCTTTGCTTTCTCACCGATGCCACTCTTCATAAGAGAAATAAACCAACCACCGTTTCCGTTTGGAGAAGTTGCAACTCTTCCTTTCTCTTCAAGGTAAATCTTGCCGTTGTAATCACATGCAGGAGCCATCTCCTGAACAAAAAATTCAACATACTTCTTGTCATATCCGAAATAATTCATTTTCTCGAAGAAATCTATAGTATCATCATTATTCTTTTCACTAGTCATAATGTAGAGAGGAATCCACGCTCCACTCTTTTCAACAACATCCAAAAGATTTCTGACAATTCTCTCAAAAATATAAACGTCTTTTGTAATTCCTATATTATACATGCCCTTTGGCTTATCAGATCCAAGTCTTGTACCCTGACCACCTGCAAGAAGAAGTGCTGCTACTTTTCCTTTTTTGATAGCATCAAGACCAATACTCTCAAAATGTTCTTTATTAGCCTTTGCATCTTCAATACTTACACACTTAGTAATTGGAGAAATAACACCTTTTTTACCAAGTTCATCCTTGTCTCTAAGTAAATCAAGAAGACCATAATCTATTGCAGAAAGCTGCTCTAAGAACTGCTCCTTTTCGCTCTCCTTTAGTTCATCATAAAACCTCAATAAGTGAGTCTGTTCCTCATTCTCAAGTATTTTCTTAACATCCTCTAAAGTCATATATAAATCCTCCTGCTATTTTTAGCCTCAGTGGGCTCATTCTTCATTCGTTACATGACAAAATTATAATATCCGTCTATTATAAAAAAGTTCATATAGAATAGAATAGTTGATTTTGTAATATCTTGCAAGAATTATTTGCAAATTCGTGCCAAAACTATTGCCATACTAATTACATATACTTATTTCATATATTTATTCAAATACTTATTTACAGATGTTTTTCAATTTCTGCACTGTAATACTTCAACGTAACCTTATCAAAGCACACCCACTCTATCAAATCAAAAATGTCCCGTTTATCTTTCACATATTCAAACACTGCATCCACTGCCACTTCAGTCGCTTTGTCTATTGGATACCCAAAAACTCCCGTAGAAATTGATGGAAAGGCAATCCTTCTGACACCATTCTTTTCTGCGAGTTTCAATGACTCTACATAACACGACTTCAATAATTCTGCCTCACTGTCATTACCACCATGCCATCTAGGGCCAACCGTATGTATAACATAATCACATGGAAGCTTATACCCTTTTGTTATCTTTGCCTCTCCAATCCTGCAACCGCCTAGAGTCTTGCACTCTTTGAGTAACTCATATCCCGCAGCAAAGTGTATTGCTCCGTCAACACCTCCACCGCCAAGAAGAGATTCATTCGCCGCATTTACTATTGCTTCAACATCCTGCTGTTTTGTAATATCTCCTAAAATAGCTTTAATTTCCATTTGTATTTTTCCTCCTTGTTTTTGTAATTTTTTATTTTTCATTCTATAATTTAGTTTATATTTTTTCATTCCTTTATAAGTAATGCTCTGCATGGTGCACCATCTGTTTCTCCCAAATTGATAGGTGCTGCGTTCAGTAAATACACTCCTTCTGAAATATCATTAAGCACAATACCTTCTAATAAAACTATATTAGCTCCAAGCATAATTAAATGAACTTCTTTTGGAGCCTCTTCAGGGCCAACGGTTTGAGACTCATTACCAAACAACTTTATTTCGTTTTCAGCAAATACATATGCTGCCTCCTCGGTAACTACTGCCTCACCCTTTACCAAAATCCTTTCGGCTGCCCTTTCATCTGATAATTTAGCTTTTTCTAAAATCTTCTTTGCATCCTCTGCTTTTATCTTTCCAGCAAACTCAGTCACAAAAGCATACCCAACAAAATGATCAAGTGATATCTCATCTATCGCCTTACCGGCATCATAAAAATGCCTTGGTGCATCCACATGAGTACCATTGTGTGCACACATACTAAACTCTGTAAGATTACATACGTCACCTTCACTGATATTCATTATTCTGTTACTCTTAGGACTTGGATCTCCAGGAAAAACTTTGCTTGAAAAAACTTCCTGTGATATATCATATATTTGCATATTTTTTCCTCTCTATTCTTTTTATTCTTTATATTTTTACTTGCAATATTATCAATTCTTTTTTTGTATGTATCAAGAGCAATTCTCTTGGTTATAATGTACCTTTTTTTAATCCGACAATCCAGTCAATCGCTGTACCACATCCATATAAAATATCATGATGACTAAAACATATAAGATAAGAACAACTCAAATCAGTTATATAAAACTCAAATCCACTTGTTTCTGACAGTAAAAAATATAAATCATTTCCATTTTTGATTTTATACATATTTATCTCATCAAATTCGTTAAAGAATAAAATGCAATCATTGTCAGAAACAAATTCCTTTATATATGACCAACCATCCTTATCAGATATTGAATCATAATGACTTAATTTTTCCCACAACCATAATCCTTTTTTCTTTTCATCTGCATATAATTCCGATATTATCTTTCGTATTTTTAAACATATACTATTTTCAATCTCTTCTATTTCTATTGGATTATTCTCGACCAATTCGTTAATCTCTCTTTTTATCATAGACATAATACTTTCTAATTTCTAATTTCTAATTTCTAATTTCTAATTTCTACTTTCTAATTCCTATTTCCTATTTTTTAATTTCCACTTTTTAATATCACGCAAAACTAATCATCATCTCGATTATATTCTGAAACCTGTTCTTTGGACTTTTTTGTGTAGCTTTTATAATTGTTTTTCTATATTTTCTATCAAACACAATTAAATATCTGATTTTTTTTAATGCACTAATATTTCCGATTTTCGTTTCAAGATTAGCCAAATAATAAAGAAGAATTCCCATGGAATATATGTCCGTTCTAATATCCGTGTTATAAAGCCCATTTCCAAATCTGTCGCCAAACTGTTCCGGCGCCGCATATTTAGGACTTCCAACAGCGAATGTATCCGCCGCAGTATCTCTATTAAATCTCTTTGCATTCCCAAAATCAATAAGTTTAATTTTATTTTTTTCCATCAAAATTATATTTTCAGGTTTCAAATCCCTATAAACTATAGGCGGTTCTAATGAATGAAGATAATAAAGTGCAGACATTATTTGCATCGCAATTTTCTTGATATCTTTTCTTCTCAATCTTCCGGTCTCAACTGCTTCCTTTAAAGTTATTCCCTCCACAAATTCCATTACAAGATAAAATAGTTCATTGTCATATATAACGTCATATACTTTTGGCAATCCCGGATGTGTAACATATTTCAATATATTCAATTCCCGTTCAACATCTTTCATGAGCCTTTGTTTATTCAAATTATCTGAAGAACGAAAACTCTTAAGAGCAACTATTTTTCCTGTTTTTATATCTTTTGCTTTATACACACAAGCATTACCGCCCTCACCTATCATTTCTAGGATATCATATCTATTGCAGATTGTATTGCCAATTTTCAATTCAAGATCATTATCCATTCCACCATCTCCTAGTTTTTTATACTTTGTACTCATTCACCCATTTGAAAATCTTTTAACTTTCAAACTATTTCATTTTTTAATTATTAGTCTAGTTTACTATATGTTAATTTACATTTTTGCATCTATATTGTTACTCCATTGGATTGTTAACTGTAGTTTCTTACTCCGTAAATTATATGTTGAATATTTTTTGAAATGTTGAAATTCCAATCGTCATAGTAATGTTGCTATACTAACAAATATTTTTCTGTCAACTCTTTTATAATATTCATATTTATTACAGTTTCCGATGATTCAAATGTCAAAATCAAATTTTCACCTGGATATATGTAATTTTTTTCATATAAATCTATTTTTTTAACAGCTGATCTCGCATATTCAGGGTTATCCATCATTCCCTCGTGCTCCCAATATATCTCCTTTCCCGTTTTTGGTGATAAAAAAGTAAAATCAGGATATATAATTCCGTATGGTTCTAGTTTTAAAGGGCATTCATACTTATATAAAATTCCCATTGAATCAAAATAATCTGCCATTATTTTTTCTGATTTAGATCGAACAATTTTGCCGTTGTTAGTATAAACAACCGGTACATTACTGTTATATTGTTTTGGTATATACTGTTTTTCTAACCATTGCTGTAACCGTTGTTCATATAATTTTTCAACTGGCTCAATCAATATTTTTCTTCCAACATGTTGATTCAAATAAATTTTTGCAATCTCATCATCTTCAAAATCATTAAGAATACTATTAATTTGCTTTAATCGTTTTTCTACACATTTCAGTATTTTTTGATCATAAGATTTTTGGGCAAGTCGCTTTGCAAGATTAATATCTTTTTTCGCTATATATTTTCCATTGCTTGAATTCTTTTCACGATGATAATATTGTACATTATTATTGTTTTTTATAATTCTAAGACAACCTTGTGGTGCATGTTTAAGTCTCTCAACGACCATTTTTCTAATTGCACTTAATCTTTTCTCTTCCTCTACAATATCTTGTTTTAGTATAATAATATCTCCTCCATTTCTAAAATAACTAATCACTTCAATTTAACATTTCAACATCAATCTCAACATGCTATAATAAATAAATTTCTCTTCCTTTGTAGTACAGTTCAATTCACTACAGACTATATTGTTATTTTCTTTTTTTCGTCTGCTCACAAATTTCATTCACCTCAGATGATTTTAATATTTTCTTTGTTTTCGTATGTTATCATGTTTCATTCATATCAGATGATTATGGCATTTTATTTGTTTTCGTATGTTCTCATGTTTCATTCATATCAGATGATTTTGGCATTTTATTTGTTTTCGTATGTTCTCATGCTTTATTCCCATCAGATGATTTTGGCATTTTATTTGTTTTCGTATGTTCTCATGCTTTATTCCCTACAGATGATTTTGGCATTTTATTTGTTTTCGTATGTTCTCATGCTTTATTCCCTACAGATGATTTTGGCATTTTATTTGTTTTCGTATGTTCTCATGCTTTATTCCCTACAGATGATTTTGGC
>JAEELL010000133.1 GCA_016282745.1 Lachnospiraceae bacterium
CTCCCGTGTACATATGGTGGTGAAGTTCCGATAGAGTTGGTTGGAAATATAGGAACATGGCAGCATGCAGCAGTAAATGATCTTGGAATAGTAAATGCCCATTTTCCAAAGCGAGAATCGGTAAAAAGGTTTAGAAAAAAATATATATCAACAAAATATAGATGGAAGGACAATTTGAGAACTCTATTATTGCAGACTCTTTATCCTGACTATTTTACAGGATTTAAAAATTTGCATGCACCCGCTGCGTATCTTAAAAGTACCTTTGAAGAAATATGGGATGTTGAATTCGAAAAAATGGATTCAACATGTAGAGATAAATTTAGAACAAGTGATAACGTGAATCAGTGGGTAGTTCTTTGGTGGCAGATTGCTAGTGGTAAGTTTATGCCGTATATCGTTGATAATTGGGTTGAATCACTTACAGAAGAATCCGTTGAAAGATTGTGTAATGATATTGTTAATCAAAAACACAAGTTTATATGTATAAATGATTCAAATGAGATAAACGATATGGAGTTATTGTATTATAAAATAAGAAATGTATTTGAAGTTTTATTGTCCGATAGATCAATTTTTGAGAAATAGTATTTATTGAGAGAGTGTATAAATGAAGAATGAAAGACAAATAGAATTTGATGTTTTAAGGATTATTTCAATGTATTTTGTAATGTTAACACATGTATGTGGAATGGAGGTTCATAATATATTGGTAGATAGTTTTGATGGGATAGTACTAAACTGTTTAATGGCGGCGGTTACTTGGGATGTTCCTATCTTTATTATGATATCGGGACGCTTTTTTTTGGACTCATCAAAGGAAATGACAACTGCTAAGATTTATAAAAAATATATAATGAGATTAGTGGCTCCATTTATTTTTTGGTCAGTAATGATGAATATTCTGTACATTTATAATGACTATAAGATGACAGGCGTTATTTCTTTAAACTGGAAAATGTATTTAGTTAATATTATTACTGGTCCATATCATTTATGGTTTGTTTTTATGATTTGTGGATTGTACATTGCAACACCTATTTTACGCAAAATATCTGAAGACAAAAAAACGACAAAATATTGGATTATGTTATCAATTATATTTTTGAGTCTAAAGATATATGGGGTTAAGTTGCCGTTGATTGGAGAAACGATTTCTTTGATACTAGGAAAAATGAATTTTGAAATAGTGTTAGGGTTTTCAGTATATTATTTGTTAGGATATTATGTATACATATATAAGGATGAAATATCAGTTAATGTTCAGAGAGGATTGTATTTTTTATCACTGTTATTAATTATTTTTTCTTGTATTGCAACTACAGTACATTCTATACACTGTGGAAAGACAAATGAATTTTTTTCAGTTTATCAATCACCTAATGTAATTATTTGTTCTATTGGTATTTATTTATGGGGGCTAAATTGTATTCATAGTGGTATGTTCTCGGATTCAATAAAGAAAGTGATTTTTAAACTGTCTGAACATAGCATGGGAATGTATTTTGCACATGCGATAGTGTTAGAAGTGGTATTCCTATTAACTGGAATTAAACCAACATATATATCAGTGTTAATAATGCCTTTTGTTATTACAACATTATTGTACATAATTTGTTTTTTGTTGGTTGCATTTATGTCGAAAATACCTTTATTAAGAAAGGTTGTGAGATAAAAAAATGAAGAAAAAAATAATATTCGTAACAAAAGCATTGTGGATTGGTGGGATTGAAACAGCATTAATTAACCTTCTTAATTTTTTTGATTATGATAAATATGATGTTACATTACTTGTTACACATGCAGAATTAGATTTGAAGGAAAGCGTTAATCCAAATTGTAGATTAATAGTTGTTGATAGAGAAAAAAAATATTCATTCGGCACAGAATATAAATACAATAGATTGTTTCATTTGACAGAAAAAACAGATAATCCTTCTATTGTTCATAAACTTATGATGTGGATTATTCCATTTATTCGTAAAATTGAAAATGAATTGTATATAAAGTACATAAAAAAATTGATGGGGAATGAAAAGTATGACACAGCTATAATATACAATGATATAGTTGCGGAAATAACAGTTAAAGCCATTAAAGCGGAAAAGTATTTAATGTATTATCATCACGGAGCTATGCGCCATGTGTATCACGATTATATAGGGTATAAAAAAAGTAATTCTATTATAGCAGTATCTGAAAATCAAGCCGATTCGTTAAGGCTATTTGTACCAAAATATAAGGATAAGATTATTACAATACATAATCTGATAGATATAGATAAAATAAAAAGACTAGCTCAAGAACCTGTAGAAGAGGTATTTGATGATTCAAAATATAATATAGTAACAGTGGGAAGAGTGTCACAAGAAAAAGGCATTGATATTGCGGTTAATATTTGTTCAAATATTGTTCGAAGAGGATATGATAATGTTAGATGGTGGATAATTGGTGATGGACCGGAAATGGATAGCATTAAATTACTTATAAGTGATATGGAATTAGATAAATATATGATACTTGTAGGCATGAAAAGTAATCCATATCCCTATATGGTAAAAGCAGATTTGTATGTTCAACCGAGTAGAATTGAATCATTTGGAATATCTATTCTTGAAGCTTTGGTTTTAGGAAAAACGGTTGTCGCAACTAATACTTTGGGAGGCAAAGAGATTAAGGCAATTATTAATACAGACAATCTATGTATATCAGATGATAAAAAAATGGCGGATATGATAACGGATTATTTGGAGAAAAACGAAAAGTATAATGATGAAAAGTGTTTGGAGCAAATCAGAATGGTTAATAAGTCAAATATGGAAATTTTAGAAAAGTTGATTTGAAAATAGGAAGGATAATATGAGTATGCCAAAAGTTTCAATAATAATTCCCGTATATAATGTTGAAAAGTATCTTCGAAAATGCATTGATTCTGTTTTAAATCAAACATATAAGGACATTGAGGTTATACTTGTTGATGATGGTTCACTGGATAAATGCCCACAAATATGTGATGAGTATTTAAAAAGAGATGCGAGAGTAAAAGTAATTCATAAGAAGAATGGAGGACTGTCTGATGCACGAAATGTCGGAGTTAAATATGCACAAGGTGATTATATCGGCTTTGTAGACAGTGATGATTACGTCTCTACACAGATGGTTGAATTGCTTTATTCTAGTATAACAAAAGAAGAAGCTGATATTGTTATGGGGAATTATATACACGTAGATGAGACAGGTAATTCCATAGATGAGAAGATATCTTTTCAAATAGAAAAGCAGATAACATATTCACGAGACGAATTTGTAGATGAAGTTATTAAAAAAACAGGAGGGTACTATGTGGTAGCTTGTAGCAAGTTGTATAAAAAAGAGATATTTGAAAAAATATCTTTCCCTCTTGGTAAGCAACATGAAGATGAGTTTGTATTTCATTATGTTGTAGGAATGAGTAAAAAGATTGTTTGTATTAGTGATGTAATCTATTTTTATCTTCAAAGAGATGATAGTATTATGGGAAAAAAATTTAATGAAAAACGAATTGATTATGGAGAGGCATTAATAGATAGATATTACTATACAAAAAAAATGAAACAAAAAAAATGGAGAGAGAATACTGTTCAGAAATTGACATATGAACTTGAAAAGTGGAAGAAATATGGAAAGACTGATAGAAAAGTTAACGAAAGGTATAATCAGGTGCGGAAAAAATCAATGTTTCTAATTTTTGAGGGAAAAGCATGGAATTATGGAATATATAATTGGAAAGGTAGACTTTACATGAAATTAATGTTTTTACTGAATAGATGATAGGGGAGGAGTGTATAGTATAATGAATCCACAAATATCAGTTATTGTGCCAATATATAAGGCTGAAAAATATTTAAATAGATGCTTAGATTCGATATTGAACCAAACATTTGAAGAATTTGAATTGATTCTGATTGATGATGGGTCGCCGGATAAATGCCCACAGATGTGTGATGAGTATTTAAGAAAAGATAGAAGAATAAAAGTGAGACATAAGAAGAATGAAGGTGTGTCCAAAGCAAGAAATGAGGGAATATTAATATCATCTTCTGACTATATAACATTTGTTGATAGTGATGATTATGTATCAAGAGACTACCTGAAAAATCTTATGAGCCAGCAGGACATTGATTTTGTTGCGAGTGGATATTACTGTGAGCAGATAGATGGAAGTATAGAAATGTGTAAGGAAAAGGCTCTGGATATAAGTTTGGAGGAAATTAGAAAGAGTCCCGAGATAATGCTTGATGTACCAAAAGGATTGATGTGTTCAAAAAGATATAAAAGAAAGATATTGTTGGACCATAATATATTATTTGATGATGAAATGAAAAGAGGGGAAGATAGTTTTTTTAATCTTACATATATCTCTAATTGTAAAAGTATAAGAGTGCTATCGTGCGTTGACTATTATTATTGTTATACGAATGATTCTGCATCAAGAAATTTTGAAAAAAAATTATTTGAATGGTCAAAACAAAGTGTAGATCAGATTGGAAAGATAATCGGCTGTGATAATGATATTTTTTTTAGAGTAGTTTGGAAGAATACAGATTATGTTATTGATGATTATTTTAAAAATGCAAGGGGAGCAAGTTTAAATCTTCAATTTAAAATTATGATTTGTCTTTTTGAAGTATGTTGTAATAGACAGGTTAGGAAAAGTGTAAAGTTCTCAAATAGCAAAAAAATGAAAAATATGATTCTATTGTATTTATTACCACTTGTTCCAATTATGTATGAAGTAAAACAATACTTGATAAATATTAATGAGACCAGTAATGATAAGTCAAAAAATGGAGAATAGAAGTTTGATTATCTGTTTTTTAATAATCATACAAGAAAAAAAGGATATCGAATATGAAAGATCATTGTTTGAAAGTAATAAATGACAAGAAAATGAAGATTGTTTATTAGAATAAAAAGATAATGGAGTTTGGGATAAGAATCATTCAAATGCAAAAATATAAAAAAGATAATAAAGGAATTAATAGTACAGTGAAAGCAATTATATTCATTTTTCTTGCAATAATCTGTGCAATGGTAATTCACATTTATAATAAAAGATTAGTAGTGGATAATTATGGTATACAAACAAATAATAATGTTGATATTCGAATTCTCCAACTTACCGATCTCCACAACGCACAGTTTGGAAAGCACAATTCTAAGCTGATTGAAAAAGTAAGGCAACAGCATCCGGATATCATTGTAATGACAGGAGACATGTTGAACAGAGAAAATGAGAGAACAGATATAGTTACAAATCTTATAACGGCACTTGTTGATATTGCGCCGGTATATTACGGATTAGGAAATCATGAATATGCATTTATGAATTCTTTTGATAAGGATTTAATAAAGATTCTTACTGACGCCGGTGCAATAGTTGTTGATAACGATTATGTAGATGTGGATATAAATGGGAATCAGCTTCGAATTGGTGGATATATGGGTTATTATCGCATCCCCGGAATGACAGTTACTTCTGAGGATGAAAAGAATAAGCAATTAAAATTCTTTGATGATTTTGAAAATACAAATAGATACAAGATACTGATAAATCATATTCCTACTACATGGTTGGATTGGGGATATAATGATTATCCTGTTGATCTTGTTTTCTCCGGGCACTATCATGGAGGACAGATTGTACTCCCATTTATAGGGCCTTTATTTGCTCCGTATATAGGTTTTAATCCCCCTTATGCAAAGGGAGTATATAAGTGGAAATATGCAACGTGTATATTATCAGCAGGATTGGGAGATGAGTATGCATATATCCCAAGAATTAATAATCCACCGGAGATAGTGGGGGTTGATTTGAAACCGACAACAGAATGATAAAAGGTAAAGAATTACGTAAGGGACATAATTAGGAGTGGATAGTATGGATAAGGAAAGAGTAAAATATATAGATGTTGCAAAGGCATATTTGATCATGCTTGTTGTTGTCGGACATATTTTGATAGTATTAAATCCAGATTATTCAAAGAAAATATATGTTTGCATACAGGAAATAATATATGCATTTCATATGCCGGCTTTTTTTATTATACATGGAGTCTTATTTGATGAAATAAAATGGAGAGATAAATCCTTTTTAGATTGGCTAAAAAAACGTATATATGGACTTATAATTCCTTATGTGTTTTTTGAGACAATAGCTATAATTTGGAAAGCTGCCTTTATGAATCAAAGCATTCAAAAAGGTATATATAACATGATTACTTTCCAGTGTAATGTCGGAGCAGATTGGTTCTTAATAGCGATGTTTTTCGGAAGTTTAGGGTTATTTATATACATAAAGTATTTTAGAAATTTTGAGAACATACTGATTAATGTAATTGTGGTAGTTATTGTCGGAGCACTAATTATAAGTGATGTTATCTCAAATAGCATTCATTATCATATAGTTATTGGAAGAGCATTTGTAGCTTTTATTTTTGTTATGATAGGATTCCTTGGAAAAGAGTTTTTTAAGAATGACAAATATAAGAGTTTTCTTATCACAAGTATTGCTATGTTAGTAACAGTTATAGTTGCTGCGTTAAATATAAAAATTGCAGGAAATGATATATTTTCATTTTCAATAAAAAATCCAGTAACATTGATTGTTGGAGGAATAAGCGGGACTATTTTTATATTAGGAGTTGCATACAATTCTAATTCAAGATTATTGGAAGAGTTGGGTTTACACACACTGACGATAATGGGAACCCATCAGTTGGTTATGTATTTATTGCTATATAAATTTCCAAACTTGTATAATGGAAATATTATTGCCGGATTTATTATTGCGATATGTATAATCATATTTGAAATACCGGTTGTATTTTTATTTGACCGATATATTCCATTTTTAAGAGTAAAAAATAAATGACGTTAATGTTGGGGGGATTATGAACGATTCATTAAAATATAGAGATTCTACAATATCATTATCAAGAGTTTTAGGGATGACTTTTATTGTACTGTGCCATGTAATAAAATATTATTCTTTTGTACCTGGACATGATTCGCTAGGAATGTTTTTTAATTGTGGTGTGGAATTGTTTCTTTTTATTTCAGGTTATTTGTATGGACAAAAAATAGTATCTGATTTCAATGATTGGTATTTTAAACGAGTGATAAAGATTGCGTTACCATCAATAATTGTTTCAGTGGTGATTATTATTGCAAGTATTATTGTTGGAGAGCATATATCTGCATCCACCGTTATTGCATATCTATTTGATGTTGAGGGATTATTGTTTTTAAATCAACAATTTTTTTCAAAATTCTTTTTCAGTATAGGCAGCCTTGGACCATTATGGTTTACAACAGTAATAATGCTGTGCTATTTATTAGTGCCAATACTTCAGAGAATTTCAACTTGTATACACCATTTTGATAGAGCAATTATAACAACCATTTTTGTGGGAATAATAATCTCTATTATAATTTCAAAATATATTGTGATATCGTATTTTGTAGTCTTCATGATAGGATATTTCACAGGAAAGATTAAGTGGCTAGATGAGATTGATAATAGAATAATGATGATATTTACTCTTTTATTTTTATTCACGTTAGCGGGAAGATTAATTACTCACAAGTTTTTCGATGGAACATATTATTATGAACAATTTGTATTAATATCTCACCCCATAATTGGAATATGGTTTGTGGTTGTATTGTCATATTTGAAAAAGAAAAAAATCCTAATTATAGAAGTACTAAATAAAAATAAGGTAATTGAAGTGATAGATAGTTATTCATTTTATGTTTATCTGGTACATGGTATATTCTGTATGGGAATATTTAATGTATATGAAAAAATTAATTCAGTTGTGGGCGCAACATTTTCGTTTGTAATTTGTACTATATTATCTTCAGGTTTATTAAAAGTGTGTGTAGACAAGATACAAAAAATACTTATTAACAATAGTATATTAAATTTTAAAAAGCATGCTGAATGATTTATATGATTGCCCAAATGCAGAAAAGAAGAATGTTTCATCTATAATCTTAGATATCTCACAAAGATAATTAATGACTCAAAAGTAGGGATTATTTTTGTTAAAAACATTAATCTTTTCTTTCATAGAGCATCAATATCTCACAATGGTTGAGATGGCAAAGGTATATAATCTCAATCTTTATGAATATCTCAAATATGTACTTGAACAACGACCAAGCAAAGAAATGTCAGATGATCAACTTGAGAAACTTGCTCCGTGGAACGAGCAGGTACGGGAAATCTGCGGAAACAAAAAAGATGAAAC
>JAEELL010000134.1 GCA_016282745.1 Lachnospiraceae bacterium
AAGCAGGATAAGGATTATTTGTGCAACATAAAAGTTGCATAATAGACAGATGTAAGATACAATTGGGAAAACAAATCGGAAGGAATTATTATATCTAGGAGTTCTCCAACCTTTCCCAACTGACAGTAAATTTACTCTATCCTTTGTGTCCAATTACGTTGACAAATAAATGCATAAAAAGTATAATCTAAATTAATTAGGGACATTGCGCCCTTAATCATATTGAGTAGTAAAAAAAAGCACATTAATTGTACGCAGAACGGAGGAGTTTATGAAAAGTATCAAGAGTAGATTTATTGCGTTAGGAATGGCTGTTGCTATGACAGTTACAGTTGCGGGTGTGATGCCGACTGAACAGGTGTCAGCAAAGGCAAAAGTTAATTCTATTGTACTTAACAGAAAGACAGCTACAGTTTATGTAGGGCAGGAGAAATCAATCAAACTGTTCCACGTAAACGGAGCAAAGCCAACATCTTCTAACAAAGCAGTAACTTATAAGATTGCTAATAAGAAGATTGCTACAGTGTCAAAGAAAGGTATTGTAAAGGGTGTTTCTAAAGGTAAGACAACTGTTACAGTTACTTCGAAATACAACAAGAAGGCTTCAGCAAAGGTTACTGTAAAGGTTAAACAGCAGATTACAGATATCACTGTTACAAATGCAGTGAAAAATACATTGGTTGTTCGCAAGGGCAAAAAGTTAAAAGCGTTAGTTACAGTTGGACCAAAGAATGCTAACAAGAAGAAAGTTAAGTTCCTTTCAAAGAACAAGAAGATTTTCACTGTTAATAAGAAGACAGGTATTATCAAAGCTAAGAAGTTTGGTACAGGCAAGCTCGTTATCAGAGCCGTATATGCACCAAAGAACAAAAAGGCAAGAAAGACTATCAAGGTTATAGTTCCTAACAAGCCTGTAAGTGCTATCACAGCAAAGGTTGACAATGCAACTCTTGCTCCTGGTAAGACAGCAAACATTGCGCTTACATTTGCACCTGCAGACGCAACAGTTAAGACTGTTACATATGCAACAAGCGATGATAAAGTAGCTACAGTATCAGAAGATGGTGTTATTACAGCAGTTAAGCCTGGTAAGGCAACTATCACAGTTACTACATTAGATGGTGGTCTCACAAGTACTATTGAGATTACAGTTCCTGCAAAGACTCCTGCTTCAAAGGTTACTGACAGTGCTTACACATTCTCATTAGATAAGAATGCAATGAGTTATGATATTGGATACGAGGGCATTACATACAATATTGCAAGAGACAAATTTGAAAACGACATCATGACATTAGCTAAGATGTTTGGTAATGAGAAGTTTGATCCACAGACATTTGTAAAAGAACTTTCAAATGACAAGTTGGCAAAAGACTTCAACATCTTTGGCGAGAACAAGACATTGATGCAGAAGGTTATGACTGTATCAGGAACAGATACAGAGAAGAAGATCAATGTTGAAGGTGTTGTTTATACACTTACAGCTACAAAGGATTCACTCTTCCTCAAGAGATCTAACGAAGTTGATTACCAGAAGATTAGCGTTAAGAAAGATGGCAGCAACTATGTAATCACTACAGACATCTATGAGTCAAAAGTAGGTTACACAGATAAGTACACAATTATTATTTCTGATGATTACAAGAGCATCTCTGTTAAGAGAGGATCAATTGAAGTGATCTCTATCAAGATTGTTGATACAGGAGTTGAAGCAAGCTTTGATAAGAACTTTATAGATGTATTAAAGAACAAATATCCAACAACACCATTATTCATCCACTTTGTTGAGAAGATTACTATCACAAACGTTTATGAATAATCGGTATATCTGTTGATGCGTTTATTGAACCATAACAGAATTGATTATCAGATATGTAAGATGAATGCTTCGGGTGATGTATTTGCCCGAAGCATTTTTAAGTGTTGTACAATCACGGAACAAGCGTAGTGGTTTCGGGATTGGCATTAATAAGGAGTAAGAATTTGAAAAAAAGTTTATTGTTTTGTGCCGGAATCATTGCATGCATTGCAGGCGGAAGTTTATTGGCACCATCAATTGCACATGCCGGAGATTTGAATGCCGCTGAGCAGTCTGTTATGAATTTTGCTCATGGGACCTTTGAATATGAGGGGAAGACATACAGAGCGACTGACGCTGCCATAGCAATTGCCTATGCAAAACTTGTTCAGGATGGAATTGATCTGACACAGGAAGAAGCTGACAATTATATCAGTCAGGCAAAAAACAATGTGAAGGCGGGAATAGATCAGGGATATCTCTATCTTGTGGGAGAGTCGGAAAACAATGATGAATCAGGTGATGATGTCAACTCAGACGCCCAAAATGGCAAAAATGGTAAAGGTAACAAAAAAGGTGAGAATAAAGGTGGCAATAAAGGAGCGGATTCTGAAGAATCAACCACTGAAGAAGCTACTACCAAAGAATTAAAATACAAAGATGAACTTGAAAAAGTTGAAAAAGATGGGCAGATCTTGGAAACTGTGGCAGATGAAACTGTGGTGACAAGGGATGACTACATACTCTTCAAGGGAGAGAAAGTTATAAAGAATACCGGACATGATATTTCAGCAGGTATTTGGAGTATGGGAACTATCGCTATGGTATTTTCCGTATCTTTTGTGGGAGCGATAGTTGCTAAAAAGGATGAGTAGTAAAGCTCACAACAGGAGAAGAACCTCACATATGTAAGTGGTGGGAAAAAACAGGAGCGCTAATGCGTTTCTTATGACATTAAAGAATTGGAGAAAAATGCGATTATGGGTGATGGCAGACAGAGTAAATGGATGTATATTATCGTGCCGGTAGTATTTACCGTTACGGTTATTGTACTTGCCATGACAGGATTCAGACCATTAGTAGATTCGGTTAAGGAAGATTTTCTGGCTGTGTGGATACAGGGAAGTCCAACTTACGATTATGCAAAGGGTGACGACTTGGGTGATGATGAGTATATCCGTCCTTCCAATGGTGATTTGTATGGACAGATATACACAGATGAGGATATTAATGCGCCGTTGTATTGTGGAGATGGAGCGGAACAATTGGCGAAAGGTGTAGGAACTTATGAAGGCGAGAATTATCCTGGAGAAGGTGGGGTGATATTGGTCAGCAGTCATGATTCTACTTATTTTGAAAAATTGGATCACCTTAAAGAGGGTGACAAGGTGTATGTAGATACCTTGTACGGAAAGTATTGTTACGAAGTGTTTGAAGAGAGAATTTACGATGTTTCAGATGATTTTGAGTATAAAGAAAATATCTCGGGAGAGGTTCTTGTGATGTACACATGTTATCCTCTTGGTCAGTCAGTTGGGAACAGAGATGAGAGATATTTTGTGTATGCAAAGAAGATAGAAGGACCGGAGGTTTCAGATAAATAATATGGATAATAAGAGATTAGTGACTTTGATACTCAAATATATTTTTTCGTTTTTTGTGGCAATTTCTTTGTTTGTACTGGTACTATGCATGGAATTTGGTTTTGGTTTTCTGAATGAGCAGACAGTGAGAAAAGGCTTGATTGGCTCAGGTTACGTCAGAAATATTACCAATGATTTGACGGAGATTGTTGAAAATGAGATTAAAGAGAGCGCACTTCCAAAAACTTTATCAAGCGAACTTGTTGATTATGAAAAAATGTACATCACAGTTAACAATGCAATCGAAAAAGGTTTTGACGGAAAAGGAGTGGGCGACACCGTAGATGATGTTGCGGCATTTAAGGAAGAATTCCGTAATAAAGTATTTAATTATTTGGAAGAACAAAATGTCGAAGTGGACAGTGAATTGGAAAAGAGCGTTGAAACACTGTCTGAAAAGGTGGCATCCATATACAGAAAATATGCAAAGTCAAAAATGACTTCAAAATATTATAACTATGTCAGAAAAGTTGAGAAGACTATTATTATTACTATAATTATATGTGCAGTAGCATTTGTATTGTCAGTAGTGATGATTTACAGTCTTAACAGTTACAGGCACAGGGCGGTAAGAGGTATTTCTTTTGGAGTGCTTACAGCGCTTTTTTGTAACATTGCAGCCCAGATATTTATGTATATATCATTTAACAGTATGAATAAAATGAATTTTCATGAATATTATGCTGATTTTTTGACGGAATATGTGGGAAAATCCATGACAATATGGTATACTATAAATGTTGCACTTTTACTGTGCTTTGTGGGACTTTTAATTAGAATAAGAAAGCTGAAAGAATCATAACGGCTTGTCCGACTCAGACAAAGTTTACACGCAGTTCGCAGTAAGAACTCCTAGGGTGTTTTCGTGTAGCAAACTTTATAATTACAAATAATAGAAAGCAGGAAGGTTATGAAACAACAGACAAACAGAAGATTAAACAATCAGATGGAAGATGCTATAGATTTGTATGAGTTATTTCTCAATGTAAAGAAACACATACTCAAGATTATTGCGGTGGTTATTGCATTTGCAATTATAGCAATGATTTATACGAACTATTTTGTAAAGCCTCTTTATAAATCAACATCAAAGATTTATATCAGAGCAAATTCACAGACTATTATCAGTGTCAGTGATATTCAGATTGGTAGTGCGCTTGCGTACGATTACGAAGAAATGATAAAGAGCAGACCGGTTCAGGAACAGGTTATCAAGAATCTTGGACTTAACATGTCCTACGGAGCTCTTCTCAGCAGAGTTACAGTCAATAATCCTGAAAAGACCCGTATGGTAACTATAACAATAACATATGAAGATCCGGTTGTTGCCATGAAGATTGCAAATGAGATGGCAGAGATTTCGAAAAAAGAGATCGCCAGCATCATGAACATTGATGAGCCGGCAATTGTGGAGACAGCTATTGAGGCAAAGAACCCGTCAAGCCCTAATATGACAAAGAACGTTGCAATGGCTATGATGCTTGCTTTTATCTTGTCTGTCGGAGTTATTCTTGTACTACAGATGCTTGATAATACAGTTTATACTCCTGAGGATGTTGAGAAGTATATAGGTCTCAATACACTTGCTGTAGTTCCTGACAGTAGCAATAGTAATAAGAAGAGAAGAAAAAGATATAAAAAGAGAGACCAAAACAACAGTTCCTCTAATACAAATCAGAATAAATCTGGTGAAAATAAGTAAGGATAGAAAGGATAGATGATATGCAGATTACATTAGATAAGTTCGAAGAACTTGATTACGCAAAGAGTGAAGCAATTAGTTCATTGCAGACTAACATCAGTTTCTGCGGTGACGATAACAGGGTTATCCTTTTTACCAGTTCAGCACCGAATGAAGGAAAGAGTACTCTTGTGATGCAGCTTGGAAGGGATATGGCAGCTAATGAATTGAAAGTACTTGTAATTGATGCTGACCTTAGAAAGTCAGTCCTTATGGAGAGACATTCTGTGAGGGGCGGAAAAGGAGCGATTAAGGGTTTGTCGCACTATCTCAGTGGACAAGTAAAGTTAGATAAGGTTATATGTTCTACCAACATCCCGAATTTTGATGTTATTTTTTCAGGACATACAACTCCAAAGCCTGCAGAACTTCTGAGAAATAATTATTTCAAAGAACTTATTGCTTACGGAAGAGAGAATTATGATGTGGTATTGGTTGATGCACCACCACTTGGAATGGTTATCGATGCAGCGGTTATCGCATCGGAAGTTGACGGGGCAGTCATTGTTATTGAGGCAGGAAAGTGTCCTTACAAGGACATTCTGGATGTTAAGAAACAGCTCGAAGTTACAGGAGTAAATATACTTGGTTCTGTTATTAACAAGGCACCTGTTGCCAGTGGAAAGTATTATTCTAAGTACTACAGCAAGTACGGAAAGTATTAATGAGTATTTATATAATAATCCATGTGTGAAAGATTGATTACAGTAAATGAAATAAAGATGATTAATCTTATATGTTGGGGTAGAAGGATGATTTAGACCTGTGTGTCTTTAGGATTCATGAAAAACAAAAGAGGATATGGATATGAAAGATATTAAGAATGAAATTGACATTGATAATAATGCAACCGAAAAGACAACCCAGAGATGGGAGTGGATTTCTATAGGACTGATGGCATATGATGCAGTGGCTATAGCAGCAAGCTTTTTCCTTGCTCTTTGGTTCAGATTTGACTGCAAATATTCTGAAATTCCAAAGATTTATTTGACGCCGTATTTACATTTTATTCTTATCGGAATAGCTTTTACAGTTCTTGTATTTTGGAGATTACATTTATATAACAGTATTTGGAAGTTTGTCAGTTACGTGGAATTACTTAGAATGACATTGGCAACAATAGTAAGCTTTTTGTTTCACTGTGTTGTTATCACGTTGTTCTTCAAGAAGATGCCAATGTCGTACTATTTGTTTGGTATTATTCTTCAGTTTGTTTCCACACTCGGTATCAGATTTTCTTACAGATTTGTTCTGTTACTCAGAGGAAGAAAGGATGAGACTGTCAAATATACAAAGATGTCCAACGTTATGCTTATAGGAGCAGGAAAAGCAGGACAGATGATTCTTCGCGATATTAAGGATGCTAAAGAAATTAATGACAGAGTTTGTTGCATTATCGATGATGACCCTAATACATGGGGACGTTCAATAGATGGTATTCCTGTTGTCGGCGGAAGAGATGACATACTTAAGAATGTTGAGGAATATGAGATTGACAAGATATTCCTTACAATTCCAAGTGCTACAGCCCTTGATAAAAGAGAGATTCTCAATATCTGCAGTGAGACGGGATGTGAACTTAAGAATCTTCCCGGAGCATTTCAGTTTGTTAACGGTGAGATAAAGGTAAATGCGTTGAAAGATGTAGCTGTTGAGGATCTCCTTGGAAGAGACCAGATAAAGGTCAATCTTGACGAGATTCTAGGTCAGATCAGTGGCAAGGTTTGCCTGGTGTCCGGTGGCGGAGGCAGTATTGGTTCAGAACTTTGCAGACAGATTGCAACACACAATCCAAAGCAGTTGATTATATTAGATATATATGAGAATAATGCCTATGATATTCAGCAGGAATTAAAAAGAAAGAATCCAGAACTTGATTTGGTTGTTCTTGTTGGTTCGGTGCGAGATTCAAGAAGAGTGAGAACGATTTTTGAAGAGTATCATCCTGACATTGTGTATCATGCAGCTGCACATAAGCATGTACCTCTTATGGAGGATAGTCCATGCGAGGCAATTAAGAATAATTCTATTGGTACATATAAGATTGCTTACGAGGCGATGATGAACGGCACCAAAAAGTTCGTTCTTATCAGTACAGATAAGGCTGTTAATCCAACCAACATCATGGGTGCAAGTAAGAGACTTTGTGAGATGATTATACAGTCTTTCGATCGCATGATAAAAGAAAATACACCGGAGAAACTTCCGGTATTATTTGCTCATTCAGAAGACGAAGATGGTTCAATCAGCAATCACAGATCTCTTCCTAAAGAGATTAAGACAGAGTTTGTTGCAGTACGTTTTGGAAATGTTCTTGGAAGTAACGGTTCGGTTATTCCTCTGTTCAAGAAACAGATTGAGGAGGGTGGTCCTGTTACGGTAACACATCCTGATATTATCAGATATTTCATGACAATCCCGGAAGCGGTAAGTCTTGTTCTTCAGGCAGGAGCTTACGCAAAGGGAGGAGAAATATTTGTTCTTGATATGGGCGAACCTGTAAAGATTGATACCCTTGCAAGAAATCTGATTAAACTGTCCGGCCTCAAGCCTGACGTTGATATCAGAATTGAATATACCGGATTAAGACCGGGTGAAAAATTATTCGAAGAGAAACTAATGGCAGAAGAAGGTATGAAAAAGACTGCAAATAATCTGATTCATATCGGAAAGCCGATTGAGTTTGAAATAGAAGAATTTTTAGAACAATTAGAAGAACTGATGTATGAATCTTACAACAATTGTACAAAGGTACCTGAGATTGTTGAGTCAATCGTACCTACTTATCACCCTGTTGGAGTGAACGGAGATAAGTATAAGAGAGATGAGTACAAGAAATTATTCAAAGTTGTAGGACAATAAATGACTTCTAATTAATATTAGTGGTAAGTGATTATGACATCATATTTAAAAGTATGATGTCATAATTGTATGTAGAGAATTTGATTAAGATTATTTATAAATCATTATTTAGAACAATATATGAAATAATATGTAAATCAACATGCGAAATAATAGTATGAAAGGAATTTGAAAAAATGAACATTTTGGTTACCGGTGCAAAAGGGATGGTTGGAACCGCCTTTGTTAACAATTTAAAGAATATTAGGGATTACAAGAACAGAACCAGACCTAATATTGTAATTGATGAGGTTTTTGAGTACGACTTGGATTCTACTTTGGAAGAACTCGAAAAGTATTGCAGAGAAGCGGAGTTTGTGTTTAATCTTGCAGGAGTTAACAGACCTGAAAATCAGGAAGATTTTATGAATGGTAATTTTGGATTTGCATCTCAACTTCTTGACTGCCTCAAAAAATATAATAACAAGGCGCCTGTAATGCTCAGTTCCTCTGTTCAGGCAACACTTTCTGGCAGATTCGGTGATTCGGAGTATGGACGCTCTAAAAAAGCCGGTGAAGATTTGTTTTTTGAATATGGGAAAGAGACGGGAGCAAAAGTGGCAGTATACAGATTTCCTAATCTGATGGGACATTCAAGACCAAAGTACAATTCGGCAGTGTCAACATTTTGTCATGCGGTTGCAAATGATGAAGAATTTACCGTAAATGACAGAAGTACTGAGTTGGAATTGCTCTATATTGATGATTTGGTAGAAGGAATGTTTGACCTTTTAGAAGGAAAGGAAAAACATTGCGAGTACGATGGAGTAGAGGCAGTGGAGAGAGAAGATGGAAGTTTCTGCTATGTTCCAGCAACGCATAAGGTTACGCTTGGTGAGATAGTTGATTTGTTAAATGAATTCAAAGAGCAGCCTGTAACTCTTATGATGCCAAAGATGCCGGAAGGCTCTTTTGCAAAGAAACTGTATTCTTTGTATCTTACATATTTACCAAAGGAAAAGTTTAAGTATGCTCTTAAGACAAACGCTGATGAGCGTGGTTCTTTCACTGAACTTGTCCATACCGAGGACTGCGGACAGGTTTCAATCAATATTAGTAAGCCCGGAGTGGTAAAGGGTCAGCATTGGCACAACACCAAATGGGAATTGTTTATTGTTGTTTCAGGCCATGGTCTGATTCAGGAACGCAATATAAATACGGGTGAGATGGTCGAATTTGAAGTTAGTGGAGATAAGATTGAGGCCATTCATATGATACCGGGTTGGACTCACAATATTATCAATTTAAGCGAGACAGAGAATCTTGTTACGGTTATGACTTGTAATGAGATATTTAACCCTGCAAAACCGGATACTTTCTTTGAAGAAGTATAAAAAATAATTCTTCATTGCGTTAAAGCACTAAATGTTGTAAAATATAGTTTGGACTGAATTTTGAGGAAGGGCATGCTTGGCTCTTTCTAAGGACGAATTAATCAAAAATGCTGATACAATGTACAATTACAGTGCAATTTCAGCGTCGGGGATGCTAGAGTGTTCCTGATTTATGTATACTTTACAAAAAAGGAAGGAAAATAAAAATGGGCAAATATTTTCAAGAAGACATTGAGACAATGCCTCAATCTGAGATTAAGAAGATTCAGGAGCAGGGCCTTATCGATGTTGTAAAGCGCGTGTATGAGAATGTTCCATATTACGCAAAGAAGATGGATGAGATAGGCGTTACTCCGGATGATATAAAGAGTCTGAAGGATATTACTAAGTTACCGTTCCTTACAAAAGATGATTTGAGAGATGCATATCCATATGGTTTACTTGCAGTACCAAAGAAGGATTGTGTTCGTATTCATTCTACATCAGGAACTACAGGTAAGAGAGTAGTAGATTTCTATACACAGAAGGATTTGGATATGTGGAGTGACTGTACAGCCAGAGCGTTGGTTGCAGCAGGAGCATCAGAAGATGATGTAGTTCACGTTTGCTATGGTTATGGATTATTTACAGGTGGTTCCGGAATTCATGACGGATCTCACAAGGTTGGATGTCTTACACTTCCAATGTCATCAGGTAATACAGACAGACAGCTTCAGTTTATGCAGGATATGGAAGCAACAATTCTTTGTTGTACACCTTCTTATGCTGCATACCTTGCTGAATCTATTGAAAAAAGAGGTATCAAGGGCAACCTTAAGTTAAAGGCAGGTATCTTTGGTGCAGAGGCATGGTCTGAAGATATGAGACATTCCATTGAAGGAAAGCTTGGTATCAAAGCTCACGATATTTATGGTCTTACAGAGATTCAGGGACCTGGAGTATCTTTTGAATGTGAAGAGCAGGACGGAATGCATATCTGTGAAGATTACTTCATTCCTGAGGTAGTTGATCCTGAGACTTTAGAACCTGTACCTGACGGAGAACTTGGGGAACTTGTATTTACAAGCTTTGCAAAGGAAGCGTTTCCTCTTATCAGATACAGAACAAAAGACATCACATATATTACTCATGAGAAGTGTAAATGTGGACGTACTCACGCACGTATCCACAGACTTATGGGAAGAACAGATGATATGCTTATCATCAAGGGTGTAAATGTCTACCCATCACAGGTAGAGGAAGTTCTTATCAAACGTGGTATGGAACCTAACTACCAGCTTATCATCGACAGAATTGACAACAGTGATACACTTGATGTTCATGTTGAAAAGAGCGGTATGCTTATCAATTCTGACTACGAAGTTATCAAGGCTAAAGAGCGCGAAATTGTATCCGGTCTTAAGAGCATGCTTGGAATTTACGCTAAGGTTACACTTGTTGAGCCTGATTCAATTCCAAGAAGTGAAGGAAAAGCAGTCAGAGTAATTGATAACAGAAAGATATAAAGAAAAATTGCAACTAAAGGGAAATCCTTTAGTTGCAATTTTTTTGCTTAAATGATATTTCGAACAATTCCAAACAAAATAACTATTGCTAAGATTACATACCACAAATTAGATTTTGAATTCATTAACCTGAAAGTACCGTATCGTACGTAATGGTATGTATCATAAATACATATCATTCCTAAAAAAGGAAGTAGAAAGAACAACAGCTGATTGTGTTGAAATGCCGATTTGAAATCCAAATGCATCATTGAGGTGCACATCCTTGTTATACCGCATCCCGGACATTTTAATCCGGTAACAAGATTGAAAACACAAGGAATTGCCCAGCCGGTTATGCTTACGAAGATACCGTAACAAATTCCGACAATTATAATGATGCAAATAACAGATAAACTTTTTTTGAATCTGTTTTTCATTATTAGAATTCGGAGCTTCCTGAGCTGAGTTTATTTAATTCGTTCTGGATGATACAGTATGAAATGATGCCTAATCCTACGAAAGATAGAATCAGTAAGAGAATTCCATAGTTTTCTTTTTGAAGACCGTTCTGTTCTCTAAGCGAATCAATCTTATTACCTGTAACATATATCCAATATAATCCGTAGATACCACATGTTACAAGAGTAAGTAATACTACTACACCACCGGACATGTCTTTTCCGTATGAACCGTAAAGTGTATTGGTATCATCGTTTAGACAAGCCAACCAGTAAAATCCGTAGATGCCACAGGTTACAAGTGTTAAAATAATCTGTACAGCAATATTTCTTTGTTTTATCATTTTTTCTCCTCCTTGTAAAATAATATACAAAAAATATTATATCATATGAAATGCGATTGCAAAAGTAAAATAAATATATGAAGAAATGACAGTAAAATAAATATATGAAGAAATGAATATAAAACTATGTAAAAACTTTCGCAAAAAAGAATTATATATGTTATAATAAAGTTTGTTGTTTCATATAGAAATACAATAAAGAGAAAAATATGTTAGGCAAAAGAGGTAGAAATCAGTGAGAAAAGGATTTGACAATGACAAGTATTTAAAAATGCAGTCAGAGCACATCAGAGAGAGAATTGCTCAGTTTGGTAACAAACTTTATCTTGAGTTTGGAGGAAAATTATTCGACGATTTTCATGCATCAAGAGTTTTGCCGGGATTTGAACCTGATTCAAAATTGCAGATGCTTCTTCAGTTAAAAGAACAGGCAGAGATAGTTATAGTTATCAGCGCTGAGGATATTGAGGAGAATAAGGTCAGAGGCGATTACGGTATCACTTACGATATGGACGTGTTAAGACTTATTGATGAGTTCCAATCTATAGGACTTTTTGTAGGCAGTGTATGTCTGACAAAGTTTGCGGGACAGCCATCTGCTGAGTTATTTATGAAGAGACTCGAGTCTATGGGAATCAAGTCTTACAAACATTACAAGATTCCGGGATATCCTAGTGATGTTAAGTTTATTGTTAGCGATGAGGGGTATGGCAAGAACGACTACATAGAGACGGAGCGTCCATTGGTAGTAATTACTGCTCCGGGACCCGGAAGCGGAAAGATGGCTACATGCCTTTCTCAGTTATACCACGAATATAAGAAGGGAATTAAGGCAGGATATGCCAAGTTTGAGACTTTCCCAATTTGGAATATACCACTTAAGCATCCTGTTAATCTTGCATATGAGGCAGCTACAGCGGATCTCAATGATGTCAATATGATTGATCCTTTCCATTTAGAGGCATACGGTGAGACAACTGTTAACTATAACAGAGATATTGAAATCTTCCCTGTTGTTAATGCTATGTTTGAACTTATTGCCGGGGAAAGTCCATACAAATCCCCAACAGATATGGGTGTTAATATGGCAGGGAACTGCATCTTTGACGATGAAGCGTGTTGTGATGCTTCTAAGCAGGAGATTATCAGACGTTATTATAAGAGTCTTTGCGAAAAGAAACGTAAGGGAACAACTAAGGACGATATATATAAGTTAGAGTTGCTCATGAAGCAGGCAGAGATAACAGTAGAAGACAGAAAAGTGGCAGTTGCCGCATTGGCAAGACAGGAAGAAACAGAGGGCAAGCCTGCAGCAGCAATAGAACTTCCGAATGGTTCTATAGTGACCGGAAGAACAAGTGAATTGCTTGGAGCTGCTTCGTCAGCGCTGCTTAATGCAATCAAGGTTTTAGCAGGAATCGATGATGAGGTCAAACTCATTGCACCTGAAGCAATCGAACCTATTCAGACACTCAAGACTAACTATCTTGGAAGCAACAATCCAAGACTTCATACAGATGAGATTCTGACAGCACTTTCATCTACTGCGGCACACAGTGATGTTGCAAGAATTGCATTGGAACAGCTTCCACAACTCAGAGGATGCGATGCTCATTCCACAGTACTTTTATCAACTGTTGATGAGCAGATTTTCAAAAAACTTGGAATTCAGCTTACTTGTGAGCCAAAGTATGAGGAAGATGGCAGAATGTATCATAAGCATTAGAAATAACTAATACTTTTGATATAAATAACCGGAAATATAAAACACAGGACAGTTTTGAAGCATTAACTTTAAATTTGTTCTGTGTTTTTTATATAAATAAGTTAGAATAATTGTAGTGAACAAAATACTTAAATGAAGAATGCTTGGGAAATGCTTTTTAGCGTGCACGAAAAAAGGAGAAGAAAAGAATATGAATGGCAATTTAAAAGAGTGGGAACTCGAATATGAACAGTTCAGTATCGGGGGCATTTATCGATATATTAGCGAAAAGGCAGCAGCGAGTGGTTTATCGCAGACACTTGATGCTTTGCCGTATGTTTGTAGCATGCATGAAGGACAATTCAGAAAGGGAGAATGCGAATTGCCATATATCATTCATCCTATGACTGTTGCTGCTCATGCGTTGGCACTGCAGATAAATGATGATACCGTCATTGCTTCATGTCTTTGTCATGATGTGTGTGAAGATTGCAAAGATGAAAACGGAAACAGAATTAGTGTAGAGACTTTGCCTGTTGGAGAAGAAGCTAAGACGGCGGTTTTACTTTTGACAAAAAAAAGTGGAAAAGAATTTGTGAAAAAAGAGTATTATGACAATATTAAGAACAATAAAACAGCTCTTATAGTAAAGATACTGGACAGATGTCATAACATATCCAAAATGGCAACAGGTTTTTCAAAGGAGAGAATAGGTGAGTATATTGCGGAGACTGAAGAATATGTTTTCCCGCTGATTGATACAGTTGAGGATAGGTACCCGGAATACAGGGAAAAGATGTTTATAATAAAATATCATATGCTTGCGGTAATGGAAAGTTTAAAAAGATATGTATAAAAATAATTTTATATACCTTTTTATTAAATTTGTGATAAAATAGAAATAAGAATATTTATTAGGGGAATGGTTGCATATTATTCAATGATATTAGTTGATATTATGAGTGTGCAAGCTAAATATAAAATAAATAAAATTGAAAAAGAAAGGATAATTATACTCATTTAATTAATAGTTTCTATTCCAATGAGACGACGGTTGTGGGATGTTATAGGAGGTAATATTAGAGTATGATTGATAACAGAAAGAGTAGTTCTGTTGGTTTTTTCTTATTCTTTGCAGTCCTTTTGTTAGCTTCAATTCTGGTAATTGTCTATGGTACTAATGAGAAGAAGAGTCTTTTGTACAGTGCAGAGTATGTTGCACAGGGGCAGGAGGAGACAGTAGATGTTCAGTACTTTGAAATGCACGGAGAAGCCTTTGCAATCGGTGCAAACAGTCAGGGAAAGGCAGTTTTCAAGGATCCTGAGGCTGCACTTGAGGCACTGAAGACGGATTATCAGACAGGAGTTAATCTGATTAAAGATGAGTTCAAACTGGCAGAGTTAACTGATAAGAGTTATAAAGAGTATTTGAAAAAAGGGAAAAAAGTTTCCGGTGGTTCTGAAAACGCAAGAAAACAGGCAGAATTTGTGGTTGATTTTTTAGAAGTATATGATAACAGTTTTGCGGATGATTACAATATCAAACTTCCGTACTAGTATGTCTGAAAAGATTGTCATAGAGTATTTCAGGATGATAATTTATTTGTCATAAATTATTTCAAATAAAGTGATTAACATAGTGATTAAAAAAGAAGACAAGTTGTGGTATAACGCAATTTGTCTTCTTTTTTATGGCAACGGGAAAAAACAAACTTGCCCGGATTTTTTTGGCGACTGTGGAAAAGTCATAAAGAATTATAGAAACGGAAATCGCCGCAGCGGGTGACTGCGGCGATCGAAAGGAAATAATTGTAGTATGGCTAAACTAGTAACCAAGTTACTGTGCTTGATAGAAATCATGGGCAAAATACAAATGATTCTTCAACGATTCGTTCATTCTTGATTTGAATGCATCATAGTACATTCTTGCGTTCTTTCCATCGAAAATAACATTGCCAATGACAAGTTTGGTTCCGTGGAATTTGTTTATGAAATCGCTTATAATACTGTCAATGATGCGGGTATCCTTTACATTAGTAATGGCACCGGCTTTGACAAAGCTGTTATTTACAAAAATCATATAGGATAATTCTGTCTGTCCACAGTAGATTGTAATATTGGCCTGCTGACCTGAATCACTGGTTATTTGTTTCTTTTCCTCAGAACTTACTTCGAATTTCCTCGCATCTTTTTTGTAAAAATAGTTCATCATTTTAAAGTGACTGAATAAATCGATTTCGTTAACCCCAAATTTCTTACTGATTTGCCCAACCATATAGTTTTCTTCAAACAAAACCTACCACCTCCTTATAATTAAATTCTTGCAGAATAATTTATACATTTCTGTTGCAACAATGTGAACAATTTGTGAATTTTTTGCATAAAAGTGTTGAATGATGCATAAAAACTATTTTATTGGACGGCGAATTGAAAAATTAATATAGATGTATAGGGATGAATAATTATCAGTCAGATAAATAATGATGAAATATTAGTGGACAAATGAATAATGAAGAAATATTAATGGGCAAATGAATGAAGAGATATTATTAGATAAATATATGGTAATGGATTATTATCATATTTTGGAATAATGATGAATTATTGCCGGAATATGTAGAATAATATAAAAATATGGTGTATGATAGGAAAAGTGTGACAAGCGAAAGGAGATTATCGATGAGAAATATATTTAAAAGGACAGTTGTAACTTCAATAATAATGATTATGGCAGCCTCAGTTATGAGTGGTTGCGATTCCAATAAGGAAACTAAAAATCAGAGCAAGGAGACAAAGCAGGAAATAACAGATCAGGCGTTTGTTGACGGAAAGAAAGATTTTGATGAATATTTGAGCGGAAAATATAATAAGAAGACAAAGAAAGAAGCTGAAAACATTTATTCATACACTATCAGAGATAAAGAAAAAAATATACTTGTGAAATATGCTTTTGTATACCTGAAATCAACAGAAGAGGCTGATAAATACATTGACAATGTATCGAATGCTTTTTCAGAAGAATTTGTCAGCGAATATGATGCAGGGGACAAAGGAATAACAATAATTCCGTCAGAAGACATTGATTATCCTTCATATATTCTGGCAAAAAAAGGTACTGGTGTATACACGGTTTCATATGAAGATGAGTACGAAGCAGATGCAAAAGAGTTTATTGCTGAAGTTACAAAGTAATTCCTAAAGAGATAATTGTAAATGGGTAATATACATTGCCTTTAAGACAATAATTGTCCGGCATAATATATAAATTCAAGGTTCGTATAAATTTTAAGTATGTATAAATTTTAAGTATGTATTAATTTTAAGGAAAAATATAAAATGAGCAAAGTAAAGATAGTAAAGAAAAAATCTGAATATTCACTTGAGTATATTGTTGGTGAAGAGTATGAGGTTGACACTACATGGTATGGTGGTGTGAATATAATAGGTAAGAGTGGAATTCCTGTCCCTGTTGAAAAGGATGAATATATTATAATAGAAGAAACAGGTAATCAGGAAGTATGCCATAGTATAGAAGAAATAAATAAACAGAATGGCGATAAAATAACATCTTTTATAAATTCGGATAGAGATATTTGCGTCGGTGATATAGTTAGGCATTTCAAGAGAGAGTGGATTAAGGAAGGTAATTCGGAATACTATTACAAGATATTGGCATTTGCCAGTCACACCGAAAACGGGGAGAAACTTGTTATCTATCAGGGAATGTATCCGCCATTTAAGGTGTGTGCAAGGCCGTATGATATGTTTATGTCTGAAGTAGATAGAGAAAAATATCCGGATGTAAAGCAGAAATACAGATTTGAAAAAGTAGAGATATAGATTTATAAAAGTGAAGATATAGAAATAAACATTTTTTTGTTATTGATATGTACATGTATTAAAACAATATATAGAAAAAAGACAGAAATTTTAACGAAAAATGAAAATATTTCAATAATTTGTTATACATAATGTTATATATATCTTTAAAATTGTGAAAAAAGTGTATAAAAATATTTCAATCCCTTGTCTTTTTATTATAAATAGTGCATAATGTAGATGATATGGTTTGAGCGGATTTCAACTAAATATTATCCAATCACAAAGCGAAGAGAAAAAGAATTGAAAGGGAGAAAGAAAATGAGAGATATTTTCAAATTTGGAAGACGTTTAGTGTCTTCTGTATGTGCTATGGCACTTGTGGTAACTATGAGCGGACCTATCTACAAGACTCAGGCTGCTTCAGTTTCTGTAGAGATTAACGGTTACCAGATTAGTACATCTTGGGAGGGTTACAGAACAATCTATTCTATAGCTGATTCATCAAACTCAGTTGCAAGTTGCGGATTATTATACGGACTTTCAGATGAGGTTTCAGCATCACAGATGGTAGTAAACAGTTCAAGTTCAAGAGTTTACGATTATCAGGCAACTTCTGCCGGAATTCTTTCAAAGAATTACAGTAAAATGAATAACTCAGTTAGCCGTGCAATGACAATGAAGTTCATTAAGACAGCTGATTTTTACAATGCAGGTATTTTAGTAAGAGCATACGCTAAGTTAAAAGATGGAAGCGTATCTTACAGTACATGTCAGACAGTAAACGTATTTGGTGTTGCTGATTATTTATATCAGAACTTAAAGATGCAAAACAGCAGCGCTCACGCATATGTTTATAATGAGATTCTTAAAATAGCAAATCCAAATTATCAGGTAGTTGATTATGACTGGAATGATGATGTATACGCTCCTGGCGGAGAGGTAGCAACAGAAGTATCAGTTGAAACACAGGCTCCAACACAGGCTCCAACACAGGCTCCAACAGAAGCACCAACACAGCCACAGGGCGTTTCTTACACAACTGCTACAGTAAATACTTGGGGATATGCAGACAAGTGGGGCGCATATTTTGGAAACTGGGCTGGAACTGCTACAGGAGCATACAAGTATGAAAATGGTACTTTCTATGTAAAAGTTGATTCAAATGATAAGAGCGACTGGTTAGTTCAGGGAAGTTATGAGTCAACAGTTTCTTCTGGAAAGACATACAAAGTATCTGTTGATGTTAAGTCAAACAAGGCAGCATCATTCCTTATGAAGGAAGATATCTCTAACGAGAGCAACGATTCAACATTTGTTAATGCAAGTGTTTCAGCAAATACTAAGAAGACAATCACAGGAACATTCCCTGTTTCATCAAACAGCATCAAGGTTATGTTCAATCTTGGACAGGTTGAGGCAGGAACAGTTCTTGAGTTCAGCAATGTTAAGATTGAAGAAGTTCAGGGACAGGTTGTAACAGAAGCACCAACACAGGCACCTACAACTCAGCCTTCACAGAGCGGAAACGGACCTGAAGCTCCTGTAGGATTAACATTCGCAGGAAATACAGATCTCCCATATTACTTTGCATGGGCAGCATCTGACGGTGTTACATATAACTTCTACATCGATGGAAATAAGGTTGCACAGGGTATCACAGGTGGTGCATACAATGCAGCACAGCATTCAGGATATTTTACAGCAGGAGAGCACACAATCGGAATCTCAGCTGTAAATGGAAGCGGTGAATCAGCAATCACAACAATCAAGCATACATTTGAAACTAATGGTCCTTCACAGCAGCAGACATCAGCTCATGTTGAAAATCCAACAGTTCCTGATGTAAATGGTGACTATGAGGAAGATGCATCAATCGAGAAACCATTTGGTATGGTATTATCATCACCAAAGGATGGTTATGTAAATGTAGTTTGGGGAGCTGGTTCAGTTAACTGCTACAATGTATATGTTGACGGTGAGAGAAGAAGAACAGCTGTACCTGCATCAAGCATTACAATGCCTGTATACTTCCAGGGTACTCATTCAGTTTCAATCAGAACATTATCAAATGGAAAAGAATCGCAGCCTACAACACTTACAATTCAGATTAACGGTGTTGGAGAGAGAGAGACAGAGGCTCCTACAGTCCCTGCAAACTTAAGACCACAGGTTAGATACAATTACCAGAGTGATAAGATTCTTATCCAGATGAACAATAAGACAAACGGAACATATTCAAATGATCAGATTTACTGGTGCTTATTTGGTAAAGATGCAGATGGCAAGATGTGCTACGTTGATACAAACGGTAACCTTATCAGAGGTTCTGTAGGACTTAACACAGCAAAGATTGGTGATAGAGATTATGCTCCTATTGTTTGTCATAAGTTATCAGAGTGTGATCACTTCTATATTGGATCAATTGATTCAGGACGTATGTACTTAAGTTACGGTAAGCCAATGTACATTGGATTTAACCAGGATGGAGCAGGAAATGTTGGATATGCAGGTCCGGATCTTAACAACAGCTCAGATCCAAATGCTAACACATTATTCGAATTTGAAGAATTTACTATTGATGGTAAGTTCTACTGGGGAAATACAACAAGAGTAGATTACTTCTGTTTCCCAACTGTAACAAGATTATTAGGACATACACAGTACACAACATATGATAAGACAGTAGGTGATATGGACTCACGTGCAGATACATTTGCAGCATTCAGAGCTACAGCACCTGCAGCATTCCAGACATTAGTAACAGATCAGAGAATCATGGCTCCATGTAAGACAACATTTAATGAGGGTCAGATTTACGGAAATTACTTCGACGGATACATCAACCAGTTCTGGGCAAAATATGCTAACGAAGATTTAGTAATCAACTTAGAACAGGGATCATATATTGGTAGAGTATATGGTAACAGAATGCAGTTCCACAGAAATGGTGACAGCACAATCTACTATGTAGACAAGCCATCTACACAGGATGTTCTTGAAGGTAGAGGAGCATTCAACAGACATAGTGAAGAAAGTAAGTCAGTTGTTGAAAAAGCTATCGAAGCTCAGCTTTGTGCAGCATTCAACAGAGGTGTTGCAACATCACCTGCTGATTACTATGATATTTCTAAGTACTACAAGAATGACATTAACAACTTCTATGCTGGATTCATGCATGAACATTCATTTGTAGGTCTTGCATACGGATTCTGTTATGATGATGTAAATGATCAGAGTACATTACTTCAGACAAACGATGCAGACGCATTAATTATTGACCTTAAGTGGTAATGAATTTATAATAGTAAATGTAGTGTCCCAGGGCATTGCCCTGGGACATTTTTATGTGTTATTCACTAGAAGCCAAGTTGTGAATATAGAGGAGTTTCCATTATAGAGGGTTTTCCAAAATAGAGGATTATCCAAAATAGAGGATTATCCAAAATAGAGGATTATCCAATATTGAGATTTTTTTAGTATATAGGATTTTCAAATATAGAGAATTCTTTGAGTCATGCAGATTGTTTATACTGAGGATTAATGAATCTATATGGTGTTAACTGAGAAAAATCATGGAATAACTTGGAGAATAGCAGTCGAGGAGGAACTATAAATGAAGAAAGAATACGTTATGGGAAATGGAGCTATAGCTCTTGGAGCTATGGTCGCAGGTGTAAGTGTTGTTGCAGGATATCCCGGAACACCATCATCTGAGATTATTGAGACAATTGCTAAGTATAATAACGGAGATATTCACCTTGAGTGGTCCATTAATGAAAAAGCAGCCATGGAAGTTGCAGCGACTGCAGCGTATACAGGTGCAAGAACTATGGTTACCATGAAGCAGGTTGGACTTAATGTGGCTTCGGATCCACTTATGTCATTGGCATATGTTGGAGTAAAGGGTGGTATGGTTGTGGTTTCAGCTGATGATCCGGGACCTATTTCATCTCAGACAGAGCAGGATACGAGACTTTTTGGAAGTTTTTGTAAGATTCCGGTTTTTGATCCTTCCACACCTGAGGAAGCTTTTCAGATGATTCAGGATGCATTTGACTATTCTGAAAAATATAAGACGCCTGTATTGTTCAGACCTACTACAAGAGTGTGTCACGGTTATGCTTCAATTGAAGTTGCTGACAGTTTTGAAACTAAGAAGCATGACGATTTTGAAAAGGATTCATCTAAATGGGTTATTTTTCCGAGATTGTCTTTTGCAAATCATGCAATGATAGAGAAGAGAAATCCGCAGATTGGTGCAGATTTTTCTAATTATAAATACAATAGTGTAAGAGGCAACGGCAAGAAAGCTGTTTTTGCAGGCGGAATCAGTTACGCTTACGCTATGGAATATCTTAAGGACAAAGATGATGTTAAAGTTTGCAAGATTGGAACGCCGTTCCCGTTTCCTGAAGATTTTGCGCTCAAAGCATTAGAGGGAGTAGAAGAGGTTTTGTGTTTTGAAGAACTTCATCCGTTTATTGAGGAAGAACTCTTAAAACTTGCAGGAAAGCATCATTTGAATATAAAAATAAGAGGAAAACATACAGGAGATGTTGCACTCAGTGGTGAGAATTCATCTGAGTCAGCAAGAGAGGTGATAGGTTCATTTCTTGGACTGCCTGATTCTTGTGAACAGATAGACCTAAGCGATTTGCCAAAACTTCCTGTCAGGCCACCGGTGCTTTGCGCAGGTTGTCCGCACAGAGCATCTTTCTATGCAGTTAAGGAGGCGATGAAAGGTAAAAAGGCTATTTTCTGTGGAGATATAGGTTGTTACACACTTGGTAATGCAATGCCACTTGACATGGTAGACACTTGTCTTTGCATGGGAGCCGGAATCACTATGGCTCAGGGATTTAACTGGACACATGATGATTGTACTAGTTTTGCATTTGTCGGAGATTCAACTTTCTTTGCTTCAGGAATGACAGGAGTGGCAAATGCTCTCTACAATGAAGCAGATATGATACTTTGCGTTCTTGACAATTCAACTACTGCAATGACAGGCCATCAGCCTCATCCGGGTACAGGAAGGAATATGATGGGAGATGTGGTTGACAAGATTAGTATTCAGAGCGTTCTTGAAGGTATGGGTGTGAAGAAGATTGAGACTGTTGATCCTCTTGAGTTTGAAAAGGCAGTTTCTGTTGTGAAAGAGTGTGCAGAAATGAAGGGCGTTAAGGTTATTATTTTCAAATCGCCATGTATTGCCATTGTCAAGTCAGACAAGAAGATGACAATCAGTGATAAATGTATCAACTGCAAGAAGTGTATCAGGGAAATTGGTTGTCCTGCACTTATAACAGTTGACGGACAGGTAACAATTGACAGCAGCCTTTGTACGGGATGCGGACTTTGCAGTCATATCTGCCCTGTAAATGCTATAGGAGGTGAATGCAATGAATAAGGATATTTTAGTTTGCGGTGTTGGCGGACAGGGTACTGTACTTGCATCTAAGCTTATAGCTTCGTCAGCTATGGACAACGGTGAAGTGGTTCATTCTGCAGAGACTATCGGAATGGCTCAGAGAGGTGGCTCGGTTACAAGTCACATCCGAATTGGTAATGAAGTATATTCTCCACTTATACCAAAGGGACATGCAGATATGATAATTGCATTTGAACCTGCTGAAGCAGTCAGAAACCTTTCTTACCTCAAAAAAGGTGGAATAGTTATTGTAAATAAACAGCCGGTAAAGCCTGTTACTGAATCATTGCAGGATACAGGTTATGATGGTGTTGAGATGATTGAATATTTGCAGAAAAAATGTGAATGTATCGTTGTTGACGCAAAGGCTATCTGCGAGCCGCTTGGATCTTCTAAGTTTTTCAATGTGGCAATACTCGGTGTGGCAGTTGGAAGCGGCAAACTTGGAATCAGCAAAGAGTGGATGGTTAAGCAGATTGAGACCAGAGTCAATGCGAAATTTGTTGAGAAAAACATGCAGGCCTTTGAGGCAGGCATTGCACTGAAAGGAGATTTTTAGAATGAAACCGAATGCAGAACAGTTAAAACTGATTGATGCGCAGATTAAGAGACTTATTAAGACAGACAGTTATTATGGAAAAATGTACAGAGAACTTGGAATTGATAAAGTAGAGTCTTTTGAAGATTTTAAGAAGATTCCATTTTCAAGTAAGGAAGATTTGAGAAATGCTTATCCACTTGGAATTCAGGCAGTTCCTGATGAAGAAGTAGTTAGAATTCACTCATCTTCAGGTACAACAGGAAAGCCGGTTATTATTCCTTACACAAAGAAGGATGTTGATGACTGGGCTACAATGTTTGCAAGATGCTATGAGATGGCAGGAATTACAAAGAATGACAGAATTCATATTACACCGGGATATGGTCTTTGGACTGCAGGTATCGGATTCCAGGCCGGATGTGAAAAGTTAGGTGCCATGGCAATTCCTATGGGACCCGGTAACACAGAGAAACAGTTACAGATGATGCAGGACTTAGGTTCAACTGTATTGACAGCTACATCTTCTTATGCACTTTTACTTGCTGAGGAAATCAACAAGAGAGGTCTCAAGGACAAGATTAAACTTAAAAAAGGTGTAATCGGTTCAGAGAGATGGAGTGAGAAGAAGCGTGAGTACATTGCCAATGAACTTGGAATTGAACTTTATGATATCTATGGTCTTACAGAGATTTACGGACCGGGTATCGGCGTAAACTGTGATAAGAATGAAGGAATTCATTACTGGGATGATTATCTTTACATCGAAATCATTGATCCAAAGACAGGCGAGCAGGTTGAAGACGGTGAGGAAGGTGAAATTGTTATTACAACTTTGGTAAAAGAAGGTGCACCTCTCATCAGATTCAGAACACATGATATTTCAAGAATCATTCCTAAGAAATGTTCATGTGGAAGTGACTATCCAATGCTTGATATCATCAAGGGAAGAAGTGATGACATGTTCAAGGTACACGGTGTAAACATGTTCCCAAGCCAGGTGGAAGAACTTCTTCAGAAATTTGACGGAGTACTCAGCGAGTACAGCATCAATATTGCACATGATGATACAAAGAACAAAGACGTTATGCTTCTTACAGTAGAGGCAGAAGGAAGAGTGGATTTTGAGAAGACAGCTAATGAAATCAGAGATATGTTCAAAGCTATAATCGGAGTTACTCCAAAGGTAACAGTAGTGCCAATCAACACACTTCCAAGAAGTGAGAAGAAGACACAGCGAGTAATCGATCATAGAGAACATTAAAGAATAAGGTTGATAAAGATTTATTAAGATACCTCCCAAATGCAGTAATTGGTGTTTGGGAGGTATAATTATGTAGTAAAAAAAAGAGTTATGTTAACAATAATGAAATGATGTGTACCTACCAAACAGGAAAAACGCTATTTGGTGGGTATGCTAATGCATGAGAAAATAAGTTATGTAAATAAGAATAGAACGATGTGTACCTACCAAAAGAGAAGAAAGCCATTTGAGATGTACATGTATGTGAGATATCAGAGTGTTATGTTAACAAAAATGAAATGTTGTGTACCGCCTAAATAGCAAAAATACCATTTGGGCGGTAATAGTTGCTTTATAAATATAAAAATAGTTAACATAATTAAGAAATAGAATGCCATCATTAAACGTGTAGCTTAAGTTGCCGTTTATAAATGTGATTGAACCAACAACAATATAAAAATTATTCCGATGGACATGAAATTTCTACCATCTTTTCAATCATATGATGAAGTAAATCTGCTGGTTTTGTTTCGGCAGCCTTGTAATATACTTCCTTACCTTCTCTGCGGCTTACAATCAATCCGCTGGATTTCAGGGATTTTAAATGATGTGAGACAGCAGGACTGCTCATATCTACCATTGCTGAAATATTGGTCACACATTCTTCGCAGTGGCATAGTAACCAAAAAATTCTGATTCTGTTGCTATCGCTCAATTGTTTGAATATTGTTGAAATTGTTTCGAAGTCCTCAACCTTTGGCATATGATCAAATTTGTGTTCCATATGTTGTCCGTGATTGTGAGGTAAATGTTTATCTGACATAATATATCTCCTTGATGAAAAATTAGTGAAAAAAACTAATTTATTATGATAGTATAACTTATGATAGTATAACATAGTTAATAATAATTAATCTATAAAAAGTGAATGAAATAAGAATAATTAAATCAGTGAGTTATAATTTCTATTGAAGTTGTAGCTCTCTTTTTTTGATACAACCTGGATAAAAAATTGATACAACCTAGATGAAAATACTATTGATACAATTTGGATGAAAATACTATTGATATTTTGAGGCAGGAAGTGTATAATACAATTAAACGATTAAATAAATGTTTAATTGTTGCGAGTGAATACAAGATTACTTATTGTAAATATGACTTAATGATTATTACTCAAATAAAACTAATAATACACAAGTTAATAAGGGTAAATATTTACGAGCAAATAAGACTATATTTTTACTTGTAAATAATATTGAATATTCACGACTAAAGAATAGAAGTATTAAAGCAAAGAATTAATGATGGAGGATTAAATCATGAAGAAATCATACAAAATTGAAGTGGACTGTGCAAACTGTGCAAATAAGATGGAGGAAACTACAAAGAAGACGGCAGGAGTTGCTGATTGTGTGGTTAACTTTATGACTCAGAAGATGAAAGTTGAGTTTGAAGAAGGAGCAGATATTGATTCTGTTATGAAAGAAGTTCTTAAAAACTGCAAAAAAGTTGAGGATGATTGCGAGATATATTTGTAGAAAAGTGTTATGGGAAATCCCTAATTGTTATGGGAAATCCCTAATTATTATGGGAAATCCCTAATTATTACGGGAATCCTAAATTTATAGGAATTCTTATCAACAACTACCACCGGAGGTGTGTATGAACAAAAAGCAAAAGAAATTATTAATTAGAATTATCATATCAGCTGTGCTTATGATTGGACTTTATTTTATGCCGGTCAGGGGCACGCTGAGATTTTTATTGTACCTGATTCCATATTTGGTTATCGGATATGATATTTTAAAGAAAGCATTTAAGGGCATCATTAACAGACAGGTTTTTGATGAGAATTTTTTAATGGCTGTAGCTACTATCGGTGCTATGGCTATTGCTGTGTATGAAGACGGTGATTACACGGAAGCAATTGCGGTTATGTTGTTTTATCAGGTTGGAGAATTTTTCCAAAGTTATGCTGTTGGAAAGAGTCGAAAGAATATTACTGAACTGATGGATATAAGACCTGATTATGCAAATGTGGAAACAGATGGACAGATTGAACAGGTGGATCCGGATGAAGTGGAAGTTGGAACAGTTATTATTGTTAATCCCGGTGAGAAGATTCCCATTGACGGAATTGTAGTTGAGGGACAATCCAGCGTTGATACAAGTGCGCTCACGGGCGAAAGTGTTCCAAGAGATATCGAAAAGGGAGAAGAAGTCATAAGTGGATGCATTAATTTGTCCGGTGTGCTTAAAGTAGAGACTACAAAAGAATTTGAAGAGTCAACTGTTTCTAAAGTGTTGGAACTGGTGGAAGATTCAAGTTCAAGAAAGTCTAAGTCTGAAAATTTTATTTCAAAATTTGCAAAGTATTATACGCCGGCAGTTTGTTATAGTGCGTTGGCATTAGCAGTTTTGCCGCCGATTTTTATATGGATTGTCCTTGGAGATAATCCAATGTGGGGAACGTGGATTTACAGGGCGTTAACATTCTTGGTAATCAGCTGCCCTTGTGCATTGGTTATCAGCATTCCGCTCAGCTTTTTTGCAGGGATTGGAGGAGCAAGTCACGCAGGAGTTCTGGTTAAGGGATCTAACTATTTAGAGGCATTGGCGAAAACTAAGTATATTGTTTTTGATAAGACTGGAACTTTGACACATGGAGTGTTTGAGGTCGCGGGAGTTCATCATAATAAAAAAGAAGATGAACTGATTTTGGAGTATGCCGCGCTGGCTGAGAGTGCATCATCACATCCAATCAGCAAGAGTATTAGAAGTGCTTACGGGAAGAAAATTGATTTATCGAGAGTTAAGGATATAAAGGAAATAAGCGGAAACGGAGTTACAGCGACTATTGATGGAAAGCAGGTGGCTGTGGGAAATGATAAACTCATGAAAAGCATTGATGTAGATTATATTCCGTGCCACAGTGTTGGTACAATTATACATATTGCTATTGACGGAATATATGAAGGGCATATAATAATATCAGACATCATTAAATCTACATCAAAAGATGCAATTAGCAAAATGAAGGCAATGGGAATCAAACAGACAACAATGCTTACAGGTGATGCAAAAGCAGTTGCTAAGAATGTTGCTGAGGAAATTGGAGTTGATAGTTATTACGGCGAACTGTTACCGGCAGATAAGGTTGAAAAGATTGAGGAGATTCTTTCAGCCAAGGGTGCAAAAGAAATTGTTACTTTTGTAGGTGACGGTATAAATGATGCTCCGGTTTTATCCAGAGCAGATATTGGTATTGCTATGGGTGCCATGGGATCTGATGCTGCGATAGAGGCGGCAGACATTGTTCTTATGGATGACAATCCAATGAAGATAGTGAAGGCTATCAATATTTCAAAGAAATGTCTTCGAATTGTCTATGAGAATATCGGATTTGCGCTCTTTGTAAAGTTCGCATGTCTTATATTGGGAGCATTTGGCATTGCAAACATGTGGTTGGCAATATTTGCTGATGTAGGTGTTATGATTATCGCAGTGCTCAATGCAATCAGAGCATTGTTTGTAGAAAAACTTTGATAGATGTGAGAAAAGCAGAAAGGATTACTGAGATGTTTTTAATAGGAAGAAATGATCCATGTTGGTGTGGAAGTGGTAAGAAGTATAAACAGTGTCATTTGGCATTTGATGAAAAACTCAAACAGTTTAAGAGAGAGGGATATATCGTTCCAAAGAAAAAGATTATCAAAACTCCGGAGCAGATTGCAGCTATTAAGGAAAGTGCAAAAATAAACATTGCAGTTCTTGACTATGTGGCGGAGCACATCAAAGAGGGCGTTTCAACAGAAGATATTAATACCTGGGTTCATGAAGAGACTATCAGACAGGGTGCAACTCCTGCGACCCTTGGATATCAGGGATATCCAAAGTCAGTTTGTACATCTGTAAATGATGAAGTGTGTCACGGAATTCCTGATGCGAATATAATATTAAAAGATGGAGATATCATAAATGTAGACTGTTCTACTATTTATAATGGTTATTTTTCAGATTCTTCAAGAATGTTCTGCATAGGAAATGTATCTGATGAGAAGAAGAAACTTGTTGAAGATGTAAAGAAGAGTATTGAGCTTGGACTTGAGCAGGTTAAGCCTTGGACCACAATCGGTAATATCGGACAGGCAATTAACGATTTTGCTACAGAACAGGGATACTCAGTTGTCAGAGAAATTGGTGGACACGGTGTCGGCCTTGAGTTTCATGAGGATCCATGGGTTGGTTATGTGACAAAGCGTGATACCGGAATGCTCATGGTACCGGGAATGATGTTTACCATAGAGCCAATGATTAATATGGGAAGACCTGAAATCTATCAGGATGCTGATAACGGTTGGACCATATATACAGAGGATGGTTCTCCTTCTGCACAGTGGGAAGTTCAGGTGCTCGTAACAGAAGATGGATATGAGATTATTTCATATTAATTGAATAAAAGGTAAATCGTAAAAAGTGGCGAAAAACAACGGAAAATGGTGAGAAATCTTTATAATAATAAAAACACCAAAAATATTCGAAAAAAACACACTTTTTTCATAATTAATCTGTATTATTACATACTAAAGAGAAAACAATCACATTTTGTTAATCTTTTGTTAATAATTTATTTACAATTGAACATGACGAAACACTTGTAATCAAAGCTTGAATATGTCAGAAAGGAGTATAGATGGCAGAGTTAGTTGTGTATTTTTCAAGAGCTGACGAAAACTATTTTGGGGGAGACATACGTAGCGTAGGTGTGGGTAATACAGAAAAAATCGCATCAATGATTGAGGAAGTAACTGGTGCAGACAGTTTCAAAATTGAGCCAAGCAATCCTTATTCACAGAATTATTATGAATGTGTAGAGGAAGCTAAGGCTGATTTGCAGAACGATGCACGTCCGGATATCAAAGGATATTTGGATAATATAGAAGATTATAATACTGTTTATATCGGATATCCAAATTACTGCGGAACAATGCCGATGCATGTATTTACTTTCTTGGAGCATTACAATTTTTCAGGAAAGAATATCAAACCGTTTTGTACCCATGAGGGTGACGGGTTTGGACAGAGCGTAGACGATATTAAGAGAATCTGTCCGGGAGCTGTTGTTGAGAGAGGGCTTGCTATAAAAGGTGACGCTATCGGAACAGCAAAAAAAGCAATTGAAAACTGGGTATAAACAGTTTATTGTCAGTTGAGAAGCTATATAAGAAGTCGAGTGAATATAATTTTTTTCGCCGACACAATTGGATGATAAAATGATATGAGGGCTGTTGCATTAACAAAAGGTTAGTGCGGCGGCTTTTCTTTTTGTATTGAACTATTCTTTTTGTGTAACTAGTCAGCTTTTCAGCAATGCCAGCTCGAATCCGCAGATAAATCTGCTACTTCTCGCTGATTTGGGTTCCCCAAATACATAAAAGAATAAATATTTGAAATCCTGCAAGCAGTCTTTCATAATATTGATTCTTTTATGTGCATGGCTGAATAGTTACCAAGTTGTTGGAAATATCGAATAATCTCTTGATTTATTTTTGAATTGTATTTACACTAGAAGGAGTGAGTTAGTTCGGAAAAGAATATCAGTGTCGTTCGAAAGGGGATATTTATTATTATTTTGCCGCAGCAAAAACAAAGGGTGATTTATCTGTTGTTTTGTTCAATTATGTCACTGACAAATAATGATAAATAGAATAATTGGATATTCTTAAAAGATATAATTTAATACAAAGGGAGGATTATTATGATAAGTCAATCAAGAAAGGGTTTAAGATGCGTCTTATCAATGTTACTGGCAATTGTTGTTGTTATTTCAGGAATTGCTAACACCGGTTTTGTTTTTGCTGCAACAAGTGTTAAACTTGAGATTAACGGTTTCCAGATTAGCACAACAGCAGAGGGATTCAGAACAGTTTATTCTGTTGGGGATTCAAAAGGGGAGGCAACAGAGTTTGGTCTTGTTTACGGACTGACAAGTCAGATTCAAAATTCGGATTTGATAGTGGGAAGTGCTAACCAGTCTGTATATTCTTACAAAGCTACAAGTGCAGGAAAGATTTCAAAGAATTTTGCAAGTTTTTCAGGCGGAGAGTCTTATGCTATGACAATGCAGTTTATCAAAGCAAAGTCATTCTATGAATCAGATCTCAGTATCAGAGCATATGCTAAATTAAAGGATGGAACATACACTTACAGTAATGTTTCTACATCTTCAGTTTACAAAATTGCTGACTACTTATATCAGAGAAAGAAGATGTCAACTATTCCGGCTCATGAATACCTTTATAATAACATTTTATCAGTATGTAATGCGGGTTATCAGAAGGTAGATTATCCGTTGATTAATATTTTATATCCTGTTGATAATGGTGAGGAGACAGAGGCTCCAACAGAGGCTCCAACACAGAAGCCAACTGAAAAGCCAACAGAGGCTCCAACTCAGAAACCAACAGAAAAGCCAACTGAGCAGCCGACAACAAAGGCAGAGACTGTTAATACAGACTATTCTTGGCTTACATATTATCCTGTTGGAAGTAGCGTATATTCAGTCGCATCTAACAGCAATGAGTTTGCATTCCAGTTATTAGAGGATCAGGGAACACAGATGCTTATTGTTCCTAATATTGCTGAAGGTTCAAAGCCAATTTGGCCGGACTATTCAGATATCAAATTAAACGGAAGTGCTATCGAACAGTTTGCCGGTGCTGGAATCTATCTTTCATATGCATCACTCACAAGAGAGTACAATGTATTTGAGGCAAAGAGTGCAGTAGACGGACACACATTCCGGATTATTATCAAAAAGGGCGGAGAAGTTACAACTACAAAACCTGTAGAGACTACAAAGACACCTGAGACTACAAAAGCAAATGAGACACCTACTCATGTTTATAAGAATCCGGGAGTTCAGTCAGAGGCTGCAGATTCAGAAGTTGCAAGCAATATTTCATTAGTAAATTATTTCGATTCAATTGACACTGATTTGTCTTCGACAACAGGTAAATCAGGTGAAGGAATCGAGAACTTATTTGATAACAATACAAGAACTAAGTTCTTTACAGGCGATGCGCCAACTATCACTATTTCATGGAAGATGAAGAGGGCGGTAGTACTTAACAGCTACACATTTGTATTGGCAGGAGATGCTGCATCTTACACATTCAGAGATCCACATAGTTGGTTATTGTGTGGTTCTATGGACGGTGAGAACTGGACTACACTTTCAAAAATTACAAATGGTGGACTTACTCATGTAAACTACGGAGAGTACACATTTAATACAGATAAGAAAGTTCAGGCACAGTATTTTATGCTTATGATTAAGGACAGCGGAGATGATGGTAAGCTTTACTATGGATCACAGATGTCTGAAATCAAGTTGACAGGTGATGTTTCACGTATCACTGAAAATGTTGGAAAGGATATTACAAATCAGGTTAGCAGCGTTAATTCATCTGCAACAACTGTTCAGGGATACAATTCTAATGAAGGTGTTGAAAACTTGTTTGATTCAAAAGATTCAACTAAGTTATTCACTACATCCGGAACACCATCATCAATAGTATGGACAATGAAGCAGGATACAACAATCTACAGCTATACATTAAGAACAGCAAATGACAATGCTTCATTTGCAAACAGAACAGTTAAATCATGGCAGTTATACGGATCAGGTGACGGTAATAATTGGACTCTTATTGACACTGTTACTGAAAGTGGTATGAAGGATGTAAATTATTCAGATTACACATACCTGGTTGATAAGGTTGGAGCATATAAACATTACAAACTTACAATTACAGGAAAGTACGGAACAGGATTCCAGCTTTCAGCCCTTAATCTTAAGGGAAATACTGTTGAAGATAAAGAGTTTAAAGCACTTTTTGTAGGTGACTGGGATAAGGTTACAGCTTCAGGTTACAAGCAGGAATTGTATGATGCATTCTACAATATCTATCCAAGACAGTTTGTTAGATTTGCAAAGAATAAAGCTCCAAAGAGAGTGTTTATCAATGCAGATCAGGGCTATGACGGAGTGGCTTATACAGCAGGAAATACTGTTGTTATTGCTACAGCATGGATGAATGCTCATCCTACAGGTGGAGTTGGATACTTTACACACGAGCTTACTCATGTTACACAGCAGTACGGAAACGTATCATCTTCAGGTCCTGCATGGTGGGTTGAAAATATGGCAAACTATGGTGGATTCCGTTATTACCACTGGGCTTATCCTGAAAATGTTCAGGTATACTTTGCAAATGACACATCACTCCAGGATTGGGGGTATGAAGCATACGGAAATAACAAATGGTTTTTCGCATACATGGATGCAAGATATCCATCAAGAAAAGATTCAAACGGAAATATTACATATGGATTGATTGACAGTCTCAACAACCTGTTAAAGGACAATCCGAATACAAAATATGATGACAATCCATACACAGTAGGAACACCATGGAATGAAGTGGTTCGTAGCATTACAGGATACGATTGTATCGAATCACTCCGTTTACATTACGTACAGGAACTTAAGAACGGAACTTGGGCATTTACAGGATTCAAGTATTATGAAGATAACTGGATGACAGAGAATGTTCCGGGATTGCCAAATCTTGATTATCCAATGTACGTTGGAAAGCAGCACGGAAATACTACACATGCAAAGCTTTCTTCAAATGTAACAAGTGGAACAAATCTTATGAGTGGAGCATCAGTAATCGGAACATCAGGATATGTTAAAGATTCAGAGGCTGCTTCTAAGTTCATTGATGGCGATTTATCTACAAAATGGTGTGCAACATCAGGTAGTGTAAGCAATCAGGAATACGCTCTAACCGGAGCACAGCACTTCGTAAAGATTGATCTTGGTTCATCAAAGACATTTAACACATACACACTTTACAATACAACAAGTAAAGAGGGTTATGGAAATACAACTGAGTGGGAGATTCTTATTTCAAACGACAATAAGAACTGGACTTCAGTTGATTACCAGGTAAATAACAACAATGCAATATCCTCATATAATATTGGTTCACAGACAGCAAGATACATTGTATTCAAGGTATTTAATGCTGACAACGGCGGATCAGGCACAGCAAGATTATATGAATTGCAGTTGTACAACAAGTAAAAATAATTAACACAAAAATATAAAGAACTTCCTGGCGTAATTAAGAATTGTCAAATGGCATTTCATCTTTTATAATTGCGTTGGGAAGTTTTTTTAGGATTCAACAGTTATTGTTTAGAGGATGTACTGTTGGATTTCTTGATTTTATTAATTAAACTAAATTTAATATTTTGGCTATACTGTCGGAATTGAGTTTCTTAAGAATTCAGCAGTGTTTAATAATTCGGAATTATTGTTGGGGTTTCATTTCCACTTATTTCAACAGTTATATATAAGAAATGATAGAGAAGGCAGATGAAAAGCAGGAAATTCTCAAAATCGTATGTATAGATGTAAATAGTGTGACAGACGAAAAGGAAGAAATTCTCAAAATCGTATGTATAGATGTAAATAGTGTGACAGACGAAAAGAAAGAAATTCTCAAAATTGTATGTATAGATGTAAATAGTGTGACGGACGAAAAACAAGAAATTCTCAAAATCGTATGTAGGGATATAAATAGTACAACAGGCAAAAAGAAAGAATTTGCCCAAATCGTCTGCAAAATGATGAATGAAGAAGTATATTAGATGTTAGATGACTCCCACTTCAAACAAATATATGTCTAAGTGGAAAGTAACAGAAAATAGTGGAGGTTGACATGGATTATATTTTCCCGGAGTATTATAAGAAATTTAAGTGTATTGCTGACAGATGCCCTGACACATGTTGCGCAGGATGGAAAATCATGATAGATGATAAGTCACTTAAAAAATATAATAAGTATAAAGGTGATTTTGGAAACAGACTTGCCAATTGTATAGATTGGAAGGAAGGTTCATTTCATCAGTATGACAAGAGATGTGCGTTTCTTGATGAGAATAATTTGTGCGATATTTATTCTGAAGCAGGAAAAGAATATCTGTGTAAAACTTGTCGCAGATATCCGAGACATTATGAGGAATTTGAAAATATAAGAGAACTGTCACTTTCATTATCTTGTCCGGTTGCGGCAAATATTATTCTGAAAGAAAAAGAGTTGCCTGAGTTGATTACGGAAAAGAGAGAGATGCCATTGGAAGAATATGAGTATTTCGATTTTTTGTTGTATACAAAACTCCTTCAACTTAGAGAAATGTATTTTGATGTATTAAGCAATAAGTCATATGCACTGAATTATAAAATGGCATTTTTGCTTGCAACTGCCCATGATATTCAGACAAGGATTAACAAAAATGAAATATTTGAAATCGATAATCTGATAGAAAAGTATTCAGGTGATGATTTTTATAGAAAGTCTAACATAGTTTTTTCAAAATATTGTGATAATTATGATATGGGAATGAAAGCACGAAGAGATGTATTTGATAATCTGTTTCTGCTTGAGGTTCTAAATGATGAATGGACACCATTTTTGCGTCAGTGTAGAGACAATCTTTACAGTGATTCTGCAGATACATATATTGGAGAAAAAAAGGCGTTTAAAGCAGATTATTTGCCGAATGAGCAAGAGTATCTAAATCTTTTACATTATTTTGTTTATGTTTACATGTGCGGAGCGGTATATGACGATGATCTCTATACTAAGATTAGATTTGCAATAGTTAATGTACTCAATATAATGGAAATCGATAATGCTGTTTGGAAAATATCAAATCGGTCTTTTGATTTTGAAATGCAGAATAAAATAGTGTACAGATATTCAAGAGAAGTGGAACACTCGGATATAAATCTGAAGCATATGGAAGAACTTATCTTGAATGGAAAAGAATATTCATATGAAAGACTACTGAATGCAATTCTAATGATTTGAAAAAACGATAGGAGAAAATAGTAATGAACATAGGATTACCCTTTTTTTTGACAAGTATTATCCTCGGAGTTGGACTTGCTATGGATGCGTTTTCTGTTTCATTGGCAAATGGTCTCAATGAAACAACTATGAAAAGAACCAGGATGTGTGGAGTTGCCGGAGTGTTTTCCGGATTCCAGTTTGCAATGCCAATGATTGGCTGGATATGTGTTTCTACCGTGGCAAAAATGTTTTCTGTATTTGAAATGTTTATTCCGTGGATTGCCTTTATTTTACTTGGATATATTGGTGGGAAAATGTTATATGAAGGTATATTTGATAAAGAAGAGGAAGAAAATATAGGGATTGGTATACAAGGACTCATAGTTCAGGGAATTGCAACTTCCATTGATGCCCTTTCTGTAGGCTTTACAATTTCACACTATACTTGGTATGAAGCGTTTATTGCATGTCTGCTAATTGGAAGTGTAACTTTTATTATTAGTTTTGCCGGACTTGGCATAGGAAAAAAAGCAGGAACAAAACTCGCCGGAAAAGCAGAGATATTAGGTGGCATAATTCTTATTTCCATAGGTCTTGAAATTTTAATTAAGAGTCTTATCTAAGTGGGTGAGTCTTCAAATTCTATTGAAGTTATTCCATTGTGCCAAATAATGCTACAACACGACAGAGTAGATAGAATAGAAATAGATAACATAGATAGAATAGATAGAATAGATAGCATAGATAGAATAGATAGGGCAAGTAATAAAAAACACCAGTTTTAAACTGGTGTTTTTTATTACTTAAACATATGATGTTGAATCCTTAATTTAGCTCTTGGAACGTAACGGCTGAAGAATAAGAAGTTTGATAAATCATATTCGTTAGATTTGTAATTTACTGAACGTCTTCCGTTTAATACTTCCTTAGCTGCCTTTATACATTTTTTTGATAACTTACCGTTATCATACTTTGCTAATGCCTTGGACATTGCTCCGTTTCTTGTAGGAGTGAACTGCCCGCGCTGATAAATAACTGATACCATATCATCAGGATACAAATCAGACTTCATTCTATTGAGAACTACAATTCCAACAGCAAGTTTTCCTGCATAACATTCACCGCGAGCTTCGCAGTAAATGATAGAAGATAAATATTTTAATTCCTGCTCGGTATAACTGTTTTTAACCTTTACGTTGATCTTAGCAACAATCTGATTACTTTTGTTTCTTACAGTAACTGTAGCTTTTCCGTATTTAACACCTGTAGCAATACCGTTTGCAACTGTTACGATTTCATTGTTTGAAGAAACGAAAGAATAATTTGAAAGATTTAAATTGTTAATCTTTAACTTCTTCTTAATGGAATAAGTTTTTCCAACTTTAATTGTCTTGTTGATATTCTTTGCAGTTACAGGTGATACTGACTGAGCAGTTGTAGTAACGACTGTTGAAGTTGTCTCAGCAACTGTAGATGTTTCCTCAACGCTAGTAGTATCTTCCGATGTGACTGTCTCAGAAGAAGTATTAACCTCTTTTGAACTGTCGGTTGTTGTAACTTCAGTCTGTGTAGTTGTTTCTGTTGTCTCTGCAGCGTTTATACTTGCAAATCCGGTAATGGCAAAGAGGGATGTAAGTATAACTAAACTGTATAATTTCTGCTTCAAAACTACCTCCAAATACTTTTTGTATGAAATGATTAAGAAGTGTAACAATCTTAATATCATTTCAATTACAAATTTATTACAAAATTATTACACATACTAATTTACCAAAAAAAAATAATTTGTCAAGTTTTTCTTTGTTGTGATACCACTTGTAAAATGATATACGCTCCGCGAGGATTGAATTTTCATAAAAGTACTTTATTATTAGAGCTAAACAATGTTTTCTGTGAATAGATACAATAAATTTTCTGTGAATAGATACAATAAATAAATAAGGTAACCGGTACAAAAAATAAAAAATGTAAATAGATAGCAGTGAAAAAAATTAAATAAATGTATTGACATATGTTACATATAGTTTATAATGGGTTGTGAAAAATATTTATAACTAAATGTGACTTTTTTTATTACAAGGAGAAGATTATGGAATATAATGAATTTCTTGCCATGTTGCAGGATGAGTTGAAGTCATATTTAGAAGTTATCAGATTTGAGGGGAAAATTAATATTCGAAAAGTATTGAAAAACAATGGGGTTGAGTTAGATGCTCTGATGGTTGTGAGAGAAGGTATAAATGCCTCTCCGACTATTTATTTGAATTACTACTATGATCAGTTTGTATCGGGAAAAAGTATTGAAGAAATAATCAGGGAAATCTACAGTATGTTCTCCAAGGAATTGGGAGATGTCGAATTTAATATCGAAGATTTTACAGATTTTCAAAAAATAAAACATAAGATTGCTTTTAAAGTAATTAATACCGAAAAGAATAAGAGGCTGCTAAAAAAAGTGCCTCACATAGATATTATGGATTTGTCCATAGTTTTTTATTGCATAGTTAAATGCAATAAAAATGAGAATGCGACTACATTAATTTATAATCATCATCTCGATATGTGGAATGTGTCTTTAGAAACTCTTTACGAAACAGCCGAAAAAAATACTCCTATTTTGCTTCCTTATGAAATAAGAAGTATGGAAGATATTATTATGGAAATGATAAAAGAAAGAAAATACGGAGGAGACGAAGAGGAAATTGATGAATGTGAAGTCAATGAAACCGGTTGTTATGATGGGGAAGAGGCAGAGGCACTCACAAATATGATAATGGAAGAGATTGAAAAAGCGGATGAACCTAAGATGTACGTTCTGACTAATAAATATAGAATGTACGGAGCTTGTGCAATATTCTATGATGGGGTTTTGAAAAAGTTTGCCGATGAGCATCAAAAAGATATAATTATTCTGCCTAGTTCAATCCATGAAGTTATTATTATTCCAATGGAAGAACAAATGAATCCTAAAGATTTTGAATCGATTATAAAGGATGTAAATAATGAAGAGGTGACGCCTGAAGAAATATTATCAGGACATGCATACATTTACAGAAGAAGTGATGACAAAATATATATGCCATAATAGGCTGATAAAGTAGTGCACCCAACCGGAATCGAACCGGTATTGTCGCCTTCGGAGGGCAATATTTTATCCATTAAATTATGGGTGCATATCGAAATTATTTTACAAAAATATTATTCAAAAAGCAATGTTTTTTTATGGTAACTGCAGAATTGATATTTTCATTGGTTAGTTGTATAATGAAAAGAGTTTTTTGATTAGTTAAGGAGATTTTTAATGAGTAAACTCAAAAAAGAGCTTAAAAACAGAAATGTTGATATAAATGAAGTTATTAATTACGGTGATAATATTGAGGACAGAGTGCTGAGTCCACAGGAAGAGCGAATGATTAGGCTCAGACACAGAGTTACTGCAGTTGCATTGCTTTTGGTTATATGTGTTATAGTTACAACAATTGTGTTTGGCGGAAGAAATGTCAAGAAGAATAAGAAAACTGTAGAAACAAAAGTGGCTGTTACTACGACGGAGGCACCAACGGAAGAACCTACAACTCTCAAATTCGATTCGGAACAGTATCCTGATATCACAGATCTTGTTCAGTTATACTACGGAGCCAGACTCAAGGGCGATACTGCATCCATAGCAAAGTATGTTGACAACATTGAAGAAGTTGATATGGACAGTATCAAGGCAAGCAATGAATATATCAAAAAGTATAAGAACATCGAATGCTACCTGAAGCCGGGACTTGATGAAAATACATTTGTTGTATACGCATATTACGAGATTGAGTTCAAGAATATTGAAACATTAGCACCGGGTATTGATGTGTTGTATGTAATTATGGATAAGGAGACAGGATCTTACTTTATTCATAACGGAGCTGCTGCAAATGCAGATATTGCTTCTTATATAAATACACTCAATGAAGATCCTGAGGTAAAGAAACTTTATGAAGATACCAATAATGCATTTAATCAGGCTCTTCAATCTGACAAGAATTTGAATGATTTTTACAACGCATTAAAAGAAGGTAAAAAAAGTGAATAATATATGTTATATAGTTAGTGCCGGTGATTGTACCGGCATTAACATTTTAAAAGAAAAAAATGATCTGGTTATTGCAGTTGATGGTGGATACAGATATTTGGAGAAAGCAGGAATAACACCGGATGTTGCTATGGGAGATTTTGATTCTCTGGGGTTTGTTCCAAATGGAGAGAATGTTATAGTTCATTCGCCTATGAAAGATGATACTGATACCATGCTGGCAATTAAGTATGGAATTGAAAAAGGGTATAAAGAGTTTGTGATTTTTGGCGCTCTTGGAGGAAGGCTGGATCACACTATTGCTAATTTAATGGTGGTTTCATATTTGTCAGCTCATAATTGTAAGTGCACAATTATTGATGATAATGTTATTATACGAAATGTCTTCAACGGTGAGCTTATTCTTGAAAAAAAAGAAAGTGGAGTATTTTCTGTCTTTTCATTGCAAGATGAGGCTGTTGGAGTCACAATTAAAGGTGCAAAATATGAGGCGGATAATGTAATCATGACAAATGATTTTCCTGTTGGAATTAGTAATGAATTTATAGGAGCAGAAGTCCATATAAGAGTTGATAAAGGACAATTGATTGTGATTGAGAACCTGAAACAGTAATGATAAATGCAAGTAACAAAGAATAAATATAAGTAGCAAATATTAAGAAAATTTGATTTGGAAAAATTAGTAAAGATGAATAACGGTAAGAAAAATAAGGAAAAATCAAATAATAAAACAAAGGATAAAATCAACAATATAACAACTGCAGAAAAAAAGAGTGATAATTCATTAATGAGACTAAATAAGTTCCTCAGTGATCGAGGAGTCTGTTCAAGAAGAGAGGCGGACAGACTTGTGGAGGAAGGACTGGTTCTTGTGGATGGCGAGGTTGCAGTTATGGGGCAAAAAGTTGATGATTCCATGGAAATTATCGTCAAGGGAGTTCCTGTAAGCAGCAAGTCAACAAAAGTTATTATTGCACTTAACAAACCTGTTGGTGTTGAGTGTACTACAGATAGTACTAATCCTGATAATATCGTGGATTTTGTGGGCTATCCTCAGAGAATCTATCCCATAGGTCGATTGGATAAGAACTCGCAGGGGCTAATTCTGTTGACTAATGATGGCAGTATTGTAAACAAGATTTTAAAAGGCTCTAACTATAAAGAAAAAGAGTATATTGTTACAGTTGACAAGCCGATTACAGATGAATTTGTGCAAAAAATGTCAAAGGGTGTTGAAATTTTGGATAATGTTACTAGACCATGTAAAGTTACAAGACTGGGCAGACATTCTTTCGATATTATATTGACGCAGGGATTGAACAGGCAGATTAGGAGAATGTGCAAAAAACTAGGGTACAGAGTTCAGAAATTAAAACGAATTAGAATATTAAATATTGAACTGGGAAATCTTCCTGTTGGAAAGTATAGAGAACTGACAGAGAATGAAATAAAAAAACTTAATTCGCTGATTCAATAATATGTTGAGAAATAGAAAAGAATTAATAGGAATAAGAATAGGAATTAATAACATGGAGTTAAAAGATAATAACAAAAAAGACAGAATTAAAGAACTGGTTGAATTATTAAACAAAGCTTCAAGAGCGTATTATCAGGAAGCAAAGGAGATAATGCCAAATATTGAATATGACAGACTGTATGATGAACTGGTTGCACTTGAAAGTGAGACAGGCATGGTTCTTTCTAACAGCCCGACTGTAAATGTTGGATATGAAGTTGTAAGTGAACTTCCAAAGGAACAGCATGACAGTCCAATGCTGTCTCTTGATAAGACAAAAGAAGTGGAAGGGCTTAAGAGTTTTGCCGGTGATAAAAAGTGTCTGCTTTCATGGAAACTGGACGGACTTACTGTAGTGCTCACGTATAATGAAGGAAAACTTGTAAAAGCAGTTACAAGAGGAAACGGAACTGTGGGTGAAGTGATAACTGCTAACGCAAAAACATTCAAAAATATACCACTTTCGATTGAGTATAAAGGTGAACTTGTCGTTCGTGGAGAAGCGGTTATTAAGTATTCTGATTTTAATGAGATAAATGAAACAATAGAGGATGCTGATTCAAAATATAAAAATCCTAGAAACCTGTGCTCAGGTTCTGTCAGACAGCTGAACAGTGAAATAACAGCAAAGAGAAATGTAAATTTTTATGCCTTTGCGCTTATAAGTGCAGATGGTGTGGATTTTAGTAATTCTATAGAGAATAAGTTTAAATGGCTTGTAGAACAGGGATTTGAAGTGGTTGATTACCTTGTGGTATCTTCCGATAATATGGAAGAGGGCGTAAATCATTTTGCAAAAGCAATCGAGACATTCGATGTTCCTTCAGATGGGTTAGTGCTGGTTTATGATGATATAGAGTACGGAGAGTCGCTTGGAACAACAGCAAAATTTCCAAGAAACGGAATAGCATTCAAATGGGCAGATGAAAAAGCGGTGACAAGGCTTGTGGAAATTGAGTGGAGTCCAAGCAGAACAGGACTTATCAATCCTGTTGCGGTATTTGAACCCGTTGAATTGGAGGGGACTACTGTATCAAGAGCCAGTGTGCACAATCTTAGTATAGTTGAAGAACTGGAACTTGGCGTTGGAGATGAGATAACTGTTTACAAAGCAAATATGATTATTCCGCAGATAGATGAAAATCTCACAAGAAGCGGTGGGATTGGCATTCCGTCTCAATGCCCTGCATGTAATATGGCTACAGACATTAAAAACGAAAACGGGATAAAGACATTAATCTGTACAAATCCGGAATGCCCTGCAAAACATATAAAGCTGTTTTCACATTTCGTGTCACGAGACGCGATGAATATTGACGGATTGTCAGAAGAAACTTTGTCAAAGTTTGTGGAACACGGATATATAAAGAATCTTGTGGATATATTCCATCTGGATGATTTTGAGGAAGAGATAGTCGGAAAGAAAGGCTTTGGAAAAAAATCGTACGACAACCTTATTGCGTCAATTAAAAAGGCAAGAAAAGTAAAACTGCCAAACTTCATTTACAGTCTTGGTATATTGAATATAGGTTTGAGTAATGCAAAACTTATATGCAAGTATTTTAATGGAAATATTGATGAAATAAGAAATGCGGAAGTTGAGACTTTATGTGGAATTGACGGAATCGGTGAAGTGATTGCAAAGAGTGTTGTGGATTATTTTGCTGATGCTAATAATTCTGAGATTGTTGACAAACTTTTAAGCGAGATAGAAATAGAAAATGAAGAAAATAACGAAGAGCAGGATCTTTCCGGAAAGACATTTGTTATAACCGGATCCCTGAATCATTTTACAAACAGAAATGAACTGAAGGAACTCATTGAAAAGAGAGGCGGAAAGGTTGCGGGTTCTGTTTCTTCAAAGACAAATTATCTTATAAACAATGATGCAACATCAGGTTCTTCAAAAAATAAAAAAGCAAAAGAACTTGGAGTGGAAATTATAACTGAGGAACAGTTTTTGGAAATGTAATAACTAAGAAATAGATGCCCCGCCCTCAAAAAAGTGAAGGTGGGAGTAAGAAAGTTACACGAAGGATAATTAATTATGGCAATACAGGATTTAAACTTTTTTTCCCATGCACTTATGCATCCCACAACAGTAAAAGTTGTCACCCCGCAGATGAAGAGTGCGGAGAGAACGGTTTATTTTTTACATGGCGTGCTAAGTGATGCACAAAATGTGCTGGATAATTTGGATTTGCAAAAATATGCAGATCGGTACGATACGGCATTTGTTGTACCAAGCTGCGGGAATTCTTTTTATATTGATCACGGACATGCCTTTGGCAATTATGGAAGATTTGTTGGAAATGAACTGGTGTCAGTTACCAGACAAAAGTTTGGACTGTCAAATGCCAGAGAAGATACATGCATCGCAGGTTTTTCAATGGGGGGATATGGTGCCATTCGAAACGGCTTGAAATACTATAATAATTTCGGGACAATTATCGCAATGTCCCCGGCGTGCCTGTATGAAAAATCAGCTTCGAAGTTATCAGAAACAAAGTTTGCATTTTTCAAGAAAGTCTTTTTTGATGATGTATTTAAAGAAAAAACAGTTCCCGGGCCTTTTGATGAGAATTATAAATATCTGTTAGAGAAACTAATAAGCGACAAAAAGCCGGTGCCAAACATTTACATGACCTGTTCCGGTGAAGAAGATTTGCTTATGATTGCAGATGAATTCTCGCAATATCTCTATGAATTGGGAGTGGAACACAAATATGTTGTGGGCAGGGGAGAGCATGACTGGAAGCAGTGGAAAGTCGCATTTGCAGATGCCATGGAGTGGCTTGACGGAAAAGTTTGATTATAATCTGATGTTGACAATGAATATAGAAGTGCTAAAATATTTTTTAGGACTTTAATTGATTAAAATGTAGTCAATAATTTACAAGTTTTACGATTTAGTTTTACGATTATGGAGGAAAAATAAATGGACAAGAAAAATATTGACTGGTCAAATCTTGGATTTGGATATATTCCAACAGACAAAAGATTTGTTGCTAATTTCAAAAACGGCGCATGGGATGAGGGAGAACTTACATCTGATTCCATGATTACAATGAGTGAGTGTGCAGGTGTTCTTCAGTATGCACAGACAATATTTGAAGGTATGAAAGCATACACAACAGAAGACGGAAGAATTGTCACATTCAGACCTGACCTCAATGCACAGAGATTCGAAGAATCAGCCAAGAGACTTGAGATGCCTGTATATCCACAGGACAAGTTTGTTGAGGCAATCATTGAGACAATCAAAGCAAACAAAGAATTCGTTCCACCATACGGTTCAGGAGCTACATTATACATCAGACCTTATATGTTTGGTATTTCACCGGTTATCGGAGTTAAGCCTGCAGAGGATTACCAGTTCAGAACATTCTGTACACCTGTAGGACCTTACTTCAAGGGTGGAGCTAAGCCTATCACAATCAAGATTAGTGATTTTGACAGAGCAGCACCTCACGGAACAGGTCACATCAAGGCAGGACTTAACTATGCAATGAGTCTTCATGCGATTGTAACTGCACACAATGAAGGATTTGATGAGAACATGTATCTTGATGCAGCTACAAGAACAAAGGTTGAAGAGACAGGTGGAGCAAACTTCTTATTCATCACAAAAGACAATAAGGTAGTTACACCAAAGTCTAACAGTATCCTTCCTTCTATTACAAGACGTTCACTTATGTATGTTGCAAAGGAATATCTTGGACTTGAAGTTGAAGAAAGAGAAGTATTCAAGGACGAACTCAAAGATTTCGCTGAGTGTGGTCTTTGTGGTACTGCAGCAGTTATTTCTCCTGTTGGAAAGATTGTTGATCACGGTGAAGAAATCTGCTTCCCAAGTGGAATGGAAGAGATGGGACCAATCACAAAGAAATTATACGAGACACTTACAGGAATTCAGATGGGCAGAATTGAAGCTCCTGAAGGATGGTTAGTAGAAATCAAATAATTTTAAATAGAAGATTATTAAGTCTACAGTATAAGAACATTAAATAAGAAACTGTCATGAATGGTAATGTGATTCATGGCAGTTTTTTTCAGTAACTATTCAGCCTTTCAGCAATGCCAGCCCCAAATACATAAAAGAATAGTTACTAAAATACTATGTATTTTAGTTGAAAAAACATGGTTGCAATGATAAAATGGAGAAGAAAATCTCACTTTGTGAGAAACTAGTCAGATAGGACGGTGATAACATGCCGATTAAAGTTCAAAAAGATTTACCGGCTAAGACAATTATAGAAAATGAAAATATTTTCATAATGGATGAAGAGAGGGCGATTAATCAGGATATAAGACCTCTTCGCATTATAATTCTAAATCTTATGCCATTAAAGGAAGATACTGAGATACAGTTGCTCAGAGTGTTGTCAAATACACCGCTTCAGGTAGATACCACATTCCTTCATATGGCCAGTCATGTTTCAAAGAATACACCTGCAAATCACATAAACAAGTTTTACATGACATTTGATGAGGTAAAAAAACATAGATATGACGGAATGATAATTACGGGAGCTCCTGTTGAGCAGATGCCTTTTGAAAAAGTCGGATATTGGAAAGAACTTGAAGAGATAATGGAGTGGTCTAAGGATCATGTAACCAGTACGCTTCATATATGTTGGGGGGCACAGGCAGGACTCTATTATCATTACGGTATCAACAAGATTCAACTTCCTGAGAAGATGTTTGGAATCTACAAACATGAAGTCCTTCACAGAAGAGTTCCTATTGTCAGAGGCTTTGATGATGTGTTCTATGCACCTCATTCAAGACATACAGGAGTGTCTACTGAGGAGATTAATTCAAAAGAAGAATTATATGTTGTAGCAGAATCAGAGGAAGCAGGAGTTTTTCTTGTTATGGCTAAGGAAGGAAGACAGTTTTTTGTTTTCGGACATCCTGAATATGACAGAATGACTTTGGATCAGGAGTACAAGAGGGATAAGTCAAAAGGATTGAATATACAGATTCCAAAGAATTATTATCCGGATGACAATCCTGATAATCAGCCGATATTGACATGGAGAAGTGTATCCAATGCTTTGTACACCAATTGGCTGAATTATTATGTATATCAGGAAACACCGTATGATTTGGGAGATTAAGGAGGAAAAAATGGCTACAAGAGCAGAATTAAAAGAAAGAGCAAAAAATCTATTAAATGGAAACTATTGGGGATGTGTACTTGCTGCACTTATACTTTCGCTTGTTGGAGGTATAACAGGTTATAGTGGCGGCAGTACTTCAGTAAATACAAAATATACTCCTCAGGCTTATCAGGAGTATTTTCGTGATATTTCCAATGCAAAAACATCACAGGATTATATAAAGGCTTTTGAAAAATTAAATAATTCAGGAAATAATTCATCACTTAATTCTATTTTTAATGATTCAAGTGATAGCACATATTCAGACAGCGATAGCAGTAATGTCTTTGAGGATTTGGATGATTCCGCTTATTCAGACCTGGAAATGGAACAGGCATTGACCAATAGTTCTTCAGGCGCCATGGGAGCGATATTCATTGTAGTTATTATTATAGTTATAATTGTACTTGTAATTGCATTTGCACTTGCCGCTTTTCTTTTCAATCCTTTGACGGTTGGAGGAAAGAAGTGGGTGCTTCTTAACAGAACATCAAAACCTGATATAGGTGTTTTTGGATATGCATTTTCAAATTCATACTGGAATGTTGTAAAAGTGTCATTTATCAGAGATATCAAGGTGTTTTTGTGGACATTACTTTTCATAATTCCGGGTGTTATCAAGAGTTATGAATACAGAATGATTCCATATCTTTTAGCAGAGAATCCAAGCATGTCATCAATAGAAGCTTTTGAGATTTCAAGAAATCTTATGACAGGAAACAAATGGAGAGCATTTGTTCTTGATCTTTCATTTATTTTATGGGGATTTTTGGGGGCTATTCCGGTAATCGGATTATTTGCAAGAATTTTTTATATTTATCCTTACGTTGAATTGACACAAGGAGAGTTTTATGTTCAGTTATGTGCTGAAACAGGACAGGTAGTACAGAAGCAGAATGTTGACTTTGGAGATTCTTGGAGTTAATTATTATTGATTATTGTTCAGGCACTACACTCTCTCTACAGTGTAGTGCCTTTTATGATTGTTAGCCATGATGAGTCAGGTGAAAAATTTTTAGGAGGAAGTATGGGAGAATTGTATTTTGAAGCAAACAGAGTTATTGACGAAGTTAAAAAAGTAATTGTAGGAAAGGATGATGCCATCAAGCTTATCATGTGTACAATTGTTGCACAGGGACATGTATTGATAGAAGATACCCCGGGTGTAGGTAAGACTACCATGGCAAAGGCATTCTCAAAGGCAATGGGACTTGAGGAGAATCGTGTTCAGTTTACGCCGGATGTAATGCCGTCGGATCTTACAGGATTTTCAGTGTATAAGAAAGACACAAATGAATTTGTGTACAAAAAAGGTTCACTTATGTGCAATCTCTTTCTTGCAGATGAGATTAACAGAACATCACCAAAAACTCAGTCAGCATTATTAGAGTCAATGGAAGAAAGAAAAGTGACTGTTGATGGCGTTACCAGAGAACTTAGCAGACCTTTTGTCGTAATCGCGACAGAGAACCCTGAAGGTTCTGTTGGAACCCAGCTTTTACCGGAATCACAGTTAGACAGATTTATGGTTTGTGTAAATATGGGATATCCAACAATCGAAGAGGAAGTTGAAATCCTTAAGCGCAGACAGGAAGGTGACCCGGTAGAGAAGGTTGAACAGTTATTTGACGGAAAAGGTGATGTGATTACAAAGATGCAGGAAGAGGCATCAAATGTATTTATGAATGCAAAAGTCCTCAAATATATAGCAGAACTTGCAAATGAAACCAGAAATAACAGTTCTCTTGCAACAGGTCTTAGCCCGAGAGGTTCTGTGGCATTGGCTGCACTCAGCAGAGCATGGGCGTGGATAGAAGGCAAAAACTATGTCACACCTGACGATGTCAAAGCAGTATTTTATTCTGTCGCATCTCACAGAGTAACCTTAAGCACAAAAGCAAAGGTTGCCCAGATAAAGAAAAGCGATGTTATAGACGCCATATTGGATGATATAGAAGCTCCTACAATAAAGGGGATATAGGAACATACTTTTAAGAAAATGTTTTAATAAGTATGAAGGGGTCGATAAATAATGTTTAAGAGAATAATGATTTATCTGATAGTGATGGGGGTAACGGTTTTCAATTATTTTATCTATGAAGATACAATTGTAAAACAGATACTTGGTGCAGAAATAATATTCTTTTTTATGAGTATTTTATATCTGATTCTAATGAGAAGAAATATAATAGCCAATCTGGTTCCCATATCTGAAGTGGCTGAAAAAAATAAGAGTGTTACTATCAGAGTTAAAGTTAAAAATAAATCACATTTCTTTTCTTCAAATGTCACAGCATTTGTAAGCATAGAGAATATTGCAAGTGGAAAGAAAAAAATAATAGAAGTAAAAATATCAGCCACCGGCGATTCTGAAAAAACAGGAAAGAAAAAAGTGGCGATATTTCAGACGGGCATATATCGAATAAATTTGTTGAGAGTTGAGTACAAGGATCCGTTAAATCTTCTTTCGATGAAGAAAAAGGTGAATAAATCCTGTGAATTGGTCGTTATGCCTCAAATGAAACTGTTAATGACGGATGTAACTCTTAGAACACAAATGTTTGTAGGAGATGCAGAGGAGTATTCAGACAGAGAGAGCGGTGACGACCCAACTGAGATATATCAGATAAGAGAGTATACTGAATCAGATTCCGTTCATGACATTCATTGGAAATTATCTGCAAAGTCAGACGAAATATTAGTGAAGGAAAGGGCGAAACCTGAAGGGTGTCCGGTGGTTATATGGATTGATTACAACAAAAAAGAAAGCAAGCAGCGCAACTACGAAATGACTATGGATTTGATTGCATCTTTGTTACTGTCAATTAGAGAAAAAGGAATTAATCATCTTGTCCTGTGGTATGATAACGAACTTGATGCCGTTGTAAAGAAAAAAGTCTGCAAGGATGAAAATATTTACGAGGCGCTTAGGAGAATGATGTACATAAAACCTTATAAGGATTTGGAAGCTGTGAAGGTTTTGAAGGATGAGACTTTAAAGAGAATAGATTGCAGTACTTTGATTAACGTTAATTTTGACTGTGAGATGAAATTGAATGAAGAGAGTGTGAAAATTGCAAAAGAAGGTAAGCAGATTAAATGGGAAGAAATATATTTAGCATTGTAAAAAAAGAACAATTTAATAATGATATATTTGAAATTATATGCGAATTAATGGCTGTTTATATAGTGTCATTTTCTGTTTTTAAAATGTGGTTATCTGTTTTCCCGTATACTATAACCAATCTTGGAAGTGGAATGAACTCAAATACAATTATTGTTCATTTGTTATTGACTTTGGTTGCATTCACTGTAGTGTTTATTCCTACAATGAACAGATTTGATAAATACAGAGTCGTTACGGGGATGATTGTTCTATTTGGAATATTATTTTGCTGCATGGTGATTCTAACATTAAGTAAAGTCAATATAAATCAGTTGAAGCTGATTATCAATTATTTCATTACAATATACGATAGAGTTTGTGAAGATTATTATTATGAACTCAATACAGATAATATTTCAGGGAAGATATACAATATTATATTTTGCATGATTGTTTTTCTTGTTGCTATAATACTATCAGTTATTATCAGATTGAAAAAGGGGATATTGTTAACGGTAGTAATAATGGTTGCCCCGATTATTGTGGTGGCTGAGACAGGAAGATATCCAAAACCTCTGAACGCATGGATGATTATTTCAAGCGGTCTTATTTACCTTGCCATATATGCAAACAGTCATAACAAACTGAGCAGTTTCACGATTGCTCAGGTTACAGGTTTATGTGTGATTTTGAGTTTTGCAGGCATAATAAGCGGAAACAGGATTGATAAATTGACTTATGATCACGATGGCTTTTATTATTCAGTCAGGGATTCTATTGTTAATTTTGATTTCGGCACAATTGTGGAGCATTTTGATTTTAAAGGTTTTGGTGGCTCTAAAAAAGCGGGAAATGCTTTGGGGCTCACAGAAGGAAAACTATCAGAGTGCGGAGAGAGAAAGATTACCGGAAAGAAGTGCATGACTGTATTCCTAAATAATAAACCTACTGAGGATTTATACCTGAGAGGTTTTGTGGGAGGCGACTATATAGGAATCAAATGGGATGATCCCGATATTTTTAGATATGATATGCAGGTTGTTGGAAATAAAAAATCATATAATCAGGTAGTTTTGGGTTATCGTAAAAAGTTGAAGAATGAAAAAGATAATACTGTAACCATAAGGGCGGATAAGTCTTTAAAAAAATATTTTTTTACTCCGTATTTCCTTAATCAAAATAATGTGGAAGTAGTTAGGTATTATGACATTTCATGCATTGGAGAGGCATTTCAATTTTCTAATTTTAAAAAAGTTAATAAGGGTGAATCTATGCCTTATTTTTGCGAAGAGGTCGATAGTACAATAGGAATAAGCGGCAGGCTGAATTATAATCAGACACTAAAAAGGCTTGGAAAAAAAGAAGAAGTAGATGAATATTCTCTTAATTTTTTCCCAATTGATACAGTCAAAAGCGTTCTTATCGAAAAAGGTAGTTGGATAAATGAAGTGGAAGATATAAATGAAGCGGAAGATAAAAATATATATTTAGTTAACTTGGATAATGCTTACACCAGATTGGGGGATTTTTACGATGAAGATGAATATCTTTCTTCGGAATGGCCAAATATAGAAGAGACCGGAAAGAGAATAGACGATTATTTTGCCGATGGTTTTGAATATACTCTTAATCCGGGAAAATATAACTATGATATAGACGGAGATTTTATTGAGCATTTTAAGCAGACCAAAAAAGGATATTGTGTCCATTTTGCTACGGTTGCCACTATGATGTATAGGACAGCGAAAATTCCGGCAAGATATGTTGAAGGATTTAGAATTCCAAAGGAAGCATTTGCTAAGGACAGTAACGGATTTTACCAGGTGAAAGTTACGGATGCCATGGCACACGCGTGGACGGAAGTGTTTGATGAAAGATATGGTTGGGTTCCGAAAGAACATACTCTTGGTTATGACAGTAGTATAAATGATGATGTAAAACCAAAAACTGAGGAGCCAACAACAGAAAAAGAAACAACAGCGCAACCTGAAACCACAACAGCTTCAGAGACGGTGACAACTGAAAATGAGACAGAAACAGAAAGTGTTGTTAACATAAACAGACATACAAAGGATATTCCAATGGGCAAAGTTGGAAAGGTGATATTATTCGTGATGGCAGGGGCCTTTATATTATATCTGCAGTTAATTGCCAGAAGACAGTATAAGCGCAGAGTGATGAAAAATGCAGATAAGAATACCAGAGTAAGACTGTTATACAGAGATATTTACAGAATCTGCAAAATTAAGGGATTAAAGCCTGTTGGTAAAATGGATAAAGATATCAATAAGAGTATGACAGATATGTTTGTTGATAAAGTAATGACTGAAAAAATGTGGGACGATATGATTGCCTGCGGATATAAAGCAACATATTCTAATGAAATCTGTGAGAAGAATGATTATCAGACAGTTCATGAGTTCTACAAGTTGTTCAGGGAAGAACAGTTGAGTGATATGTCACTTATTAAAAAGATATTGTTTGTTTTGATTTATGCACTTTGAGATATCAGCATGCCGGCAAATATTAAATCAGTCATGCCGTCCGGAAGTCGCTTATAAATATTTAAACATATGTCTAGACAAAGGAAATAATATTTGTTAAAATTATAACAATCTCAGTTTTAATATTTTTACGCGAAATTTGAAGTCATTTGTTGATTGAAGATTGTATTAATGTTATTATTGAAAAGGATGCGTGTTTTTTACATGCAAAAGAATAAAATTCTATTATTAATGGAGGATTTATATTATGTCAAAGAAAGTTGTTATCGCAGGCGCTTGCCGTACAGCTATCGGTAAGATGGGTGGAGCTTTAAGCACAACACCAGCACCGGAACTTGGTTCAATCGTTATCAAGGAAGCTCTTAACAGAGCAGGAGTACCAGCTGATCAGGTTGATCACGTATACATGGGATGTGTTATCCAGGCTGGTCTTGGACAGAACGTTGCACGTCAGGCATCAATCAAAGCAGGACTTCCAATTGAGACACCTGCAGTTACAGTTAACGTAGTTTGTGGTTCAGGTCTTAACTGTGTTAATATGGCAGCTCAGATGATTCAGGCTGGAGATGCTGATATCGTAGTAGCAGGTGGTATGGAGAATATGTCTATGGCACCATACGCAGCTCAGAATGCACGTTTTGGTTACAGAATGAACAACGGAACATTGGTTGATACAATGGTTAATGATGCATTATGGGATGCATTCAATGGTTACCACATGATGATTACAGCTGAAAACGTAGCTGAGCAGTGGGGACTTACAAGAGAAGAGTTAGATGCATTTGCAGCAAACTCTCAGCAGAAATGCGAAGCAGCTATGAACAATGGCATATTCAAAGATGAGATCGTACCTGTTGTTGTTAAGAACAGAAAGGGAGATATCATCGTAGATACAGACGAAGGACCTCGTGCAGGTACTACAGCAGAGACACTTGCTAAGTTAAAAGCTTGTTCAGGTAAGGCAGACGGAGTTGTTACAGCAGGTAACGCATCAGGAATCAATGACGGTGCAGCTGCAGTTGTAGTAATGAGCGAAGAGAAAGCTAAAGAGCTCGGTGTAACACCAATGGCTACATTCGTTGCCGGAGCACTTGGCGGTGTTGATCCTTCAATCATGGGTGTTGGACCTGTTGCTTCTACAAAGAAAGTATTGGCTAAGACAGGACTTACAATTGATGATATCGATTTAATCGAAGCAAACGAAGCATTTGCTGCACAGTCAGTAGCAGTTGCTAAAGACTTAAACTTTGACATGTCAAAAGTTAACGTAAACGGTGGTGCAATCGCACTTGGACATCCGGTTGGAGCTTCAGGATGCCGTATCCTTGTTACATTGCTTCACGAGATGCAGAGAAGAGACGCTAAGAAGGGTCTTGCTACACTTTGTATCGGTGGTGGAATGGGATGTTCTACAATCGTTGAGCGTGACTAATATATAGACTATTATTAGAGTCGAATACATATTGAGCTGATGGGCTTAGCCTGTCAGCTCAATGGTATGTTCAGAAGAAGAGAAGATATAAGGAGAAAAATATGGAATTTATCACATATGAGCAGGAAGGATTCGTAGGAATTCTTACAATCAACAGACCAAAAGCATTAAACGCTTTAAACAGTCAGGTACTCGATGAACTCAACGAGACACTTGATTCAATCGATGTTAATGAGACAAGAGCTTTAATTATCACAGGTGCAGGCGAAAAATCTTTCGTTGCAGGTGCTGATATCGGAGAGATGTCTACATTGACAAAAGCTGAAGGCGAAGCTTTCGGTAAAAAGGGAAATGATGTTTTCAGAAAGATCGAGACATTACCTATCCCGGTAATCGCTGCAGTAAACGGATTCGCACTTGGTGGCGGATGCGAAATCTCTATGAGCTGTGACATCAGAATCTGTTCTGACAATGCTATCTTTGGACAGCCTGAGGTGGGTCTTGGAATTACACCGGGATTTGGTGGAACACAGAGACTTGCAAGACTTGTTAGCCCTGGAATGGCAAAACAGCTTATCTACACAGCAAGAAACATCAAAGCTGACGAAGCTTACAGAATCGGTCTTGTAAACGCTGTATACACACAGGAAGAACTTATGGATGAAGCAAAGAAGATGGCTGCTGGTATTGCAAAGAACGCACCTATCGCTGTAAGAGCTTGTAAGAAAGCTATCAACGATGGTCTTGATGCAAACATGGATGACGCTTTGGTAATCGAAGAGAAGTTATTCGGCAGTTGCTTCGAGACAGCTGATCAGGCTGCAGGTATGGGAAACTTCCTTGAGAAAGACAAAGAAAAGAAACTCAAAGTAGTTCCTTTCCAGAACAAATAATCAAGAAGTTCGTTCTCGATTATAAGTATTGTTCAAAGTATTTATTCAGGCATAAACCTGTGATATACATTTCACAAAAGACTCCGTTGTGAGTCCATGATACTGAAATGTATGTATTGAAATGTAGAATCACGGGTTATATCAATAAAATAAGATGATACGTTCAAAAGTATCAAGAAAGATGGAGGAAAAAAGAATGAAGGTTGGCGTTATCGGTGCCGGAACAATGGGCCAGGGAATCGCAAAAGCTTTTGCACAGGTTGATGGATACACAGTAGCACTTTGTGACATCAAACAGGAATGGGCAGAAGGCGGAAAAGACAAGATTGCTAAAGGATATGCAAGACTTGTTGAAAAAGGAAAAATGACACAGGAGCAGGTTGATGGAATTTTAGCAAGCATCACACCAGGTCTCAAAGAAGATCTTTGTGCTGATTGCGATCTTATCGTTGAGGCTGCTTTTGAAAATATGGAAGTTAAGAAGACTACATTTGGTGAGTTAGACAAGATCTGCAAACCAGAGTGTATCTTTGCTTCAAATACATCTTCACTTTCTATCACAGAGATTGGAAATGGTCTTACACGTCCTATGATTGGTATGCATTTCTTCAATCCGGCTGACAGAATGAAATTAGTAGAAGTTATTGCAGGAGTTAACACACCTGATGAGACAGTTGCTACAATCAAGAAGATTTCTGAAGAAATCGGAAAGACACCTGTACAGGTTAACGAAGCTGCAGGATTTGTAGTAAACCGTGTTCTTATCCCAATGATTAACGAAGCTGCTTTCATCAAGATGGAAGGTGTTTCTGATATCGCCGGTATCGACGCAGCTATGAAGCTTGGAGCAAATCATCCAATGGGACCACTTGAGTTAGGTGATTTCATCGGTCTTGATATCTGCCTTGCTATCATGGATGTTCTTTACAATGAGACAGGTGACAGCAAGTATCGTGCATGTCCACTTATTCGTAAGATGGTTCGTGGTGGTAACCTCGGAGCAAAGAGTGGAAAGGGATTCTACGTATACAATGCTGACAGAACAAAAACACCGGTTGATGCTCAGTAATTATTGCTGACATGAATTGTCAAAGATTTTTGAATAATTAGGGTAATACCTTAATTGAGATGAGGAGACAGTGATTTGTTTCCTCATCCATATAAAAAAATGGAGGAAAATTAAATGGATTTTACATTAAGCAAAAAACATGAAATGGCTAGAACACTTTTCAGCGAATTTGCAGAAAATGAAGTAAAGCCACTCGCTCAGGAAACAGACGAAAATGAACAGTTTCCTGTAGAGACAGTTGAAAAAATGGCAAAATACGGCTTCCTTGGAATTCCTGTTCCAAAGGAGTACGGCGGCCAGGGTTGTGATATATTGACATACGCTATGTGTGTTGAAGAGTTATCAAAGGTTTGTGGTACAACAGGTGTTATCGTTTCAGCTCATACATCACTTTGTATCGATCCTATCTTAACTTATGGTACAGAAGAGCAGAAGCAGAAGTTCGTAACTCCACTTGCAAAAGGTGAGAAGTTAGGCGCTTTCGGTCTTACAGAGCCGGGTGCTGGTACAGACGCTCAGGGACAGCAGACAAAGGCTGTTTTTGATGAAGCTACAAACGAATGGGTATTAAACGGTTCTAAGTGTTTCATCACAAACGGTAAATATGCTGATGTTTACATCGTAATCGCTGTAACAGGTAAAGTTGAGAAACGTGGTAGAATGATGAAAGAAATTTCAGCATTCATCGTTGAAAAAGGAACTCCAGGATTCACATTCGGAACAAAAGAGAAGAAGATGGGTATCCGTGGTTCAGCAACATACGAATTAATCTTTGAAGATTGTCGTATCCCAGCTGAGAACTTACTCGGACAGAAGGGTAAAGGTTTCAACATCGCTATGCACACTCTTGATGGTGGACGTATCGGTATTGCAGCTCAGGCTCTTGGTCTTGCAGAAGGAGCTCTTGAGACAACAATCGAATATGTAAAAGAAAGAAAGCAGTTCGGTAGAGCTATCGCTGCATTCCAGAATACACAGTTCCAGTTAGCAGATATGGCTACTAAGGTAGAAGCTGCTAAGTTACTCGTTTACAAAGCAGCTATGGCTAAGGCTACACAGAAGGTTTACTCTGTAGAAGCAGCTATGGCTAAGTTATACGCAGCAGAAGTTGCAATGGAAGTTACAACTAAGTCTGTACAGTTACATGGTGGTTATGGTTACATCAGAGAATATGATGTTGAAAGAATGATGAGAGATGCTAAGATTACTGAAATCTACGAAGGTACATCAGAAGTTCAGCGTATGGTAATCTCTGCTAACTTATTAAAGTAATATAGGAGGTACTAATCGTGAAAATTATCGTTTGTATAAAGCAGGTACCTGATACTAAGGGCGGAGTTCAGTTCAACCCGGACGGTACATTAAACAGAGCAGCAATGCTCACAATCATGAACCCTGATGATAAGGCTGGTCTTGAGGCTGCCCTCAGATTAAAGGATCAGTACGGTGCTGAAGTTACAGCAATCACAATGGGACTTCCAAAGGCTGAAGACGTTCTTCGTGAAGCTATGGCTATGGGAGCTGACAACGGAATCTTAGTAACAGACAGAGTTTTAGGTGGTGCTGATACTTGGGCTACATCTACAACAATCGCTGGTGCTATCAGAAATATCAAAGATTACGACATCATCATTACAGGACGTCAGGCTATCGACGGTGATACAGCTCAGGTTGGACCACAGATCGCTGAACATCTTGGAGTACCTGTTATCTCATATGCAGAGGGTATCGAAGTTGATGGTGACAGCGTAATCGTTAAGAGAGCATACGAAGACAGACATCACATGGTTAAAGCTAAAATGCCTGTATTAATTACAGCTCTTTCTGAATTAAATGATCCACGTTACATGACTCCAGGCGGAATCTTTGACGCAGTTGACGCAGAGATTACAACATGGGGCAGAGCTAACCTTGTTGACGTAAATGACGGAGATCTTGGTCTTATGGGTTCACCTACAAAGATCGCTAAAGCTTCTGATAAGGTACGTAAGGGTGCTGGAGAAAAGGTTGCTCTTGATTCACCTGAAGAGTCAGTTGAGTACATCATGGACAAATTAGTTTCAAAGCACGTTATTTAGTTAGAGAGGAGATTTAATCATGCAGAATATTAATTTAGAAGATTATAAAGGCGTATATGTCTTCGCTCAGCAGGTAGATAACGAATTAAGCGGAATCGCATTCGAATTACTTGGAGAAGCAGGAAGACTTGCTAAGCCATTAAATACAGAAGTTACAGCAGTACTTCTTGGATCAAATGTAGGAAACTTAGTTGATCAGTTAGCAGAGTACGGTGCTGACAAGGTTATCGTTGTTGATAATCCTGCACTTGAGACATACAGAACTGAGCCATACGCTCAGGCATTAACAGCTGTTATCAATGAGTTCAAACCTGAAATCATGTTAGTTGGTGCTACAGCAATCGGTAGAGATTTAGGTCCTACAGTTTCAGCTAGAGTAGCAACAGGTCTTACAGCTGACTGTACATTACTTGAGATTGGTGATTTCCCAATCAACCCAATTCCAGGTAAAGAGCAGAAACACAATCAGTTACTTATGACACGTCCGGCTTTCGGTGGTAACACAATCGCTACAATCGCTTGTCCTGATCACAGACCACAGATGGCTACAGTACGTGCAGGTGTTATGCAGAAGGCTGATCCAAAGCCAGGCGCAAAGGCAGAAGTTATCAACTTCGATGCCGGTTTAACAGAAAACAACAAATATGTTGAAATTCTTGAAGTAGTTAAGTCAGTAGGTGAGACAGTAGATATCATGGACGCTAAGATCTTAGTATCCGGTGGACGTGGAGTTGGTTCTGCAGAGAACTTCAAGCTTCTTGAGGATCTTGCAGAAGTACTCGGTGGTGAAGTTTCTTGTTCAAGAGCTGTAACTGACAATGGTTGGTTACCAGCAGACAGACAGGTTGGACAGACAGGTAAGACAGTTCGTCCACAGGTATACTTCGCAATCGGTATCTCAGGAGCAATCCAGCACGTTGCAGGTATGGAAGAGTCTGATCTCATCATCGCAATCAACAAAGACGAAGATGCTCCAATCTTCGATGTAGCTGATTACGGAATCGTTGGAGATTTAAACAAAATCGTACCACAGCTTACAGAAGCTATCAAAGCACAGCTTGCTAATAAATAATAGTAGATGATACCGGTTTGAAACCAGGTAATATCATTTAATACCAGGATTATAAATACCCCTGATTCAGAGTGAACTTGAGTCAGGGGTGTTTCATAATGTTGTATACATTTTGAGGAAAGGAATAACATGTTAGAGAAAATTTTTAAGTTAAAAGATAATAATACTGATGTAAGAACTGAAATTGTAGCGGGTCTTACTACATTCATGACTATGGCTTATATTATCGCTCTTAATCCAAATCTTCTTACAGGATTTGGAGCAAACGGTACACCACAGTTATGGAATGCAATTTTCCTTGCTACTTGTATAGCATCGGCAATTGGTATGTTTGCAATGGCATTCCTTGCAAATAAGCCTTTTGCTTTAGCACCCGGAATGGGACTTAACTCATTCTTTGCAATTGTTGTAACTAATATTGCTGCTATAACAGGAGCATCCTATGTTGATTCCTTTAATGCAGGACTTTGTATTATCCTCACTGAGGGATTAATATTTATCGTGTTATCAATGCTTAGCATTCGAGAAAAAATAGTTGATGCCATTCCGCTTGGAATCAGAAATGGTGTTTCTCCTGCAATTGGTCTTATGCTTCTTAACATAGGTCTTGGTTCAAATGCAGGCGTTTTTTCAAAAGACGGTGGAACATTCTATGTAATGAGAGATTTCTTTGGAACTCTCACACCAAGTCTTGCAAAAGAAAATATGGCAGATGCCTATGCACCGATGGTTCTTACAGTTGTAACAATGTTTATCGGATTGTTTGTAATTGTAATCCTTGCTAAGAAGGGAATGAAGGCATCAGTTATCATCGGTATGCTTGGTGCAAGTGTTATTTACTGGGCAGGTGAGGCAGTTTTGTTTGGAACAAATCCTTTTGCAGGAATCAGGGCTTCAGCTTTTGTTCCGGCATTTGGCGACCTTGCAAGCACAACTTTATTCAAATTCAATTTCAAGGGATTCTTTGATATTGGATTCTTTACAGCACTGACACTTATTATCACATTCTGCGTAATTGATATGTTTGATACAATCGGAACATTTGTAGGTACAGCCAGTCGTGCAAATATGCTCGATGAGAACGGCAAAATGCCAAAGATGAAAGAAGCATTGCTCTCAGATGCTATCGGAACAATGGCAGGTGCCTGCACAGGAACATCAACAGTTACTACATTTGTTGAATCTGCATCCGGCGTTGAGGCGGGAGGACGTACAGGACTTACAGCCCTCACAACAGGTATTGTGTTCCTTGCATGTACATTTATTGCACCAATTGCAGCGGTAATTCCACCGGCAGCCACATCATCAGCCTTAATCTATGTAGGTGTGCTTATGGTTAGCGGTCTTAAAAATATTGATTTTGAAGATATATCACAGACACTTCCGGTTGCCCTTATGATGATTGCCATGCCTGTATCAGGCTCAATTGGTCATGCAATCGGTATTGCTATTATTTCATTTGTAGTTGTTAAAGTGTTTACTGGAAAAGCAAAAGATGTATCATTGCTTACATATATTATTGCAGCAATTTTCTTAGTGAAATTTTTCCTTATAGTTTAATTGAATGATTTTACCTGCTGTACAGATGTTTATTTGTTAAAGGTGATTGAAGATTATAGGCAGAGCTTAATCTTCGAGGCGAGTGAATTATTAGGATTAACAAAAATAAAACTGCTAGTTTATAAAAAGGAGTATTAATAATAATGAAATTAATAGATGTAAAAAAAATACCGGTTACACTTTGGATAATATTGGTTGTATGTTCATATCCGTGTATATTTATGTGGGCTCAGAACATAGCTGAGGAAGGCCTGAAGACGTTATTATTTCCCCTTGGATTTTTCTTGTTTCTTGCGTTTATTTGTGAATGTATTTTACTTATTATTTTTAAAGATATGTATAAAGCTGTTTTGATTGACGCTTTATTTATGATTATTTTTATGAATTATAGGTTAATAGAAAAAGTAATTATTAAATGCAAATTACCTGTAAATGATTTGAGTTTTGGAATAGTAATGCTCATATTAATTGCAGGCTTGTGTGTTTTTCTAAAAATTACAAAAAAAGAAATAGATACACCGTGTATTATTGTGGGATTAACTTTTTCTGTACTGATTTTAATTAATTTTGTAGGAGCTATTCCGAAAATAATAGATATGAAACAGAATGTTTCGGATGTAGAAGTGGAACAATACGCAAAAGACAAATCATTTAAAGAAAATGTTTACTATTTTGTTTTTGATGAATATGGTGGAAAAGAAAATCTTAAATACTATTTTAATTATGATAATACAGAGTTCTTAAATGAACTAAGAAGCAAAGGATTTGCTGTTTCAGACAATTCATATAACAGAGAATCTGTCTACACTTATGATATTATTCCGAATTTGTTTAATTATTCATATGTTACCAGTACAAGCAATACATCAACTAAAAACAGACGATTTCTTAAGAATCCGGTGATGTACAGATTTTTCAAAGATTTAGGATATGATATTAATGTTATCAGTCATCAAAGATATCTTGATACAAAGGATTGCAATGTATTGTTTGAGAGTAGTAAAGATACAATTATTGATAATGAAAAAAATGTTGGTGATTACATATTAGAGAACAGTTTTGTAGTTGTTATTCTAAATGTATTAACAAAAAATAATACAAAAAATAATAGTGGAGGTATGAGTTGGCTTGCAAAGGAGTTTGTTGAAAAGTATGCATCTGAAATTGATGAATCTTTTGATATATGTGATGAAATATGGAAGTACTCAGACAAAAAACCTACACTTACAGTGGCTTATATGTCAAGTCCACATAGGCCATGTGTACTTGATGAGGATGGAAATGTAGTTGATAATACATTGGTTTACAGATACAAAGAGTCATACATAGGATATTTGAAATATGTAAACAAAAGAATTACAAAGATGATTGATGGGATAATTGAAAATGATCCAAATGCCATAATCATTTTTCAGGCTGATCACGGTACCAGAATTCCGCTATTTTCCATGGGCGAATATGATAAGAACAAATATGATGAAAAACTTGAGAGTGAAATGATGGAAAATGTATTTAACTGTGTTTATTTTGGAAACAAAGAACCACAGAGTATTGAGGGTCTTTCATGCGTCAATACAATCAGAACAGTCCTAAATTATCTGTATGGCACTGATTATAAAATGATTGAGCCAAAGGAAAAGTATATATATAAATGGAAATATGACTTGAGCGATGATAAATAAATAATAATAGCTATATATTTATATAATTTATATTAGAGAAGAGAGCATTGCCTTATTAAATAATAGAGCAATGCTCTCTTTTATAGGATTATTACGGATTTACCAATATATTTTTCCAATCATATGGTATTTCAGCGTAATTTGGATCTACGACTTTAAGTACATTATCGTAAATGTAAGTGTGTGCTGCGTAGTTAGTTGAAAGATTATTGTTATATAAATATTTGCAAAGATTAAAGTAGCTTAATTTATCGATATTGCTGTATACATAGCTTCCATCAGAGAGTTTTGCGTATACGCGGATTGCCATTCTCTTTGTAAATATTCCATTACTGTTATCTTTAAATTCCATTGTCATGGCGTAGGTAGATGAAGTAGGAGTAGTATTAAGTTGTGGCTGTTTGCCAAACTCCTCTGTTCCCGCAAAGTACTTTACATAGTTGTTTGAACTTCCCACATACATCTCATTGTCCTGAGCATAATCTGTCAGTGAATAAATAAGACCGCGCTCAACAACGGATTTATTGTTAATTGTTTTTTCTACTGTATAAAGTGTTCTCAAACCTTCAGCGTTGCGGCTCACCTGGAATCCGTTTACTTCAAGTTTATCTGAAACAGTGATTACATTTGGAGCCTCAGTTGGAACCTCAGTTGGAACTTCTGTAGGTGTTTCAGTTGGCTTTTCTGTCGGAGGTTCATAGTTAGGATCAATCAGTGAAACTGAAATACCAATGATATTTACACCACCCATTCCGCATACTAACTGAACTGTATTGCTATTTCCTGCATTTAAATCAATAAAGCAGGTCGATACTCCTGAATAATCTCCCCAACCTGTTGTTTTATTAAATTTCATAAAGTATCCGTCGCCGGTTCTGTCTCCTGAACTGTGAACAAGAGCAGTAGCACCGTCAGGTGTTCCGTAATATACGGTCAGAAGTGCCTTTCCGCCTTTACCGCCATTAATGTTGTTCCATGTGGCAGATGCACCCTCTATGTGAAGGTTTTCAATAACATTGTTACCTAATGTAGCCCCACCACTAATTGTTGCAGACGATACAGCGTAATCGGTCTTTTCAGTAAAAATAGAAGTGTCAGGATTTACGTTAGAATTTTGCAAATCACTTGGATTTACATTGTCAACTGCGGCAACCCCCTGTTTAGTCTGTGTTACAGTCTGAATTGAACCGTCACTGTTAAAGAATACCTCGTCTATACAAACATTTCTCAATGTTCCGTTTCCTGAAATTTCGCAGTTATGGTAGAACAAATACCAGTGTCCTTTGTATTCTGCGATAGAGCCGTGAGTTGTATCACAGCCTGTGCCGTTTAATACGATTCCGCCTTCTCTCCATGGTCCGTAAGGAGAAGAAGCAGTTGAGTATCTCATAAGATTCTGTCCTGAAGTATTGTCTGCATACATTGCGTAGTAGGTTCCATTTCTCTTAAATACCCACATTGCCTCATGGAAATCTGTCAGAGAACCGTCAATTTTGACAGGATTTTCAGCGAGCTGTGTCATGTTATCTTTAAGCTTTGCAACGTAGCAGTTTGCGCCACCACCTGTGTAGAGATAGTATGTTCCGTCGTCATCTTTAAATACACAAGGGTCAATATTTGTTACATATGGCGAACCATCTACAGTTTTGATATAGCCATCATTTGCGCAGGTAAATCCGCTTGCCGGGCTGTTGCTTGTGGCAACACCGATTCTCCATGTACTGTTCCATAAATCTCCGGAACCTGTTGGATGTGGGAAATAGAAGTAGTATGTTCCGTTTTTGTAAGCTGCATCAGGAGCCCACATAAATCCACCTTCAGGTCTTCCCCAGGAAACATCGGAAGATGAGAGAATTTCGCCTTCATCTTTCCAGGTAACCATGTTGTCTGAAGAGAATACGTGATATTTGTCCATAAGGTCACATCCTCTTGAAGGAAAGATGTCGTGTGATGCGTAGATATAAATCTTTCCGTCAGCCCATACATGAGCAGAAGGATCAGCTGTAAACATAGAAGTGAGGACAGGATTTCCTGCGTAATATGTTTCACCGTTATTAGAATTATTTTCATTATCTGAATCTTCTATAATGATGTTGTCAAAGTAACTCTCAAAGTTTCCGGCAACTCCGTCGTAGCGAATAGCGATTCCTGTTATTGTCTTACCTTCCAGTGAAGGTGTTCCAAATGTATAAGAAACATCATTCCATGAACCTGTCTGATTTTGTTTTGTGAGCAGGTTTTGATTTGTTGAACTGATATAAGTTCCGTCGCTTAAAACAAGATCAACAGATGTATTCTTTCCAAGGTTATTAACCGGATAAACAGAGTATGATAACTTCATTCCGTTTGTAATCTTAATAGCAGTTTCTGAGATTCTGTATGCGTAAGATGAATTTTCTGAAGTAGCATTACCTTTTGTTGAGGCAACATAATTTCCGGTCTTTGCATTGTTTGTCTGTTTGATTTCAGTTGTTGCCGATACATTGTTTGCAAAAAACTGTGTGTTGTTTTTGAAACATGGATCAACAGGATAATTGCCGTTGTACTGAGATTCTGCACAGTTTACGTACATACTCTCAAAACTGTTTCTGTAGTAAATCGGTCCAAGAGAATGAGCAACAGGCACATTTCTTACTGCATTGCGCTCGCCCTTAACCATCTTTACAGCTTCGCCTGCAACTCTTAACTGATAATCAGAAGAGAGCCAGTAGCCGTCACAGCTTGCAGTTACAAAATACTGGTCTGTAGGAATATCAAAATAGTCGCTGGCGTTCTTTGCAATGGCAGTACCTTCATCGTACTCATCAAACATTGCTATATAGAAAGCGTCGACACCTAACTGTTTTAATTTATAAGCCTGATACCAGAATAACTGTCCGGCATTTCTTGGAATCATATTCGGCTTTCCATTTAGCCACAATGTCCATGAGAATCCTGAGAATACAACAGGATAGTAGTCCATATTGTTGTTTTTACAGTAGTTTAAATCCGGTTCCAAATTATATCTGTAAACAGAATCAACGCCTGCCTCATCGCCAAGAGCACCAACATACCAAGGTGAAATCATATCTGCCTGGTTGTAAATGTCAATGTAATTGCTCTGACTTCTCCAGTCTCTTGGAACACCAAGAATAACGTAACATCCTCTGTCATGGAAGAAGTTTACGATTTCCTGATAGTCGACACGTCTGCTTGGACGGGTATTTTCAACATCACCGAAACCAAATCCCCAAACGCAAACAACAGGTTTTCCGTTGTAAGTTGCATATGAATTTGAATCAAGCATTTTTATTGACTGTTCAATGTTGTAAACCCAGTCAAATTCCATGTCTTTTACATAAGAACTGATTGAAGTAGTATCGTTAGTGTCAGTAATCTGCGAGCCTCCGCTAATGTCATACATTACATACAAGAGTCTGTTGTTGTTTTCAGCGGCCCTCTGAATTCTGTATAACTGAGAAGTAGTGGGAGACTTTGTGATTGTTCTTCCTGTAAGACCTCCTACAAATCTCTGAATGGCAGCACCGTCGATTCCGTATTCTCTCATCCAGCGAAAATGAGTATCAATAACATCAGTTGTATTTGAGTCAAACAGTTTTGATGTCTCTCCGCTTCCAAGATTTGCAAATCCGGTCTGGGCAAGAGAACTGTCGTCGTATTCACTTACGTCAGGATAAATATCAATGGAAATCTTATTTGGCCTTGGCCAGTTAGTACCGTCTGCGTCTGCAGAACCGTTTGCATAATGCTGCCATGAGTTGTATTTTCCACCTGTACCAAACCACCCCTGATATCCTGCAAATGATTTGCCTTTGAACTCTGAAACAGAAGTGTTTCTGTTTAAGTGAACAACAGGTTCAGTTTTGGGATTGACAGACTGTTTTGTGACACTGAGTCTGGAGATAGAAGTTCCTTTGCTTCCGCGTCCCCAGATTCTGAAATCGCAGCCTCCGTTTTGTGCTTTTCTGAAACTTGCATCTTCAAGACAGACAGTAGTAGTAATCCAGGTATTGGAATTGGAAGTATTTATGGTAGCCTGTCTGTAATTATCATTGTTAAGTGCGTTGTACTGAAGCTGGAATCCGTCAGTCCCCTCATCAAAATAAGTTATTTCAACAAAAAGGTTATTGTCGCTTGAAGTGATAGAGTTGTTAGTCGCTTTAAAATAAGCATATTTGTTGTTGTCAATATGACGACATGTAACTCCGCCTTTTGAAGTTGAATAGGTGTAGGATTCATAGTTTGGATTTGAATCATCTACAAAAGAAAGGTTGCTAGTCTGAATGCCTGAAGTAAAATCCGCGTAGGCAGATATTTCTGCTCCGGAAATCACATTTGACTCAGGCTGTGTCATTCCACAGGTAGAAGTGACTACAAGTGAAAGCACAAGAAAATGAGTGAATAATTTTCGCATTGTGATTCTCCTTTAACATTAAAATTTTAAAATGATTAATAATAATCAATAACGATTAAAAATAATTAGATTGTTAGACTGTGCATTTAGTTTAACGTTCAATGCCACATATTTTTAACAATGTTAATTTTGTTAAAAACATTAATAATAAACCCGTTCCTTAAATCACACAGATTATAGCATGACTTATTTTTGCTAACAAGATTCAATTGCCTGAAAAATATTAAAAAGTGGAGTTTTTTTATAAAAGTGTTTTTAGATATAAGTGGGATTTTTTAGTGAAGTAAAATAAGTATCAGATAAAAATATTTTTATTGGGAAAACTTGAAAAACGTGAAAAATCAAGGAAAATTATATAATTAAGTATAGTTTAAAATGACAAAAATGTTAATAATCTACATCTCTTTGATTAATAATATCCATCCTTAAAGATTATTGCAACTTGAATGTAGAATGTAAAATGCAGAACGGAGATTAAGACAGGTAGATTTTTTGAAGTTGTTAAGTGTAATATGTGAAGAAGTGTGATATAATCAAATTTAAGGTGGTAATCGGTACAAACTTTGAACAGGAGGTATTTATGAAAAAAATATTTAAGTCAATGTTGGCAGTTAGTATGTCAGCAAGTTTAGTTGTTTCAGCTATTCCGGCCAATGCAGCAGCCTTTAATGCAAGTGGACATAATAATGCTGATGACAACAAAGTTACTCTCGAAAAGGGCGTTGAGTACGCTGAGGGAGAAGCAATCATTATGTACTATAACGATGTTATCAGTACAAAATCACTCATGAAAGATAAAGATTTCTCGATTGAGAAAACTTATGATTTCAATAATATTAATAGCAAGAAGTATGCCAAAAAAAGTGCGGATGGAAAGCGTGGAAATAATATTTCGGTTTCAGTAATAAAATCAAACAAACTTTCTACAATTGATTTGCTTAAGAAACTTAAGGAAAAAAAGCAGCTTATCAGTATTACACCTAATTACAAAGAGCACGCACTTGATACTGATGATGCTTTTTCAAATTATCAGTGGGCGTTAGATAATAAAGGACAGCAAGCAGGAAGTGCTGGATTAGATATCAATGCTGATTATGAAGGAATTACTGATCAATCAGAATCAAAAGAAAAAGTAGTAGCTATTATTGATACCGGTGTTGATTATGAACATGAGGATCTTCAGGATGTTATGTGGGAAAATCCATTTACGTCTTACAATTTATCAGGAGAGCATGGATATGATTTTGTAAATTTTGATGAAGAACCTATTGATGACAATGGTCATGGAACACATTGCGCAGGTATTATCAGAGCCCTTGCAAATAATGAGACAGGTATTGCAGGAGTTTCTCAAAGTGATAATGTAAAGATTATGGCACTTAAGTTTCTTGATGAAGATGGTTCTGGATACAATGACGGCGAAATAGGTGCACTCAATTATATCTATAGAGCTCAACAACTTGGTGTCAATATCGTATCAATTAACTGTTCATATGGCGGTGGTGGCGCCAGTGATATTGTTAAGACTCTCATCAATATGATAGGAGAAAAAGGAGCATTGTTTGCAATGGCTGCCGGAAATGAGTCTAATTACAATGATGCCAATCCGGTTTATCCTTGTTCTTATGACAGTGATTACATAGTATCAGTAGCAGCATCAAATGAAAAAGATGAGCTTGCAGCATTCTCTAACTATGGTGAGTCATTAGTTGATGTAGCTGCACCGGGAACTACTATATTATCTACAGTTTCATATGAGTGCTTTAATCCAATCATATATGATGAAGCAAAATTAGCAGATCTTGCATCAGTGTATGAATCTTTTGATGATGATAAGAATTTAGTGCAGATTATTGGCAATGATGGATACATCGATGTAGAGACAGATGAGAACGATATCAAATGGGGATATAGCACAGATGGTGAAGGAGAAGTTTCTGTTTCTTATACAGACGAAGAGTTTTTTGGAGAGAATGATAACAACAAATCATTAAAAGTTTCTATTTCAGGTGCTCAATATGGAGAAAAATATGATATTTATTTTCCGTATGATGTCGAAAAATCAGAGTCTCCTATTTATAGTACAATTGCTCTTAGAGGAAAGGCTATAGAGGGTGAATATGGAGATGCAGGAGAAGCAGTAGCATTAGTATATGATAAAGAACTTGACGAAGATGGATTGTGTAATATTGATGTAGACGAAGATGAGTATATGGGATATGCACTGCTTGAAAAAGACACTAATTATTGGGGCTTTGCAAGTAAACAGGCAGTTGAAAGTGTTAAAGAAGCACAGAAAAGAAGTTTGGTGATAGAAATTACTATTGACGAAGAAGGTGAATTTTGCTGTTATTTCGATGCATTTGGTACTAGTAAAGAAAATGCAGACATTGAAGAATTTGGAAAGTATGATTTCTATAATGGAACATCAATGGCAACACCTCATGTGACCGGTGCTATCGCCGTTTTGGCCGGAATGTATCCTGACAAAACACCTACTGAGTTAAAGCAGGTAATTATTGGTTCAACAAGAAAGAGTGATGCTTTGACATCTAAATGTGTGTCCGGAGGAGTGATTGATTTTTCAAAGATTAATAATCTTTCTTCATACGTTGAAAAGGTAGAGTTGGATAGCAATAAAAATGTTGTTTTAAAAGGTGGCTTCTTTGAAGAAGGAACAGTCAGTGTCAATGGAAAGAATGCTGACATATTGAATCGAGATACATCATCTATCACTCTTGATACAGATAAGTTACCTAAAAATGCTACAATTACTGTTTCTTATGATACAGGAGATGCAGTTTTTGAAAGAAAGCTTTACACACTGGATGGTAAAAACTTAAATGTTGTAGAAAATGAAGGCTTTGACATATATGATTGGAACAAATTGATTTCAACAGGAAATGAATTAGTGTATCTTTCAGATAGTGACGGAATACAAATAGGAAAAATACCTGATGATGTTAATGAGCCTATTCAGTGGGAAACACGTGACAGCAAACTTACACTTGATTTGTTTGGAATGGTTGGTATGTCGGAAAAATCTGTTGAAATTCAATCTCCAACATATTTTAAAGGAAGTATATATTGTATAGCTCATGCCGGAATAGATTTTGCCGAGATATTTGGTCTTGTCAAATATGACATTGAGAAAGATGAGTGGAAGTTTATTAAAGAAATTGAGTCACATAATCCGTATTCTCAAAGCAGACTTATTTCATATAACAATAATCTTTATTATATCGAAGATCAAAATGATTTCGCTGAACCAATTGAAGATGAACCAATAGATGCTGAACCAATTGAAGATGAACCAATAGATGGTGATCCTATAGATGGTGAACCAATAGATGGTGATGATTTAGACGAATTTGAATTTGAATACAAGGTTTATAAGATTGATGAGTCGGAGAGTGGAAAAACTGAATTTGTTGAGACTCAGGATTTAGGAACTGTTCCGGGTATAGATATATATTATATGTATCAGGTTGGCGATAAGTTAGTTGTTACAATGAACCTTGATTTTGATTACGATGAGAAGACTGATACAGATTTGCAAGTAATAGCGCCAAACTGGATTTTTGATGGCAAAGAGTGGAAGAAACAGAGTACCACAGTAGAAGTACCTTATTTGTACAGTGAAGAGTCTTTAGATGATGTTCAGGTCAGTGTTATTAATGATGGATTGCTAATATCAGGAATTAGAGCAGAAGGATATGGAGATATATTCATTTATGATATTAACACAGACACATACAGAGGAGCCGGATATGTATTAGACAAGAAGTCATTAAAGGAAGAAGGTATTCAGTACGTTCTTGCAGCACCTGTTAAGGATAGAGTATATTTGATTGGTAGTATGATGGATGACTCCTTTAGTCTGTTCTCAGAAGATATTCTGGAAAAATACCATAATATCAAAGAAGATGGTGGCTTTGATGATCTTCTATTACTTATTCTTTTAATGCTGTTAGGCGGAGATGGCGAAGAGAGTGAACCTGTTAAAATGTTCGAGTATAGTATTCCTGTTGATTCAGTTTTCGAAAAAGTAGCAGTTAATGACATCGAAGGTGTTGATGTCGAAGGTACAGGTTATTATTATCCGGGCGAAACAATCACACTTACATTCAGTCCGAAAGAAGGATATGATCTTAATGCTATAACTGTTAACGGAGAAGTACTTGTAAAGAATCCGGCAACAGGAAAATTCGAATATACTGCAACTGTCGAAAATATTAAAAAGGGAATCAAGATTGAACCAAAGGTAGTTAAAAAGACAGATGATTCTAATAAGGATAATAACAAAGAGCAGGCAACAACACAGACTCAGACAACAGCGCAGGCTCAGACAACAGCGCAGGCTCAGACAACTACACAAAAAGCTGATACTACTTTGAACAGAGTTAAGATAAAGAAAGCTAAACGTAGTTCTAACGGAAAGACAATAAAAATAAAATTGTCAAAAATTACTAAAGCAAAGGGATATCAGATTAAATATTCTACATCAAAGAAATTTACTAAGAAGACCACTAAGACAAAGTATTCTAAAAAGATAAATGTCACATTAAAGAAGCTTAAAGCTAAGAAAAAATACTATATTAAGGTCAGAGAATATGTAACTGTTAATGGAAAGAAAAAATATGGTAAGTGGTCTAAAAAGAAAACTATCAAATAGTTTTAAGTTATTATTTTAGAATAACAAAAAAGAGAGACGGTTCGTAATGAACCGTCTCTTATTTTGGTTATTTTTTAATATTCCATTGCTTTTTCTTCGCCTGTCATAACTCTTAATGCACCCTGTGCAAGTGCGAGTAATTCATCTTCACCGGGATATACAGTAACAGGAGCAATCCAATCAACTGCAGCCTTCATTGTTTCCTGGGTGATTGCGTTGTAAGCAATACCACCTGTCAAGATAATCTGGTCAACTTTTCCACCAAGAACTACGGCCATAGCACCGATTTCTTTTTCTAACTGGTAGTGGAAAGCATCCATAACAAGTTTAGCCTTTGGATCAGTCTCTGCCATCTTTACTAAGTCTCTCATATCGTTTGTTCCAACGTAAGCATTGAAACCACCGTTACCGTTGATCATCTTACCGATTTCAGCCTGTGTATATTTTCCACTGAAGCAAAGCTTCATAAGACCACCTGATGGAAGTCCGCCGGCTCTCTCTGGAGAGAATGGACCGTCACCGTCAAGGGCATTTGCAACATCGATAATCTTACCTGCCTTGTGAGCACCAACTGAAACACCGCCACCCATGTGAACAACGATTAAGTTTAAGTCCTCATAAGCTTTTCCAGTTTCCTTTGCATATCTCTTAGCAACAGCTTTCTGATTTAAAGCATGGAAAATAGAAATTCTTGGAATCTCAGGATGTCCTGAAAGTCTTGCAACGTCCTGCAACTCATCAACAACTACAGGGTCAACGATGTATGAAGGAACACCTGTCTCATCAGCGATTTCTTTTGCAAGAATACCACCGAGGTTAGAAGCGTGCTGTCCCTGTCTTCCAATCTTTAAGTCCTCGAGAAGTTCAGGAGTAGTAGCGTATGTACCACCTGGGATTGGCTTTAATAAACCACCACGGCCAACTACTACATCGATATCAGAAAGGTTAACACCTTTTTCTTTTAATACATCAAGAATAACGTTCTTTCTGAAATCCTTCTGATCATAAATTGTATCGTACTGAGCGATTTCCTCAGTTGAATGTCTGAGAGTTTCTTCCATAAGCTGTGTTTCGTCTTCATAAACACCAATCTTAGTAGAAGTAGAACCCGGATTGATAATTAAAATCTTGTATGACATAATAATCTCCTTATCTATTTTTATATTTTGGTTTTACTATTCGCTAACATTAATGACTAGTAAATTTTAAATATTAATTGGCGAATATACTATTTATTCATAGCTTCAGCAACAACAGCAGCAAGTGCGATTGAGTTAACCTTTACTTCGAATTCATCTGAACGTGATGTAAGGATAACAGGAGCGCTTGTACCTGTTAAGATGTTACCGTTCTTGCAGTCAGCAGTGTGAACTAAACACTTGTATGTAATGTTACCTGCCTGAATGTCTGGGAACAATAATACATCAGCATCACCTACGATCTTTCTGTTAGTAGTTCCCTTGTGGAATGCAGCCTGTGGCTCAATAGCAAGGTCAAGTGAAAGAGGACCGTCAACGATACATCCTGTAATCTTTCCTTCTTCGTTCATCTTTGTGAGTGCTTCAGCATCAACTGTACATGGCATCTTTGGATTAACAACCTCAACAGCTGCAAGAGGAGCAACCTTTGGACACTCAACACCACATGCGTGAGCGATTTCTACTGTGTTAGAAATAATCTGTGCTTTTGTATCAAGATCAGGATATGGAACGAACGCAACATCTGATAAGAATAAAAGATGATCCATACCTTTAATTTCAAATACACAAACATGAGATAAAGTCTTGTCTGTTCTAAGACCAACCTCTTTGTCAAGTACACTTCTAAGGAAAGACTTTGTATCAATAAGTCCTTTCATGTACATATCTGCCTTACCGTCATGAACAAGCTTAACAGCAGTTCTTGCAGCTTCGATAGGGTCTTTAACATCGATAATTTCAAAATCCTTAACATCCATCTTAAGAACACTAGCGATTGTTCTGATTTTTTCTTCATCACCAACTAAAATAGCTTCAGCAATATTACGTTCTTTTGCAGCTTTAACAGCTTCTAATACTGCATCGTCCTGAGCGCAGGCAACAGCAACTTTCTTAAGAGAGCATTCTGCTACCTTTGCAAGTAAATCGTCAAAACTCTTACTCATTTTGTATACCTCTTTTTTATTTATTTTTTTCGGTTACTTTCTTATTAAATGTAACCGTGTTTAACCATATTAAATAGTAGCACTTAGCGAAATAAAGGTCAAGGATAAATGAAAAGTCTAATCCCCCAGCTATGCTGGGGAGAATAGAGTAAGTTGAATGAAAGTATAAGGATGTTGAAATTATTGCGGGTGCAGTGTGCGAGGATCACATACATTTGAGTGTTGCAATTCCACCAAAGATAAGTATATTATACTTTATGGGATATCTTAAAGGAAAAAGTACACTTATGATATATGACATACATCCGGAGTTACAAAGCAAGTGGGATAAAGCTTTCTGGGCAAGAGGATATTACGCGGAAACATTTTTATAAAAAAGAAAGGAATATGTGAGCATAATTTTTTTATATGCATACAAGGTAATATGGAAAAAAGAGTAATATTTATTATTGAAACTACGAATTATCAGGTTCCATGGGAAGTTCAACATAGTTTGGACAGATTAAGAATAAAGTTAAAGAAGTATATTTGTAATAAATTTAATTCAACTTTATATTATGATTTAAATTTGGATAATGAATTATATAAACAGGTTTTAAATTTGAAAGAATTATATGGAGAAGAGTTAAATTTACAAACTCAATATAAAATAAAATATACCGAAGATGAATTGAGTGAGGCGGTTGCATTTATTCCAAAGTTCACAAAAGTTCAGTTAGAAGAATATGGGGATGACAATATGACGCATAATGAAATCTGTGAGAAATGTGGTGTCAGCAAAATGGCAGATAAATTTATAGCAAATCCTGACGGTAAAACTAAGAAGTTAAATACGGGAGATTTTGTTATTAAATGCGGTGACCAGATAGATGAGTTATACGGAATATCTAAATATATGTTTGATAATATGTCAGATGAAAATCTGCAAAAAGGATTCAAACCTATTTTGGCAAAAAGAGGAAAGGAACCATTTGGATATGGATTCTATGGTGAAAAAGAAATAGATTTATATAATGACAATTATACATATGATATATGTTGTGAAAAATGTAAATCTATTTTAGCAATTGAAAATAAAAAAATAGAGGAACCTTGTATTTTTTATATAAAAGAAGAGGTGGATTTTATAACTTTTCCAGTTTGTGTTTCAAGACAGTTTTATGATAAAAATCAGGTTTCAATTGTGAGTCCGGAATTATATAGTTATATTATTGATAAAGTAAAAGATGCTGAATTTATTCCAGTGTTTCTATCAAAATAAAACACATTACTATTAAATAATACGAAGATTTAGTACCAGAGGTGAATATGAAAATAGATGCTAAAATATCAATATCTGTTTACGAAGAATTTTGCACAGAAGAAAAACTAGAAGAGGAAAAGGTATTACGTGAAAAATTACAGCCATACATAGTAGGTGATGCAGGAATTGTATTAGGGGATATTTATAGAGTTGACTATCCGAGTGAAATCTTTAGCGAAATACTTAAATTTGCAGACAATAAGGAGCAGGTTCACTTAATGATAGAATATCTATTTGATTATAGTGAAGAAGAATTGGCGAAGGCAAGGATGTTCTTGTTAAATCCTAAAAAATTCTATAATCAAAGTAAAGAATATAATGAATATCCTTGTGATGCTTGTGGATGTAGAATTTTAAAAAATAATTTAAATGTTGGAAAAAAAATAAAAGGTGGTACAACAAAACGTATTTATAAGTTTGGAGAAGAAATAGAAGAATTAATATGTTTGTCAGTTGATTTGTACAACGCAATAATTGAAAAAGGGGTTAATTCTACAGATTTTAGTCCTGTTTATTGTGGAAAAGAATTACAAGCATATGCCTTTACGCCTCAAAATGAATACAGAATTATTTCAAATAATAACGAGTATAAAAAATGTGATGTATGTGGAAGGGAATATGGATTATGGGATCCGGATAGATATGATATAGAGCAGTTTACATTGTGTGGTGAAGTTGATTTTTCGGAACATGATGTTTTAAAAACTGACATCTATTATGAGAGAGAACAAAGAATTTTACTAAGTCCAAAATTATATAATATAATAAAAGACTATATAAATTCCGATGATGTCACAGTTATTTTTTAAATAATTATTTGTAATTAGAAAATCTCACAGTTTAAAACAATTATTATGATGTTTTAACTGTGGGATTTTTTTTTCTATTATGTTATAATTACCAAGGCAGATTAGTATTATCTTTGGCAAGAACGCCAAGAGAATTCATGTATAGTCTTAAATAAATCTGCTTTACCATAATAATTGTGAGGAGAAATAGATATGGGATTATTTGATGATGAGAAAAAAGTCAATGATGCAGACAGAGATGATTTCTTTTCTGGAGAGGATTGTTCTGAAAGAGAATTTATAGAGATTGATGAGACTGACGAAGACGAAGCGGATCAGGATAGTTTCTTTGGCGATGACAATGAGGATTATGATGATTATAGCGATGATAATGATGATGGCTATAATGATGAATCGGAAGATTATGATGACGATAATTATAATGGAGAATCAGATGATTACGATGATGAATCATACCGGGATGATGATGCAACAGACGGTAATAATTATGGACCGGAAGATGATTATTATGATGGTGATGATAATTACGGAGACGATAATTATAACGATGAAGGTTATGATGAAGAAGATTACGACGATGAAGTAAATGACGATGACAGTGATAACGACTACAAAAAACGTCTTATTGTTATGTGGGCTTCAATCGGAGTAGTTGTGGTTGTTGTAATTGCATGCATTATTCTGGCTCATACTATGATGAATCCTAAAGATGACAAACCGGCAGTAACTACAGAAAAAACAACTACTGAAGAAGAGACAACTAAAGAAAAGAAGAAAACAAAGAAGCAGGATGACAAGAAGCAGGAAGAGACAAAAAAGAAAGACGAGACAAAAAATGTGACTAAGAAATCAAAAGATAATGAAGATGAAGAAGAAGATGATGATGACGATTACTGGGGAGAAGATGACGAGACAGAACCGGAAGAAGTAACGGAAAAGGAAACGGATGATATTGAGGTTGTAACTATGCCACCAAAGGAAAATGAAACAGAGCCTTCAAAAGAAAACAAGACAGAGGCTCCTAAGGAAGAAAAAACAGAGAAGGTTGAACCTCCAAAAGAGACTGAAAAGTCTGAACCTGCACCGGAAACTCAGGACAATTCAGTGGAAAATGAACCTGCGCCGGAGGATGCAGGAAATTAGGAATGCTCAGATGAAGAGCTAGTCTTGAACTGACTTCATATATTTAAAAAGAAAGCGAAACATTAGACATGAACCTTTTAACAATGGACAATATTGATAAGGCATACACGGATAAAATTCTGCTTGAAAATGCCAGCTTCAGTATTCAGGAAAATGAAAAAATTGGAATTCTTGGTATTAACGGGATGGGAAAGTCTACCCTTTTAAAACTTATTGCAGGAGTTGAGTTGCCTGACAATGGAAAGATTGTTATGGGTAATAATATAAGAATAGGTTATCTGGCTCAGGAACCGGATTTTACTGATGATATGACAATGATAGAGGCTGCGGTAAGTGCAGATCCTGCCTTTGCAAATGATATGGCAAAAATATCTGAGGCAAAGTCTATGCTAAACAAACTGGGAATGACTGATTATGACAAGAAGATTGGAGAACTCTCAGGTGGTCAGAAGAAGAGAGTTTCTTTGGTTAGTGTTCTGATTAATCCTGTTGATATTCTACTTCTTGATGAGCCGACTAACCATTTGGACAATGAGATGTCAGACTGGCTTGAGGATTATCTTATTAAGACAAGATGTGCCATAGTTATGGTTACACATGACAGATATTTTCTCGATAGAATTTCTACCAGAATTGTTGAAGTTCACAGGGGCAATATTTACAGTTATCCCGGAAATTATTCAGAGTATATCAGACTTAAAGAAGCAAGAATTGCCAGCGAATTTGCCAGCGAGAGAAAGCGTCAGAGTATTTTAAGGACGGAGCTTGAGTGGCTTGCAAGGGGAGCGAGAGCAAGAAGTACAAAGCAAAAAGCACACATTCAGCGAATAGAAGAAATGCAAAGAGTGAGTGCACCAAGACTTGAATCTACAGTTGAGATGGATTCCATTGCCACAAGAATGGGAAAGAAAACTATTGAGCTTTCACATATTACAAAAGGTTACGACGGAAAAGTTCTTATAAATGATTTTACATATAACTTTCTTCGAAATGACAGAATAGGCTTTATTGGGCCAAACGGTTGTGGAAAAAGTACGCTGATTAAGATTATTACAGGTCTGATTGAACCTGACAGCGGTAGTGTTGAAATAGGAACTACAATAAAGATTGGTTATTTTTCGCAGGAAAACGAAGCCCTTGATGACAGTAAAAAGGTTATCGATTACGTTAAGGAAATTGGCGAGTTTATTCCTACAAAAGACGGAAGTATCAGTGCATCAAAGATGCTTGAGAGATTTCTGTTTGAGGGTTCAATTCAGCATTCTTTAATTGGAAAACTATCAGGTGGTGAAAAGAGAAGACTATATCTTCTCCGTATTTTGATGGGGGCTCCGAATGTTCTTATTCTTGATGAGCCAACCAATGATCTTGATATTGAGACTCTCACTATACTGGAAGATTATCTTGATGAGTTTGCGGGAATTATTATTACTGTATCTCATGACAGATATTTCCTTGACAGAGTGGTTACAAGGATATTTGCATATGAGGATAACGGACATCTGCAGCAGTATGAGGGAGGTTACTCAGATTACAGTATTGCATTTGCCATAAGGCATCCGGAGGGATTATCAGGGCAGACCGGTTCTGACAAAAATCCAGGGAAAATAAATGGTGGCAACCAGTTAGGAAATAATATAAAAGAGTCTGCAGGAAGTGATGGAAAAGCTTCAGTAGAAACTAAAAACAAAGGAATGAAAAAACTCAAATTCTCATTTAATGAGCAGAGAGAATTTGAAACTATAGACGAAGATATTGAAAATCTCGAGAGTGAACTGGAAGAACTGGACAGACTTATTATGGAGAATGCCACAGTATCCGGCAAACTTGCTGAATTGACACAGCAGAGAGAAAAGACACAGGCAAAACTTGATGAGAAGATGGAGAGATGGATATATCTCAATGATCTTAATGAGAGAATTGCAAATGGAGAGATGGTAGAAGCGTGAAGAAATTATTAGTTTACTTAACGGACTATAAAAAAGAATCAGTACTCGCCCCGTTGCTTAAGATGACGGAGGCGGGATTCGAATTATTTGTACCATTAGTTATTGCACAGATAATAGATAATGGTATTAATACGGGCAACAAGGCATTTATTCTGAAAATGGGATTGCTGTTATTGCTTCTTGCAGCAGTGGGACTTGCATGTTCGGTGACGGCGCAGTATTTTGCGGCAAGAGCTGCTACAGGATTTTCTGCAAGTTTAAGACACGGATTGTTCAAACATATTGAAGGGCTATCATTTTCAGAACTTGACAAAGCCGGAACATCTACACTTATTGTCAGGCTGACAAGTGATATAAATCAGACACAAAATGGCGTAAATATGGTTTTACGTCTATTTTTGCGTTCGCCGATTATTGTTATAGGCGCTATGATTATGGCATTTACTGTCAATTTCAATGTGGCGCTTATTTTTGTTGTCACAATTCCGGTGCTCACTGTTGTGGTTGGGATTATCATGAAAGTCACTATTCCACTTTATAAGAAGGTTCAGAACAAACTTGACGATGTAACACTTAAGACAAGAGAAAGTCTTACCGGTGTCAGGGTAATCAGAGCTTTTAACAAAGAGGAAGAGGAAGTTAAGTCATACAATAAAGAGGTGGATGAATTAAATGTAATGCAGCTTTTTGTTGGTCGTATTTCTGCATTTATGAATCCATCAACATTTATTATTGTAAATGTTGCCACTATTTTTGTAATTGTCTCAGGGGCAGTTCAGGTAAATGAAGGCATCATAACTCAGGGTGAAGTTGTTGCTCTTGTAAGTTACATGTCCCAGATTCTTGTGGAACTGATAAAGTTTGCAAATCTAATTATTACAGTTACTAAAGCTATTGCCTGTGCAAACAGAATTGGTGACATTCTTGAACTTGAGTCTTCAATGGAAGATGGACAGTTTGATTCAAAAATCAATTCAGGTGATAAGTCATCAGAAGCAGGAGAAAAAACAATTGACAATACAGAATCAATAATGAGTGAAGGAAATGATTCATCAGAGCATAGTAAAAGAAAGAGCGTTAGTGTAAAAAGCGCAGAAAATATCTGCGTTGAATTTAAGAATGTTTCACTTAAATACGCACAGTCAAAAGAAGAGTCTTTGACTAATTTGTCTTTCAAGGCAACGAAGGGAGAGACTATTGGAATTATCGGAGGAACAGGCTCCGGTAAGACCACTGTTGTATCACTTATTCCGAGATTTTATGATGCCACAAGCGGTGAAGTCTTAGTGAATGGAATCAACGTAAAGGAATATAAGCTGGAGTCTTTGCGAGACAAAATAGGAAATGTTTTGCAGAAGGCAGTTTTGTTTAAAGGAACCATCAGAAGTAATCTCTTGTGGGGCAATGAAGATGCAACGGAAGATGATATTATTGACGCACTGAAACAATCCCAGGCCTATGAATTTGTGGCAAAGATGGAAAAGGGAATTGATTCCGAAGTTGTTCAGGGTGGAAAGAATTTTTCCGGAGGGCAAAGACAGAGACTTTCCATTGCAAGAGCATTGGTTAAGAAACCGGAAATCCTTATTCTTGATGACAGCTCTTCGGCACTTGATTATGCAACAGATGCAAAACTTAGAGCTGCTCTTAAGGAGTTAAAGGATACGACTGTATTTATTATTGCCCAGAGAACATCTTCAATTATGCATGCTGATAAGATTATTGTTCTTGAAGATGGAGAGGTTGCAGGAATTGGAAATCATGACACACTCTTAAAAGAGTGTGAGGTATACAGAGAAATCTATGATTCTCAGTTTGATAAAAAGCGCAGGGGGGCAATGTAATGGAAAAGACATATTCACAAAAAGAAGCATTGTTAAAAACTCTGCAGTATACAAAAAAATACAAAATACTTTTCGCAGGCTCCATATTGTTTTCCGTAATAAATGTTGGACTTGGACTTTACATTCCAATGCTTGCCGGAGAAGCAATTGACAGAGTCATAGGAAAAGGAAATGTGGACTTCGTATCTGTCTACAAAATATTAATGATTATGGGAGTATGTATTGCTATTGCAAGTGCCGCTTCCTGGTTTATGGTTCTATGCAACAATAAGATTGCTTACAGCGTTGTCAGAGATGTGAGAAAAGATGCGTTCGAAAAAATACAGATTCTGCCGCTTAAATATATAGACGGCCATCCAACCGGTGAGATTGTAAGTAAGATAATAGCTGATGTGGATCAGATGTCTGAGGGACTGTTGATGGGATTTAGTCAGTTATTTACAGGATTGGTTACAATCTTTGGAACACTATTCTTTCTGGTAAAAATTAATTGGAAGATTGCGCTGGTGGTAGTATGTATCACTCCTGTGTCTTTGTTTGTTGCAAGTTTTATTGCAAGGAAAACATATTCCATGTTCAAATTGCAGTCGGAGACAAGAGCAGAGCAGACAGCCCTTATTGATGAAGTTATTGGAAATCAAAAACTGGTCAAGGCCTTTGGCAGAGAAGATGAGGAGTTAGAACAGTTTGATGAGATAAATGATAGACTCAAAAAATATTCTCTAAGAGCAATCTTTTTCTCATCACTAACAAACCCCGGAACCAGATTTGTCAACAGTCTTGTGTACGCAGGAGTTGCCATTAGCGGTGGTATCATAGCAGTTATGGGAGGCATAACCGTAGGAAATCTTCAGTGTGTTTTGTCATACGCAAACCAGTACACAAAACCTTTTAACGAGATCTCAGGTGTAATTACGGAATTGCAAAATGCCATTGCCTGCGCAGGACGTGTGTTTGCACTCATTGATGAAGAACCACAGATTCCGGATAGTGAGGATGCAGTGGCGCTTGTGAGAAGTGATGTAATAGAAACTACAGAAAATAATAAAGAAATTGATGTTGACAAAGAAGTTGGTGAACAGAACAGAGTTAAAAAGATTTCAGTTGAAGGAAAAGTGGATATAGAAGATGTAAGCTTCTCATATGATAAGAACACGAAACTTATTGAACATCTAAATGTAAATATTGAGCCGGGAATGAGAGTGGCAATTGTGGGTCCTACAGGTTGTGGAAAAACCACAATAATCAACTTGCTGATGAGATTCTATGATGTGGACAAGGGAAGTATCAAAGTAGAAGATAATGATATCAGAGACATAAAGAGAAGCAGCCTTCGCACATCTTATGGAATGGTGCTTCAGGATACCTGGTTAAAAGAGGGCACAATCAAAGAAAACATAACAACAGGAAAGCCTGATGCAACAGATGAAGAAATCATTGCAGCAGCAAAAGCAGCTCATGCCCACAGTTTCATAAAGCGAATGAAGGATGGATATAATACATTAATAACAGAGGATGGAGGTAACCTGTCACAGGGACAAAAACAGTTACTTTGTATTGCGAGAGTAATGTTGTGTCTTCCTCCAATGCTCATACTTGATGAGGCTACATCTTCAATCGACACAAGAACAGAATTAAAGATACAGAGTGCATTTGAAAAAATGATGAAGGGAAGAACCTCATTCATCGTTGCCCACAGACTATCAACCATCGAAAATGCTGACGTAATACTAGTAATGCGCGACGGCAAAATCATCGAGCAGGGCAACCACGAAGAACTGTTAGAACTCGGCGGATTCTATAACAAACTATACAACAGCCAATTTGCAAATAAGTAACCATGCACAAAAAAACAAAGTTTTACTGTATTTCTTTTCTCACTCCATTATAGTGTAACAGTGTAATCACAATATAGCTTAAAAGTGTTCCCCAATAATACCCGGTTATTCCAGTTTGTGGAACAACGAATACTAAAAAGCATATTCGAATAATTACAGATGCCATATTATGCAAAAAGGCTTCTGTAGTTTTTCCAAGGCCGTGAAGAATTGAACCAAGAGTTATGGAAAGGTATAAAAATGGGCATAGCCAGGAAAGTGTGACAATATAACTTCCTGCAATGCTGTTTTTAAATAAGAAATGTCCGATTGGATTTCCGAGTAAGAAGAAAAATAATGTGCACATAATTCCACAAAATGCAGTTGCAGTCGTAACTGATTGAGTAGTCTTGTTTAGGCTGCTCTTTTTTTGCCCTGAATTATCCCTTGCGATTTTAGGCATTAAAAGAAGAGACACCGATGTAATGACTGATGAGGGAAACATGACAATTGGAAGTGCCATGCCTGAAAATACACCATACATTTCGATGGCTTCTGATTTTGATAAACCATATTTAAAAAGCATGATTGGAAATAAGAAGGCCTCGACACTTTGGAAAGTATTTAACATTACTTTGTTTAATGTGAGAATGTAAGATACTTTGAAAATCTTTGCAATACTATTTTTAAGTGAGTTTTTAAAACTATTGTTAGAAGTTGTATCATCAGTACTTATACATCTACATTCTTTTATTATCATATGGCACAAAAATAATGTGTTTACAAATTCAGACAATACCAAAGAAATGACAGCAACGACAGCTTTATTGGCACAAAAATTATTTCCAAAAACATAGAATACTATTCCAAAGGCAATCATTTTGGAGAGTTGTTCAACAATTTCTGCAACGGCCGGGATTCCGGCACGACTTATTCCAAAATAATAACCAAATACGCATGAGTGAAATGCAGCCATTGGTATTGCAAGGCAGAGTAATCTTATTAAAGATGCACATTTATCAGAGCCGATACAGTAAGTTGCAATCTGATTTGAAAACAAAAAAATAAATCCACAAGACAGTATTGAAAGAAAAAGACAGAGTACAATACCTGCCTTGAAAATGTTTATGCACTCATCTTTGTTTTTTATATTTTCAGCAACAAATCTTGAAACTGCAATCTGAATTCCACCTGAGCACACAGATACTCCGAGTATAAATACAGGCATAACAAGTTGGAAAATGCCAAGTTCCTTTGCACCTATTGTATTTGATAAGAATATTCTATATAAAAACCCTAACAGTCTGCAAATAATTCCGGATGCAGTCAGGAAAAAGGCACCTGTAATTATAGGTTTGTTTTGTAATGATGAGATTCTTTTTCTGATTATATTCATGAAATACCAAAAAGTATTGTTTGTTAATATTATGAAAGTGAGGAAGAAAATATGATATATATGGATAATGCGGCAACAACTCCTGTGTGTAAGAATGCATATGAGGCAATGCTTCCGTATTTTAGTTCTAATTATGGAAATCCTTCCGGGGCATATGAGCTTGGAAGAAAATGCAGAAGAGATGTGGAAAACGCAAGAGAGATAATTGCATCAAGTATTGGGGCAAGACCGAGCGAAATATATTTTACATCGGGAGGGACGGAGTCTGATAACTGGGCAATTATGAGTACGATGTTAAATGAGATTCCGGGTGTTGGAGTTCCCCATATGATTACCTCAAAGATTGAGCATAATGCAGTTATGAATACATGCAAACAGTTGGAAAAGTACGGAGTGGAAGTGACGTATCTTGATGTTGATGAGTATGGACTTATATCACTTGATCAACTTAAATCAGCCATAAAAGCGAATACAAGGATGATATCAATAATGTATGCCAATAACGAGATTGGTACAATTGAGCCAATAACTGAAATCGGAAGAATAGCAAATTATCATAATATTATATTCCACACTGATGCGGTTCAGGCATTTGCCCATGTAAATATTAATGTAAACAGATCGGGAATTGATATGTTGAGTGCAAGTTCACACAAGTTTGGAGGACCAAAAGGTGTAGGATTTTTGTATATCAGAAATACAGTGGATATCGAACCACTCATTTTCGGAGGAGGTCAGGAAATGGGAAAGAGAAGCGGAACGGAAAACGTGGCAGGAATTGTTGGAATGGCTGAGGCCTGCAGATATAGAATTAATAATTTGAATAGCATTATGAGTAAAGAAGTTTCACTGAGAAACTATATGATTGAGAAACTTACGTCTAATATGAATAATAGAGAGATGAATAATAGAGAGATTAGAAATAGAATAAAAAACAATCGGCTAAATGAAAGATATGTAGATGAAAGTGATTTATATGAAAGTGATTTATATAAAAGTAATGTATATGTATGTGCCTTAAACGGTCATCCGGTAAAGAGACTTCCGGGAAATATTAATGTCACAATTCCAGGCAAAAGCGCAAAAAAACTGATAGCAGAACTGGATCGAAAGGGAATCTGTATCTCAGCCGGTTCTGCATGTTCTGCAAAGAAAGACAGTTCATCTCATGTATTAAAAGCAATAGGGCTTAGTAAAGAGATGGCAGAGTCAACTATTAGGATTACATTATCTGAAAACAATACAAGAGAAGAGGCTGATATAGTTATAAAGGCAATAATGTCTTAGAATGGTAAAACTAATTAAATTTGCGAATATTATTTCACATGATATAATGTGATTAATTGTGTTGAACGGAATACAGAATAAATACGGAAATATTAGTTATATAATTACAGAATAAATTTTGAGATAAAAATACCAAAGATAATTAACGAACGAGGTTATATATGTATAAAGTTATTGTGGCGGATGATGAGGCGATAATCAGAAGAGGTCTGATTGACAAAGTTGATTGGAATAAATATGGATTTGAAGTTGTTGGAGAGGCAGGCAACGGTATTGATGCATTGGAATTAGTTGAGAGAGAAGAGCCTGACCTGATTATTACGTATATAAGAATGCCATTCCTTTCGGGAATAGAACTTGCAAGGGAAATCAGAAAGATAAGACCTATGCTTTCTATTGTATTCTTGAGTGGATACGATGATTTTACCTATGCTCAGCAGGCAATAGAATACAATATAATCAGTTACCTTTTAAAACCTATAACTGCAAAAGAATTTGAAGCGGAGTTGCAAAAAATAAGGCAGCAGATAGATGAGAAGTTTGATGGATTTGTCAATGAATCCGATGTGATAAAAAGGCTAGAGAAGGCAGAGTTTCTTTATCCTTTATTGTTGGATGAACAGCAAGATGTCAATGAAGAGGAAGAAGAATTAAGGGCAACTGTAAATGAATACGGTTTTGATGTTGAAGATGAAAACAGCAATAAGAGATTTACAGTTTTTGTGACTAAAATGATTGACGATAAAGATTACAACAGGACAGATAAGAAGTATGTTGAGGCAATCGACTCAATTGCAGGAAAATATGTAAACGCCATGAGCTGTTATCTTAAAGGAAGAATAATAACAGTTATATCAGATACAGAGAGAAATATTGAAAAATATACAGACATTCTCACAGAGGAAATACTTCAGAGTGTAGAGAGAATTCTTCACATGAGATGTGTTATGGGAGTGAGCAGAAAAGTTGAGAATATTATGAATTGCAGAGAATGCTATCTTGATGCAATGAAGGCGATTTCCTACTCAAACAGCAACAGTAGTGAAAGTGATATTTTCTTTATAGAGGATGCGGAAAAAAGAAAACAAAGCAGCAGTCTGCTCAGCGAAAAGGTGATAAAACTAATTGATGAAGAGTTTGCAAATCAACAGTTATCAGTTCAGTATGCAAGTGAAAAAATCGGACTGTCACCTAATTATCTCAGTGCCATAATAAAGAAAGAAACAGGCTCAAATTTTGTTTTTCTTATGACAAAAAGAAGAATAAAACATGCTGAAGATTTATTGCAAAATACGGATATGAAAATCAGAGTAACCTGTGTGGGAGACTCAATAACTGACGGATATATGGCATCAGGTGATTACATGACATATCCTTCCCAGTTACAGCGTATGCTTGGTTCTGATTACACAGTTACTAATGCCGGAGTTTCAGGAACAACAGTAACAGGAAATGTCGATAACGCATACTCAAAGACTGAAAGATATTCACTTGGGTTGCAGTCTGATCCTGACATTGTAATTATTATGCTTGGAATAAATGATTCAGTTTTAGAGGGAATAACTACAACTGATGGAAGAGCGCGTTTTAAAGAGGATTACATCGCACTTGTTAACGAATATAAGAACTGCGGCTCTAATCCTGAAATAATATTGACACTTCCGACAACCTGTGTTTACAGTGACGTGCAGGAATACACTATATATAACGTGGCAGATTATCTGTATCAGAATCTTTTGATGCAAAACGTGGCAGGGCATAATTACTTGTATGATAGTATTCTGAAAAATGTAAATGGAAGATATGAAATGCGAGCATATGAGTAAGTAAATATGATTTTAGCAAAAGCCGGATTATTCCGGCTTTTGCTGCTGTAAAGTTACTTTACACTCACTTTTTTTCAAAATAGTATTGACTGTAAACCTTGTTTATACCTTATAATTAGGGCATTACAAGAGAGGGGGTCACTAAAATGACTATCAAAGAATTAGAACAGATATTGGAAGTTCCAAGAGCAACTGTCAGATATTATGAGAAAGAAGGTCTAATAAATCCGGAGCGAGGAAGTAACGGGTATAGAGATTATTCCTCTGAAGATCTTGAGAGATTAAAGAAGATTATTATTTTTAGAAAAATAGGAATATCAGTAAATGATATAGAAGATATTTTTGATGGTGTAAAATCAGTAAATGAAGTTCTTGATGATAATTTGAAAAATCTTCAAAGGCAGATGAATGAACTGAATGGAGCAATGAATCTTACCCGTAAGATTCAGGAAAATAAAGAAGATATTATGACATTTAATACAGATGTATATTGGAATTATGTCGATGAAGAGGAAAATAAAGGAAATCTCTTCTTTGATATTGCAAAAGATCTTATTAATGAGGAGAAAAAAACAATAATTGATTTTTTTTCACCGAAAGATGAAAATGGAAGACCCTATAGTTTTATTGGCGTTATTGTAATTGTCATATTTCTAGATTTTATATTCGGCTTTGGTGAAGAAAATATATTTCTTGACGGATTTTTACGAGTTGTCGAAGTACTAATTATAGAATGTATTTTGACAGTGCCTCTTTATTTTCTTGGAAAGAAGTTTAACTGGATAAATAAAAACAGAAAAAAATCAATGTTCTATGCATATACAATATTTTATGTACTATTAATTTGCGGTATATTGTTATATTATTGGTTATTTTAAAGGGGAAAATTGATAAATATGATTTTTTGTACAAATTGGGATAAACAAAAGAGAGAAGTAAAAGGTGAAATATCTGAAGACGAAGCAAAGAAAAAGCATGATATGAGAGAGAAATATTATGTTGTAATCAGGGAAGATGATATATTGAAAAATGTAATTTTATTTACCGGGAGAGATGTTATAGTCTATTTTTATGAAAGTGAATTATTTCTTATATATGGATTTAAAATCATGGAGGAGAGATTGTTTTTAAAAACTGTTTACCACTATACATATAAAGATAATGAACTTTCAGAAGTAGTATTATTTAATTTTTTCGAAGATGGTAATTTATATATGCGAAAGAGTAAGTGTATACATAATAGTCACGAAGAGAAAAAATATATAGTAGATGTTTCGGCTAATTGGGAAAAATATCCGGAATTTGGTTGTTATTCAGGTATATTAAAACAAGAAAGAAATCGTAGATAGCATAAAAGTACACCCACTTTTTTTCTGCAATGCGTGGTGTGCTTTTTTCTCTTGTTCCAACCACGAGTTTGTTGACATAAAAGAACTATATTAGTATAATGACATAGGTTTGGGGAGAAAAACCAAAAATAAAATATGAAAAATGAAAGGAAAGAAATTATGAGAAATGTAAGTTGGGGTAAAAAAACTCTTGCAGTAATTATGGCAGTAGTAACAATGGCGTCTACATGTGACGTTGTTTCATACCGTTCATTACTTGCTGCAGAAACAGAAGGAACAGTTGCAAATGAGATTGTAGAGAATGAGGACAGCACTTTGGCGCCAAGTACAGTTGAGGAAGAAACTACTGTCAACATGCGCAAACTAAAAATAGTTCCGAAACAAACTGAGTTTGAATATAATTTGAAAGAAATTAATTTTGAATTTGATGTTTATAATTGGAAAGGTGAAAAAGTAAAAGTAAGTTATTATGTGGAATTTTACACAGATTCTAAATGCACACATAAAACAACAGAGGCTGATGGGGCTAAAGATACAGGAAAAGCACCTTCAAAACCTGGGACATATTATCCAAAGGTAGTAACCATCGCTACAACTCAATATGATGGGTGTAGAGAGCCTATTGAAATTCATATTGTATTTACTAAGCCAATGGTATGGCTTCCAAAGGACGTACAGACCTACACTGGAGAGCAAATTGCCTTTGATAAGTATGATTTTCGTAATCCGGATTTAGTGGAAGGGCTTACAGTAACATATAATAAGGTTTTAGAATCAAATGAAGAAACAGAAACAACAACAGAAACAACAACTGAACCAACAACAGATGCTCCAATCGATGCGGGAACATACAATGTAACTATTTCTGCAGTGGTAGAAGGAGAAACTGTAGAAAAAGAAGTGTCTCTTGTTATTAATAAAGCAAAACTGAATGTTGATGCCAGGGAACAAAAAGAGATTTTTACAGGAAAACCAATTGCATTCACTAATTATGAAGTGACAGGAGTAAATGGAGAAAAGATTCCGGAAGATAATATCAAGATTTCTTATTCAAGTGATGGTTATGATCCGGTACCAAAGTACAGAAACGTTGGATCATATGTAGTTTATGTAATTGTTTCCGGATTGAAAAATTATGAAGATGAAAATGTTAAAGCAATATTAACAATTAATCCATACTCACCAGTCATTATAGTTAACGGTGAGTACAAGCCATATTATAATGGAAAACAGAGAGTGTTTAACAACTACACTGTAAAAGGTGTCGAAGGTGAACCAATAAAAAAAGAAAATATGAATATTGAGTACTACTTGGATGAAGCATGCACGATACCTGCAGTTGGGGATGATCCACATACTGCACCATCGGAGTTTAGATCACGTTGTTATGTTAAACTTCAGTATAAAGGAAAAGCAGGTGAGAACTACTGTGATTCAAAGGTAGAAATAGGCAAAATGGTAATTAAATACGAACCAAAGATAGTAATGCCTGATGCAGTAGTAAACTACACCGGAGTAAAACAGCCTTATCCTTGGGATGAGTCAATGATTATTCGCGGAGATGACAAAGAAAATGGATTGCGTTTGTCAGTTGCATATTATAAAGAATATAAAAATATGAATGATAATGTTCCGACAGGTCCTGCAGATGGAGCAAAAAATCCAATGGGTGCACCATCAAAACCTGGTGAATACATTATAAAGGTTCAGTACCACGAATCAATAAATTATAATCCAAAAGCATTCTACGGTAAATTAATTATCAAATCAGATGAAAATTAAGATGAGCTTTTTTTCGTAGAAATAAACAAGCAAAAAAGAGGATTTCCGGATTGTTGGAAAATCCTCTTTTTTTGTTAAACACGTTTTTGTCGAATTATTATACCGTACGAGAGAGCATAGCCCCTTTCAATTTCTGTTCATTTAGAAACTGAAGTACCATTTGGTTAAAAATTGCATATTTTTCTATGCTGCAAACATGACCGCATTTTTCTATCAGATTAAGAGTTGCACTGTTGATTTTTCTATGGGTTCGTATTGCGCTGTTTAAAAAGAAATAATCCTGTTTTCCAGAAATGAAAAACACCGGAAGATTTATTTCTCTGATTATTCTCATATACTCATTGAATTTGAATTGAGTTTTGAAAAATTCGGACAGCCATTTTTTGAAGGCTTCGGATTTCATATTAAAAGATTCCTTAATGAAAAAATCTCGGGATTTCTTATGGTGCTTTAGTGGCATCAAAATATTGGCAAACATTGGATAAAACAGACTTTTAGGAATTATGTATTTGAATGCTTCCACAAAGACAAGCACTGTTTTAAAGCCGATATTAAGATTAGTTACACAACCGGCAAGAATAAGAGATTTAACTTTTCCTTTAAATAAATATATAAACTCCAACGCCACGATAGTTCCAATTGACATGGAAATAATATGTACGCTGTCAATATTTTCTTTTTCTAAAATATCATTGATATCGGTAGCTGTTCTTGAAAGTAAATGCTTACATTTACTGAAAGGAGAGCCACCGTGACCTGCCAAATCGATAGCTAAGATATTGTATTTTTGCAATTCATTTATCTGATATTTCCAAGTGTTAATACTTCCACCTAATCCGTGTATTAGCAAAACCCAGTCGTTTGAGTTATTATTGTATATTTTATAATTCATCCGGTATTTCCTTATTAAAAATAATATGTTTTTTTGTTAAATCGACTTAATCTCTCTTTTTACCCCAGAAGAATAAAGCGACTGTTCCGGGGCCTGTATGACTACCAATTGTAGTTCCGATATCAAAGATAGTTATCTTTCCTTTAAGGTTAGGAAAAGTTTCAAGTATTAAGGAAACCAATGCATCTGCATCTTCTTTGCAATCAGAATTGCTGATATAAACTTTGTCGCAATAATTGGTTCCGTCATTTGCAAGTTCAACCATTCTCTGAACGGTTTCTTTTATAACTTTCTTTTTACCTTTAATTTTGTATTTAGGAATTAATTTTCCCTCGGCGTCAACTGTCAGAAGGGGACATATGTTAAGGACATTTCCGATAAATCCGGAAGTTTTAGAAACTCTGCCGCCTCTGATCAGATAGGTCAAATCAGTGGTAAAGAACCAGTGTTGAACATTTAATCTGTTTTCAAGAGTCCAATCATAGAGTTCCTTTGCGGTCAAACCTTCGTCTCTTTTATCTGCCATACGGTCTATCAACAGACCGTATCCCGATGAAGCTGCATATGAATCGATAATATATATTGTTCTTTCAGGGTATTTTTCCTCAAGCATTTCCTTTGCGATAAGAGCTGAGTTCATAACCCCGGTAATTCCTGAGGAAAGGCAGGCATGAACAATATCTTTTCCTTCCTTTAGAAATGGCTCAAAATATTCTAAAAATTCTTCAACATTTATCTGAGAAGTTCTTGTCATAGCTCCATCTCTCATGGCCTGGTAGAATTCCTTGAGGGGCATGGTTAACCCCATGTCATCAGGGTAAATTACATTGTTCAATTCATAATGAAACATAATGAATTTTATGTTTCTTGATACAAGATGCTCCCTTGTTAAATCAGCAGTTGAGCAACAACTCAAAATATAATCTGTCATTTTAGTATTGCCTCCTAAATAATAATTCACGAATTCATCTTTTGAAATTATAGCAGATAAAAAAATGAAATAGAATGGTTTTAGCCGTAGGATAAACAAAATGGGCAATATTGTAAACCAATAAATAGGATGTTTATTGCAGTAAGAAATTGAGACTGATATAATAGAATTATTAAATCAAATTACTATATTAGGAGGATGTTATGCAGAGAGTAGCGGATTTTATTAAAGCAGCAAATGTTTATTATTTAGCAACAGTTGATGGAGACCAGCCAAGAGTAAGACCTTTTGGAACGATTAATATTTTTGAGGGCAAACTTTATATTCAAACAGGAAAAGTTAAAGATGTTTCAAAACAGATTCATGCTAATCCAAAGTTTGAATTATGTGCATTTAGAGACGGTGACTGGCTTCGAGTTTCGGGAGAACTTGTAGAAGATGACAGAGTAGAAGCAAGACAGTCTATGCTTGATGCGTATCCTACACTTCAGGGAATGTATTCTGCAACTGACGGAAATACAGAAGTTTTTTATATTAAAAATGCAACTGCCAGCTTTTGCTCATTTACAAAAGAGACAGAGGTTGTTACATTTTAATGCGATTGCTCTAAAAGTATAATACAATACCTCCAAAGTTGACAGGCAATTAACCCAAATCAACTTTGGAGGCATTTTTTATATAATAACTATATTATTTATGATTCAAATAAAACTAGTAATTAATCTTTAAATAGTTTGGATCAACTACTTTTAAAATATTGTTGTACAAATAGTCATGTGCATTTTTTGATGTGCACATTTTTTTTGTGTACAATGTCTCGGCAAGATTATAAATTGAGTATGTGTATATCTGTGAATATGCGTAAGTTCCATCAGATAATTTGGCATAAGCTCTAACGGCTAGTGGGGCCGTGAACTCAGACTTATTTCCTTTGGCAAAATACATAGACATGACATATGATTTTGAATATTCTTCTAAAGCTGTCGGATATCTTCCGTTTTCCTCAGTTCCTTCAAAACTTCTTACATTGTCATTGTTGCTTCCTACAATCATATCTTCGTCTTTATATCCTTCGTATTTCAATCCATAGATAATGCCTACTTCAGATATGGCTTTGCCCTCAACAGTTTCGTTAAATGAGTAAACAACTCTGTGCCCGCCAATTTTTGTGTTGATATTGTATCCGTTGATAGCAATGTCGTTAGAAATAACAGAACCGTTTGGCAAAGTTGTAGTATCATTTACAACTCTTACTGTAAATGTAGCTTTGGAAGAACCTGACACTACATCAACCAGCGCGGCACCTGCTGATAATGCAGTTACATTTCCGGATGAATCTACAGAAATAACTCCATCATTGCCTTCAATATTTCTAATATTAAAGGATACATTACTTCCGGCTTTGACAGTTATTTTTGTTGTCTCGCCAACCTTAAGAGTCTGGAAGTAAGATTCAAGTTCTATTCCTGTAGTAAATGGATAATCCGGTTTTGCACTGGCTTTATCAACTGCGGTAAGAGGTAAATCGGTACCCGATACATTTGCAAGTTCAGGATATTCTTTATCACTGTCACTTAATGGTGTACTTGGTGATTTGTCATTTTTAACACAGTCATATACGAGATTTAATAAACTCTCAGGTTTATTGTTCAGGTTATCCTGACCTAATTCCCAGATAAATGCGCCACCGTATTCTGTGCCGCCAAGGTATGCTTTTTGCTCGGTAGTTCTTTTCCATGCATCAACTTTGCTCTCACCCGGATTGGTGTCTATAGTCACGTCAGAACTCTGGTTTTGCAGATAGTATGCGTAACTTACAGCACCGTCCCAGCCGCCGCCTTTAGTGTAGTAGTAGAATGGAATGCCTACGTTTAATTTGTCTGCGGGAACACCCAAATCTGTATAGTGATCAAGTAACTGATATGCGTGCCACATAGGTGCATGGTCAACTTCGCCGATTCCGATTCGCTCACCGTTTCTGTTGTACTGGCAATCGTAGTTCATTACATTCAAGAAATCATACTTTTTGTAAAGGTCTGCTTCATCTTCGATTAAATCGGTAAACCAGGTATGTACTGCCATAGACATTTCAAGACCTCTTGCGTCTATTCCGTCTCTTAGGAGATCAACAAACTCGTTGTAACCCTGCCAGAATTTTACATCGTCAGTTTCAGCATCCATATCAACTCCGTCAAAGCCGAATTCGTCCACTGCATTGAAAATACAGTTAACAAGGTACTCGCGGCTGGTCTCATACCAGAATGGAAGAGAAGACTGGATGAATCCACCATCTCCACCGCCCACAGAGATAAATACTTTACAGCCGTTGCTGTGAGCTTTATTTACCATATTTCTGATTTCGTCCGTTGTCCAACCTCCGGTTCCGTCAGCCATTTTTCCAAAGTCCCAACCGTCTTTTGTATAGCGAAGAAAGGCGACGATTACATAATCAAGTTTTGCATAATCTAAGTTGTTAATGTCTGTATTTCTCCACCATGGAAGATAACCGATTACTCGTTTTGATGTGCCCGGTTCCTTGTCATAGTCATCATCGACTTGAGGCTTTTCGTTTATAGCAATCGAAAAAACTTTAGTAGCAAAACCTTCACTGTTTGTAGCTTTGACAGTAAATGTGAAAGTGCCTGCTACTTGCGCAATTCCGGAAATAGTACCTGTTTTTGCATCAAGGGACAGACCGTTTGGAAGAAGTCCGCTTGCAATACTAAAGGTTATAGGCTTTGTTCCTTTAACTGATATTGCTTTATTGTAATTACTTCCGACTTTTCCTGAAGTCAGAATGTCAGTTGTTATGGTAGGAGCAGTAGGAGTACCGTGCTCTTCACATTCTGATAATACAGGGGTTTTTGATGGTGCTATAACTACTGATGTGTCAAGAACCCACATGTTTCCGCTGACGCCCGTAGGAGTCTCTCCACTACCTCCCCAACGAGCCTTCCATACCTGACCGTTATATGATACAACTGATCCGCTTGGATAGAACTGTGATGCCACATATTCCGGAACATCAGGCATAGGCGAAGTGCCGGGAGTGGTGATGGTAAGTGTTGCCGGGCGTGTTTCATTGCCGTCAGGATCAATGGCAACAACTTTAAAATTATACTTGAATCCTGAAGTTAACTGTGAAATTACGCAACATGTGTTATTTGTCTCTACTTTTCCAAGTAAATTGTTGTCATAATATACTTTGTAGGTTACGGCATCCCAGGATGTAGGAGCATTCCATTCCAAATGAACAGACTCCTCAGTTAAATCGTTAGCTATAAGTTCAAAAGGACCTTCATACTGTGATGGAAAACTAAAATGTGACGCAACAGCCGGAAGCAATGCTTCGTCTTTGTCTTCATCCCTGATGCAGTCCTTTGTCACATCCCAAATCATAACTCCGCCGTAATCTGAGTTCTTAACAAAGTCTGCCTTCTTCATAATAGTAGCACGGCTGTTGATTTCAACTTTGAAATCCTGTCCCGGACGATAAATGTTGTACTGACCGGGAATAGACACAGAATCCATTGTCAGGTAATCAGTGTTGCCGGCCTGCTTGCACATTTTAACGACCTTCGCATAATCATAATCACAATTCCATGCCGCACGACCGTCAGTACTGTAGCCGTAGAATGGAAGACCGACAATCATTTTTTCTTTTGGTATACTTTGATATGCGTAACTGTTTAACTGACTCATAGTCCAATCATAGTCAGCTACGTTCATTGTTCCGCTTCCGTTTTGGTCGTAAGTCATAACATTGAAATAATCAAAGTAAGAAACGTTTGTGCCAAGACCTTCAATAATATATGGAGCTACCGCCATAGACAAGGTCTTGTTTCTCTGTTTTAAATCACCGGATAATTTAGAAAGCATTGCAGAGTACTTATCCTTATCGGTAGTTGACTCAATATCCATGTCAATACCGTCAAATCCATACACATCAAGAAATGTAAGAATCTGATTATAGAAAGAATTGCTTCTCGCCTCTGATGCAAAGAATTTGTATCCACTGTTAGCTCCCCCTCCAACAGATAAGATACATTTTACGTTGTTCTGGTGACACAGTTCAATGATTCTTCTTACATCGGAATCAGACATATCAGAAATAATCCAATTTGGAACATCTGACGTCTTATCTGCCGGTCCCATGAAAGAAACATTTAAATGTGTAAGTGATGCGTAATTAATCTTCTCAATGTTATCCTTGAGCGACAGCCCCACTGTTGAAATCGCATCTGATGGTCTGTCTTCTCCGAGAAAATACCCCACTATTTTTTTCTCGAACTTTTCCTGTGAGCCGGTATCTGCTATTGCAGTTTCAAAAACCGGCATGCAACTAAAGACCATGGCCAAAATTAATAAAAATGACCACAGTCGCCTACATGATACTAGACTTTTTTTCATTGTAAAACCTCCTTCAACTGAGGACAAACTGATAGCAAATATTGCTACGCCCCGTCTTAATCAATAAACAATAAATCCCCTATTAATTTGTCCGTACTCATGTTTCAATTACTAGTTTAATTGGTTAGTGAAGGATAGTCAATTGACCTTTTTTGTTATGTGGGTAAGCACTTTGAATTCCATAAAAAAACTGCGCAATGATGCGCAGCACACGAAAGTATAACAAAGAAGCAGATGTCCCGCTTTAAATTATTTTTTTCCAAGAAGCAGATGTCCCACTTGAAATTATAATTTTCTAAAAAGCGGTTTTCTACCGGAAAATACAGTGTAATACTCAAATCCTATTTCCTTCAAAATATCACCGGCTTTATCGAAGGCACAACCAATGAAACATGCTTTGTGAGCATCAGAACCAATGGTGATTATCTCGCCACCAAGGTCCTTATATCTTTTAATTATATCACTGCAAGGATTAGTAAAGCCAAATCCCTTGCTTAAGGCAGAAGTATTGATTTCAATACCTTTGCCTCTTGATATAACAGTTTTTAAAATATGATCAATATAATCTGAATAGTCAGCCGGAGAGTAATTGGCAGCTTTGTTAGGGCTGTATCTTACAATATAATCAATATGACCAACTACATCAAAATTGTCAAAATCCTCCACACATTTCGAGAGAGTTTCAAAATATCTCTCAAAGGCCTGTCGGTCTGTCTTGCCTTCAAAAAATTCAGGATAATATGGATCCATATTATCAACCTCGTGGCATGAACCGATAACGAAATCAAAAGGGTTTGTGGAAATCAAATTTCTGTTAAGTGAAACATTAGCGTCTGAGAGTCCACATTCCACGCCTATATTTACATTAATATCTTTTGAATATCTATCTCTTAAATCAGAGAGTTCATTAAAATATTCCTTTACATTTAAATCTGCATTTTCTCCCACAATTGGCCAATTGAAATCGTTGTGGTCGGTAAAGCACATTTCTTTCATATTAAGTTCAATACATTTTTTAATAATCTCAGATGAATCCTGTTCAGAATCAAATGAGTGATGTGAGTGAATGTGAAAATCAGAATACATATATTTTCCCTCCGAGTGAAACTAAAAAAATATTATAACGATAATTAGTGAATTGTTTTTTTGTTCTTATTTTATAAGTTAGTATTTGATATTTAGTATAAATGCGAGAAGAATTATAAGCAACTAAAATGTGTTAGAAATCATTAAATCAAAAAAAGTATTTTGTTGGCATAGTTAAATAGAATTATTGGAAGCAAAGAAGGTGAATCCGAAAATGAAAAAATAAAAGAATTGGACAAAACAGTGGAAAATAATCCTGATTCGAAAAAAATGTGGATGAGAATGTAAAAAGCTTTATGATGATGAGCGGAGTAACAGGTTCATTTCTGGAGGGATATGTAATAGGAGAAACTTCCAATTGTAAAGGAGTATCAACAGTATCTGTTATTACAGAGACAAAAAGAAGAGGAATAGATGTAGTAGCGCTTTCAAAAGAAAATATAGAAAAGTTAAGTAGCCTCAAAATAGAAAAATCTATCAAAGGAGAAATTGAAAAAGCGCTGGACAATGGTAAAATAGTAATAGTTCCTGGAAAGAACATGTATTACTACGATTGGTATGGAACTGGTTATGTAATACTTAATCCTCAAACAGGCGAAGCGGCATATATGATAAGTGGAGGTCCAAAACCGAATGATCCAATAATAGAAGAGCCGATAGAAGAAATAATAGATGATGTAGTAGAGCCGGAAGTTCCAAAAGGCGGAAACATAGGAATAGACCTTTTCTGGGAAGAAGTTGCAGGAAAGTACGGAACCGAATTTGCAAAAGAGATAGAGACATTTGGAAAAAATGGTCGAACATTAATAGAAACCTATGAAGAAGCCGGAAGAATAGATGAAATCATAGAAATAATCAATAACCTTCCAGAGAGTGACAGGGCGGAGGCGGTCCAGTTAATTATAGATTATCTGGATGATGCGGTTGAGTTGCTGAAGGATGGGAAGAGTGTTGAGAGTGTAAAGAAAATAATTAATACTTATAAAAGTATAGTATATCCAAGTCTAGCCCCAAATGAATCGGCAATACCAAGAGGCAAAAGAACGATAATTAATTACGACGACCCAGATCCTGATAATATAAGAGCATTGATAAGAGAAAACGAAGCAGCAGATGTTTTAGCAAAATATGGATATGTTGTTGAGCAAAATCCTACAATGCCAGGAAGTAAAAATCCGGATTATCTTATAGAAGGTAAAATATTTGATTGTTATTCTCCTAGGGAGGGAACAAGTGTTAGAAATATAGGAAGTACTATTGCAAAAAAAAATAGATTCAGGCCAGACAAATAGAATAATATTAAATTTATATGACTGGCTTGGCGGAGGTGGTAGCTTAAGTGATTTGATAATACAGCTAAATGATTGGCCAGTTAAAGGGCTGATAGAAGTGAAGGTAATTAACGCAAATTATGAAGTGATAAATATATACCCTTAAAAGCGGGAGGAGATAATATGGCCATAGAATATTCATTACTAATGGAAGAAAGTAGTTTGTCTAATGAAGGTTTGATAAAAAAAATAAAAGAATTAGGATATAGTTGTGACGTGATGGAACAATTAAATAATGGTGTTTGTATTAATTTGAGCGAGCAGATAGGCTTTTCGGTGTATTTGATAGAGGCTCAAGAAGATTCTTATAATTCTTGGCAATCAATTTACTTGAAATGCAATTTTGTATTTCGCAAAATAATAATTATTCGTTTTGATAAAGGGTATCATGAAACGAATAAAAGGTATGAGTCGATGATAAAAATGCTATTATATGTGGTGAAGAATTTGGAAAAGGATGCAGTACTAGTAAAAAATGGAGATACAGAAGAATGTATATTTAGAGGAGGTAAAATAATAGTTAACGAGAAATCTGTATTTTGCAATCTATGCAATAGATACTACAGTGAAAATGATGATTAGACCTTTTCTGGGAAGAAGTTGCAGGAAAGTACGGAACCGAAAGAGATAAAGGCATTTGGAAAAGATGGTCGAACATTAATAGAAACCTATTAAGAAGCCGAAAGAATAGATGAAATCATAGAAATAATCAATAACCTTCCAGTGAGTGACAGAGCAGAGGCGGTCCAGTTAATGATAGATTATCTGGATGATGCGGTTGAGTTGCTGAAGGATGGGAAGCCTGTTATTGAATTACCTTTTGAAACTTGTCCACATTGTAGATATATATTAGATGGATTAAAAATAATTTCTAATAAATAAAACACAATAGCAAGAAGGAATATCGTACAGAGTGTAAGAAAATGTAAAGGTACTCTATTTGCTTTACTCTAAAAATATTGTTTTAGGGTAAAAAATGCAGATGAATGCACATTAATTAAATCATAAAACAGAAAGATAAATAATCACAAATATATGTAAAAAAGTTTTTGCTAATAAGGAGAGAGTGAAGAATGCGTTTATACGAATTAATAAGAAAAGAAGTATCTAAAGAAGATACTATAGAAAAGGAATTTGAGACTTCAATACGTGTGATTAGGGATAATATTGATAAAATTCTGACTATGGATGAAGTTCTAAAAGTTGGAAGAGAGTTTGATGATGAAATTTGTTGGTCAGGGGAGTATGGACAGCAGATTTGTGTAGGAGAGACGGAAGATGGTGGTTTTCCATTCGAAGGAATATTGTATGAATATAAAAACGGGAAGATTTTTTTCTATGGAGATTTTAAAGATGGTTATAGAGATGGAGACTATATTGAATTTTATGATTCAGGGGCATTAAAAAGGTATGCAATTAAAGCTGGTAACGCGATAGATGGTGCATACATAGAATGGTATGAAAACGGAAAAATAAAAAAAGAAGGTTTTAGTAGATATGGTGTCAGATTGATTATTCGTGAATTTGATGAACTAGGAAATCTAATAAATGAAAAGAAAGTAACAGATGAGGAGAGAAAAAGATATTACGAGTGGAAGAAAATATATGGGGACTAATAGGATTGAGGAATATAACAAAATTCAAAAGGACTTATTCGAAAGAATGA
>JAEELL010000135.1 GCA_016282745.1 Lachnospiraceae bacterium
AATCACTATTCCATATTTGGGCGCAATGTATCCAAATATTTCTTTTGCTCTTTCTGATATATCATCATCAATAACCTTTCTGCGGTATTTTATCACCATTATCAGATGGTAATAAAGCAGATATACTGAATGTGCATTATTATCCATTTTATCCATATAATCAGCCTCCTATCATCTTTTCGACTGATTATATTATACCACTATTTCCGCTATCGAACAAGTGTTCTTTTTCTGTTTTTTCATCTTTTTGCAATTCATCTCACCACCTGTAGAGGAGGGAGAATTCTTGCTATAATTTGTTAAATTTTTTCAAAAATATGATAGATTATAGGGGGCTTTTTTCGTAATAGAAAGTGTAAGGCCAAAAAACCCGGGATAATAAACCAACAAGGAGTACTTATGAAAATTGATGAGCATAACTTCATAAAGGAGTTACAACAACAAAATCAAAATGCTTTAATGTATGTGATTGATGAATATGGGGGACTGATAAAATCAGTTATATCCAAAACCATGATACATATGACGGAATATCAGGAGGAATGCATGAACGATGTTTTACTCGCAGTATGGGAAAATATTGATTCATTTCACCCTGAAAAGAACAGCTTCAAAAACTGGATTGCAGCAATAGCAAAGTATAAATCCATTGACTATCTGAGGAAATATAAAAAACAGTTTACTGAAGTTTCATTGGAAGAAACAGAATATGATAAATCCGTGAGTCCGGATATTTTTGAGAATGAGATATCCGAACAGACGGAGGAACTGCTTTCCAGCTTATCTTCTAAAGACAGAGAACTGTTTATGCGGTTGTATGTCAACGAGGAATCTCTCGATAGCGTAAGCCAATCTGTTAACATGAGCAAAGCTGTTATCTACAATCGTTTATCAAGAGCAAAAAAGAAATTAAGAAAGAGAGGGCGAGCATCATGAAAGAAATGTACGAATTACTAAATAACGTAAATATGAATCTCGAAGAGTATGAAGATATTAAATTATCCGATATTGAAAATAGAAAAACAAAAAACAATGTTTTATCATTAATTAATGAAAGTGGTTATGCCAAAAAACGAAAACTGTCTTTCACAAAAGTATGTGCCTGTGTAGCCTTAATTGCCTGCATCAGCTCTATTACAGTTGCGGCAACTTCAGGAATTCTTTCAACAGGCATCAAAAATGTATTTAATATTGATTCTAACAAAAAAATGGCAATTGCTAACAGTATGGGAAAAGCACTTAATATGAGTGTTAAAGACGGCGGAATAAAAATCACAGCAGATGGTGTTCTTCGCGATTCTCATCAAATTTGTATTATTTATACAATAACAAGAACCGACGGTAAGTCCTTTGATGTTGATGGAAAACCATGTACGGATTTGTGGTTTGACGAAATAGAAGATGTTGATTCCAATGGCAATTCATCTGAGGGAGGAGAAAGTGGAATTATAGAAGAAGAAAGTTCTTCAAACCGCATAAAATTATTCATAATATACAGGTTCAACGAAACAATCGGCAGTAAAGTTGATGTTCATATGACTAATGTTTATCTTTTCACCGATGACACCCATACTCCATCACAAACCATCAAAGGTAATTGGGATTTTTCTATTCCTACTGATTTTGATTATGAAGATTCAACTGTCAATTTAGCCAAAGGTCAAACGCTGAATATTGCAGGATACGATACACAACTTGAAAATCTCGCCATATCCCCTGTCGGATTCTATTTCAGTATAAACTTTGACAGTTTAGAGGAAGGCGGCTATGAAATCATCAAAAATGTAGAGAAATCAGGCAATTTCACTTTGCACTTAAAATCTGGGGAAATCGTAGAGTTTAACGGCATCAGCGGACCACGTTGTAAAGATGATGGAACAATATCATTTAGAATTAACGGATGCTTTGAAGAAATGATTCCCCTTGACGAAATGGATAAAATAACCCTCTGTGGCTATGAATTTAAGATACCTGACAGTAACGTTCATAACTAAACGCACATAAACGAAGAGCCTTGCGAAAATTCGCAAGGCTCTTGTTGTAACTATCTATATATAATATGAAGAGTACATCAGTACTTCTCATAAGCTACGAATGGAAATGGGGATTAGTATAACTCCCATCCTCCAACTCTCATCTCATATATTGAGTATCCGTATGGAGTAGCTCTTCTAACACCCTTAAATCTTACGTAGCGTCCTGCTGTAAATACGTAAAGTCTGTCTGAAATACCATGGCTCTTTGTCAATCGATATGATGTCCAGTTCTCTCCATCAAATGAAACCTGAACTTCAGAAAATGCTGCATAAGCTGCTTCCCACTGGAACTCTACATATTCGATGTGGCAAATCTTACCAAGGCTTACTGTTAACCACTGATCATCAGAGAACTGAGATGACCATCTTGTATTCATATCTCCATCAAATGCCTTTGAAGCATCGTACTCAACACCTTCAATTGAAGAAGCTGTTGCAGGTTTGTTTAATGCAATGTTTGTAACTGTAGGCTGAGATGTTGTTGGAACCTCTGTTGTAGGAGCTTCTGTTGTTGTCTCTTCAACTTCCTCTAAACCTAATACTTCAAACTCATAGAGTGATGAACCGTAAACTGTTCCTCTTCTATCCATTGTAATCTTAATATATCTAACAGGTCTGTTGTAGAACATTTCGCTTGTCTCTGATGAGTAGTAATCGCATATTCTTGAAGCTGCATCATACCATGTTACATTATCCTGTGACCAAGAAATTGTGTACTCTGCTGCATATGCTGCTTCCCAGTACATTCTAACTGATCCAACTGTACGAATCTGTCCAAGGTCAACTACAAACCACTCACCATCATTAAAAGCTGATGACCATCTTGTGCTCATGTTTCCATCAACTGCATTCTGTGCAACATAATCTGCATTTTCTGTGCTGGATGCGATAACATCCTTTCCTAATGCGTAGTTAACAACCTGAGTTGTTGTTGCTGCCTCTGCTGTTGTTGTTTTTGCAACCGGATTAACTGCGATTGTTCCTGCAATCATAGCTGCTGCCAAAGTGAAACTTAATAATGCTTTCTTCATTTTTCCTTCTCCCTTTTTATTCTCATTTTCTATACTTAAAAGAAGATTCCCTCTTCTTTCCACGGGAGACTTTATCAAAATGAACCGTTTCAATCAACCTTTTTGATTAATTGTAATGCTTTTTTGCATTTTTTTTACATTGTTTTTTCATTATATTTTCATTAGTTACACATTTATAATACATTTGTCATATAATAATTACTTTTTGCATTATATTCAAATTCTACTTTCTCGCCATATGAACTATACCAACAACTGATCCAAAGAGAACTGCTGCAACAGGCCAGATTATCCATGAATTCTCCCAGTCATTTGTAATGAAGCTCCATCCAAGATATATTGCCAGAACTATTCCCCAGTATATTTTGCTAATTGGTTCCTGAACCATCTTTCTGCGCTTATTGTCTTTAGAGAATTCACCCTCTTCCAAGAGCTTTTGCATCGCGCCCATTCTTATACATGTCAAAACTATAAAGAACACGCCGACTGCAACCAGCGCCAACAGCACTCCCACTGCAGCAATACATGCAAATTCATCTTCACCATACAATATCGTCGCGCCAAAAATCGGCACGCAGGATACAACACACATTACAATTCCAACTGTCAAAAGAAGAAGATGAGTTTGCGCATATTTTTCTTTTTTATCCTTTACCATTCCGTCAACGCCATATTCAGTATCAATCAGTTCTTTTTCCAAATAATCATACTTTTCAAGTCTTGTTCCAAAAAATACAAACAATCCTACAGCAACGCCTATCATAAGAAGCAGTACCATAACTCCAATTCCTGCTGCCTGATCTTCTGTCATCTCAATTATTTTTGCTTCCTGTGCCCCTGCCAATACTATAAGAAGTATCGGACTCAAAATGCAGAGCATAACACCTAACGCTATTTTACCTGCACACACCCTTACCGTCTCAAGATAATTATTGGCCTCCTCCATGGAAACTCTTCTTGCCGGCGGTTCAAGTTCATCCTTTTGTTTTTCGATTGTATCACTGTCCGGAGTTGCCGATTCGATTTCATCCTTTAATAAGTAATCTGTGCTCACGCCAAAAATATTTGACATCTCAACTATTCTTCCCATATCAGGTATGGACATTGCACTTTCCCACTTTGAAACTGACTGTCGGCTGACTCCTAATTTCTCTGCCAGTTCTTCCTGGGACCATCCATTCTTTTTTCTTAACACAATAATTTTGTCTGCTAAAATCATATTACTCCTCCTTACCACAAAAGTTTTTAAAATAACTTTTCTGCATTTTTTATGTTATGTTTTTTCTGTTATTTTTACCTGTTGTGGTTTTTCTGTTGTTATTTTTTCTGTTGTGGCTTTAGCATATAATTTTTCCCTGTTGCAGGCTACCAACTCTGCTTGGAAATCTGTCAACCAATGGTTGCATCCCTTATTTTACGGGCTTTTTGAGCCTATCCGTTATTCAAGAACGTCTCTAGTTATTGAGTTCCTCCCTGAACAGCTTCGCAATAAATTCCTTGCCTTTTTTTGTTCCAATATCATCAAGGCTCATCTCACCGCTAAACACCGCGGACAATATTCTTATGTATGTTTCACCGAGAGCTGCCGTAATAACTCCGGCAGTTCCGGCATTTATTGCTCCGGCTGCCACTGAACCTGCCCCCGGTATTGCTTTTAAGAGGCTTGATACAACGGTTCTTCCAAGTATTGTTGCACCACCTGTTCCAAGAGTTGCTGACAGAAATGCTGTGATAAGACTCTTATTCACCTCAAATCCGAATATTGCAGTAATAGACGCAATCATGGTCAGCTGAGTTGGAACTAACATGGCACAATCAGCGAAGGGGACCGGTACTGCTCCCTCACCAGCCGCTGCCATTGTGGCTGTTGCAACAGCCTTGTGGGCTCTCTTTTTCTTTTCCTCAAGACTCGCTATCTGCACATTCTGCAATGTATCCTGAAGTTCATCCGGAAGCGCCTCTCCCATAACGTGAATCAGCATCCCAAGCCCGTATGACTTTATTGAAATATCTTCGTCAATCTCATAATCTTCAGCAAGAACGGGTACAATCTGCACCACATCAAGGTTTTCATCAAGAAGCATGCGGCGAAGTTCCTCTGCCTTTTTCTTTGAGAATGACTGAGTAAGTACTATAATTACAGGCACTTGAGTGAGCTGATTCTCCTTTGAAAATTCTCTAATCCACTCTATCTCTTCAGGCTCAATTCTGTTTGATGCTGTGTTGATGCAATACCAGATGCAGTGGATTGCTTTATTTACATCTTTGGAAATCAATCCCTGTGTAATAGTCTCAACCACTTCCTGCTTGACCTGAGTCTGTACTTCTTTTCCAAGTTCAAATCCTCTTGTGTCATAAATTGCAAGTGGGATACCTTTCTTGGTAATCCTTCGCATGTGATCAGTCACAGGTTTTCCCATGCCTGTCTCTGCAAGTTTTTCCTTGAACACCGCGTTGATCAATGTACTCTTTCCAACTCCGGTCTTTCCCGCAACAATAATATTAAGTGTATTCAAATTCTGAATTCTCTCTGCGATAGCCTCTATCGCATCCTGAGCAATTCTCTCTGTATCAATTCCTGCCATATTTACCTCTCTACCTTTCTCTTTGTTCTTCGCTCTTTCCGATTTACTCTAATCTATTCTCTCTTTCTTTTACCATAGTATCATATATTTCAGCATCATTTATTATTTCTTCAACATCCTTTTTTGAAAATATAAATCTGATAATCCAATGAAGTATCTGACAGCAAACCTGCGCCATTGTCAAAAATCGGACAATAATCGTACTTCCCATTAGAATTCATAAGCACCGCTATATTATACATATGCCTGTCTTCATTTAAGAAAAATGCATCTATTGTAAATAGTTTATTTCCGAGTTTTACAGATGAAAATGAAGAAATCGACTATTTCGTCTGTTGTATTATTCCGGGCTTTACAGATGAAAAGAGAAAGAAGCGTCACACCAATCTTTGTCAGTATAACGCTTCTTTTATGTGTTAATTCCTTAATAACTTAATTACTTAATTACTTAATTACTTAATTACTAAATAACTTAATAACTTAATTCATTAACACTTTATATTTCGCTCTAATTCCACTCGTACTGTACCGGCTTATATCCTGGCTCAACTACTTTCAGAATCGAATTTTTTTGTCACTCCTCCCACCTATCACATACGTGTTAGATGCCTAATCTCATATCAGCCTTTTTCCAGTCATACTTAACTTTTGTTTTGATGATAAATCCAAATGAAACTGTTGCACCTGCCTCAACTTCCTTGTTATAATCCACAGGCTTCACAGTAATCATATTATCTTTAAGTACCATTTCACATTCCCAGTACTGGCTGAGTTCACTGCCTTCAGGAACTTCCAAATCGAATGTCCAGTCATCTGCCTTCTCATCATTAAAATTAGTAATCTGTACAGTATAGTTATAGCAATGCAAATCTCCTTCATCCCATTCCTGGACATTTGAGACATTGACACCCTCAACTACCTGCTCCACACCGTCCGGCTTAAACTCCTCTCCGGAATCTGCAGAATTATCTGCCGAATCACCTGCATTATCAACTGATTTACCTGCGTTATCAGCTGCCTCATTGCTATCTGATGCATTCTTATCTGATGCATTCTTAACATTTGCATCATCTTTTTTGACATCTGCATCATTCTGGGCAACCGTGGCTTTATTGTCTTCCTTATTGGCAGAACCACGCCCCAACATAAAAGCTCCACCTATTACAACAACTACAATTAATGCAGTAACAAATCCAAATATAAAACCTTTATTCACTCTAATATCCTCCTGTTATTCAACTGTTTCTCAGTCTCGCTTCAAGAACGCTTCCTAATTTTCCGACTATGAAATCGCATTCTGACTGCATACTTTCTTGCATTCCCTGCACTGTATGCACTCTCTGTCACCAACTGTTTTAATATCCATCCTGCAAAACTTCCGGCAGGCACCACAGTGGTTGCATTTCGACTCATCAACAACCATTCTAACAAATGAGAACCTGTTAAACAAGGAGTAAAATGCTCCAAGAGGACATATGAATCTGCAAAAGCTCCTGTAAATAGAAACAGCCGATACCACAATAATCACAAGAACCACCATCTTCCAGGTAAAAAGTCTTCCAAGCATGGCTCTCACCGATGTATTTGTAATACCAAGCAACACTCCGCCCTCAAAAGTTCCGGCGGGACAAACATATTTACAAAAACCCGGCTTTCTCAAGAAAATAGGAAACATCACTACCAACGCTACAAGAACCACATATTTGCCATAGGAAAGAACTCTCGTAACTTTACTCTTTTTTAATTTCTTTCCCGGTATCTTATAGAGCAGTTCCTGAACCAAACCTACGGGACACATAAAGCCGCAAACAAACCTTCCAAGTAAAACTCCCATTAACAGGAGCATGCCCAAAATATAATATGGGAAGCGGTATCTCGACGTCACCAGCGCAGATTGCAGGCTTCCCATAGGACAGGCGCCTACTGCTCCCGGACATGAATAACAGTTAAGCCCCGGAACACATGCATTTTTCAATTTGCCCTGGTATATCTCACCCTTTGCAAATCCCGTTATATTACAATTGTACAAAACCGCAGTGACTACCTGCGTAAGCCTCCGCCCATGCTTATCAACAAATTTCTTCATCTTATATCCAAACCTAATTAACAATCAAAATATCAACCAATTCCTATGCACTCGAAACAAATCATGGAAGCCTTCCTGTAAACACTCACAAACTCGCCTGTATACACTCCAACTCCAATGAGCACAAGGGCAATTCCAAGTACTGTAAATCGTGCAAACTTTTCTTTACTCATTCATCGCACCTTCGATTGCTTTCTTATAGATATCATACTGAATCTCTGCTGACTGAGCGCCAACAAATGTCTTATATATTGCTCCATCTTTATCAACAATAATCGTGTATGGAATTCCCTGTGAAGGATACTTTGCTGCAACCTCTGCATTTTCGTCGAATGCAACCGGGAATGTATATTCGTTTTCTTTTAGAAACTGTTTGACATCTTCCTTTGGCTCTGCGTAATTAACTGCTACAATCTGCATTTTATTGCCATACTCTTCATAGAGTTTCTGAAATGCAGGCATTTCTCCACAACATGGACCGCACCATGTAGCCCATATATTAATGAGTACAACCTTCCCCTTTGCAGAAGAAAGAGTAAATGTACTTCCATCAGCAAGCTCTGCGGTAAAATCAGGGGCTGCATTTCTGCTTGCTTTATCCTGTGCGCCAGTTTCCCCATTATTGTCTGCATTACTATCATTTGATTTATTACCATTTGCATTGTTATCCCCGGCATCATTTTCTGCGTTAATCTGATTGCCATTACCAGCATTATTATCAGAACCTGCACATCCTGACAATATAACAACCGACATAAGTGTTGCCGCAACCACAAACTTTATATTTTTAAAACTCATATTAATATCTGTCTTCTTTTTCAAACTTATCTCCTTCTAAAACAACTCAGCACTCATTACCGCCATTTTTTTGTTTCGCACCGCTTAACACATATGTGTTTGAAGTGGGAGTCAGCGCTCTTGCATTCGACTTTTTAAATATAACAATCCCGGAACTGCTTTGCCCCAACTTACATACACATCACCAAAGTTACCTTCACTGTCATAAAATCTTATCCACTGAATCATTCTCTTAGTATGCCCATATATTTCCTCTTTCTCACACCATGATATCTTATAAATATTATCAAAACGTGAAATAATGACCCTATATGAGTTTCCGGTGATCAAAAAATCACTTGTCAAATACATAAAGCCACGCCCCATCATCACCAAGTCACCCTTTGACAGATATGCCTTCAAATATTCGTCAGGATATTTACTGTTTTTAATATAACTCTTTATTGCAAAACTCACTGGATTCAAAAAACAAACGATAATTTCATATACCAAAGCAATAATCCAACCCAGTGCTACGACACAGGTTATCACAAAGCCAATCCCATAAAACATGAAATACCATTTATGCGGATTGTATGAAAAAACAAACCCCAGTACAAGATACGTAGCAATCAATCCCATTATAAAAAACTTAAGGAAATCTAAAATATAGTATTTTCGAAATGCGAAATTAACATTTTTGCACCTGCTCTGTATACTCATATATTCTTCATATTTTTCATTCTTTTCAACTTCCACTAACTGGCTGTGCCATATCTGCTTTCCATAACAGTCGCCATCATTTCCCAAAGAATCTCTTATAAATATTGTCACTTCACTGTCAGGCGTTCTTCCCTTTTTGTTCAGATAAATTGAATAAATCAACATGCCCCCAAATACAAACAGGAAAAATACCAAACATATTATTGCTATAATATAATTATCATGGCAAGTATTAATATAATATGGCAGAATTTCAATATTCTCATCTTTCAGGCCAAGTTTCTCAATATTTTCATTTGTTATCCTAGTCATGATTGAATCATACTCTCTGATTTTCCCAACATAATTCTCAGCCAAATCAACGTCAACATATCCTGAAATTGCTTTATCTATAGCAGTTCTAATAAACGATTTATCATTTTCTATCATGATTCCAATCAATTTATCATCATTTTCATCAATTGAAACCAGAAATATTTGTGTGTAAGTTCTCTTTAACCCTGTAAAATCCAACGCAGATGTTTCCCAGATACAACCATAGTTTTTATAAAAGTCCACATTATATTTGTTGCCCACCCTTATTTCCTCTATATTAACATCAGAAATGTTAGGTATTTCTTTAGGGGGATTATGTGGAAAACATAAAGTTGCAACAACAATTCCCAATACCGCCAATATTGAAATATATAAACAAATCTTAAACTTTATAACTTGAAAACCACCGCCGTTACTTGAACTTCCACCATTACTGTTGCTGTTTTTTCCATTACTTTTGTAGTTCGACATGCTTTCCTCATTTTTTCTATTAATACTGTACTTCGACATTTTTTCTTCATTTTTCACAATACTATACTTCGACATTTTTTTCTCATTTTTCACAATACTGTATTTCGACATTTTTTCTTCATTTTTTCACAATACTGAAATGCGCACAAAAATCTTCCTTTAATCGGTGTACTCAGCATGATTCTTCCCGTTATTTTTACCTTTATACAATCTTGCATCTGCCTGACTGATATTCTTCTCAAAATTGCTGTCTGAAGTTCCTTCAATCGCTCCAAAAGTCATGGTGACACCAAACTCTGTACCATCCTTTGAAAATTTATTTTCTCTGACCTCAGAAATAATCTTTTCTATATACTCTGCGCCGCCTTTCATATTGCAGTTAGGGAACAAAATAATAAATTCCTCTCCGCCCCATCTTGCAGCATTGGCAAATTCCGGCATATTTCTTTGAATGATACCTGCAACCTCTTTTAAAACAATGTCACCGTAGTCGTGACCATATGTATCATTTACCTTTTTGAAATCATCAATGTCGCCGATAGCCAATATATAACTGTCGCCGGAAGTTTTGCTGTCATCGCAAACCTTTTTCATTTCGTCATTAAAAGCTCTTCGGTTCTTCAGTTTTGTCAGTGGATCAATCGTGGCCAATATTCTAAGCTGCTCATTCTGTACCCTAAGTTTACACTGAGTATAATGATTCAAAAATGAGTAAATAGTAGTTATATAAATAAGAACAACACTACCTATTGTAAAATTTATAAAATATAATATTGTAGTTATTATATTATCATCCAGGTTATACAGAATTTTTGAACTGTCAGTGTAGACATATCTCAAATATCCATATAATGCCAGATCGATTAGCATAAGAATAACAGATACTTTGTGAGTCTTGTTTGGCATAAGAAAACCTATAGGAATCAGCATCAAAAGAAACATTCCAAAATCCGGTTTCCATCCAAGACACACCGTAGCCAAAGACGCATGTATAACAATCTCTATAATTGACGCATATACGAGATTAATCTTGTTATAAACTTTATTGGTCGCTCCAATCATTGCAATATAAAAAATCACGCTGAAAATATTAAAGTATGCCATAAATCTGACTCCATAATGCCTAAAGATAAGCAAATACATTACGTGAGCAAGCAGACATGACACAAAACCAAAGTAGTATGCGACATACTCTACTTTTTTAGACATAAGACTCTCTATTTTTGAAATAAACAACAAGTCTTTTTTATACTCCTGTTCCGTATACATTCAATCACTCCCCATCAAAGATTCTATCTAATCCAGCTACTGTTGTGTTTATTCTTATGTTTACTATTGTAGTTTTTCTTTTAGTTGCTATTGTAGTTTTTCTCGCAGTTGCTATTATATTATTTCATACCGTTGCTCTGTAAATTTCTCTAATAGTTTATCTTTATAATTATTCGAGTTTCCCGACCTCTGCTCTCCTTATAGTTGTGAAATTCTATTTAGTTATATCTTTTATTTTATCATAGTTGAAATTTATTTTCATCAGCGTATTTCGTTATCAATCCAATAATTCTGACTGAAAAGTTACCTCCGGCATCCCATGTGAAAAATTCTCCAAACGGGGTGTAGGGAGTTTCTGTGGGAAAAGTCACCTCCGGCATCCCATATGAAGATTTTTCAAAACGGGGTGTCAGGAGTTTCTGAGAAAATAGTTACCTCCGGCATCCCATTTGATGAATTTTCAAAACGGGTTGTCAGGAGTTTCTGAGAAAATAGTTACCCCCGGCATCCCATTTGATGAATTTTCAAAACGGGTTGTCAGGAGTTTCTGAGAAAATAGTTACCCCCGGCATCCCATGTGATGAATTTTCAAAACGGGGTGTCAGGAGTTTCTGAGAAAATAGTTACCTCCGGCATCCCATTTGATGAATTTTCAAAACGGGGTGTCAGCATAATGAAATCAAGTTGAAAAAGTGTACATCTCAAAAATGCATTTTGCCAAAAGGGATGTATAATGAAGAAATCTCTGAGTGTAACTGACTATCAGATTATGTACATGCTTCAAAAATTGTACACATAAAAAGGTGATATTTTTTGAATTATTTGTGCCATTCGCTAAAAATAGGGGTATTTTTCAAAAAAAGTACAAAAAACAGTTGAAATGTTTCAAATCCCAGAAAACGCTTCGCTTGCTTCAGGATTGCAAGCAGTTGTCAATTCAAGAACGCTCTTGGCGTTCTTGCTGCGGAATGCGCGTCAGCCATAAGATAAAAAAGGAACGCATTATTCCTTCTGCGTTCCCATTAACCATCTGTTTATTATATTTACTTATTATCTTTACTTATTATATTTGCTTATTATCTTTACTTATTATATTTGCTTATAATAATTGCTTATCTTACTGCCCCTTCAACCTCTTCTTGTCTTCATACATTCTCTGATCTGCTCTCTCAAATACTCTGTTAAATGAATTGTCATCCTCCAGTTTTGCCATGCCACAGGCTATGACAATTCCACCTTCTTCTACGGCTTTTTTGTTATGTTCTGCCATCACACCAACAAGATTGTCAATCTGCTTATAATCTTGTCCCCTTACAATTACTGCAAATTCATCTCCACCTATACGAAAAACCGGACTGTGGGAAAAGATTGAACAAATAATATCACTTGCATCACACAAATACTTATCCCCCGCTTTGTGTCCCTGCTCATCATTAACTTTTTTCAAATTGTTCAAATCCAGAACAACAACAGCAAATTCCGTACTTTCACCTCTATCAATCTGCTTATTAATATCCTCTTCATAGTCCAAGAATAAATGTTTATTTTTAACTCCGGTAAGAGCATCGATGCTTGCCTTGTTCTGGGCCTGTCTGAGTTGTCTCTCATATTCTTCTTCCTGCTTTACATGAGAATTGATATTATAAACACCAACTATGATACGTGGCCCTTGTTCCTCTTCAACCAATGCGGCTTTTAACTGAATATAAACCTCTTCTCCTTCTACCATTAGGCGGTAGCGCATAGAAAAAATACCATTTTTCTTAATCTCTGAGATGATAGCCTCCCTGTTGAAAAATGTAAGAAATCTGTCTTTATCTTCCGGGCACACAAGTATGCGACCATTCTCACGCGACTGCTCAAAGAAATCATCTCCGGACTTTGGTATACCAAAGTCCTCAAAAGCCTCTGACGCACTATACTCACTATAATCATCAGTCTCAGGATCAACAATATAAACGCACAAAAAATCTCCGTTCAGTGCACTGATTCGTGAATAAGCCGCACGCTCGACAGACACCATTCGTGTCACATAATCATGAATAGCCTCACTCATCTCAACCACCGCATCTGACAAAGTCTCAACTTCACTTCCGGTATGAATGTCGGGTACATTTATTTTTAATTCACCGGTAATCTGATCATCTCTGCATTTTGAAGCATATTCCACTGCTCCTTCTTCAAGCAACTCAATTGGTCCTGTAACTTTCTTTCTTGTCCATTTAAGGAAAAATACAATAAAAACAAAACCGATTACTGCCACAAAAAATACAACTTCAATAACCCTCAGTATCAGTTCATGATGAATCTCATTGACATCCTCATCAATACATAAAGCCGCAACAGTTTCTCCTTTGGAGTTGCGAAGTGGCAAAAGTCCGGTATAATCCTCTCCCCATTTGCTCTTTTCCCTAAAAAATGTAATTTTTCCTGAATTGTACGCATCCAGATATTTCTTTGCATTCTCTGCTGAATATGCATCTCCCGACAATTCGTTCAAATGCACCACATCGTTCTGTTCGTATTCTTCTTTGGTATAGCCCTCAATAACATTAAGTATATTATCTCGGTCATCAGTGTTTAAAGGCACGATTACATAAATATAATGAATGTTTGTGTATTCTCTGATAGTGTCCAGTTCTTCCTGAAGTTTTGCAAACTTTTGGGACTCTACCCCCGTATCCATGCATTGCTCCAAATCATCTACATCAATCTGAACCTCAACATAATGCAACAATCCTTCTATGTTTGATGCATATCCGTCATGAATCATCTTACTCATAGTAAAGAACACAATACCTGCAAGCATTGCACTTAATATACATATAAATAAAGTTGTAACAAGGAAAATACTCCTCCTTAAAGGTTTTCTGGCCTTTTTCATATCCCCAACCTTCTTTCTGATAATCCGTTCTCAATAGATGGTATTATTATACCACACATCCATTAATACTAAAGAAAAAATTCAAGAACTATTTTCTCACTCATTTTTCTCAGCAACTATAGAAGGGGGAGTTTCATTCTATCTGTTTACTTTGGTCCTAAACCGCCCTGACCACCGGGGCCTGCCTGACCACCCGGTCCACCCGGATTAAATCCGCCTTGTCCGCCCTGAATTGTAGTGGATGCAGTAGCTGTTGATACTGCTGTTGAACCACTTCCATCGTATATGCCATAGCGTCCGTCGTGAACTGAATTTACATTAACCTTATCACTTACGCTGCCACCTGATGTCAGAGTATAATCTCCGCTCAGACCTGCACTACAATAAAGAATATTTGATACTTTTTTAAGTGCCTTAAATGCAACTACCGTATTCCCATTGCTGTCTGTTATTGCAAAAGCTGTACCTGCGCTTATATTTGCATTTGAGTATGAAACTGCATTTTCTTCAAGCTTTGTAGGATTATTTGTCATTCCCTGAGTACTTGCAAGTGTGATAACTTTTGCTCCGTCAGCTATTACATATTCAGCTCCGCTGTCTCCTGTATCGATTGCTGAATTATCGTTGCCGGCTGCTGCCCAGACAACAACTGCTCCACCGTATGCGTAGAACGAACCGTTGCAATCAATGCCGTCACCGTTAGCTCTGAATGTTCCATCAAATGTGCTGTTGTTGTCAAGCACACCCATTCCATCTTTTACTTCTAATGAGTATGTCTGTGTCACATCGTCAGCTATCATGACAACAACTGTTCCACTGTTAACAGTCATATTGTGACCACTCATTGTTGATACAGATGTTTTTACATATTTTTCTTCTGATTCATCTTCATATACATATGAGACTGAAGATTTTCCTGATGCATTAATACCGTCATCATTTGTGTACACTGAAACGTATGGATAACCACTTTCTGCTTCCGCATTGTCGACCTGCTCACCTACAACAATCTCAGCAGCCTCAATTCCCTCGTAAGCCTGCTCAACATTTACCACTGCTTCACCTGTGATTGTCAGTTTTCCTTCTGCGCTGATTCCATCATCCGAAGCTGCGACGTACACTGTTCCACCGCTGATTTCAAAATCATTATTACTCTTAATGCCGTCATCCGGTGAACCGATAATATACTGCCCGTCATTGTTTGCCGCCGCAAGATTTCCTGTTGTGTTGCTTCCTGTCTGTGTATTATTTCCCGGCTGGAAGTTTCCTCCTCCTCCGTTATATTTAATTCCTACTGCAGTCGTATCTACAACAACTATTCCTCCTGTAATCTTGATTCCTCCTTCAGCTTCAGAAGTATAAGTCTGTCCTGCAACGTACTCGCTTCCTTCACTTACAGCCTTGTACACATAACTCTCCGCTTTCTTTCCTGCTTTGATTCCCTTATGACTTCCGGTATCTACATTAACCGTTTCCTTCTTAGTCTTTGAATTTCCACTCTCGCTTACTGTCATTGAATTATAGACAGGAAGACTCGTATTGTAATAATTGAGTCCGGCATTTTCAAAATTCGTTGTGATATTTGTGTAACCGCCGTTGATAATTACCCAGTTACCCTGAATTCCGTCACCGTAGCAGTTAGTTACATTGACTGTTCCGCCGTTGATTGTCACATTGTAATTCTTTGTGTTGATTGCATCGTCAGCTGTATAATTTAAGTTTACTGTTCCGCCGTTGATTGTGATATTTCCACTTTTTGATTTCAAACCGTTAGACAGATATGACTCAACATTTATTGTTCCGTTTTCAACTGTAATGCCCCCTGCTCCGGAATTTCCTGTACCCTTAAGTGCATCGCCGTTTACTTTTACATTTATTGTTCCACTCTTAATAACGAGTTCACCCTTAGTTGAAATACCGTCTGCCGGATCATTGTCTCCAAACTCTGTAGTCTTAGACATTTTGTCAATAACATTCAGCACTCCGTCACCTGCACTGACTATTGTAAGAACTGCTGATGTTCCTTTCTGTGAAATGATTGCTTCCGGTGCAGCGACAAATTTATCACTTCCCGTAAGAGTATTCTCTCCCTGCAAAATAACTTCTACTGAAATATCTTTTCCTATGGAAATAACCGGTGAGTCCTTACCTGTTTTATCTGCGTACTCCGTATTATCTATTTCAAGATTGTTAAGAACCAGTTCAACTTCGCCCTTAATTCCTTTTGCAACTTCAATAACCGTGTTCTCTGTTTTTCCTGTAAATTCATATGTACCGGCCTGACTCACTGTTACTTTCTTTACACTGTTCTCTGCATTTTCCTCAACTGTAACTCCTGTATACTCTGCTGATTCATCCTCAAAATCAACGGTCACATCAACATCACTCTCAGAAACTGTCTTTATTTCTTCTTCAACCTTTATCTCTGTATTTTCAGGTTTTGTTGCCTCTTCCTTTATTGACGGATCCACATCTTCTATATCAGATGGCATCTCCATTCCTGTTGGTGGCTCCTGCCCTTCAAATCCTGAAGGTGGCTCCATTCCTGTTGGTGGCTCCTGCCCTTCAAATCCTGAAGGTGGTTCCATTCCTGTTGGTGGCTCCTGCCCGTTAAATCCTGATGGTGGCTCCTGTCCGTTAAATCCTGTTGGCTGTTCTGATGCGCTTGCAGTTGTGTCAGATTCCGCTGATTTATTATCTGTTGTTGCCTGTTCTGTTGCGCTGTTTGTTCCGGACTGAGCATTGGCTGTGGTCGCCTGCTCTGTTGTTACGTTCTCATACGCTTTTGTAACTTCTGTCTCGTTACTTAATGCTGTCACATCCGTCACAGTAACTTTTTTAACCTTGCTGTATTTTCCATAAACATTATTTCCATCAACCAGTTTGTAAGCTCTTACTTTAACATAATAAGTTCCGGCTTTCATTTTCTTGGTTGTAACTTTGGTCTTCTTTGTAGTCTTCTTAAACACTACGCTCTTTCCGGATTTCTTCTTTGAAACCACAACCTGGTAAGCTGTCACATCTTTAAGTTTCTTCCACTTGATAGTCAGTTTCTTCTTGGATGAAACCTTTATGCTATTTACAGTTGTCTTTTTTACGGTGTTCGAGTTCGTTGCCGCGTACGCAATCTCTGATGTCGGCATATTTGCAGCCATCATTCCGCAAACAAGAACTGCACTGATAATCGTGTTAATCCCTCTCTTTTTCATTGTAATTCCTCCTTATTTGTTTAGTTTTGTCTAATCCCCTGAGAACTTCCACAGTTAAATTCTTTCTCAGTCATGATTGTTCTCAGTTAGGATTGTTTCATCAAACATTTCTTAACTGACTAGAGTATACTGGGCTAACCTTAAACAAACATTAAAAAAAACTAAAAAAAACAAGAGAGCTGTAATTAATGCTACAACTCTCTTGTAAATCAATTTCTAATTTTTTTGATTTTTCTGCTTTTCGGCTTTCATTCCATTATTCAAGACTCGCTCGCGAGTCTTGCTGCGAAATGCGCGTCAGTCATGAGATAATTTACTCTGTAAGTTATCTCATGCTGACATTTTCATCTGCGCATTTCTGCAATCCTCGCGGAGCGTATATCAGATGTGAGATTGTACTCCCACTGATACTATTTTGTTACTCACCACTTAGCACATATGTGCTTGAAGTGGGAGTCATCTTGCATCTGATATACTCGAAGAAATAATTAATTCCAATTATTCCACACGGAGCTGAAATCACTAAATACGGAAGTATGTATAATGCTTTTGCCTCCCACACTGCATGGAACAAAAATCCACCTATTACATATACTCCAAATACAAAAATGAAGAAATCTTTGCGCTTAAAACTTCTGATATAGAAGACTATATTACCTGCCAGAATCAGGAGCAATAGCACTCTGAAATAATGGGTTAAATTCTCTCTGATTTTTCCGGTGAGAAGATTTTTTCCGAATTTAGATAATTCACCGTGATTATCAGTTACTGACACCATCCAAAATACCTGTTGGGAAGGCTCGCACCACTGCGTTGCAACCTTTTCGTTAAAGAATGGCAATATCTTTCCCGGATGCTCTTTGAAATCTTCAATTCTGTCTTTTATATTCTCTTTTGCGACCTCATCAGCTTTATCAAAATCATATTCTGTTTCCCCAAGTACCAGGACATTGTATGCATTGTACCATCCGTTTGAGCCGCATCCCTGATCAAGGTTCCCTTCCTGAAGTCCCATTGCCACATACAATGACTTTGGAGCTCCCTTGTACACCTCTTTGCCTGAGACTTTCTCATAGTGGTTGCACACAAATGATGTCGCTGTGAAACTGAATACCAGTAAAACCGCAAAAATAACATTCACATATTTCTTTTCTTTTATTGAAGCAAATGCGAAACACAAAACCAAGGCAATTACGAATATGGAATAATTACTCTTACTGATTACCGCAACGCCAAGTGACAATAACGCAACAATATAATATAAAACTTTTTTAACACTTATCACTTCATCCATTTTGTAAATCTTTGTAATGAATCTCAGCGAAAGTGTGGCAAAGTACAGTCCGATAAGGGTTCCGTATACAAAAAATGAATAAAACGGAAGCACAAAATAAATTGCAGAGAAAACAGCATAACAATTCAATACTTTTTTATTGTCTGTCAAATCTTTCAAAATGCCATATATGTTCAGGAATATACCCGCTCCGCAAATTGCATTAATTATCATAATCGCCTGGTAATTAGACGGTCCGAATATTCTATATATAAGTTCAAAAATAAATACAATACCAAACTGGTGTGGGAATCTGGATAAATATTCTCCAAGCTCCATCATATCATATTTTTCATTTATGAAGTCAGATGCACTCATGCTTACTATAAGCTGATCAGCAATAGGTGTTCCTCTTGTGACCATAACCCAGAAAATTCCTAATGCCAAAATAATCCAAAAAGCAGTTCTTTTTATTTTTTCAGGATCTATTTTTTCAAGCAGTTCACTACTATACACAAAATATGCTAATATTGACACTCCACAGAAAGATAAAATCGTCAATATCGGATGTGTTATATTATATTCAGCATACTCACAGTAAGAATTAAGTGTAATGTCAATCGTTGTAGTCCCAAAAAGGTTAAGGATAAATAAATATGAATATATCATTATCAGCATGACACAAAGAATTGCTGTAATTATCCCAAATCCTTTTTTAATTATCTTTTCAAAACTCATTTTGAATACCTCATCTTTCAGTAATTAGTCGCATTTTTATTAGTAAAACGCACCAAATAACAGAATAGTATAACTGCGACTTTAATTCAAGTATTACTTATTATCAGTCAGTCATTATTGTTAAAAAAATGCCATGGCCACCAAGACATAACGCCCGGTGGCTGTGATTATAAATTGCAGGATATTTTTTTATTTACTTATGCTCCACATATAACAATATCCCTGAGTTCTTGCTGCAAACTTTTCAGTCTTGAGCAGTTCTGCAATTTCCTGTTTTGTGTACCATCCGGCTTCAATCTCTTCAACATTAGAGTCACTTGGTCTAATTTCTCCTCTCGCCTTACCTAACACACAAACGTTAGTCTCGTTGCTGAATCCCACTGCGCTGTAAGATAATCCAAGATGTCCGGTTATCTCAAAAAGTTCCAATCCCGTCTCCTCTAACAACTCTCTCTTTGCACTCTCCCCGGGAACTTCTCCTTCATCAATGAGCCCTGCCGGGAAGTTGTATACCCATTCTCCCGGAGCAAGTCTGAACTCCTTATTGAGCAAAATTCTTTCTCCGCTTTCATCCGTAACAATAATAACAACTGCATCAGGATTATTGGAATGTAGTTCATCAAAATTCTTGATATCTTTTTTTCTGCTAATCATCTCGTAAACTTTTTTATCACCGTCTTCTGTCTGATATGTAACATCATATCTTGAGATGAATTTTCCTTCTTGAACTTTCTCTATTTTTTCAAATTTCATTTTTATAATCCGCCTTTCTGAAATTGAGTTTCCTTGTTATTATAAAGCAATTTTCCAAAGTTTCCAATTTAGGATTACAATTATTTCAAGAAATGATAAAGTTGCGCATCCTTGCGGAGCATTTTTTTATAGGGAAGTTCAGAGAACTTTACTGTCCCTATTTAATTTTTACAGTTATCTTTGCTTTCAATTGTTTTTTCATCTCTGTTTCCCTCCATTTTTATTATCATTTTACACCGATACGATTTCAATTACAAACACATATGTGCTTGAAGTGGGCGTCATCTCACATCTGATATCATTTCACAAAATTCATCAAGCCCCATCACTTCCTGCTTGTCGCTTTCGGCATCCCTTGCACTAACAGATACTGACCTGCTATCCTGCTCGTTTTTGCCAACAACAAGGATATACGGAACCTTACTCATCTTGGCTTCTCTAATTCTGTAGCCAAGTTTTTCGTCTCTTGCATCAACCTCAACTCTGATGCCCTTGCTGTCAAGTTCCTGCATTACCTCATTTGCATAATCTGCAAATTTGTCTGAAACAGGCAGTACCTTGACCTGAACCGGTGCAAGCCAAACCGGGAATTTACCTGCGTAATGCTCAATCAAAATTCCAATGAATCTCTCTATCGAGCCAAACACTACTCTGTGTAACATAATCGGTCTGTGCTTTTCTCCATCCTCGCCAATGTAGTCAAGATCAAATCTCTGTGGCAACTGGAAATCCAGCTGGATTGTTCCGCACTGCCATGTTCTTCCGATTGAATCTTTTAAATGGAAGTCAAGTTTTGGTCCGTAGAATGCACCGTCTCCCTCATTTATCACATAGGATTTGCCCATTCCCTCAACTGCTGCTTTGAGAGAATTGATTGCAAGTTCCCACTCTTCATCCGATCCGATAGAATCCTCCGGTCTTGTTGACAATTCGATTTCATACGGGAATCCAAACTGTGAATACACATCATCAATCAGCTTCATTACTCCCTGTATTTCTGACATCACCTGATCTTCTCTCATAAAAATATGTGCATCATCCTGTGTAAAACATCTTGCTCTCATCAATCCATGGAGTGTTCCGGATTTCTCTGCACGGTGTACAATTCCAAGTTCACCGACTCTCATTGGGAACTCGCGGTATGAATGAGCTTTTGATTTATATACAAGCATTCCGCCCGGACAGTTCATAGGCTTAATTGCATAATCTGTATCATCCACACTTGTCAGATACATGTTGTCCCTGTAATGATCCCAGTGTCCTGATTTTTCCCACAAATTCTTCATAAGCATTATTGGTGTAGAGATTTCAACATAACCGTTTTTGTGATGAACATCTCTCCAATAATCGAGGAGCAGATTCTTCAAAACCAATCCTTTTGGGAAGTAGAACGGAAGTCCCGGACCCTCTTCCATCAATGCGAAAAGTTCCAATTCCTTTCCAAGTTTTCTGTGATCTCTCGCTCTTGCCTCCTCAAGCATATGAAGGTATTCCTCCAACTGTGATGCCTTTGGGAATGAAATTCCGTAAATTCTTGTAAGCATCTTGTTCTTCTCATCGCCTCGCCAGTAAGCACCTGCCAATGACATAAGCTTTATTGCTTTAATATGACTTGTATTCGAAATATGCGGTCCTGCACAAAACTCCGCATAATCTCCCTGACTGTAAAATGTAATCTTTTCATCCTCCGGCAATTCATTAATCAGTTCAATTTTATAACTCTCACCTATCTTCTCCATGTACTCTAAGCTTTCAGCCTTAGATTTTTCTTCCACCTGAACCGACAAAGATTCTTTTACGATTTTCTTCATCTCATTTTCAATCGCAATCAAATCTTCTTCCTGGATAGAAACCGGGAAATCAAAATCATAATAAAATCCGTTCTCAATTGCCGGTCCGATTGCACACTTAGCATCCGGATACAATCTCTTTACCGCCTGAGCCAGCACATGCGCACTTGTGTGCCAAAATGCCTTCTTTCCTTCTTTTTCTTCAAAACTTCTTTCAACTACTTCGCCATCTCTTAATACAACTTTCATAACTGTTGCTCCTTTCCTTATCCAATAATAATTTACTGATAACATAAGAAAGAGGATTGTTATTCACTCAACACATATAGAAGTGGGAGTATTGCTCCAAATGAGATAAAATAAAAAACACCCCTAAAGCCATAATACTATAGCCTTAAGGGTGCACAATATGCACGGTTCCACCTTAACTTTTCACTTCGAGTTCAATCAAACTCTATCCTTTAACGCAGGAGTACGACAACGCTTACTGAGTTTCGGCATTGCAGCTCTGGAATGGTTTTCGTAAATCTTCTTCATAAGTGACTTCCACCAAATGTCACTCTCTCTGGATGCCTCCGAATAAACTACTTTTTTCCGTCAATGCTTTTCTTATGTTATTGAATCGAGTATAACTACAAACAGTTTTGTTTGTCAATATTTTTTTATAATCCTATCTTTTCCTACTGCTTATTCCATACCTGATACCCTTGTCTTCTTGCAGAATAGCATCTGTCATTCTTGGCGTAGCATGATATTACACTACAAAATCGTCCTTCACTGCCGGTTTCAATTTCCAGATTTTTGTGGTTGCGTTATCACTCAACACAAATCCGTTTTCTTCGTTTGTCGGGAATACTCTTGATGTAAACACTGCATCTCCGTTATTTACAAATATTTCCACACTGCTTCTGTCTATGTATATTCTCAGATGGCTGAGTGGAAAATCTATTAAATGCTCTCTGATTTGGCCTTGCTCTTCATTAAACTGATTATCAAGGCCTTCACGATTTACGGAAATCATCTTATCTGTGCTGTTGTAATTAATGGTCAATCCTCCACTGCCGTCTGCCTTTGTAAATAGTTTCAATTTCAAATCTCCACCGGAATTTTGAATTTCCATTTCGCAAACCCGAGGCAATTCACCCGTAGGTTCAATCTCCTGTTCTCTCAATTCCACAAGACATTCAAGTGGTTGTTGGATTAGTCTTCGGTTTCTGATTTTCAATTCTCTTGGAAGCGTAAGGCATCCCGACCAGTCTTCTTCGTCTGTTGGGTACGCAGAATCCGGAAGTCCCATCCATGCTACAAGAATGGCCTTATCTCTGTCCTGAATATTTGCCGCACACTCTGCTGCATAGGAATCATATCCAAAATCCAATACATGGAAACTTCCATCGGGAGTGAAAACTAGATTCTCCCAATCCATTGTTCCCAATATGTAACCGTTATGATGGATTGCATTTCCACGCCTTGGAAGCTTAAGATGCTGCGGGCAGAAAATCAGCACATCCTTTCCACCGATATTTTCAATAGACGGACATTCCCACATATCTCCAAAATCTTCAAAGCCAGGCACTTTCAACTCGCCTGCAAACTTCCAACCATCAAAAAGATTGTCGGACTCATACACAATAACCGTTCCCTTTTTATTCTTCGTCTGAGCACCAATTACGATATAATATTTGTTTCGCTCCTTAATATACAAAATCTTTGGATCCCTCTGATGCTCCGTAAATTCCGGCGATGGTCCAAACAATGGCTTCTCTGCCTTATTGGACTTTCCGTCCTCATCCAAACGCGCAGTGCATGTATAGGAAATTCTTGTCCAGTCTTCCTCTCTGTGATTGCCAGTATAGAAAAGTGCTATATCGCCATTGTTTTCTGTTTTTACACTGTCAAATCCATTGTTAGCGCTAACTTCCGTGCTCTGATTTTTGCGCACAATAAATGCTGATCCGGAATAAGCACCTTTGTTGTCAAACTCAGTATCCGGCTTGATACACACGCCTTTATTCTCCCAGGTTACCAGGTCTTTTGAAGTTGTGTGATACCAATACTTCAGACCGTGAACAGCACCCCAAGGGCACCACTGATAAAACAAATGCCACAGACCGTCATGCCACACAAAACCATTGGGATCATTCAAAAGTCCGGTCGTTGGCTGAATATGAAATGTCTGTCTGTAATCAGATTCAACAATTTTTTTGCGAAGATTAACAATCTCTTCCTTTGAGTTCAAAACACGATACTTTTCTTCCTTCGTCCACTCTCGCATATAGTCCCCCTCCTTACTTGTTTCACTTACTCTACTGCTTCTTTGCTATTTTCCAATGTACATCCTTTTACTTCCATCAGAAATTTCTTGCCATCCATTTCCATATAGAAATCTATCCTAGAATTTCCGTAGGTGTATTCCGGCTTGATAAAGTCATAATCCTGTTTCTCTAACCATTCCTTTACCACTTTATTTGGCGCCTGGCTGTCGATATTGACCAGCCCAAGTCCCTGCTTGTATACGGCTATCAAATCATATTTAGTCTTGCGATTTGGATTGTCACTTTTCTCCAAAATAACATCACAATTCTCCACCAACAATTCTTTGCACCTGCCGGTGTTTTTCACATGAACGGTTTCAAGGACATCCTCCACCATTACTTTTGCAATGAACCTGTTGGGCCTGCTCTTGAAAATTCCATGTATTATATTTTTATATTCCATTTCTACTTCCTCTTAAAACAAGTCCAGTGAGCTCGACAAATATATTTCTTCCCTGACCTTCAGCTGATGCTCCGGTTTCGTCATATAATAAAGCAAGAATTCCAATATCATCGCACTTCCAAGGCTCCTCCCCTCGATTTTGAAATTCATAAAACCTTCCGGGGCATATATATTCTGAATATCTTCAATTCCTATAAATCCAGGGTTATTCATTGCATCCGAAAAGCGATATCCTCTACTTGCCGTCGGCGAAACGCAAATGTGATCTTCACAATCCCAGTCGAGATTCTTTTTGCTGACATTTTCATAGCACTGCTTTCTGGCATTGCATTCAAACCAGCAACATTCATTACACAAAAACTCAACCTTTTGCTTCTGATGATCCGACAACTTACTCAACTTGTTCAAATCTTTGTTTAATCTGAAATCAGGTACAACAAAACTAAATTCTTCCCGATTTAGTTCTTTTTCAAATTCATCGAAATCTGTCATAACTTTTGTTGTGGATGAAACAAAATAATATCCCGGATATTTTTTCTTGATGTACTCAAGAAGCAAATCTGAGTGAAGGATAATTCCGTTTCTAACAGTTCTGTTTTCTTCTGCTTCTCTTTTCTCTACTCCGATTTTCTCTACTCTGATTTTCTCTGTTACACTGTTGATTATTTGCTTATTATCTATTCCATTCTTTTCGCCTTCATAATTAACAGCTACCGGCTGCTCAAACATTTCGCACAGACGATTGCAGTTTTTATCCAAAAGATGTTTTTCTTCCAACAAAGAATTGCTGAAAGTGAGGCGGGATGATATGCCATATTCATTCATTAGAGATAGAACATTCTCCGGTCGTTCTTCTCCAAATCCGACACGACCTCCACCCCACAGACATTCCTGGGGTGCGCCATATATCGAACCTATTTCACACCAATCATAAAAATAATCTCTGTGCTCCCTAAACAAAGGCAGGAATGCATGATACAAATCATAAAATTCAAATAAGCCCGGAAGATGATAGTAAATTGTTTTGTCGTTTTTGCTCATACATTCACTCTCCCATTATTTATTTTTCAATTCTGCAAATGCTGCGTAATGCAGTATTTCAAATTCCGGTGGTGCCATCTTCTCAAGCATCTGCTTATGTTCGGCTTCCCACATTGCAATTTCATTTTCAGAAAGTGAGGCTCCAATTCCTCTGCAGGCTTTCATTCTTCCGTGCCACGATTCACGTGTAAATGGCACCTTAAGATAAAACTGCTCGTTGTTTACAATTTCAAAATACTTGTTATAGCACTCCGGAATGTCGATAGGTCTCATCTTTTCACCACTTCCGGTCCACTTTGGATTGTATTTTAACACTAATTGCTCGCTGGCTCCTGCGACCTCATCTTCGAAAGGAAGCCACGCCATGTACATAACAAGCATACTTCCATTGGGCTTTATAATCTTGTGCAAAATCGGTGCAACCTCTTCATGCTTGAAATAGAAAAAGCATTGGCAGGCAGTCACAACATCAAAAGTATTCTCTGCAAAATCTAAATCTTCTGTTGCAAATGCCAAATATTGAATATCCATATTTTCGGACAGAATCTTTGCCTGTTCAATCTGATTTGCAGATATGTCGGTTCCTGTCCATTTTGCACCGTACTTGTACATATTTCTTGGAATCACACCAGTACCTGTACCAATATCAAGAACCTTCTGTCCTTTCATGCATAAACCGTACTCTATTATTTTGTCATAAAATTCTTTTGGATAAATATCTCTGAACTTTGCATAATCCGATGATGTCCTCCCCCAATCAAACTTTGTTCCACCATCGATTCTTTCGTCTTTTATAAACATTGAATGTCATCTCCTCAGCCATTTTTTACATCGTCATCCAAAAATCCCATAAGCAATTCTCCTTTCATAACAAAAGACTCGCCCACAAATCTTTATGACCAACTTATATCTAATGTGATTTTACACTATTATTCATACAATGCATACCCAGCTGCCTCAGCTGAATGCACTGCTCACTTCAATGAATATCTCATCACATCCTCATGGGGATTTACCTTTGCCAATCCTATTTCCACAACTCTTGCCGTAAATGGTGCAAAATTATCCTGCATTACCTCAAATGCTTTTTGAAGCTGTGCCTTATCAAGTTTCTTTCCAAGCGTAACATGGGGCAGCCAGGACAGGGGCCTGTAATATCTGCTGATTGTTGTTTCAGGAATATCACAAAACGCATCATAAACATTTTTTGACAAATCAAGCAAATATTCGTTTAGTACCGGAGTTGCATACATGACATACGGCAACAATTGTCCAACAGATACAAACTGAATATCGCCTGATTTTAGTTTCCCATTTAAAGACTCAAATATCTCCAATAACACCTCTACATTTCTGGCTTCAATTGACGAGATAGTCAGATGCGGTGGTACATGGTTAGCTGTCATGAAGTCATTCCCTGTTGCTGCTGCAATTATATCGATATAACGTTGCAATATTTTATTTGTTTTTTCATCAAAATAAACTGAAACTAAGTACATATAAACAACCACCTTTTCCCATAAATTAATCAATTATCTATCTTTATAATTAGTTGCTTTCATAATTAATTACTTTTATAACAAACTACTTAGCAATAAATACCTTCTCGTATTCTCCCGATATTGAATCTATCACAATCATAGCCGACTCGCCTATTTGCTTTCCATCCGAATACGTTGAAAATACGTCAGTTGAAATGAAACCATTTCTTTCATATATAGTTTCAACCGGAGTATGACCAACTACCTGTTTATATTTTTCACTTTGGAAAGCCCTGACATTTCTGTATTGAGATCTGAGCCATAATGGAGAATCATCATTCCAAAGATTATCCTGCGAAGTTTTATTTATCGCTGAAATAAAATCATCAATGTCTGCATCTTTTTCCAAATTGATGTGTTTCTCTTTAAACAGTTGCCTCTTGAACCATTTTACATATTCTTCCGAAAGTCCACCATGAGAGAAAAGCACATTGTCAATGCGTTGCATAATTGCAATCTGTGAAGGATCTTGAAGCGAGTGCTCCATCTCCTCCAGTTTGGACATAACGGTATTCTCCGCATACGGCGAATATCCCGTCTCTAACCTTCCCCACGGATAACTCAAGTCATGGTTTCCGTAGCACCAGAGAGTCTCTGTAAAATCTTTGGCAAACTTGATGGCACGGTCATATGTCTCTCTGTATAATTCAATCTGAAACTGCATATTCCAATCATCAGGAATATCCATAAGACACACCGCTCTGTCGGCCTTTCGGTCATTTAATATTTCCTCTGCCTTATCAAAAATCCACTTCTTTAAGTGGACATCAGGAATCACAAGAATCTTCATTCATTCACCTTCCTTAACATAGCATTGTTCCCCGCCGATTGAGGGCTAACCGCATACCGTTATGGTAACACCTAAATGTATTATAGCACGTTTGTTCGATTTTCGAATATATATTTTCACACAAAAATAAAACACTAAATGTATTTTAAAGCGTTTTTTTTTAGTACAAAAACACAACAAAAATATGGTAAAATTAATTCATCAGCGGTAAGGAGGTAAATCATGTTATTTTTAGAATATCCAAAATGTTCAACTTGTAAAAAAGCAAAGAAATGGCTTGATGAACACAATGTAAAATACGAGGACAGACATATTGTGGAGAACAATCCCACATTTGATGAATTGAAAAGTTGGTATGAACAGAGCAATCTGCCACTGAAAAGATTCTTCAACACAAGTGGATTGCTGTACAAAGAACTGGAATTAAAAGATAAGTTGCCTGATATGAGCGAAGAGGAACAGTTACAGCTTCTTGCTACTAACGGAATGCTTGTTAAACGTCCGCTTGTAATAACTAAGGACTATATTCTTGTTGGATTCAAAGAAAAAGAATGGGCTGATTGCATCTAGCAACCAGCCCATTTTGTTATCCACGACGAGCCAAGCGAAAATCTGTGCTTGCACAGAGATTTTCACTTGGCGACCGTGTAATCACTGAGAAGTAGCGAAGTGGATTCGAAGTGATTACACAGAGTGGGTATCGAGTAGGAATCAGCCTACTC
>JAEELL010000136.1 GCA_016282745.1 Lachnospiraceae bacterium
CGATGCTTTGCACCCTTGACAGGACATATACGCATGATAAAGGGTAATTAAGCAGCTAATGAATAAAACTGCCCGGAGAGGCAATTAAACATAAGATTTTTTTTGTGATAGAAATCGTGCCAACGATTACTTGACAGAAACTTTTATAAGTTATTAAAAGAAAATGGACTTGAAGTTTTTCCAAAGAGAATGTAAAGTTAATATTAGTGTTTGATAAATGAATCGGAAGTATGAAAAAAATATCTCAGTCGGATAAGACTCCAACTTCTATAAGATGAGAGTCACAAGATAGTATCGAACAGGTTTTAACTACAGAACAGAGGGACAGATATGCAATTTGAAATTGGAGATGTTATCAAATTAAAAAAAGGACATCCATGTGGTAATAACGCATGGGAGATTCTTCGCGTGGGCGCAGACTTTAAGCTTAAATGCAAGGGCTGTGGTCATATGGTTATGGTTCCAAGAACCATGGTGGAGAAGAATTTCAGAGGGAAGATAGAAGAAGAATAAAGTGAATAAAAATATACAATAATTGTATATCGATACAGTGAAGGCTCAATAGTGAAGGAACCATTATAAAGGTAATCCGGTAAAGCCTGAGTTGTATTAATATAGAAGTCTTATTAATGCACCAATGAAGGGAGAACATTTGGCGCGCAAAAAAAGGAAAGGGGAATTTATGCGCAAAGTAACAAGAAGTTTACTGGCAATGGGCTTGTCAGTAACAATGGTTGCAGGAGGACTTGCAATTGACGGAAAGGGGAAAGATGAAATTCAGGCAGCAGACGGCTATGCAGGCTATACCTTAGCATGGAGTGAGGAGTTTGACGGAAACTCACTCAACAAGAATGTGTGGAACGTTGAGGTGAACGGATACGGTGGATGGAACGAGGAACACCAGTATTACAAGGATGGCGACGACACCATTCAGGTTAACAACGGAACGCTTAAGATTATTGCAAGAAAGCAGACTGTCTGGGGAACTGATGCTAATGGAACGTACAAGTCTTATGACTACACATCCGGAAGAATCAATTCTCAAAACAAGGTAAAACTTGGAAATGGTAAGATTGAGGCCAGAATCAAATTACCAATATTTACAGGTACATTTCCGGCGTTCTGGCTCATGGGTAACAACGGAAAGACATGGCCTGAATGTGGTGAGATTGACATTATGGAAGCCGTAAATACTGAGAACGTTGCTTACGGAACAGCACATTGGCCAAAGAATGTTGGCACAGGAAGTGATCAGGTAAACAGCAAAGGCAACGGAACTTACGGTTGGAACCTTGACCTCACTCAGTGGCATACATACGGAGTTGAGAGAACGGACACAGCGATTACATGGTATGTGGATGGAAGAACATATCACACAGTTGACCTCACAACAGATGCTGCAAACAAAGCACCACTGAAGTTAGAGGCTTATATCTTATTGAATCTTGCCATCGGTGGAGAGTGGCCTGGTCACACAATTGACAACAGTGCCTTCCCTGCAACAATGGAAGTAGATTATGTAAGATATTACACAAAGAATTCAGGTGAGACGCCTACAACTGTAAAGGAGAATCCAACATCTACACCTGAGACTACAACACCTTATGTTGTTACAGGAACTGATTTACTTGAAAACTACAACGGAACATGGCAGTGCTCCCTTGGAACATGGTCAGGAGCAGCAGGAAGCAGCAGCGCAGCTGCAAATCCAAAAGACGGATTTACATACAATCTCACAAAAGTCGGAACAGACATGTGGGGTGTAATGGCACAGCTTCCAAACATTCAGTACGTTGCCGGAAATACTTATAAGTTCCATTGCACAATGTTATCAGACAGAGATAAGAAAGTATTTGTTAAAGCAGAAGGCAAGGACAATGCAGCTCTTGCAGAGGGTTACGTGCAGCTTAGAGCAAATGTTCCATACGACTATACAATGAATGTTACAATTCCTGCCGGATACACAGATCCGTTAATGATGCTTATTGCACCTGCAGGAATTCAGGAAAATGAATCTGTAAGTGCAGATTCAGCAATGACCTTCAAAGTGACAAATGTATCACTGGCTACAGACAAGATTATAGAAACGCCAACTGAGGCACCAACAGAAAAACCAACAGAAGCGCCTACAGAGGCTCCAACAGAAGCACCTACAGAGGCTCCAACAGAGGTGCCTACAGAGGCTCCAACGGTAACAGTTACTCCAAATGTTTTAGGATTCCAGATTAATCCAAACTCACAGGGACTCAGAACAGTTTACTATGTTGACAATTATGATGGCAATGCAGTTGAAGCAGGATTGGTTTACGGCCTTACAAATTACAGCACTGCATCAGATATGGTAGTGGGTAGCAAAAACAATGATGTTCGTTCTTACAAGGCAACATCAAAGGGCAGAACAAATTACGATTTTGATGCACCGGATACAGCAGCAACATTCATCATGACAATGGAGTATGGTAGCGTAGGAAAGGCATTCTTAAACGAAAATCTTAGCATCAGACCATACGTAAAATTAAAAGACGGTACTTACAAATACGGCGATATCAGAAAAATAAGCGTTTATTCGCTTGCTGACGGATTGTATACTCAGTCGAAGATGAACACAAGGGCAGCTCATGAGTACCTGTATAACAGCATCTTGAAAGTGGTTAATCCATCATATAAGGAAGTTGAGTATCTTTGGTCTGATATAGTATCCTAAGTATGATACAGTAATATATGCAGCTGTGTTAAATAAGAATATGCAGCTATTAAATAAGAATATGCAGAGAGTATGCAAGTATCCTCTCTGTATATTCTTATTTTTATAGTAAGCTATTTTTGTAGACGCACATTTTGCAGCAAGACTCGCTGAGCGTTCTTGAATAAGATAGAAAAATACGTTCTTGAATAAGATAGAAAAAACACTTGAAATCAAATTGGATTTGTGATAAAATGTCAATTCGTGATATAAAATAAAATTCCTTGCTTTCTCGAAATAGCGGGAAGGCCAGAGACCACAAGGAGGTACTAAGCATGAACAAATATGAATTAACAGTTGTTGTTAGTGCAAAACTCGAAGATGAAGAAAGAGCAAACGTAATCGAAAAGGTTAAAGAAATCATCGCTCGTTTCGGTGGCACAGTAACTGATGTTGATGAATGGGGTAAGAAGAAGTTAGCTTACGAGATTCAGAAGATGTCTGAAGCTTACTACTACTTCGTACACTTTGATTCAGAAGACACAGATTGTCCTAACAAAGTTGAAGAACAGATTCGTATTATCGAGAACGTTGTTAGATTCTTATGCGTAAAGGTAGAAGCATAATTTAACAACAGGAGGTAATAGGATGAACAAAGTTATCTTAATGGGTCGCTTAACAAGAGATCCGGAAGTGAGATACTCACAATCAGGCGACGGACAGTTGGCAATTGCCAGATACACATTAGCCGTTGACCGTAGATTTAAGAGAGATGGTGACCAACAGACAGCAGATTTTATTTCATGTACTGCATTCGGCAGACAGGGAGAATTCGCTGAGAAGTACTTACACCAGGGAACAAAGATAGTTGTCGAGGGAAGAATCCAGACAGGCAGCTACACAAACAAAGACGGACAGAAAGTTTACACTACAGACGTTGTCGTTGAGAACTCAGAATTTGCTGAGAGCAAAGCTGCAGCAGCAGGCAACGGAATGGGTGGAGGGTTTGCAGGACAGACACCTTCACAGCCAATGTCACCTGTAGGAGAAGGCTTCATGAACATTCCTGATGGAGTTGAAGACGAAGGTTTACCATTCAACTAGAAACTATTAACATTTTGTTGATAACAATTTATAGGAGGTCATAGTTATGCCATTTAATAAGAGTGAAAGACCAGATTCTCCAATGAGAAGAAGAGGCGGTCGTAGAAGAAAAAAAGTTTGTGTATTCTGTGGTGCAGAAAACAACACAATCGATTATAAAGACGTTGCAAAGTTAAAGAGATACGTATCTGAAAGAGGAAAAATTCTTCCTAGAAGAATCACAGGAAACTGTGCTAAGCATCAGAGAGCTCTTACAGTTGCAGTTAAGAGAGCACGTCATATCGCATTAATGCCATACACAGTAGAGTAATCGGCAGTGCAAAAAGAGTCACGAGAGTGTAGTTACATTTTCGTGACTTTTTTCGTTATCCACGACGAGCCAAGTGGAAATTTGTGCATCCGCGACAAACACAGAGCTTTTTATGGGAGGAGTAGAATAACTATGTATTATTTAGAAATTAATATTTTTATATTATTAATAATACTATTGGCAGTATTAATATTAAAAACAATATACAATTATATTTTGTGCAAAAAAAATGGAATTAGCAAAGAAGAGTTTAAACAGGTTAAAAAAGAAGTAAGCAGTGCAAACGCGCAAATGATTGCATACAAAATAGTCAGAATAATATTTACGGTTTTGACTATTTTACTTCCGATTTTTATTATTGGAACGGTAGTGTTGGTAGTAATAGTATTAGTACTTAGTATTATCACGTTGTTTGGCACGGCATATGTAGACACGGGAGAAGACCCTTCCGGTTATATAAAGTTGGGAAGCGTAACGTATTCTTGTATTTGTGCGTCGGTAATTTTGATTAACGTGTGGTTATATTCATTAATAGCTAAAATAGTAATGAAACAAATTGCAATCGTGAAGCGATTTCATTAATCTGTCAACTATTCAGCCATGCACGCGACAAAATTTTTTTTGTCGCGAGCGAAAGTGATTTGATATCCGAAGGATGAAAATCACGAAAGCTTAGCAGATTTATCTGCGGATTCGAGCTGGCATTGCTGAAAGGCTGAATAGTTACTCAAACAGTGGTAAAAACAGTTTTATCATTGATTTTAAAAGGCATTTATGATATATTTGCACTAGTGTTTTATATGGAACGTTGTTTTGTATGAACTAAACCAAACTATTTTTAAAAATTATAAGGAGGCATTTTTAAAATGAAAAAGAATTTTAAAAACACAATCGCTGGTGTTACAACATTAGCATTAGTTGCAACTATGTTCGCAGGAGTTGCAGTAAGCGCTGAAGAAGAAGGAGCTGCAGAGAACACAGTTGATTTAAGCGTATGGACATTTGAACAGGGTGGACAGTACAATCCTTCTGAAAGTGGAAACGAAGGATACCTTAACAGTGTAACAATGAATGGAACAGGTGAGGTTATTGACGGATGGCTTAGAGGTGCTGGTTCACAGAATCAGAAACAGAGCAGCAGCGAAACAGATGACGGATGTGTTATTGATATTGAGAATACAGGTTGGGATCGTACATGGGGTACTCCAACAGTTATCAATCCATGGTCTATCATGGCTTCTACATCATTTACAGGTAAAAGTGAGCATGAGTATACAGTTACTTTCAAGGCTTCAGCTACAGCTAGAAAGTTGGCAGTAGTTGATTTTGTTGGTTCTTATGGTGCTGCTTATTCACTTGAGGATCCAAATGCAATCGTTGGTGATAACAACCTTATCGAAATCGGAACAACAGAGAAAGAATACTCATATACATTTACTAACTGGGTATATGACAATGAGCCGGTTAAGGTTCAGTTCATGTTAGGTTGTGTAGCTGGTCAGAAAGATCTTAAGGGCAATGACTTCACATTGCAGGAAGATGCTACATACAAGGGAGTTGTTACAATTTCTGATCTTAAGGTAGTTGATAACTCAGGAGTTGATCCGGAAACAGAGACACAGACAGAGACACAGTCAGAGACTCAGACAGAGACTCCAACACAGGCGCCAACACAGGCACCTACACAGGCACCTACACAGGCACCTACACAGGCACCTACAACAGTAGCACCTACAACAAAGGCACCTACAACAACAGTAGCACCAACAACAAAGGCTCCAGCTACAACAAAAGCTGCTACAACAGTTGCAAAGGCTAAGATTGCTTCAGCTAAGAAGAGCGGAAAGAAAATCAAACTTACAATCAAGAAAGTTGCAAACGCTAAGACATACGAAGTAAAATACGGAACAGACAAGAAGTTCAAAAAAGCTACAAAGACTCTTAAGACAACAAAAGTTAAAGTAACACTTAAGAAGATTGCTAAGAAAGTATACTACATCAAAGTTAGAGCAATCGCAGCTGACGGAACAGCAGGTGCTTGGTCAAAAGTTAAAAAAGTTAAAAAATAATTAGAACTGATTACAGTAATAATTGTATAAATAAAGATATAATATAACTTTTATAAAAAGAGATGTACTTATGTTTAATCATAGGTACATCTTTTTTTTGTTATCCACGACGAGCCAAGCGAAAATCTGTGTGGTGGAATATTTTGCAAATAGGTGGATTATTTTCGTAAAAATATTTCAATCCCAAAATGGTGTGAACAATGTGTGAAAAGTATCATTAGTAAAAAATAAATAAAAAAAAGTGTAAATTGTAGTAAAAAACAACAGATTATGTGGAATAATCACGATATTTATCAAAAAACTTGATGAAAAATATTTTTGCTGATAATTTCAAAGTAAGGGTGAAACGGACAAAAAACTAGTGTAAGTAGTATAGGAAACGGAGAGGTAACGATATAGTATTATAATTATCTTAGGAGGAGAAATGAGAAAAATATTTAGAAGAGCTTTTGCCTTGACACTGGCAGGAGTATTTTGTGTACCAGGTTTAGGAACGGAAAAACGTGTAGTATTAGCAGACGAGGGGAATGTGCCACAGATAATTGACACAGAGTATCAGAATGGCACAATAACAATTGACTGGAATGATGTTGGACAAGCACAAAGTTATAACGTATTCAGAGCAAAGAGTCGATTTGGGGAGTATCAATACATTGGAAATACAAATGTCAGCCAGTTTACAGACACAACGATTAATCAGTCAAAGTATGAGAATTATTACAAGGTTACAGCGGTAGGTAATAATTTTGAGAGTGAGAGATCAAAACCGGCTTCGCTGGAAATTCAGATGTTTGGGGAGAATGCTTACTTCTTTTCGGAGAATGACAACAGGGGTGATATTAATCAGGTTACAGAATCGGTTTTTGCAAAGCAGCGGTTCAATCAGTTTGGAAAAGACAGATACCTGTTTGCTTACAAGAAGGGTAATTACGTTGATACTGAGACTGTAAATATCGGATATTATACTCAGATGATAGGTCTTGGTAAGACACCTTATGATGTCAGAATCAGAAATGTTAAAACACCGAGTGCGTTGGGGGAAGACAGCACAAACGCAACTTGTAATTTCTGGGTAGGAATTGAAAATCTTCTTGTTGGGGATACAGATCACAACGATGATGTGTACTTTGGATTTCAGTGGGCGGTTTCACAGGCTGCACCGGCAAGAAGATTGTATGTTGAGAGAAATGCAGTATTTGATTGGTACTGGGGTTGGGCCAGCGGCGGATATGTTGCTGATTCATATTTTGAAAAAGCAGCCGGTTCATATTCACAGCAGCAGTACTATTACAGAAACTGTTATATAAATGATGGTGCATACGGAGTGAATTGGAACAAAGTGATTCAGGGATGCACAGGAAATACAGTAGATACAAACGGAATGGACAATTTACTGGGTGCAGATGGAAAGACTGATTGGGGCTACAACAAAGCTTCGACAGTTATTAATAAGACAGATAAGCTTAGAGAAAAACCATTTCTCTATTTTGACGAGGCAAGTGATGAGTATAAAATTTTTGTTCCATCCTTGAAATATAATACATCAAATGTTTCGTGGACATATGAAAACATGGGAGATGGTATTTCTCTGAGTGTTAAAGACAGTTTTTATGTCGCAAATGCGAAAAGAGACAATGCAGACACTATCAACGAACAGTTGAGACTTGGAAAGAATATTATATTCAGCCCGGGTGTTTATTATGTTGACAAGCCAATTGAAGTTAAATATGCGAACACAATAGTACTTGGTCTTGGACTGGCAACATTGATTCCAAACAACGAGCAGGCAGCAATGAAAGTTGCTGATGTAGGTGGAGTAAGTATTTGCGGACTTATTTTTGACGCCGGCAATAAATCAGATGAAATGTTGGAAGTTGGACCAAAGGGTTGTAACAAAGATCATTCAGCTAACCCTACAGTTCTTCAGGATGTATTCTATAGAGTTGGTGGAACGGGAGAACTTGGAAGATGTGACAGCTGTCTTGTGATTAACAGCAATGATGTAATTGTAGATCACACATGGATATGGAGAGCTGATCACGGAAACAATACCGGTTGGTACGCCAATACATCAAAAAACGGCATGGTTGTAAATGGTGACAATATCATCACATACGGACTCTTCTGTGAGCATTTCCAGGAATACGATATTCTGTGGAGAGGCGAGAATGGAAAAACATATTTTCTCCAGAATGAAAAATGTTATGATCCACAGAAACAGGAAGAGTGGAGAAGTCATGAAGGAACAGCAGACGGATATGCATCATACAAGGTTACAAATAATGTAAAGAAGCATTATGCAGTAGGACTTGGAATATATGATGTATTTATAAATACAAACGGTGCAAGCATTCATCTTGAAAATGCTATCGAAGTTCCAAACAGCCCTGATGTGCTGATTGAAAATGCATGTACAGTTGAAATTGCAAATGGTGGAGGACCACTTGTAGGTATTAATCATATTGTTAACGGGACAGGTCCTGCAATCAGAACCGGAGCAGGTTCGGGTGGCGGATACGCAGTGCAGAGACTGTTGAATTACAGAGGAGGCCAGGCGTTATCAATAGAAGATTATTACGCAAACAATCAGTCTACTGCCAAGTTCAGAGAGGAAGGCGTACAGACACAGAATGACAGTAAATCTGACGTAATAATCGAGAAAGAGGAGCAGACCACTGAGAATGAAATTCCGGCGTGGGAAATGTCAGACAAACTATATGAGGATGCCGCAAAGAGCAGATTGGGAAATGAGCATAGCGGAGATGAAGGAATCAAAGTTAGAGACGAAATTGTAATCGATGGACTTCAGATAAATGTAAACAATATGGGTGTCAGAACAGTATACTCAACTGCTAATAAAATCGACGGAAAGAATGTTACTGAAGTTGGACTTATATATGGTATCGAAGATGAGCAGTTCCAGGTTTCAGACATGTATGTTGGAAGCAACAGCAATTCAGTAAGAAGTTTCTCAGCAACTGAGACAAAGGGTAGAATGAATTATGTTCAGAGTCATGACAGAACATATGCAATGACAATGACAATGAGCTATGGAACAAAGAGTGAAATATCAGCAACATATTTTGTGAGAGCATATGCAAAACTTGATGACGGCACATATGTATACTCAACACTTGAGAGATACTCAGCATACACAATTGCAGAGAAAATATATTCAGGTCTTTTGTCTCCGACAGAAGAGATGCACAATGCAGTTTATGAGAAATTTATCAAAATAGTAAATCCTGATTATCAGGAGATAGAGTATATCAATTAATAAATTTGTCCTCTATATTTACATCTGGACGGTTGAAACAATCCCGCAGTTTCAGCCGTCCTTCCTTTTTAGTTACAAAATGTAATAAAAATAGTAAAGATTTATTAATTTTTTTAAATAATATATTTTTGTCAGGCAACGGGAAAAATCCATCCAATTTACAATCCCGAAATTTGCATATTGGTTTCGGTGATTGATTTGACAAAAAATATACGTTGCATACAGGAGGTTTTAAATGAGAAGAAAATTTACGAAGGTGACGTCATTGGCACTTGCTACGGCAATGGTGATGACAGGATTTGGGGATGTTAAAACACACAGTGCGGAAAAAGATGTTTCACAGCAGGTGCAAAGCGATTATGATGTGAAAATAAAAAGTGGCACAAATGAAGAGACAAAAGATGAAGATGCAAATGATAAGGATTTGAAAGGCGAAACGGCGGAGTATGTCGAGGGAGAAGTACTTGTTATGTACTATGAGAGTGCAATTACAAGTAAATCTTTCAAGAAAAAGTTGGATAAGAGATATTCGATAGTTGACGAGTGTTCATTTAAAAAGAATAATACGAAGAATATTTCTTCTAAAAGTGTGGGCGTAAAGAAAAGCGATGTGCTGAAAGTTTGTACGGTCAAATCAATCAAGGATTCAACAGAAGAGTTGATTGAGTATTTTTCAGGAATGGATAATATAGTGGCGGTTGAGCCTAATTACATAGTTCATACAGATTCTTTTGATGACAGTTATTCTAAGTTCCAGTGGGCATTAGACAACACGGGACAATTTTCGGGAACCACAGGATGTGATGTGAATGCAGAGTATCCAGTGGTGGAGCATAAAGACAATACAGGAGAAAAAGTTGTCGCAGTAGTTGATACAGGGGTAGACTATACCCATGAAGATCTTGTAAATGTTATGTGGCATAATCCGTATCAGAGTGAAGGTCTTAGCGGTGAGTACGGATATGACTATTATAATGACGATGATGATCCTATGGATGATAATGGGCATGGTACTCATTGTGCAGGAATAATTGGTGCGGATTCAAAGAATGGTATAGGAATTGAAGGTGTATCACAAAATAATCAGGTCAAGATTATGGCTTTAAAAGCATTGGGAAGTAATGGTACCGGTACTGAAAGCACAATTATTAATTGTTATGAGTATGTTTCTGATGCCATAGATAAAGGGATAAATGTAGTTTGCGTTAATTCGTCATTAGGCGCAAGTATTGGTGGTTACTATGAAATAATTTATAATGAAATAATTGAGTTGGTGGGAAATAAGGGGACATTATTTGTATGTGCTGCAGGTAACGATAGAAATGACACTGATGTAAACGATAATTTTCCATCATCAGTAGATAGCGATTATGCTGTTTCAGTTGCAGCATCAGCAGAAAATGATGAATTGGCTCAGTTTTCAAACTTTGGAGAAAAGACAGTTGATATAGCTGCACCGGGAGTTGATATTCTCTCCACTGTGAACTACAATTCGTATTCACCGGTATTGTATGATGACGAAACATCGGAAAAAATATCTAATAAGTATTATTCCTTTGATGAAGAAAAAGATTTGGTGCGGGTAATAGATGAAGATGGATATACCGGTAATGTTGAAAGTGATAATGATATTGCAGTTGGTATAGTTTCAAATAGTCAGGGTAAAATAAATCTTGACTATTCAGATGAACAGTTCTTTGGCGAAGGAGCTAATAATAAATCCTTGTGTTTAAGTATAGAGGGTGGAAAAAGCAATGAAGAGTGTTGTTTGTATTTTCCTTATAGCGCCAGTGTGTCTGATAAGGCTATGTACGTTAGCGGTTTTGCTAAAGTGCTCATGGAGAGCCCATACGTTAAAATGGATAATATCCCTGAGTTAAGTGGGAATAAACTGGAAATAACAGACGGATTGTTAGATGAGAATGGTTTTTTTATTGAAAGTGAAGAAGCTGAAACTGCGAAAATGTCTATGTATGCATATGATAAGATTCCTGTCAATAATGAGATAAACTGGAGAAAGTTTCAGGTTAAGGTGGCAGACAAAATTGAAACTGAACAAAAAAGATGTTTGAGAATAAAAATGCTTGGGCTGGGAAATTATAAAATTTATTTGGATGCAATAGGCGTTACAAAGGAGAATGCTGACAGAAAATTATTTTCAAAATATGATTTTATGAGTGGGACTTCGATGGCTGCACCTCATGTAGCCGGAGCAATAGCCTCTTTGGCTTGTATGAATCCGGAAATGTCTGCATTGGAATTGAAAAAACTCTTGCTTGGATGCACAAGAAGAAATGACAAGTTGAAAGACAAAGTGCTTACAGGAGGAGTACTTGATCTGTCAAAGTGCAGTAACCCTAACGGATTCATTGAATCTGCGACAAATAATAATAATCAATTACTAATTGAGGGGAAATATTTAGGTGATGCTAAGTGTGTGAAAATAGAGGGTGAGCCGGCACAGATAATTGCGAAGGAAGATTCTTATATCACGGCGGAAATAGATAATAAGTTTTTTAATAAAATGATTGAGTTATCTGTAGAGTTTGAGGATGATGTTATTAAAAAAAATGTATATATCCGTGTGGGAAATCATTATTCTCACAATGGCGAATATGAAGCTGATGATTTAGTGAGTGGCTTTGATGATGAGGGAGTAACAGTTTCAACAGGAAACAAACTATACGTATTGTCTGATGGCAGTTTCCTGGTTGGAAGCATTCCTGACGATGCATCTGACAGAATAATATGGGAAAAGAAAACAGCGTCTGTGGAGAAGCTATTTAGTGAGTCTGTTCCTGTGGGGAAAGGGTATTATTTTGGCATAACCAGCGCCACTTATTACAAAGGTAACATCATTTGTACATTAAATTTATATGTTGAAGGAATAGTTGAACGCACAAATGTGATTGTGGGATATAATATAAAGGATGAAAAGTGGTATTTAATATCATCGACCAAAGGAAATCATGTATACTATGATTCTGACCTTCAAGTTGTGACATATGATAATAATGTATATGTTTTTGATAATTACAACACTGATGTGTATTATCTGTACGATTACAGTCAGATTGAAGGCCATTATGATGATGAATGCTATGATATATCCTGGAATGAATTGTCGGGAGTACTGGAAAGGAATTGTAAATTATCAAGAGCCTACGACATGGATCAATACGAGAAAGAATTGTGGAAATTGAATCAAAAATATAAAGATATTTATAGCGAATGCATATATAAGGTACACAATGTGAACAACACGATTGTAACCTGCATGTATTCATTGGACAAATATTATCAGGTGAACTCTTTAGTGGCAATGATTCAAGCCGACGCACACACTTGTAGCATAGATGAAGTGAATTTAAAACTGTATGGAGACCTGAAGCCGGTCACAGCCGTGGTAAAGGATGGTATCATTTTTGCAGGAAGTTGCTCGGAAGGTTACGGAGACACATTTATATATAATACACAAACACATGAGTTTACAAACACCGGATATACAACAGAGTTTGATAATCATAATACGTTCTATGATAGTAAGGCAATGACGGGTGGAACTGTTAAGGACAGATTTTATTTTTGCACATCAGAAGTAGATTTTGATGATTTATTGGTTAAAATTAATGAATATAATATTCCTGTAGAGAATGCATACAAGTATATTGATTTGGATAAAATCAGGCGTGATAATGATTTGGGGCCGAGTGTAGAAGTGATAGGTGAGAGCGGATATTATATACCGGATGAAATTGTGACCATAAAGATAAAGGCTACTGATGAATCAAATGTTAAAAGAGTAAAAATAAATGGAGAGACAGTGAAATTTGATACTGACAGTAGAATGTACATATTTGAAATTCCGGCAAAGGAGTTTAGTGATACTATGTTAATAGAAGTGGATACACAAGCAGTTCCTAATGGAATTTACATTGAAGGATTTCAGATATCAGGACGTTGTGATGGAATGAGAATAGTTTATTCTGTTGATGAAAGTATAAATGGCAAAAAAGTTGTAAGCTCAGGACTGGTTTACTCGTTAAAAGATTATGCAAAAGAAGAAGATCTATTTGTGGGAAGTAATCATAAATATGTGAGAAGTTATGAGAGTACTTTAAGTGGGAAACTTCCTTGGAGTGGTTATTTTGATTCTAGAGGTACCATGTCAAAGAGTTATGCAATGACAATGATTTTTGGGATTGACTGCGATCCAAGGGCCTATTTAGATAATTGGAGAACTTGCGCTTATGCCGAATTGGATGATGGAAGTATAGTTTATTCAGAACCGGTAGAATATTCATTATTTGAAGTTGCAACTGTATTGTACAACAGTGGAACTTTAGAGGAATATTATATGAGCAGCTTTGTTGATTATATATTGCGTAGTGTTTCAAATTTTATAGAATGTACATACTATTAAATGGCATGTATTAAATCGTATGTGCAAAGCGATGTGAGGGGGTGCAAGCTGCAGCCCCTTTTTCGCATTCATGCATTTGAAGACCGTGATACAATCCAAAAACGAATGTAACTGTTGTGGAGAGCGAAGAGAAAAAGCAAAGAAAATGCAATGAAATATATTTTATTTTGGGGGAAGAAAATATTTTTACAGTTTTCCCCTCAATTGATTGAAATTTATTAATATTATAAACCGCTCCAAGTATTGCTTGTATTAGTGGAATTACGGGAGAAAAATGCGTTATGGAAAAGCCTATATTTATGGGGCTAAAAACGTTTTTTGAAAAATGGTTTGAAACGTTAAATAAAAGTATTTTTATGTTGCTAAATTATGGAAATGCAGAAATGTATATGCTATGATGAAAACATGAAGCATTGTGAACCAAAGTGTCAATTTCATATTGGTTATATCAGATGGGAGATGACATTTGCTTTATGCATGAATGTAGTAGAAATATAGATGTTTGGACATTTGTGAATAGATAGAGCGATATGTAAGGTTTACGTGGATTACGACGAGGTTTCAAATAATTGAAAGGGAAAAGCACGGAGGTATATATGAGCAATAAACTTACAGCGGAACAGATGAAAGTATTTACAAATAAGAGTAGAGAAGCAGCGGTTGAAGGTGCGGTACTTATCAAGAATGAAGATAAGGTATTACCAATTCTTTCAAACGAAAAGGTTTCTGTATTTGGACGTCCACTTATAGATTATTACAGAAGTGGTACAGGTTCCGGGGGAGCAGTTAATGTTGAGTATGCTACTAATATCTTAGACGGATTGAAACAGGATGGAATAAACTACAATAAGGAGATAACAGAAGCTTACGAGGAGTGGCTTAAGGATCATCCTTTTGACAACGGCGGCGGCGGCTGGGCATGTGAGCCATGGTTCCAGAGAGATATGCCTATCACAGAAGAGATGGCAAAGAAAGCGGCAGCAGAGAGCAACAAAGCTATTTACGTTATAGGAAGAACTGCCGGCGAAGATAAAGATAACGCAGTGTGGGAAGGAAGTTACATTCTTACAGGCGAAGAAAAGGCAAATATCAAGAGTATTACAGATGCTTTTGAGAATGTTATCATTGTTCTCAACGTATCTAATATTATAGACATCAGTTGGATAGATGCCCCTGAATACAACGGACATATCAAGTCAGTGTTATTTGTCTGGGCAGGTGGTATGGAAGGCGGATGTGCCGTTGCCGATGTTATTTCAGGCAAGGTTACACCAAGCGGTAAGCTTCCTGACACAATTGCTTACAGCATCGAAGACTATCCGGCTGCCAATAATTTCGGCAATGAATTAGACAACTACTACGAGGAAGATATTTATGTTGGATACCGTTATTTCGAGACATTCTGTCCTGACAAAGTTCAGTATGAATTCGGTTTTGGTATTTCATATACAACATTTGATTATGAGGTTGTTGAGGCAAAGGCTGATGAGAAAGAGATTTCAGTTTCTGTTAAGGTTACTAACACAGGCGACGAGTATTCAGGAAAGGAAGTTATCCAGGTTTACTACGGAGCACCACAGGGAGCACTTGGAAAGCCTGCAAAGGAACTTGCAGCATTTGCAAAGACTGGCGTTCTTGCACCCGGTGCATCAGAAGTTCTCACCATTTCATTCCCTGTTAAGCAGATGGAATCATACGATGACAGCGGTGTTACAGGCCACAAGTCATGCTACGTATTAGAAGCAGGAGAGTATGAAGTGTTTGCAGGAAACAGCGTAAGAAATGTAACAAAGGTTTCATTTGCTGCCGGTTCAAAGGCTGCTGACGGTTCAGAGATAACAGATGGCAAGTACATTACAAAAGAGCTTGTTGTGACAGAGAAGCTTGTAGAAGTAATGGGACCAATTGATGATTTGAAGATTATGAAGCCGGGTGCAAAGAAAGCAGACGGCACATATGAACTTACATATATTGAGGCATCAAAGAGCACAGTAGATATGGCAAAGAGAATCAATGACGCGCTCCCTGAGGCTATGGAAATCACAGGTGATCAGGGCATAACACTTCAGGATGTAAGAGATGGAAAGGCAACATTGGATGCATTTGTTGCTCAGCTTACAGTTGAAGAGATGGCTATTCTCGTTCGTGGTGAAGGTATGAGTAACCCACGTGTTACAAGCGGTACAGCTTCAGCATTTGGTGGAATGTGCGATTCACTCTTCAACTATGGTGTACCTGCAGCATGTTGTGCAGACGGCCCTTCAGGACTTCGTATGGAAGCAAAATCAGTTCAGCTTCCTATCGGAACATTGCTTGCAGCATCATGGAATGTGCCATTGGTACAGGAATTATACACATATGAAGGTCAGGCACTTCTTGCAAATGAGGTAGACACATTACTCGGACCTGGAGCAAATGTTCACAGACATCCGCTCAACGGAAGAAACTTCGAGTACTACTCAGAAGATCCATACCTTACAGGTGTTATGGCGACAGCTACCTGTCTTGGACTCAAAGAAGGCGGCGGATGGGGAACCATCAAGCACTATGCATGTAACGGACAGGAAGCACACAGATTTAAGATTAATGCGGTTGCATCTGAGAGAGCTATCAGAGAAATCTACCTTAAGGCATTTGAGATGGCAGTAAAGGCTGACAGCATCAGATCAATCATGACATCATACAACCCAATTAACGGACACTGGTCAGCATCAAACTACGACCTTAACACAGTCGTACTTCGTGAGGAGTGGGGCTTCAAGGGTATCGTAATGACAGACTGGTGGGCTCGTATGAACGACGTTGTTGATCGCGGCGAAGAGACAAGAGAAGACACAAGAGATATGATTCGTTCACAGAACGATGTTTATATGGTAGTTAACAACAACGGTGCAGAGATCAACTCTCTTGGCGATAATACTGAGGAGTCAATCGCAAATGGCCGTCTTACAATCGGAGAACTTCAGAGAACAGCAAAGAACATCTGCTCATTTCTTCTTGAGTCAGGATGTATCCACAGAGAACTTGTTGATCCTGATGTGGCAGTGGCATACGCTCCTGCAGCAGAGGCAAAATGCGAAGTTCAGAAGCTCTCTGACGACAACAAAGTCAAGATTGGAACAGACGTTGTGGCAGCAAGCTTTGAAGCAGATGAAGAAGCAGAATACTCAATCATCGTAAACATCATGTCACCATTCTCTAATCTTGCACAGTCAACATGTAATGTTGCACTCAACGGAGAGACAGCTTTCATCATCCAGACAAACGGAACAGACGGCAACTGGAACTTACAGAAACTTGTAAAGGTTAAGTTGGAGAAGGGAATCTACAACATTGACCTTGAGCACGTACTTGCCGGACTTAACGTAGATTACATCCAGTTCAAGAAAGTACCTAAGAAAGTAAAAAAATAGTAGCGGCATAGAAAAAGAAAGTTCTAAGAAGTTGATATAAAGAATGTTATGTGAAGAAGTAAGAAGTGGCATGCGATGGGATGCGAAGTGAAGATAACAGAAAAGAAGTCATATATTATGCATATATGATTGAAGAGATAATTGGATAACATAACAGAATAACATAAGAGAATATTATAACAGAAACACCGGGGCGCTTGTCACCCCGGTGTTTCTGTTATGTTGAAAACTCTTGTTGTGTTGAAAGTTTCTGCTAAATTGAAGCTAGCTTTGTCACATGCCCTCCGAGAAGCTTTTGGGAGATGAGGGAGGGCAAAATAGCAGAGATACAACTTGAAATGTGCCCTCCTATATGAGGTTTTCATGTGAGGGAGGACGAAATACCGCGCAAACCGAGATTTTGCCGAAAAGTCGGTACGCAAAGAGAAAGCAAGTTAAAGAAGCTATCCGTGCAAACCGGAATTTCGCCGAAAAGTCGGTACGCAAAGAGAAAGCAAGATGAAGAAGCTATCCGCGCAAACCGGAATTTTGCCGAAAAGTCGGTACGCAAAGAGAAAGCAAGATGAAGAAGCTATCCGCGCAAACCGGGATTTTGCCGAAAAGTCGGTACGCAAAGAGAAAGCAAGATGAAGAAGCTGTCCGCGCAAACCGGAATTTTGCCGAAAAGTCGGTACGCAAAGAGAAAGCAAGATGAAGAAGCTGTCCGCGCAAACCGGAATTTTGCCGAAAAGTCGGTACGCAAAGA
>JAEELL010000137.1 GCA_016282745.1 Lachnospiraceae bacterium
AGGCGATAAAAAACAACAATTTAATGTATATAAAGAGTGTTATAGATAATAATAATGAGTTGGTAGATTATGTTACTATTTGGGGAACATGGCTTCATGATGCATCAAGATATGGTATGTATGATGTGGTAAAATATTTAATAGAAAAAGGTGCAAACGTTAATGTGAAAGGAGGAAATCGTAATGCAGGACCATTAACTAATGCAGCTTTTAAGGGACATAAGGATATTATTGAACTATTATTGGAAAATGGAGCAATTTTGGACACAAGTGATTTTGATGTCAACCCACTTTTTGCAGCCATCTACAACGGACATATAGATGTTGTTAAATATCTTGTAGAGAATGGTATTGATTTGGATGCATCTTATGATATAGGGTCTCTTAAAGATGTTGATGCTTATGAGTATGCAAGACAATATGGACAGACGGAAATAGCCAATTATCTAAAGGAACAAAAAGAAAATAATCAGTAATTCCTTGTATATATGCATCATCCATAAAAGTTGTAGATGCATTAAATATTGAATAAATACTTAGCGCTAAGTAACTTGTAGTGAAATATTTATTGTGTTATACTTTATTTTGTTTAGTGTGTATGTGCTGGTGTAATTTAAACATATTATTATCGTTATAATAAGCGACACATTCAGTAGCATATAAGTAATCATAAAATAATCACAGTATAAGGAGAAAAATAATGAATATCGTATGTCTTGATTTAGAAGGAGTATTAGTACCTGAGATTTGGATTGCATTTGCAGAGGAAAGCGGAATTCCTGAACTTAAGAGAACAACAAGAGATGAGCCTGATTATGATAAGCTCATGAATTGGAGACTTGGAATTTTAAAAGAGCACGGTTTGGGACTCAAAGAGATTCAGGATACAATTGCAAAGATTGATCCTATTCCTGGAGCAAAAGAATTCTTGGATGAGCTTCGTTCTATGACACAGGTTATTATTATTAGTGATACATTTACACAGTTCGCAAGCCCACTTATGAAGAAACTTGGATGGCCTACAATTTTCTGCAATTCACTTGAAGTTGCCGATAACGGAGAGATTACAGGTTTCAAGATGAGATGTGAGAACTCAAAATATACAACAGTAAGAGCTTTACAGTCTATCGGATATGAGACAATTGCCAGCGGAGACAGCCACAATGACTTGGGCATGATCAAGGCAAGTAAGGCAGGATTCCTGTTCAAATCAACAGATCAGATTAAGGCTGACAATCCTGAACTTGAAGCATTTGAAACATATGATGAGTTACTTGCAGCAATAAAGAAAGCTCTTTAATAAATGGCAGAAGAAAGTAACTGGGGAGAAGATTCCCTGAAAGTAAAAATAAAAAAGGAAAAGGACAAGTTTATGTCCCTTTCTGCTGAAGAAAAAAAGCAATATTACAAGTCTTATTATCTTGTTCCGACTATCATTGCATTGGTTGTATTGCTGGTGGCAGGTCTCATTATAAAAGATGTATTTATTTCAAAGAAGACTCAGATTATGCAGGGTGTGATAATTAACATTGAAGTAGATGATGATGCAGGCAAATATCTTTCTGACAATATGAAGAAAGCATTTGGAATCAGTGATAAGAAGAGCACGGTATCATACAAGAGTATTAATTTTACTTTTATTGACGGTGAGCCGGCAAGCAATAATTTCAATAATGTAATGTCACTTGATACTCTGATTGAGGGAAAAGCTGTTGGATATATTTTGTGCGACAGTGAAGGATTGGAGTATGTGAAGAATCTTGATGTTGCCTGCAATTTAAATGATGTTTTGCCGAAAGAACAACTCGATAAGATTTCAGATAAGTTGATTATTGCACACAGCGATAACAAAAAAGATAATATTCCAATAGGAATTAACATTTACGGAACCAAGATTGCCAAAGCGCTTGGAATCGAAGAAAAGGATTGTAATCTGGTGTTGATTGACGAATCAAATTATACAGAAAGATATGATGAATTAATTGAATATATTTTTGATTAAGGATGATGATAAAATTCCCCAATTCAGTTGGACTGAGTTGGGGAGTTTCTTTCTTTTATAGGAGAGTTCTCTGAACTTAACTATAGAACAAAAATGTTTGGAAAGGATGCATTTGCTATTATAAAAATACCGCTTACAGTTGAATTATTACCTGTTGCCGAAAATGCCTTTACAATCCATTGGTTGAAAAATATAATGATGGCATAAGGAGGGAGGCAATGAAAATTACTATTGAGATTGATGAAAAATGCATAGAAGATGAAGTGTTAATAAAGTGTAAAGAAATAAATGAATCAGTTAGTCGAATACATAAGATGATTGCAGACGCGTCAAAGAAAGACAGGAAGCTGACGCTTTACAAGAAAGATAAAGAATTCTATATTGATGTGTCAGATATTTTGTTTTTTGAGTCAGATTCAGACAGTGTAAGAGCCCATACGAAGGATGAAATGTTCACGACGAAGTACAAGTTGTATGAGCTTGAAAATATTCTTCCAAGCGAGTTCTGCAGAATTTCAAAATCCACTATTGTTAATGCAATAAAGATTTATTCAATTACAAGAAATATCACAGCATCCAGTCTTGTGGAATTTGAACACACGAATAAAAAGGTATATGCATCAAGATCATATTACAAAAATCTAAAAAATATTATGAATGAAATGAGGTAGATAAGATGAATAATAGGAATGTTTTCTGGGGAGTAGTATTTATAGCTGCAGCATTTTATGTGTTGCTCGGAGCATCGTTTAGCTTTATTGGAATAAGTATCGGGGAATTATTACTTACTGCAATATGTGTGGGAATAATGATTAGAAGCTTAGTTGGTTTGGAGTTTGCCGGAATTCTTTTTCCGCTAGCTTTTCTTTGCATTATATGGGATAAACAACTTGGATTGGAAAACATCACTCCGTTTCCGGTATTACTTGCAGCTTTATTTGGAACGATAGGATTAAATATTATATTTGGCGGAATGAAAGTTGAAGTTAAAATGAATAAGAAATTAAGTGAATACAGTAATAAAAAGACAAATTATGCAAAAGTGGATATTTCAAGCGACCAGTATGTTGAGGCAAAAGTCAAATTTGGCGGACTTCAGAAATACGTTGAGTCAGAAGATTTAAGAAGAGTAGATATTTCTGCATTCTGTTCAGGAGCTGAAGTATATTTGGACAAAGCTTGCATTCCAAGTGGAGAAGCAATTGTAACATTTGATTGTAAGTGTTCAGGAGTTCAGCTCTATGTTCCAAGAGATTGGAATGTGAAAAATAATCTGGATGCATCAATGGGTGCAATTAATTATAGCGGTGAGCCATCCGGTGCAGGAGTTGTAGATTTAATTCTTGTGGGAAAAGCATCATTCTGCGGAGTTGATATTCAGTACGTATAAAAAAAGGAGAGTTGCGTTAGTAAGTTTAAAACACTAACACAACTCTTCTTTTTGTTGTGCGCCTGGCGGCGCACGTTTCAAACTTAAACGACGAGTGTACTTACGTTGAAAAATATGAAATAAAATGTTATTATGTAATATAGCTTTTTGTGGAACGGACAGTAGTTTTTTACATAAAAATTGAATAGTTCAGAAATAATTGAAGGAGACAATTAGGAATGAAAAAAAGCATTATGTGCGTGGTAGCTTTGGCGTTGTTCGTTGGCACCAATGTTCAGCTGTGTAATGCATCTACGGGAATATATGTTAACTATCACTCTCAAGATGAGATTAAGCAGTATTTACAGGAACACAGTGTAAATCTTGATAACAATGTCACTTTTGCAACCACACCTGTATTGAAAGCAAACGGAAATAAAGGAAAATTAACATCTGAGACTCAAAAGTCCGCATTACAGACTTTGAATGCAATCAGGTACATTGCGGGAATATATGACGAAGTAAAAATTAATTCTACGTATACTGAACAGGCTCAGGCAGCGGCTTTTGTTATGGCTCTAAATCAGTCCATATCACACTCTCCTGCAAGACCTGAAGGCATTAGCGACAGTTTGTATAATCAGGCAGTACTTGGTGCTTCAAGCAGCAATCTTGCCTGGGCAAGTTGGAACCATGGATTGGAGTCCACTATTATTCATTCATGGATGAACGATTCAGATGATTACAACATTGGAAGATTAGGTCATAGAAGATGGATTCTTAATCCCACAATGAAGCAGACAGGATTTGGTTCTGTATATGATAAGAGTGTAGGAACTTTTTCAGTAATGTATGCATTTGATGGTTTTCTCGAGGCTACCAATTATTCCGGAGTGGCATGGCCGGCTCAGAATATGCCAATCGAGTACTTTGAAAATAATAATGCATGGAGCATAAGCATGGGCAAAGAGGTGAATGCTTCAAAGGTCAAGGTTATATTAAAGCGTAAGAGTGATAATAAGACTTGGTTATTCTCGCAGAATGCTTCGAAAGGATATTTTGCCGTAAACAATGAAGGCTATGGAGCAAAGGGGTGTATCATATTCAGACCTGATGGCGTGGAATATAAGAGTGGAGATGTATTCAATGTCAAAATTACAGGGCTCGACAAAGAAGTTGAATATGATGTCAATTTCTTTACTATTTCAGACGTCTGTATGCATGCCTATGGAAGTACCAAAGTTGTAAAAAAAGCGACTTTGAAAAAGGACGGGGAAAAAGTTTTTGTTTGTGATAAGTGCGGTGAGGAAATACGAGGTACCATATATCATATAAAAAAGGTCAAATTAAAAAAGAAGACATTCAAATACAACGGAAAAACAAAGAAACCGGTAATTATTGTGAGGGATTCAAAAGGAAACAGTATATCCAATAAGTATTATAAGGTTAAGTACAATAAGAAGCCTAAGAAGAAAGGAAAATATAAGGTTACAATCAAGTTTAAAGGATTGTACAAAGGGAAGAAAGTATTGTATTTTAAGATTAAATAATGTAATTGAAATGTAAAAAAAATCCGGGTAATAAATGGCTATAAATAAAAGAATTAAATTAATATAACTAAAGATTTTAAAAAGGGAAAAAATGTTAAAAGTCTTGGAGAAAAGAGAGGAGAGTAAAAAAGGAAATGAGAAAGAATTTAATGAAAGGTATTGCACTGACCGCGGCATTTACACTGACCTTTGGGAGTGATGCCGGAACAGATGACGTTTAATGGCACAGAGCAGGTTTATGCGGCGACAGCAGTCAAAATCACAAGCCCGACGGATGGAAAGCTGCTTGCAGCAGGTTACAATGATTTTACATGGGAGAGTGTGGCTGACACGCAAAAGTATAATATTTACGTGGACGGAAAGAACGTTGGAACATCAACCACAACAAGTTTCAGATATTATACTACTTCAGTTGCACTTCACAAACTCAAAGTTGAATCAGTGCAGAGTAACGGAAGCACGGTATCATCACCGGAGATTACTTTTGGAATATCAAAGAAAGGTCTTGCCGTAAATGAGACTATGGGAAGACATATCGATCCGGTTGAATTAAAAGCCAGCTGGTATTATGGCTGGAGTACCAATCCACACAGTTATACAAATTATAATCAAATTGAATTCGTACCTATGATCTGGGGAGTTGGAAATGACGGAGAGATTTCAAAAGTTATAGATAATAATTACAAATATCTTTTGGCATACAATGAGCCTGACATGGGATATGAGTATGGTGGAAGTAACACATCAGTAGATGTTGTATTACAGCACTGGCCTAACTTTAATGTAGCCGGCAGAAACTATATTCTTGGTTCACCGGCACCTGCATTTTCGCCTTCATGGGGCAATGGTACATGGATGCAGGAATTTATGAACAGAGTGGATCAGAGCACTATAGATTTCATTCCACTTCATTGTTACTATAATAATTATTCAGGAGCTGAAGCTGCCAGAACATTCCTTGCAGACGTAGTTGATAAGACTTATGAGATGTACCACAAGCCGATATGGATAACAGAGTTTGCCCCTAGCGGATATGGATACAACGATGCTGAGGGAAGAGCGAAGGCAAAGGCATTTTTGGAGACAGCTTTTGAGGGACTTGATGAACGACCATATGTTGAGAGATACAGCTGGTTCTCATATAACACAGATGATAATAACAATGGAGCATCGGCTCTTTGGACAAATGCAACCGGAGAACTTACAGAACTTGGAAGGGCTTTTATTGAGTGTGGTAATCCACAGGGGTATGAGCCACCTGAACCTGAATATACATTTACTACGTCAACCAGAAATCAGTTACTTCCGGACAGTGTAAGTATTGACTCAAAGACATATGCTGACCTTGCAAAGGGTGCATCAATCTCTGCCACATCAGAAATTGATAATAACAATACGGCAAAGAAAGCCATTGATGAAAATATAGGATCAAGATGGGAGTCGGTTCAGAAAGTTGATCCTCAGGATGTTGTTCTTGATTTGGGCGAGAGCAAGTTAATCAAAAAGGTGGATATAATATGGGAAGCTGCATGTGCACAAAATTACACCGTTGAAGTATCTGAGGATGGACAGAATTACGAACAGGTTGCCGAGGTGAAGGGTGTTGGTTCAACACAGAACAGATATGACAGTCTCTTATTTGGGTCTGATATGGAAGTGGTTGGAAGATATATCAAAATTCACGGCACAAAAAGAGCTACGGATTACGGATATTCGATCTACGACATGGCAGTATATGGAGAAAAATATAACAAGATTCCAAATGAGATATACGGACTTCAGTACAGTACCTCAAGAAACGGATTTAGAATTATATCAAATGTTGAAGCGCAGATAGATGGAAAGAATGTTGTTGAGTACGGTAATATTCTTGGAATAAAGAGTAACGGTTATTCGGCAAATGATATGGTTGTTGGAAGTAACAATCAGAATGTCAGAAGTTTCAAATCAACAGCAGCAGGATTGTCAGAGGTAAGTTATTCAAAGTCGGCTTCAGCAAACAGTTATATAATGACATTTGTGGATAACGGAACTACAAGTGATGCATACAGTCAGCAATATGCAATCAGAGCATACGCAATACTTTCGGACGGAACAAAAGTCTACAGTGATATTGTTGATTTCTCGATTTATTCTATCGCAGACAGCCTGTACAGGGAAAAGAGCATGCCAACCTTGCAGCAACATAATTTCCTGTTCAATAACATTTTGAAAGTTGTTAATAATAACTATCAGGCTGTACAGTACTAGAGGCATTGAAAATATAATACTAAAATAAAAGGTGAGTTTGTTCAAACTCACCTTTTATTTTACATTTTTAACAATCAAAAAATGAATATATTCATTTTATTGTTTTTCGTTTCTAGCATTCAAAACCAATAATGATACCGTTTCTCTCTGCGTAGTAACTGCAAAGTCCTTTTGCAGGATAATAGAGAACGTCGGCATTGGCAAATTTTTCTTTTATCAATTCGGTAACTTTCTGTGCAAGTGGTTCATTCTCAACGTGGCTTATTCTGAACTTGCCGCCTTTGTAACCGGCCTTTTCGATTTCTTCCATCAAAGATGAAAGCATCTTCTTTTCGCCTTTGCACTTTGCGATTACTCCAACTTTACCTTCTTCATCGGCTGTTCCCAGAACTCTGATATTGAGAATGCCGATTGCTGATGCGACTACTTTGTTTACACGACCGTTCTGTGCAAAATTGTGTAATGAGAAGAATGAGAAGAATAATCTGGTAGTCTTGAGGTATTCGGTAATCTTTGCAACTGTATCTTCAAATGAATTCCCTTCATTCTTCAATTCGATAAGCTTCTCAACAATAAGGTGCATCTCAGGGCCTGTGCTCAGAGAATCTATAACATGAATCTTGGCATCAGGGTGATCCTGAAGAAACATATCTTTTGCAACGCAGGCACTGTTGTAAGTTCCTGACAGTCCGCTTGTAAGTGTGACAACGTATATCTCGTCAGCATCTCCGAATGCAGTTAACCATTGGTCGGCTGAAGGGCATGCAGTGTAAGAACGTGCATGGTAATTGCTGAGATAATCAAGCATGTCATGTACATCTATCTTATCGTCATCTAAATAACTTCTTTCATCAGTATAAATGGTGAGTGGAACACTTTCAAAGTTCACTCCTTCAAAACTGATTTTATCACAGGATGAATCTGCTATAAATTTAACCATTATAATCTCCTTTGTAATCATCACGCAGATAAAAAACAACGTGGTATTTATTACTACGTTATATTGTATTGCCTAAATAATTATGATACAATTTACAAATATGATAAAAATGTAAACTTTAAAAATTGTTCAGGGAGATTTGAATGAAAATCAGAATAAATCAGAACGAAAAAAGTAAATTTACAAGAATGTGTATTTCGGAAGCAATTGTATCCTTGCTCAAGAATACCCCTCTAGACAAATTAAAAATATCTGATATTGCAAAGAGGGCTGGAGTGTCCCGAATGAGTTTTTACAAATATTATCACTCTTCACACGCAGCGCTCAATGATTATCTGGATATTATAATAAGTGAATATCTTCAGCAGTCTGATGCGGACAGAATTACAAAAGAGTTTTTGAATTATGACCATATTCTGTATGCCCTCAATTTTTTTGACAGATATGCTGATTATTTTTTGACGTTGGCAAAACAGAATGAGTATTCAATTATGATAAACGGAATTAATCAGTTCATGGTAGAACATATATCCTCAGAGAATAAACTGTCTGTATATGAATTATATTCTTATGCAGGAGCACTTCTTAATACATTTTTGAAATGGGAGGAGAACGGAAAGAAAGAGAGTGCGGAGGAGATAGCGACAACTCTTTGCAATTTTTTTGGAACCGGAGTGAGTGAAGCATAATTTTCCTATTGCTGAAAGGCTGAATAGTTACCTATTGTGTGACATCTATAAATATAGGTTTATCATAATTTGACAAATTGTGTTATAATGAAATAAATATGACGAGTGTACTACAATTAAATACAAGATTTAACTATACAAAGGAGACTTTACTATGGCAGCTTTGACGATAAGAGATATTGCAAAGATGTGTGGCGTAGGAGTGAGTACTGTATCCAGAGCTATTAATGATGACCCCGGCATTAATGAACAGACTAAACAGCGCATCCTTAAAGTTATAGCAGAGCAGAAGTACATTCCTAACAACAGTGCGAGAAATTTAAAGCGTACGGACTCAAACACTATAGCATTGTTGGTAAAGGGAATTGACAATCAATTCTTTCTTGAGATGCTTGCAAAGTTTGAAGAAAGGCTGAAAGAACTACAATATTCTTTTATGATTCAGCCGGTCAATACTGAGCAGGACGATGCACAGGTGGCAGTTGAACTTGCAAAAGAAAAGAGATTAAAGGGAGTTATTTTTTTAGGTGGATTGATGGATACTCCCGAAGTGACACTGAATGCGATGGGAATTCCATACGTGTTATGTACGGTTGCGGTCAATTTGGACGCACCGAAACGTCAGTGTTCAACTATATCAATTAATGACAAGAACGGTGGTTATATAGCCACTGACTATTTGTGTCGTCAGGGGCACAAGAGGATTGCAATGCTTGCCGGAAGAGAGGCAGATTATTCCGTTGCAAGACTCAGACTTGAAGGTTACAGACAGGCTTTGAATGAACACGGAATCAGATTTGATCCTGAACTTGTCAGATTTATGAGTGATGATATACCGGAATATTCCATTGAGAATGGATATGTTACAACCAAAAGGTTATTGGAATCAGGATTGGATTTTACGGCAATATACGCTATTTCCGATGTTATATCCATGGGCGCATATAAGGCGATTAAAGAGGCAGGTAAGAGAATACCTGAGGATTATTCCATTATCGGTTTTGACGGCATAGATATGGGAAGATTCTATCACCCATCTCTCACAACAGTAAAGCAGCCTACAGATGATATGGTTGCAAAGACAATAGAGCTTCTGATGAAGCAGATTGATGGTGACAAGACGTCAGTACAGGTGATATACGAATCTGAGATATTGGAAAGAGATTCTGTCAGAAAACTTGATTAAAGAAATTTAATAATATGATGGAAGATGTATAATGAAAGTAAAAAAGAAATACAGAGATGTTTTATTAAGTATATTGGGATTACTCCTGGTGTGCATGTATCCGTGTATTTATATGTATGTAAGTAATATTGGAGAGACACATATTGATTTGATATACGCACCATTGTTTGTGTTTTTTATTATTTCGATTGCAGTGTATCTGATAGGGTTATTATTATTTAAAAATACATTTAAAGCAGGGATTGTCAGTTGTGCTTTTATGATTTTTTTCATAAATTATAATATTATCTTTAATATTATATGTATTGTGCTCAGTGTGATTCCGACAGGATACAACATGGCGTTACTTTTGATACTATGGTGTGCAATTTTAGTGATACTATCAATAAAGAAAATGGATTTTGAGCTGGTTAACACTGTAGTGATAATTACTTTTGGAGCGCTAATTTTAATCAATGTATGCACCGCTGTTCCAAAGTTCATTAGCATGAAGGAATGTGATGGATTTGTGGAAGTGGAGCAGTATGCACAAAAAAGAGACAACACTCCGGACATTTACTATATTTTTCTTGATGAATATGGTGGAAGTGAGAATTTAAAATATTACTATGATTTTGATAATTCAAAGTTTCTTGATAATCTCACAAGTAAGGGGTTTTCAATTTCAGAATCAACTTATAATTATGAGGGGATTCTCACAAAAGAGATTATGCCTAATATTTTGAATTTGCAGTATGTCACTTCAATTGACGGAGTTCAGAGCAATAATATAAAGTATTTTAAGAATCCGGTACTGTTTAGATTTGTAAAAGATCTTGGATATAATATTGATGTTATTAATCATCAGAAAATACTTAATACAGAAGGAACAAACGTATTGTTTGAGAGTTCGCCGGATTGTATATTTGCAGGTGTGGACAGAGATGTTGACGGATATCTTATTGATAACAGTTTCATAAGAGAGATATCAAGTTTTATTGCTTTCAGAACAAAAAAAGATGAGGCGACTATATCCAATACTAAATTTACAAAATATAAGGATGAACTGAAACTGGCAGTTGAAACATTAAAACAGTCTGCCAAACATACAGGTGATGGTCCCACAATGACCATGTGTTATCTTCAGATACCACATCATCCATTTGTTTTTGATGAGAACGGCCAGCCGATAAATGACGACAGTCAGGCGTATAACTGGCATAACAAAGAATTATACTTGAACCAGTTAAAATATACCAACTCATTGCTTGAAGACTGTGTTGACAATATATTGAAAGACAATCCTGATTCAGTGATAGTTATTCAGTCAGATCACGGTGCAAGATATCCTATGTTTGAGATGAATTCTTACAGAAAAAGTGAATATGATGCGAAGGCTGAAAGCGAGAAGATGCAGAATGTATTGAATTGTGTTTACATGGGAAAGGACAATTCCGGAATTGAAATAGAAGGTGAAACTGCATTAAACACGTGGCGAATGATTTTGAATGATGTGTTTGGAACAGATTACAAAAAAATATATCCTGAAAAAAGATATGTATATAAATGGAGATTTAAAATGAAATAGTAACAAATCCTGTTATAGAGTTTTAGGCTATTGCACTGATTGTGTAATAGCCTTTCTGTTTGTATGACGAAGATTTATTATTCTGTTCTGTACTTTTTATGAATTAATGTATAAAATACAAAGGGGCATGAAAAAATTATCAAAGAAAAAATTATCGGTAGGAGAATAAAGATGATAATAAAATATTTACTGGCTGCATCGATAGGTTTGGTAGCAGTTCTGATGATGAGTTTGATGATAAAGTATTTTTTGAACAGTAGAAAGCCGGAGGGACTGTCTTTTATAGGAAGAAACAAAAATGGTGAGAATTATATACTTTTATTTATAGCAGGTATGATTTTTCAAGAACTTAATATTATCAGAATAGAGTATAAAATGCCAAATTCTACATTTGGATCTTCTTTTGAAACAATGTTAATACTCATTATTCTTAATGCTTTTTCGGCTATGTTTATTGTATTCAATTTGGTTAGGAAAAATGTGTTTATCATTTTTGAAAAAGAAAATATCAGATGTGGAAAAGCTTTAATCCCATATGAAAAAATAGAGGCTGTGTCAGGAGAAAAAATACCTGATAAAAAAAATCTGTCTCTTGTGGATTTGATGATATTTATAAATAAGAGAGTATATTACGCATCCAATCTTACAACAAAACAGTATGAGGAATTTGAAAAGAAAATATCTTCAGATATAACGTCAAATATTTTTGAAAATAAAGAGAAGCAGAATAAGGCAGGAATTGGAGTGATGTATATTATGATCGGATGGATTCTTGTAGGTACATCACTGGTATTGTCTGCAGCAAGAGAATTGATAATAGTAAGTTTCCTTGGAATTATTCTTCCCGGAATGTTTATGATTGTCTATTCTTTGATATTTATGTTTTTAATGAAAAGAGCTGCAATTAATAAAATGGAAGAAATAATGTCTAAAAATTAGAAACCGGGAAAGTATTTACAAAGGAGTACTATGGAAGAATTTGTTAGAGAAGAGAATATAACAGAAGAAGCAAAAAAAGCGGAAAGTGCAAAAGAAGAAAGTGCAAAAGCGGAAAGTACAAAAGAAGAAAGTGCAAAAGCGGAAAGTGCAAAAGCGGAAAGTACAAAAACAGAAACAGTAAATGAAGGAGATATAACTGAAGTTCCCCATAAGAGAAGAAAGAGATACAAGGGAACTCACCCGAGAAGATTCGAGGAAAAATATAAGGAACATAATCCTGAAAAATACAAGGATACCATCGAGAAAGTCAAGAGCAAAGGCATGACACCTGCGGGAATGCATATATCAATAATGGTAAATGAGATTATTGATTTTCTAAAAATTAAACCGGGACAGATTGGCCTTGATGCGACTCTTGGATACGGAGGCCACACTACAGCCATGCTAAAATGCCTGGAGGGAAATGGCCACATTTACGCACTTGATGCGGATCCAATTGAGATTAAGAAGACTACGAAGAGACTTGAGGATAGGGGATTTGGAACTGATATTGTAACTACAATTAATACTAACTTCAGAAATATAGATGAAGTTGCAAAACAATACGGTCCTTTTGATTTTATTTTGGCGGACCTCGGAGTGTCATCGATGCAGCTGGATAATCCGGAGCGCGGTTTTTCATATAAACATGACGGACCGCTTGATTTGAGACTTAATCCTGAGAAAGGTGTATCTGCAGCAGAGCGAATTGCAAATATTTCAGTAGAAGAGCTTGAGGGAATGCTTATTGAAAATTCAGACGAAATTTATGCTTCAGAAGTTGCAACTGAAATTGTAAAAATAAACAGAGGTAAAAATAAAATTAGCACCACAATGGAACTTACACAGGCTATTACAAATGCCCTTAGAAAAGTTCCGGAGAAAGATAAAAAAGAAGAAGTGAAAAAATGTTGCGCGAGAGTATTTCAGGCGTTGAGAATAGATGTTAACAGCGAGTTTGAGGTGCTGTATGAATTCATGGATAAGCTTCCTGATGCATTGGCACCTGGAGGAAGAGTTGCAATACTTACATTCCACTCGGGAGAGGACAGACTTGTCAAAAAAGCATTTAAGAGTGGTAAGAAAGCCGGCATATATTCGGAAGTGGCTGAGGATGTAATTAGACCCACCGCAAAAGAGTGTATTGACAATCCGAGAGCAAAATCCACAAAAATGCGATGGGCTATTAAAGCATAATTAGAATTATATTTTTTTCTTACAGATATCATTCAGACAGCATTTGTCACAGAATGGAGTGGTTCTGGCTGTGCATACTGCACGCCCGTGATCGACCAGCCTGTGGCAGAAGCTGTTACTTTCATCTTTGGGAATAATCTTCCACAATTCCATTTCAACCTTTTTTGGTTCTTTAATATTGTTTACAAGTCCCATTCTGTTCACAAGTCTGATACAGTGTGTATCAGTGACAATTGCCGGCTGACCGTAGATATCACCCATTATCAGATTGGCACTTTTCCGTCCTACGCCGGGAAGTTTGAGCAGGTCTTTCATGTTGTCAGGGACTTTACAGTCAAAATCATCACGCAGCATTTTCATACACAAACTAATATCTCTTGCTTTGCTTTTTCCAAGACCGCAGGGTCTGACAATTGCTTCAATTTCATCAACATCTGCATCAGCAAGGGATGAGATGTCAGGAAACTTTTCATATAGTGCAGGGACTATTTTATTCACTCTTTCATCAGTGCACTGAGCCGCAAGCCGGACGCTGACAAGAAGCTTCCAGGCTTCTTCGTAATCGAGAGTACAGACAGTTTCCGGATATTCATTTTTTAATCGTTCAATTATCGCTATGGCAAGTTGTTTCTTAGTCATAATTACCTCCAATAAGGAAAGTATAAAATGATTATCAAAAATAAGCAAGAAAACTAAGCATATTTGCGGATTAGAGCTGTCATAAGTGAAAGGCTGAATAGTTAAAATTGCAGACAATGAAAGGACTGTGCATGTTGAAAAAACAATGTAAATAGAGTATATTTAACTCAGTCGAAAAAGAGTTCAAGCTTTGTAAGTTATCTTATAGGAAAGTAACAAAATAGTATCAGATAGAAAATGAGGAATATTTAATGAGTAAGAAAAGTAAAGAGATGATAAAAAACAGATTTTCAAATACAGCAAAAAGAGGAAATACAACAAAAAAAGGAATTGCAGTTGCACTTGCGGTTGCCGTGATTATGGGGTTGACACCTGATGAAAATATTATTCCTGCAATGGAAAACAATAATATTGCAAAAGCCGGTATGTCGGAAGACTTGAGCAGAATTATGTCTCAGGCAGATTACGTGGATGGTGAGATTCTTATTGAATATGATAATTCAAAAATAACATCCAAGTCCGTTTCAAAGAAAGCCGGGAAAAAATTTACCAGTGACAAAAAGTATGTTTTTGAATCGGATTCCAAAAAGAAAAACAAATCAGATTTAACTGTGGAAGTTATAAAGTCTGACAAAATGTCCGTTGAAAAAATGCTTAAGGTTTACAATTCAATTGATGGAGTTAAGGCAGAGCCAAATTACAAGAGAACTAAGATGGCTACAAATGATGCTTATTTTGACACCCAGTGGTATCTCGAAAATGTAGCGGAACAAGACGGTAAAAAGTGTTACGATATCAATTACGAAAAACTTGCCAGTGATATGCAGGCAGAAGAAAATGTTGTTGCCGTTATCGATTCGGGAATTGATCTGGCTCATGAAGATTTAAAGAGTAAGTTATGGGTTAATAAAAATAAAAGTAAAGATTTTGATGGTACAAATGGTTATGATTTTGTATATGATGATGCAGTGCCTGAAGATGAGGACGGTCACGGAACTCATGTTGCCGGCGTGATTGCCGCACAGAGAGAGAATGGTCTGGGCATAGCCGGAATTGCAACTAATACAAAAATTATGGCTTTAAGAGTACTGGATGAAGAAGGCAGTGGTGATGATGACAGTATAATCGCAGCTTTGGAATATGCATATAAGGCAAAAACAGAATATAATGTAAACCTTGTAGCTGTAAATATGTCACTCGGAGGATCAGCTTACAGCACAATTCTTGAGGATGTAATTGACAGACTGGGGGAGAGCGGAGTGCTGTCAGTTTGTGCAGCAGGAAATGAGAGCGTTAATATCGATGAGAATCCTTTTGATTCTTTTCCGGCTGCGTTTGATTCTGAGTACATTATTTCGGTAGGAGCATCAAATCAGTTTGACGAGCCGGCGGCATTTTCAAATTATGGAGCAAATACTGTAGACTTGTTTGCACCGGGAGTGGATATTTTTTCAACTTATGCAAGTGATTGTTTTTATCCGCAACTGTTTGCCAGTGCACAAACAAATAGTCAGTTGTATCTGGATGGAAGCAATAGCAATTTGATAAAAGTTAAAGATAACGGCAAGAGTACGGGAGCAGTTACCGATCCAAATCAAGTGGCTTATGGTTATGAGAGGGACGGAAATGCAAATCTGTCCATGACACAGCAGAATGGAAAGTACAAATGGACAATTACCAATGCAGAAGTTGGTGATGCATATTATCTGCTGTTTCCATATACCTGTGATGGAACAACGGGTGATGTATACGAATATATCAGCGTATCATACTCAACAGAAGCATCAGGAGGTAGAAATCTGCTGATAGTGTCAGATGCAAAGGCTACCGCCTCTCTGGATGATTTTGATGATGCCATGTATGATGGATTACTTATGACCCCGGGGTCAGATAGCTTATGCACTTCCACAAAAGTTTCCTCAAAAGGAAAAGAGGAGAGAGTGGCTGTAATTCAGTTGTACACGGAATCAGGGGGAGATTTTACAGTAGACATCAGCAATGTTATTGTATCTAAGGCAGGGCAGGCAGACGAGTATTTAATAAAATACAAATATGATTCGGGAACGTCTATGGCTACACCTGTTGTTACCGGTGCGGTTGCTGCATTAGCATCGGCAGGTTATTCGGAAAGTGATTGTCTTAAATTGAAAGAAATATTATTAAGCAGTACCAGAAGAAGTGAAAAACTTAAAGGAATGTGTGTTACAGAAGGCGTTTTGGATTTATCTTTTGTTGACAATCAGCGAATGATTTTTGATAATGCAGTTTGTGATAATGGTGTGTTATATATTACAGGTAATAATCTAAAGGATTCAACTGTTGAGATAAATGGAAATAGCGTAAAACCATTTTATACAGATGAAAAAATGATAAAATGTAATGTATCCCAATATGCGAATAAGCAGGTTGATATTACTCTGAAAAAAGAGCGCGAAGAACTTACAAAGAGAATATATGTTGACGGTGGAAAAGCTCTTTATGGAATTGCATCAAATGATTGCTTAGATGGCGCAAAGGCTGTTTCAATTGGCAGTGAGGTTGTTATTGTTTGCCCGACAGGAGTGATATACAAGGTTCCGCGCGATAGAAAAATAAATGATTATGAAGAATATTTAAATAAAATTCCAAAGTTTGAATATGAATGTCTGTCATCAAAAACGATTGAGAAATATATTTTTGGATGGGAATTTAATAATTATTCATCAGTTATTACCTTTGATTCAGAACCGGTGTATTTTAACGGAAATATTTATGTGATGGCAATATGTAAAACGTCTTCCAATAGAAGGAAAAAACTTCTTAAATTTAATGTGCAGGATGTTGAAAATTCGAGTTGGGAGAATGCAGGAATTTTACCGAGTGCAATTGATAATTACAACGGAACACAACTGTTTATTTACAACGGAAATCTGTATTTGATGGGAGGGGTAAATGCAGAGGGTGGATTCCTGAAAAAAGCTTTTTTGTATAATGACGACAATGGAGGAATAAAAGAAACCAGGGTATTGGCATCAAATATGCCGGGAAGAGCATATGGAAGAGTTTATCAGGTAGGTAGAAAACTTGTTTTGACCCTTGGTACAGACGGCGGAGACAAGGTCCCTTACAATATGATTTTTGATGGCACAAGCTGGAGCAGTTCAAAGCAAAATATATTTGCAGATGTAAATTGTAATGAAGTTGCTACATTCGATAATGGTAGTACTGTTACTTATTATACAGCAGCAACAGGCTGCACCGATAAGGGTATAATATATGCCTGTGAGAGAATAAAGGGTAGCAGTAATATGTTCGAATATAATGGTTTGAAGGATGAATTTTCTATTTCAGACAATTATATTTTTGACAACGAAAAACTGTATAACAAAATCCTTGGAGTACCGATATTGTCAGTAGGATATACAGGAGCAGCAGCAAACGGACAATTTGTTGTTGTCGATATCTGGGATTTTGCAGACTATACTCAGGCAATATTTGGAAAAACAGTTGATTATCATGCTTCATTTTTAAATATAAAAGATGTGAAAACAAGTGAAATAAAAGTTGTTGTGGATGGAACAAACGAGGTTACAGTTAGTGGAGCAGGTTCATATCAGCCGAGTGATATGATTAATATAAGAGTTGATGTAAAGAACGGATATGAAATAGACAGGATTGAATGCTCTGATAGCAGTATTTCAGAGAGTTTGATGAAATATAATAATTTCTCAGCACCTGCATGTAATTATCCGAATGGTTTGTATATAAAGATATACACAAAGGTATTCAGCAAAAACGGCAAGAGCAATGATTTGTCGCAAAGAGAGACAACCACTTCAAATACTAATGATGGCAAGAAGACAGTGACTGTTACTACTTTTACACTGAAAACTAAAATTGTCAAAGCAAAGCGACTTTCAAATAAAAAGAAAGCAAAAATAACTATAAAGAAAGTCGCTAATGCTAATGGATATCAGGTAAGATATTCAACGAACAAAAAATACAGTAAAAAGACAACTAAAACACTTAAAACTAAGAAGACATCACTGACTATCAAGAAATTGAAAAAGGGAAAGAAATATTATGTATCAGTTAGAGCTTATGCTTATATTTCAGGGCGAAAATTAAACGGTAAATGGTCAGCAAGTAAAGTCATCAAAAAGTAAAAGAAGTAATGTTAATAAAGATATAATAGTAGTGTAAATGAAGTGATAAAAATAGCAAAGTTACAAAAAATAATAGTTACTTACATGGAAAGGTACTGATAAAAAGATGGAAAGTAAGAAGGCAATAATTGCAATGAGCGGCGGAGTTGATTCCAGCGTTGCAGCATTCCTCATGAAAGATAAGGGATATAACTGCATAGGCGCGACCATGAAACTCTATGACAATGACGATATAAATATTGAAAAGGATAAGACATGCTGTTCGCTGAGCGATATCGATGATGCAAGAAATGTTGCATATTCTCTTGGCATGGAATATTATGTTTTCAATTTTACCGACAATTTTGAAAAAGAAGTTATAGACAGATTTATCAATACATACATGTGTGGAGGAACTCCAAATCCTTGTATAGACTGCAATCGATATATTAAGTTTGAAAAACTCATGAAGAGAATGTATGAGCTTGGTTATGATTATGTTGTTACAGGTCATTATGCAAGAATAGAAAAGGATGAGAATACAGAAAGGTACCTGCTCAAAAAAGGTCTTGATGAGTCAAAGGATCAAAGCTATGTTCTTTACAATATGACGCAGGATCAGTTATCACATACCCTTTTCCCTCTCGGAGAGTTTACCAAAACAAGGATAAGAGAAATAGCAGAAGAGAATGGTTTTGTAAATGCAAGAAAAAAAGACAGCCAGGATATTTGCTTTGTACCTGACGGTGATTATGCGGCATTTATTGAAAAACATTGTAACAGAACTTTCCCTGAAGGTGACTTTGTTGACCTGGAAGGCAATGTCTTAGGACAGCACAAGGGAATAATCAGATATACAGTCGGACAGAGAAAAGGATTGGGACTGTCTCTGAAGAGTCCTATGTATGTGTATGACAAAGATATAGAGAATAACAGAGTAATACTGTCGGACAATGAAAGTCTCTTTAAGACAACCCTTATTGCTGACAATATGAACTGGATTAAAGTGGAAGATATCACGGAACCTATACGATGCAAAGCCAAAATCAGATACAAGCAGAAAGAGGCAGATTGTGTGGTTACTGCAGAGCAGGATGGAAAAGTAAAAGTTACATTTGATGAACCTGTGAGAGGAATCACTAAGGGACAGGCTGTTGTTTTGTATGATGGTGACATTGTTGTGGGCGGTGGAACCATTATTGGATAGCCGAAATAATCTTGTAGTATTTTTGCAAAAGAAATGCAAAAACAGACTTCAACGTATTTTATTGTAAAAAAGTGAATGTTATAATATGAGTATCATAAATGTACGGAAAAAAGTTTTTGATAATATTCTTCAAAGAGATCGCGATTTACATTTTGAAGTGATATTGGAAAACAAAAACGTGCAGGGGCCTCAGTGATAAACAGGGCGAAGAGAACGGATATGATATTGTCACATTCACCTACATTTAATATCAGTCTAAGTATTTTCAACTGTTTGTAACAAAAGGGAAAATGTTTAAACATTTGTTAGTTATTAGGTTGATTACAGAGAACTACAAAACAAATTGTGCAAAGAAAGAAAAGCATGGTCGTATGACTGTGCTTTTCTTATTATCTTCATGCATTTGATGACCATGGTACAATTGCAAAACAAGCCTGGCGGTTTTGGTGATTGAAAATCAGGCGGTGTTCTTGATTAATATGGAAGATTTGATACAATATAAATATGAGAATAGAAAATTGGAATACAATTAGTATGAAATTATTAATATGCTTTTAAGGCTAAGAGGAAGAAAAATGAGAAGAAAATTGGGAAGAAAAATGGCGATAATGCTGATAATGATAGTTATACTATTGTTATCGGTTTCTTGTGATAAAAACAATAATGGTCAGATTCATGAGACTGCAAAGAAGTCTAACGAGAAAATCAGCACTAATACAGATGTTGATTATATCAACAAAAAGATTCTGATTATTTATTATAGTGCTGCAAATTTAAATGATGTGGATGCAGTATCAAGTGCAACCGCTGTTGGTGATGGTGACGGAGCTACCGGTACTTTTGCAAAATATATCCATGACAGAATAGGCGGAGTTGTTGATAGGATAATTCCGGATGAGGACTATCCGTTAGATTATGATCATATTCTTGAAAGGGCAAAAAAAGAAAAGAATGCCAGAGAGTATCCGGGATTTAGTCTGACAACTAATCCGGAAGATTACGATATTATTTTTGTTGGATATCCAATCTGGTCTTATGATATGCCAAGAGTAATGTATACTTTTTTTGCCAGATATGATTTCGAAGGCAAGACTATAATTCCGTTCAACACATACGGAAGTTCTCTTGATGGCGGAACATATGACAAGATAAGAGAATTAGAACCTGATGCCGATGTTGTCGATGGTCTTGCCATCGAGGGAAAGAGCATCGATTCCAGCAAGAAATATGTAGAACAGTGGGTACCTGAACTGTAAACTATTGAATTGCATATATTGAGTAATTGCAATATAACAATAATTGTGTATACAGTGCATTTATAATGTGGAAAACCATTGTTTTGCGTATTCCACAAATTCTTTTTCAACAGTGTTTAATTTTTTTGACTTGTTCCATGCAAGAACCAAATGACGATATGTTTTTTCCTTTAAAGGGATTGCTTTTATTGTGAGCGAAGGCTGAAGATCGAAAAAGGCTTTCGGAAGCAGGGCAATTCCTTTATTTTTTTGTACAAGATATCTGAGTGTTGTGTAATCATGCGTCTCGTAAGTTACCTCTGGAGTGAATTCGCCTGAAGTCATGCAATAATTGTCAGTGAAATCTCTAAGGTTCATTGATTTATAATAAGCAATATAATTTTGATCACTTAAGTCTTTAATGCTTAATTCTTCTGAGTGAGCGAGAGGATGACTGTTAGATACAATGGCAACAATTTCATCTTTCATTAATTCAACGTATTCAAATTGAGACATATCATCCATATGCTGCATAATAGTAAAGTCATATTTGTTCTCCAGATTCGATGAATAGTTTACAAATGAAATATAAACGTTTCTGTGTGAGAGAAGATAGTCGGCTGTGAGAAGAGATACAAAACGGCTGCCTGCCTGAGTGTAGAGCATAATGGTAGACTTGGCATTGGAAAAATGGCCGGTGCCCTCGTCGATAAGTTCAAGTGCGGAATTCACCTTTTCATAGAAGTATTTCCCGTTGCCGTTAAGGGTTATCTTCTTTCCGTTACGGTCAAAGAGACTGACCCCAAGTTCATCTTCAAGTTTTTTGATAGTCTTGCTGATTGATGGCTGTGGCACTAAATGCTTCTTTGCCACACTGCTGAAATTCTCTGATTCGGCTGCATCTTTAAAATATCTTAACTGTAATAATTCCATATAAATCTCCCATATAACTGTTATTTTTCCGTTCTGAATTCCTATATCAACTTTAATATGGAAGAATACAAAAGTAAATAAAAAAACAAATAATTAAAAAAATAGTTGACAAGCGTGTGTATAACTGTATATACTGTGTATATAGAAAACATATACAGTATATACAGTTACATTTTCTTTATGTTTTCTAAAAGAAGCTCATTTGATGAAGTATCTGAAACAATGCAGTACTGTGCAGATAATTTACAATAATCTAAGTGATAGAGAAGAGAAAGGATGGGGAATATGAGTTTTTTGATAAGTTGCAAAAATCTCAATAAGAGATGTGGGGAGTTTAAATTGAACGATGTTAATTTTGATTTGGAGCCGGGATACATTCTTGGAGTAATAGGAAGAAACGGAGTTGGAAAAACAACACTTCTCAGATGCCTTCTTGGAAGTTACAGAATAGATACCGAAGGGAACAGCGGTACGGTGAAAATCTTAGGAAAAGATCTGGTGAAGGAGCCTGTCCTGTACAAAAATCAGATTGGATTTGTACTTCAGAATTTTCCTTTTCCGGTAGGTATGACACCTATTGAGCTGGCAGAAGTTTACGGCAGATATTATGAAAAATTTGATATGAAACTGTACAGAGAATTGCTGGACGAATATCAGGTGCCATATATCAAAGTTACAACATTTAAGAATGGAAGGTCCGGTAAGACGCAACAAACAATCAGCGATTTGTCAACTGGGGAGCAGATCAGAGTGCAGCTTGCATTTGCAAGGACTTGTCAGCCTAAACTCTACATATTTGATGAGGCTACAGGAAATCTGGATGTGGAATTCAGAGAAAAGCTCTACAGAGATATCAGGGAACTGACGGCTACGGGGGAATGTTCAGTGATATATGCCACACACTTGGTTGAGGAGATGGAAGAATTTGCAGACTATGTATTGTGGATCAGAAAAAAAGATAATGAAGGATATGCACATTATTACGGTGCAATAGATGATCTAAAAACTGAGTACAGAATTGTCGAAGGGGATATGGAGACAATAAATGAAATACCAAAAGAAATTATACTTGGAGTTGGTAGAACAGAAAATCACACAGAGGCAATGGTAAGAGCAGGGTACTCAGAGTTTTCAGACAATGTAAAGCGCAATATGAGATATGCAGACTTAAAAGAGATTATGTATTATGTAGAAAAGGGTAAGGGGGAATAAGACATGAAAGAATTTTATTTTAGAAAATTAACAAAATGTAAGAATCAAAGTTGGATTATGGTGTTGGAGATAATTTCATGGCTCATGGTGATTTTTACAGGGTATTTTGCAGCACTGGTTCAGATATTAAAAACAATGATACAAACAGTATTAAATACTGATTCAGAGGCGGATTTTATTATTCCAAGAACAGAAGAGGATATGAAAAGAGAGAAATTTGCAGCGCAAAATGCAATTGCACTTGAAACAGCAGTTGGATTTGCCGTTTCAATACCATGGTTGATGTTTGCACATGAATCAACCAGAGAGAGATATTTGAACTGTCCTGTTATTGCAGCATTGTTCTACATTGGAATTGTTGCATGTTTATACAGAACCGGTGTTGAGAGTTGTATAGCAAGTGTCAATAAGAGTCAAAAAGAGAAGTTTATAAAAATAGATTATTTAGCCATTATAGGAAACAGCATACCGGAAACAATTGCAAATGTTTCTTCAGTGTTTGTATTAATAGGCTATTTCATGTTATTGAATGGTCCGAGAGATACTTATAGTTTTATGATGCAATCCAAAGAGATATTTACAGTTGTATTGATTATCGGACTGATAGCAAATGTATTAGTTGCAATAATGCAAAAAAGAAAGTGGAAATTGGATGATTATTATGAAGAATAAAAGGGGGGAAAACTTATGAATATAAAAGTATTAACTAAAAGTGGGGTGCCGATATATGAACAAATATCGGAGCAGATTAAAAATGAAATAGTATCCGGAAACCTGCAACAGGGAGAGCCGTTGCCTTCTATCAGAAGTCTTGCTGCAGATTTGAAAATCAGTGTTATTACAACTAAGAGAGCTTATGAGGAGTTGGAGCGTGAAGGCCTGATATATTCCGTTGCGGGAAAAGGATTCTATGTGGACAATCCGGACATGTCTTATCTGGAGGAAAAGAGAACTCTTGGAATTGAAGATGAACTGGCAAAGTGGATTGATAGTGCAAAAGAAGCAGGCCTCTCCAAAGAAGACGCGGTATCAATGATCAACATATTGTGGTAAAAACTATAAGGAGGATTTATATATGCTTTCTGTCAAAAATATTTTTTACAGCTATAAGAAAAAAGGATTTGGAATAAAAAATATAAACATAGATTTGGAAGAAGGCTATTTTTATACATTACTTGGAAAGAACGGGACAGGAAAGACTACATTGCTCAATGTAATGTACAAGATGCTGCTTCCAAAATCGGGAGAAGTTGTTATAAATGGAGAATCAGTTGGAATGAAGAATCTCTGTGAATACAAAAAGCAGGTTGCATTTGTTGATGATAACGGTTGGTGCAGTGGCTTGCTCACATTGAAAGAAAATGTTGATTTGTTTTCAGGATTGTATGAGGATTTCAAACTGGATGAATTTGAAGAGTATTTAAATAAATTTGAACTTGAATGTGATTTGAATCAGAAGAAATATAATGAACTGTCAAAGGGCGAACAGATGAAATTTCTCGTTGCATTCGCACTTGCAAGAAATCCTAAATATCTCATTATGGATGAACCTTTTACTAATTTAGATCCTATTGTAAAAACTGATCTGATTGGCGCAATCCATAAAAAAGTTATGGATGATAAAATGGGAGTTATTATGTCTACACATCTTGTTGAGGATGTTTCAGATATAACCGATTACGTGATTATTATGGAAGACGGTCAGATAAAACTCTTTGGAGATAGGGAAAAAGTTATGTCGGAAAATAATATTGCAGGGCTTAGAGAACTTATGCTGAGTGAAGTGTAAGTATTGGAGGTGTAGGATGAATATTAAAGAACTTGCAAAAAAGATAAAAAAATTAAATGGATTTGGATGTAATTGGATAGTGTTATTCATATTTACTTTTATTATGGGGTTTATTAGGGACGCATCTTCGGCAGAAATAATTGTGCCGGAAGAAGTGGGGATGAATTCAATAATACCTGTTATAGGTGTGATTACTGTGGCCCTTGGGTATAACAATTACTTTAACGTATATCTTAATTGCAAAGCTGAGAGAGAAAAAGGTATAGGTATATTTGTAAATCTTACAGATTGTTTCAAATACCTTGCTTTCCCAACAAGGGAATATTTCAAATATATTTTGAAAAAGATTCTTCCTGTTACTGTAATGTTGGCGATAGAATACTTTGCGATGGCATTTATATACAAAGAATATGTCAGAGCCATTGTTGCAATTGTAATAATAGTTTTACCTTTTGTAGTGTATCGTTTCAGATTATTTATATTTGAATATGAATTGACGGATTGCAGAGCAAAGATAGGATACGTGACGGGAAAATATTTTGCTGAAATGATATTATGGATTATAAGCGCATCTGTAATTCTAATTGTTTTATTTATTACATCAATTATAGCAGTGGAAGGTGTGTCATCGTTGTTTGCCCATGCAGATAATGGAAGTGTTCCATCTGTACGTATATATGAACCCGGTGATGAATATTTATTATTTTTAATAAGTGGAATGGTTCTTTTTTGGGTGTTATCTGCAATGTCTTCCTTCAAATATAAAATAGTTGTCGTGGGAATTATGTTATCTGTATATGTAGGACTTGGTACATTCAGTATAGTGGATGAAGTCAATACATATATAAAGATTACGGGAGATAAAATAACAGTACTTGAGAAAGGAGAGAAGAGCGAGTATAATTTTGAAGAGATAGATAAAATTGATGTGAAATATGGTGATGAAGATGATCAATATGATAACAAAATTATATTTCATATGAAAGATGGCAAGAAGGTAGCAATCGATGATTGGAAATCATATGAAAACAATGATGCCTGGGCCGGGGAATATAAAGATTTGACCGAATATATTAAAGGGCTTGAAACAGAACTTGCAGAAAAGAAATAACTGTAGTCTTTAAATAAAGGCAAAATAGTGTCGGAGGAATAGTATGTTAAGCGTTAAGGATATTTCATTCAGTTATGGAAAAAAACAATTTGGCATTAGTAATGTCAGTCTGAAACTGGACAGGGGTAGATTCACTGTTCTGTTTGGGAAGGATGGCGCAGGGAAGACTACACTTCTAAAGATTATGGGGCTTCTGTATAGGCCTGATAAAGGAGAAATATTGTGGCAGGGCGAAAAGATTAATATCAAAAAGCCTGATTTATATAAGAAAACTATTGCCTATATAGATGAAACCGGCTGGGGCAGAGAGACCTTTTCAATTGATGAGAATGTTGATCTGTTTGAGGGCTTTTATGATAACTTTGATAGAAATGCATTTAACAATTATATGGAGATATTCGGGTTGGATGGAGCTATCAGACAGGAGTATTACAAAAATATAGATTCAAAGCAGAGGATTCAGTTTCAGTTGGCGTTTGCCCTCGCAAGAAAACCCAAGTTTTTATTATTGGATGAACCTCTTGCAAACTTTAACGTAGTTGAGGCAAAAGTGCTTATGGAAGAGATACATAAGAAAATGAGAACAGAGGACATGGGTGTTATCATGTCGACTCACCTTGAAGAAGAAATACCGGGATTTGCCGAATATGTTGCATTGATGGAGAATGGAATGATTACTAAATTTGGAACCAGGAAAGCAGTCATGCCGGAAAAAAGTATACTTAACTCAATTTCAAAAGATGAATATAAGGATATGAGTTTCTTGAGTATCTAATGTAGAACGATTCGGAGGTTGTAATGAAAAATAAGACAAAGGTTAAGATAAAAGATATTGCCAAAACCGGCAGTAAATTGAATATATACAGGCACAGATGGGCGATAATGTATTTTATGTTGTACCTGGTTGTCGGATTCAAATTTATTCGTTATGCATATGAGGAATTGGACTTTTTTGAATCAGGATTTGCTTTTTTTAAAACAGTTAGTTTTGACTTGTCTGTATTTAAACTGGCTGATTTAAAACTGTCAAAACTTGTGATTACAAAAATAATTACAATACTTGTTTGCAATCTGTACTTCGACAAATATGGAACTCCGTCCAGTCAAATGGGAGTTGTTGGAAGGAGAAATTTATTTGATTACATGGAATATCATCCATTTCCGGCAAAGAAGTATTTTACATTTGTATTATTGAAAAGTATTCCAATCATGTGGATATTTGCGGTTATTATTGGAGTTATATCGTTTGTAAATAAGGACATTAATTATTTGTCAGTGTCTGTACTTGCGTTCATTATCCCTTTTGTAATTTGGGGAATACGAATGTTTATATATGAACTTGATTTGTCCTTAGGAAGAAAACGTGGGTGGTTTGCCGATGCAAAATTAACTGTTGTTAGTATGCTGAATGTATTATTTGCACTATGCGTTTTCTTTCCATTGCAATTTGTTGGTATAGCCGGTGCATATTTTGTTATGTGGATCAAAATGCAGCCAAAAGAGACAGAATTTCCATCAATTACTTATTTTGACGATAGTATAAATGTAGTTGCGATATTTATGGCAATTTTGATTTTGAGTTTAGTGATAATAGTTTGTGATTTCAGAAAGGCTATGTTGACATTCACAGCTGTGTTATCTTTAATTGCTTTTGCAATTTGGTCACTTACTTTAACTGATTCAATTTCGGATTATGTTAATGTTTCCCAAAATGAAATAACTGTTGTGAAAGAGTATAAACAAACGGTGTATGCCATTGATGATATTTCATCATGTCAAATAAGCCGAATTCAGGAAGGTGAGAATGAAGCGTTTCCATCGGACGAACCGGAATATAATTGTTTTATTTTATTTAAAGATGGTAAATCAGTTATTCTGAGTGAAGACGATGATTGGGAATCAAACGAAGCATGGGACGGAAAGTATGAAAAGATGAAAGATTATTTTGACTGGCTGGAAGAAAGAGTTAACGCTGGAAATTGAATAAAATTGCATTAAAAAAAGGCTATTGTTAGGGTGAATAGAGGACTTAAATACAATAGCCTTTTTGTCAATATATAAATATTAGATTATAAACTGTAATTGAGTTGTAAGTTCAGCAAATCAGCTCGTCTTTTCTCTTCTTTCTGTGATTCAGCTTCTCTTACATATTTGGATACACCTTTTATGATATCCTGTCTTGTAATAATTCCAATGAAGAAATTTCTGTCATCCACAACCGGAATAAAATTCTGCTTTGTAGCACGTTCCATAAGATCATTTATAGAAACATTGATACTAACCGGTGGATTAAAATCTTCTCTGAGTATATCTTTGATATAGATGTGTTCAAGTTCTTTTTTTGAAAAATCATCCTTATCGTACATAGCCCAAAGAAAATCGCCTTCGCTGATACTTCCAAGATAATGACCTGCAGTTGATAAAACAGGTATTGCTGAGTATCCGTGCGCTTTCATTTTTTCTAAGCCTTGTCTAAGAGAACTGTCTTCAGATAAAAAAGAGACATCCTCTTTTGCCGTCAGCAACATTAAAACATTCATACGTTAACCTCCCGTTAAGTATAATCTAAGATATAAAAATTAAAACAATTTTAAGAAAAAATGAACATATTGAAAACTAAAACAGAAAAAAATGCAAAAAATAAAGCAGAAAAATGTAATGGGAAATAGAAATGGGAAATAGAAAAGCAACAGTATAGTTAAAATATTAAGTGAAAATTAATAAAGAATATTTGAAAAAAACATATTATAATTATGTTATAAATGAAATCGTATACTTTATGAAACGTTCATACGCAGTTTTCAGAATACTCTGTCGCATCAAGCAAATGTTTTCTTAAAACTGTTCATCAAGTACTAGTTTTTAACTTCATAATAATAATGATAACTCGTCCGTTCCAATTCACGAGTTTTCTTGATGAAAACTCGTTCAATGGAACTAAATTTTAAGGAGTTGTAATCCTTAAAATTTGACTTCGTATCATTATTATTATTTCAGAAAAACTATG
>JAEELL010000138.1 GCA_016282745.1 Lachnospiraceae bacterium
AACAAAGGAGGTTTTCTTTTATCTAAAGAAACTGGGAACTCACCTGCATAGCAGGTGGTTTATTGGTTTATTAAAGTTTCGTTCTTCCAACAGGAAGAACTCATCTTTATAAACAGGGCCTTGCCCTAACAATCAAATCAAGCGCCACACTATAAAAGTGTGGCGCTTGTATTAATCGCGATTATTATTAATCTAACTCAGGTTCTATAAGCCCGAATGCTCCTCCTTTACGCTTATAGACTACATTAACTTCATCTGTCTCAGAGTTAAGGAAAACGAAGAAATTGTGACCTAACAGCTCCATCTCAACGCAAGCCTCTTCAGGATCCATAGGTTTGATTCCGAATCTCTTACTCTTAACAATCTTTACTGTATCTTCATCGTCGTAATCTTCCTCGATGTACTCTTCAGTAAAACTATCTCTGGCTGCTGCCTGCTGTCTGTCGATAAGTTTCTTTCTGTATCTTCTGAGCGAACGTTCAATTGTTTCCTCAACTAAATCAATTGAAGCATACATATCTGTACTTACTTCTTCCGCTCTGATGATACTTCCCTTAACCGGAATGGTTACTTCTATCTTATGTCTGTCTTTTTCGACGCTGAGAGTAACCGTTATCTCCGTGTCTCTCGTGAAGTACTTGTCGAGTTTTCCGAGCTTTGCCTCGACTGCCGATCTGATACCCTCTGTAACGTCAATGTTGTGTCCTGAAATGATATATTTCATAGTACCACTTCCTTTCTGTTTGTTATAAAGAAATTATACCACAGTGACCATTTTTTATCTACAAAAATAAAATCTTTTATTCTATTTTTTTACCGGAAATTATGACAATCTTTTTTTCAAAAACTGTCCATAGCTTCAAAACAGTTTTTTGTATATTGTGCACAAAAAAACAACACAATTATAGTTTCGTTGTTTTTCCACAAAAAAACGTTTATATCGAGTTATCCACTTTTTTTTCAATATATTTTTGCTTTAAAATACTAGTTATAACCCGACTTATCCACATTGTCCACATATTTTCTTGTCATTTTATGTCATGTCAAGCACAAACGTACGTTTTGTCTCACTTCAATAAAAATAAGGGAAAATTGGATATTTTCACTATATTTTCACTCCCAAAAAAATGTACATGCAGCACAAAAATTGTCATTTTTTCAAGTTGGTGCGATATTCACTTGCCGCTAAATCACTTCGAATCCGCTTCGCTCCTTCTCAGTGATTACACGGTCGCCAAATGAAAATCTCTGTGCGAGCACAGATTTTCACTTGGCTCGTCGTGGATAACAAAAAAAGATTTGCTGCCCAAAGGTAACAAATCTTTTTCTGAATTTATATATTAGTTTATAATTCTTCTTGCTGCGCATGGAGTCTGATGATACATACTTCCAATTATGATTCCTGTCTTTTCTGTTGAAGCATGGATAATCTGTCCACCACCAATGTACATTGCAACGTGACTGATTCTGCTTCCACCATTCTTATAGAAGATAAGATCTCCAGGCTTAACACTTCCTAAATCTACTGCTGTTCCATTATATACCTGAGTATATGATGATCTGTTAAGTGAATAACCAAAGTGAGCATATACTGACATTGTAAATCCTGAACAGTCAGTACCGTGTGTCAAACTTGATCCACCAAATACATATGGATTACCAAGGAACTGCTTAGCATATGCAACAACATCTGCTGCCTTTCCTGCACCCGCACTACTCTGTGGTGCTGTATTCACAACTTCTTTTTTAGGTGTACTCTGTGTTGAATTACTTGAACTTGATGATGTATTGTTACTTGGTGCACTGTATGAATGATTTGTAATGTTACTGTTTGTGTTACTGTTTGACTGGTTAGCCGCTGCTGCAGCTGCTGCAGCCTCTGCTGCTGCTGCTTCGTCAGCAAGTCTCTGCTGCTCAGCGAGTCTTTCCTGCTCTTCTCTCTCTGCCTTAGCTTTGAGCATTGCTTTTTCTTCTTTTAATGTGAGTGCCTCATCCATGTTAACTGACATGCTTACATACTGAGCTGAAACCCAGCCGTTCTCGCCTTCATCAATTGCTAACTTACACCACTCACCGTTCTTTTTATATTTCTTTACTGCGTAATATTCATTCTCATAAACATTTACAATGATAGGAGCCTCAGTACTTGCTTTTTCTCTAACTCTAAGTCCTGCCTCCTTAATCTGCGCCAACACATAGCCATTATCAATGGCATATTCTTCTGCATCAAGTCCTGTAAGGAAATACTCTGACTTGATATATCCCTTAACATTTCCTGATTCTATCTTGTACCATCCATCAGATGTTTCCTCAAGAATTGTAGCTGCACAGTTACTGTAAATCTTTCCTACAATCTTACTATCTGTAGATGGTTTCTTTCTGATATTAACATAATTATCAACAAAGGCAATCGCCATATTGTTGAATATCTCCTGTCTTGCAGGATTCTCCGCTGCAACCTTAGTTGGCAAAAGCTCAACTATCTGTGTTTCCGGATTTTCAACTGTATCTATATAATTATTAAGTGCGACTGAAATTCCCGCACAAGGTATCTCTGTGTCAAGTGTCTCTGCCTTAATCCGGCCACCACATACAAGAGCAATTGCTCCAACTGCTAATCCAAGAGTAAGTACTTTTAAAGAACTCTGTTTCATATGTACCTCCATTTTTATTAAATTCTCTATATATTATATCTGAGGATAAAATCTATCATGAAATGTACTGATTTTATGCTCAAACCTCTTAAAATCGTGGGGTTGTACAATTTATTACAAAATTATTACAAACGTATTATAGCAAGTTGAGTTTGCTTTGTCAATTGCAAGAAGACCTTTTTATGTAAATCAATTGTGTTTTTTCTGTTAACATAATTATGATAATGGTGGCAACAAAAGATTTACTATGGTATTCTATTGTTAGCATTTGCTTATTAACTAATGCTTTTTATTCGTTAACAGATGCTTAGTATCCATTATTTGTTTATTAGTTAATAATTGTATACTTGCTAATATTATTTACCAAGGAAAGGTATTATTATAATGAAGAAAACTGTTCTTGTAACCGGCGCTTCCCGCGGGATAGGACGCGCAACAGCCTTATATTTTGCAAAAAATAATTATCATGTCATCGCTACATGTCACAATAGAGAAGATTTGATGATTGATTTGGCAAAGGATATCTCATCCTTTGGCGGTTCATTCAAATACTATATCTGCAATCACGCTGATTTTGATTCAGCCAAAAATCTTATTGATAATATTCTTTCTGATACAGGAAATTCAATAGATGTACTTGTTAATAATGCCGGAATATCTGTTACGGGATTACATCAGGATATTTCAAAAGAGGACTGGGACAGACTTTGGAACAGCAATGTAACCTCAGTAATATCTCTTTGTAAGGAAATCATCCCAGTTATGTTAACTAAGCATTCCGGAAAGATTATCAATATTTCATCTGTTTGGGGAAATATCGGGGCATCCTATGAATGCGCATACTCAGCAACAAAGGGTGCGATTAATTCCTTTACCAAAGCACTTGCAAGAGAACTTGCTCCTTCTAACATTCAGGTAAATGCCATTTCATGTGGAATCATTAACACAGATATGAACTCTCATCTCTCTGATGAAGACTTGTCTGAAATATGTGATGAGATTCCTGCAGGTCGTATTGGTACACCTGATGACATTGCAGAAGCTGTATTCTCCCTGGCAAATGCCAATTCTTATATGACCGGTCAGATAATCACAGTTGACGGTGGTTGGACATAAGCCTTTTGTTTACATAACTAATTTTATGGTAACCGCAAAACTGCTGTAGTTTGCGTTTCACAATGTATACATTGTGAAATAAAAAAAATATGTGTTACATTTTCTGTAACACATATTTTTTGTTCTTTTTTATTTCTGTACTCCGTTTTCATATTCCATAATCTTCGAAGTATTTCCCGCACGTTTTACCGGATTTCCACTGTTATTTACAACGTGAGATATTCCCGGTTTTCCGTTTAACACAACGCTTACTATGTTGTGAATTTTCACACCTTCAATATCAGGAACTTCTGCTGCAGAATTTATGTCAACTTCTGCATCTCTGTTATAAGCGTAAATACCAAGGCCCCATGCCTCATGATCTGTAACTTCATCTGCAACTTTATACGAAGAATATCCATTGACTGTATTATCATGGCTCATAAACTCTTCCTGACTAGGAACATCATATGGAATTTCACTCTGATAGAAATACAACTTTCCTCCGTTTCCATTCCAAATTGTCTGATACTCCTGGAAGTGCTCTACAAAAAGTCCATACATAATCACATTGTCACCGTTTATGATTATTCCATTCTTTGCAGTATTCTTTGTCCAGCCTACATTAGCACCATGGTCAGCTCTCCATACCCAGAAATTATCTCCGATTACGTTATTTGAGTTGATAGTAACACAGTTAGAAACTTTTCCAACATATCTACCGCTTCCACCTACTCTGAAATATACATCATTTAAGCAGATTGGATTACTTTCATGATTTACATCCGTTTTTTCAGATCCGATTTTCAACAATGATTCAGATTCGCTATCACCTGCTTCAAAAATAAGTCCACTAATTCTTATTCCGTCAACATCTGCTGTTTCCATTACAACATTTCCTTCTTTTGCTACAAGAGTTGCAAGTCCCATGCCGTAAATGATAGTATCCGGATTGTTGACTTTTATTGTTTCAGAGAATTCGTAAATACCCGGTGTAAATATAATATTCTTTCCTGACTCCAATGCTTCATTAATCACTTTTGCGTCATCTCCGGGCTTTGCAACATAGAATCCTGCAAGTGATTTTACAGAACCTGTACTTCCCTTTGTCCATGAAGGTCCAGATGTTTCATTCCTAAGTTCCGGAATGTAAAGACCATAACCATGTTCATCATCATAGACTATGAATGGTTTTTCTTCTATATAAGAAGTCTTTTCAACTTTTGTAAGTGGATTAAATGGCCATCCTCCCATAGGTATTTTGTTAAGATTATCTCCCACAAATACCATGTTCCAAACTCCTCCGTCCCAGTATCCCCAGTCGCAGTTTCTTGTGAGATACTGCTGCTGAGATCCGGAAGATACAGTTCCTGCAAACTGTGAATCAGAAATAAATCCACCACTGGACCATCCTTCACCGTCACTGAGTACGATTCCGTCATTGAAATTCATTCTTCTCAGTGATACTGCCTGTGAATTTGCCCACATTGTGTATTTATTTACAGAAAAGTTCTCTGCACCGCGCCAGAAGTTACATGTAGCATTGTGATACATCCAGTCTGCATTTACCCACAAAGTTTCAATGTTTGTATCTGTAGGTTGAATACCCAATCCGGCAACTGTTGTGTAATATCCTACATTGACCGCAATTGATTTATCATAATCGCCCGGCTTAAACAAAATAGCATATCTTTCAGTACCAAACTGATTTCTCTCCTGCTCTTTATATATTTCATTAACTTTTTCTTTTACTTCTTGGCTATCATCCTCCGGCGAAAATACAAATACATTCTCTCCAAAAATTGAATCATCTTTCACGATTTCAGAAACCGTGTCATATTCAATATTATTTGTTACCGGCTCTTCAACAGTCTCATTATTCTGAACTTTATCCTGTTTTGCATTGCTGTTGTCATTATTATTTTTCTTTTCACATCCTGCTGTTGCAGCAACAGTAATTGCTGCAATTGTTCCAAAAAAAATGACTTTCTCCCTAATTCTCATTTTTGATTCCTTTCTTCATATCTTTAATTATTTAGCTTTTATTATTTTTCTTATCCTTTATTATTTTTTAGTAATTACATTTTTCTTTTTTCATAGCACTAGCTCTAATGCTACATTTCTTAATTATATAATCCATTATATTTGTTGTTCCGGCAATTTTCTTATTTCACAACATAGACCTTATGTCTGGCTGTAACATACTTAATCTCATTGTCATTACCAAGTCCTATTGTGGTAATTCTGTCACCGATATTATATTTTCTTATAACCTTTCCCTGTAAGTCGCATTCGTAAATATAATTCTCACATACAAATAGCCTGTCCGGTGTATTAGCAACACAATAATCCCCTTTGTCTATAATCACCTCCGGATTCTTCAAAAGTCCGTTCTCACAAACTTCAGCCTTCCAGGTTCTCTTATAGGTTTCATCAACTGAATAAATGCTACCACCTATTGGTGCTTTTGAGAGATTTGTTGCTCTGATCAAATCGTAATGCAATGGAATTATAGTTTTTTCATCAGGTGCCACAAAGGCTTTCTTTGGATTATACTGTAATACAAACTTGTAATCACCACCGTCTCTTAACCTATTTCCCGGATACACAACATACTCCGGTGACAGATCACTCATTTTCTTTATTTCCAGTGGTTTTATCTTCCTGTCTTCCACTACAAAAGCTACTATGACAGCATTACTGTTGTACCATTTTCCATAAGAAGATCCATATGAATCAGGAGGCAATTCGTAGACCACCGGCACACCGTCAACCTGCGCCTCTGCAGGTATTACATATTCGCCAACAAAAATAACATTATCTTTACTGTCTGTTATCATGGAATTAATTTTAATTGGAGATTCAAACAACAACTGTAATTCCAGAGTTCCTGCATCAATCATATAAGCTCTCTTATCAAACGAATCCAAAAAATAGAAATTACCCTTTGAATCTGTCATTGCTCCGTCTGCAAATCTGAAATCATCAAACTCTTTTATAATTTTCAGGTCAACTCTCTCAATCTTAGATGCATCCTCATATGGATAACTTATTTTTGTTATCCTACTATTATTACTTATATTTTCGTTTGCGCCTTCACTACTATTTATAATTACATTTTCATTTATTATTTCATCACTATTTGCATTTTCAATTTCTTCACCACTTACAATTTTTACAGCCTGCCATGAATCGATTGTCTCATTTGTTGTGCAGTTCTTTAAAAAATGTGTAAACTGAAATTTCATCTGAGTTACGTTCTGCATTACATTGAATACTATATTCTTACAGTTGTAACACTTTACGCAGTACTCAAAAGGTGTCTTTACAAACACTGTCCTAAAGAAATATGCAACATTAAACTTTATATTATTACATTCAACAAGCTCATATGGCAATGCATATTCACCCTCTGCCATCTCTTCTTCCGTCTGAATTGCATAGAAATTCCAATTTGAAGAATTAATCATTCTGATTTCATTTCGCTGGTGGTGTTCAAGCGATATGCAATATACATTTGAACTGATGCTGCTATCTTCAACCTGAAAGCCGGAAGATGCATACATGCTGGCTGTCCATAAATCCTTAAAGGTTCCGCCTCCATCTTTAACAAGTACACTTGGATACTGTGCATCCCACATCTGTCTTGGATCCTTGTCCCAGGTTCTTGAGTCATTATAAGGTGAATCAAATTCCCCGGTACCTTCTACGAGATAACCGTGTCCACCTAATATCTTTACATCATTAAGGTATGAATCTTTTCCAGACTGCCACAAAAGTGCTATTGCTCTCGGATTTCTTCCGCCTGTGGCAATTCCTATTCCGTTCACTATATTACGCCCTTCCGGAGGTGTAACCACAAATCCTTTTGACGGACCAAATCCTGTAAAAGCTTCACTGTTATCAGCAAGCACAAATCTTGTTGTATAAGGGTGAAGTCCGATTATTACAGTATCTCTTTCCAAATTTATGCTATCGGAGAAAATATACTCACCGGCAGGGAAGAACAATACTTTGTTTTTAGAAATTGCATTATTCACCTGATCTGTAACATCCGTTGTTCCGTCCCCAACAATTCCGATCTCTGAAACGTTTACCCATTCATCCATATCCGGAAGCTGTTTGATATCTGCAGGAAATAGCGAATACAAATCTATAGACTGTACACCGTTATTATCCGTGAAACATTCTTTTTCACTAAATTCTTCAATAGATATCTCATCAATAAGCTGTGATTCTTGCTGCTTATCACTGTCGAAAAATCCATGAGTATAATTCAGTATTCCCTGTGGTGACAAATCATTGCATCTTCCCGTATCCTTAAATCTTGAAAGAGAAGTAACATTATTACAAATCACATTGTTAATTGAAAACTGTGTCATCTGACTCTTTTCAATTGCAATATCAAACAATACGTCAGATACATTTTCAATAACACAATTCTCCATATATATCTTTTCGTAATTTTCATCCATAACATCAATAAAGACGGGAACATTTACAGTCTTATTTCTGACAATTGTCAAACCTGATCTCTGACTCATGATGGCAGCACATTTCTGATTTTCAAAATACGTATCAATCATCATAAACGGCCATCCCGGAGAACACATAGTGGTAATAATCGCATAGTTACCGCCACGTATGCTGATATTTTCCATCTCATTTCCGACATCATATATTCCTGCCATTCCCGACATAACATCAATATTCATATAGGAAACAAAGGAATGCTGCGCGTAATGAGTTCTCAGTGCAACAGCATATGGATTGCCTTCCCCAAGTCTTATATCTATATTAGACATTGCAGAATAAAACGTTCCAGGGTCTGCATCTTCAATCTCATTTTCATTCAACACTGTTTTTGCAACAAACCAAAACAGATATTTGAATCCTCCTTTATCATCCGGATGTGGTACGTCAAATCCGGCAGCCCCATCTTTGAGAACAAATACCGGTCTGGTATTTCCATAACCGATAATTCGTACAGCTTTTGGAACATATATTGTGTTTGATAACAGATATGTACCCTCATTAACAAACAAAGTTCCATACCCATCAGATAAACTTATGCTGTTAATTGCTTTTTGAAGTTTTTCCGATACATCCTCAGTTCCGTCACTTTTAATATCGTAATGGCTGTCATCAAAATAGACAGCACGCTCATCATTAATAAATGATTTATAAATTGAATCCGTTCGCATATAATTCTCCCTTTATAATTCAGTTGATAAAAAACATATTATAATCCGCCCTCAATTTCAGTAATAATTTTATCAAATACCTATATCCATATCAATTTAAAAAGCGTTTTTTTGCAATTATTTTACAAAAAAAATCTAATAAATAATATATAAAAAAATAAATAGTAAAAACGTTTTAATAACTATTACAAACCTATCAAAAAAACTCGCATAGAAGAGAGTATTTACTTTCTTCTATGCGAGTTTTTCTTAATTTTTACTTTTTTTACTTTGTTTAGAGGATGGGGACATCTACTTCTTATTTATCATGCTGTTTTTAGTATCTAATATTATTTCATTATCTGCTATGATAAACAATTATGCATCCTGAGTTTCTGCCCACTGCGAATTATACAGTTCCGCATAAAAGCCATCCATTTTCATCAGTTCCTCATGATTTCCCTGCTCAACAATATCACCGTCTTTCATAACAAGTATGATATCTGCGTTCTTTATTGTTGACAATCTGTGCGCAATAACAAAACTTGTTCTTCCTTTCATAAGGTTGTTCATGGCTTTTTGAATCATATGCTCTGTTCTTGTATCTACAGAAGAAGTCGCTTCATCAAGTATCAGAATCGGATTATTTGCAAGAATTGCTCTGGCAATGGTTAACAACTGTTTCTGGCCCTGAGATACATTATCTGCATCTTCATTTAATTCCATTTCATATGCACCTGATAAGGTTTCAATAAAATGATGTGCATGGGCTGATTTTGCTGCGGCAATTACTTCTTCATCAGTTGCGTCAAGTTTTCCGTATCTGATATTCTCCTTTATGGTTCCTTTAAACAACCACGTATCCTGAAGAACCATTCCAAACATCTTTCTAAGTTCATGTCGGTCAAATTCTTTTATGTTATGTCCGTCTATTAATATTTCTCCTTCAGTAACATCATAAAATCTCATGAGCAGTTTGACCATTGTTGTCTTTCCTGCTCCGGTAGGTCCAACGATTGCTACCTGCTGACCGTCTTTTACTTTTACGGAGAAATTATTAATTACAGTCTTTTCACTGTCATAACCAAATTTGACATTTTTGAATTCAACATTACCTTTCAGTCCGCCTGTTTTTACTGCATTTTCAACAGTCTGTTCCTCTTCTTCCTCTCCAAGTAACTCAAACACACGCTCAGCTGCTGCTGCCATTGACTGGAGCATATTTGTAACCTGAGCAATCTGCTGAATCGGCTGAGTAAAGTTTCTTACATACATCATAAAAGACTGAATATCTCCAATCTTAACTTTTCCCTTTATTGCAAGATATGCACCTGAGATAACAACTCCAACATATCCCAGGTTGCCCACAAATGCCATAAACGGCATCATAAGTCCTGACAAAAATTGGGACTTCCAAGCAGACTCATAAAGTTTTTCATTTGTCTCATGAAATTTTTCTATGCTGTCTTCCTCTTTGTTAAAAGCTTTGACAATATTGTGTCCGGCAAACAATTCTTCTACCTGACCGTTAATATTTCCAAGGTATTCCTGCTGAGATTTGAAATATTTCTGCGAACGTTTTACCACAACGGCAATCAGAATTACGCTTATTGGAAGCGTTATCAGCGATACTCCTGTCATAAGAGGACTTATTGATATCATCATTATAAGAACACCTATCATTGTACATACTGACGTAATCAACTGAGTAATGCTCTGATTTAATCCGTTTCCTAAAGTGTCAATATCATTTGTAATCCTTGAAAGAACCTCACCGTATGTTCTCTCCTCAAAATACTTCATTGGCATCCTGTTTATTTTTTCCGACATTTCTTTTCTGAGTCTGTAACATATTTTCTGAGTAATAGTACTCATTATATACCCCTGAATAAATGCAAAAACAGAACTGGCGCCGTAAATGATAAGAACCGTCAGCAATATCTTTCCGATACGATCAAAATCTACACTTCCGTTTCCGGCAATTTTAGATGTTATGCCCTCAACAAGAACAGTTGTAGCCTTTCCAAGAATCTTTGGTCCAACTACACTAAACACAGTACTTGCCACTGCAAACAAGGCAACTATTATCAGTGCTATTTTGTAATTGCCTATATAATCAATTAGTTTAACAATTGTTCCCTTAAAGTCTTTTGCCTTTTCACCCGGAACTATTCTTCCGTGACCATGACCACCCATTCTCTGTCTCTTGGGAGTTCTATATTTTTTTTCTTCCATTTATCTGTCCTCCCTTTTCAAACTGTCTTCAATCTCTTTTGGCGACAACTGTGATTCTGCAATCTGCCTGTATACTTCACAGTTTTTCATCAGTTCAAAATGATTACCAATGCCTGCAACATTTCCTTCATCGAGAACTATTATCTGTTCAGCCTCTAATATGGTGCTGATTCTTTGTGCAACAATAAATACTGTTGCATCCTTAATCTGATTAGAAAGTGCCTTTCTCAACATTGCATCAGTTTTAAAATCCAATGCAGAAAAACTGTCATCAAAAATAAAAATCTTTGGTTTTCTGGCAATAGCCCTAGCTATTGAAAGTCTCTGTTTCTGACCTCCGGACACATTAGTTCCACCCTGGGATATTTCAGAATTATACTTTTCTGCCTTTTGCTCAATAAATTCTGTTGCCTGCGCAATGGTTGCTGCATTTTTCATATTATCATCAGTAATATCTGATGCACCATATTTGATATTTGACTCAATCGTTCCTGAAAAAAGTACTCCTTTCTGTGGAACATATCCCATATTATTTCGAAGTGATTTCTGAGTAAAATCTCTTATATCATTTCCATCAATCTTAATGCTTCCTTTAGTCACATCATAGAATCTTAGGATAAGCTGCACTAATGTCGACTTACCACTTCCTGTACTTCCAATAACTGCCGTTGTCGTTCCTGGTTTTGCAACAAATGAAATATCATTAAGAACAGTTTCCTCTGCATCAGGATATGAGAAGCTCACATTTTCAAATTCGACTACTCCCACAATATCATTTATATCTTTTGCATTATAAACATCAACTACGGATGCATTTGTTTCCACTACCTCTTTTATTCTGTCTGATGCCACTGTTGCTCTTGGCAAAAGAATAGATATAACCGACAGCATAAGGAATGATAGTACTATCTGCATTGTATATGTAATAAACGCTGTCATCGTTCCAACTTCAAGGGTACCATTATCAATTTTGTGAGTTGCAACCCAAACAATCAGAATACTTATTCCATTCATAATCAGCATCATTGCAGGCATCATGAAACTCATTGCCCTGTTAGTAAAGAGCATAACTTTTGTAAGATTTTCATTTGCCTCATCAAATCTTTTTTCTTCCAGCTTTTCTCTTGAAAAAGCCCTGATTACCGGAATACCTGTAAGTATTTCTCTTGAGACAAGATTCACTCTATCAACTAAGTCCTGCATCAATTTGAATTTCGGCATTGCCACTAGCATCAAAAACGCCACAAGGCACATAAGAAGTGCTATTGCTACAACGATAATCCACTCCATTCCGGAATGAGTTCTTATTACCATTATTATTCCACCTATTGCTAAAATAGGTGCATAAGCAACCATTCTAAGCATTAACACTGAAACCATCTGTACCTGTTGTACATCATTTGTGCTTCTTGTAATAAGCGATGCAGTTGAAAATTTCTTCATCTCAGATTCAGAAAAGTTCATGACATTTTTAAATACTTTTTCTCTTAAATCACGACCAATTTTTGCACCGACCCTTGATGCAAAAAAACCAACAAACACTGCTGCCAATACCATTAGTAATGTCATTGCAATCATCTTTGCCCCGGTAGCAAACAGATATTGCGTCTGTTGTTTATTTAAATCAAGCCCTATTTTTTCATATTCGTTTTTTACAAAAGCAACTGTTGATGAATGAACCATCGAATCGCCAAGAGTAGATATTTTTTCTTCGGCTCCTTTTCTGATACGCAATATTGTTTCATCATCAAGTTTCATTAAGGAAGAGGATGCATCACCTGAGTCTGTAGACATACCTGAGTCTGCGCCAAAAGACATTGTGCCCTCACCAAATCCACCTTGTAAACTCATATAATACAACATAATTGAAGTCGAATATTCTTCTTCCAGTTCTTCCAAATTATTTTTATCTGAGTTTTTTAGTTCATACACGGTAATTTCATATTTTTTATCATCGTTAGAACTCCGGCTTACCTTATCTCCCTTTTTATATAGAGAAAACCAATCCTTTCTCTCTTCTTTGGTAAGAAACATGCTAATTCCCATATAGCTTTCTTCACTTATTTTTTCAGGAATACCATACTCAATACCTGAATTGATAATTCCTGTATCTATTAGTTTAGATGTATAATTTGGAAGTGACAAATCACACATAGCCTGAACAAAAAGAAAACATATTATAAGCAAGCAGGACAATTCGCTGCCCCTAAAATTTTTTATAAATCTCATATTTCTACCACCTCACTGTAACAACATTAAAACTCAAAAGTGTCGCGATTATAATACCATATAATCACGACACTTATCAAACATTATTTAGACTCGTCTGCCTTTTCACTATTTTCTTCAGACGTTTTTTAGACTCGTCTGTCTTTTTATTTTTATCATCAGCCGAATTTTTTGACGTTTTCTTTTCTGACTTTTTATCCTCTTTAGTTTCCTCAGTAATTTCTTCCTGCTTTTTTAATGAATCTTCATATCTTTTCCTGAGTTTGTCATAGATTGCAGGGTCTTCTTTTGTTCCTTCCTTTTCTTCCTTTTCTTCCTTTTCTTCCTCTTCTTCTATCTTTGTTCTGTAAAAATCCATCTCGTAATCAAAATCAATATCACTGCATTTTACTACAAGCACCTTATTTATTATTTTTATACTTCCGGCATGTGGATAATTTCGCATTTTAATAACTTCCGGATCAAGAACTACATTTCTTTTTTCTTTCAAATCATCGATTGTATTATAAACAAAACCGGTATATAAATTTAAAAGATCTGCACGAGTATATGTATTAATCATCTCCGTATAATTACCGTTAAATATGAAGCGTGTTCGCTCACCAAGAACATTTTTCAAAGAATTATCCAAAATATTACTTACGTCTCTTCCACCCTTACTTGAACCTACAAACACAATCGGATATCGGGAATTGTAACCCTCAACATTCTTGATATCCGAAACAAGTGAAGTGAGGTAACTCTGCGTCTGCATCTTTGTATAATCCATTATGACGTAATTGATATTTGCCTGAACACTGTAACTAAAGATAGCACCCGCCATCAGAATCCACACAACAGGACATACATAGTTTATAGTTCTGTTTTCCGGAATAATATTAATCAGTCTGTCAAAAAATGCAATTCCAAAAATCAAAAACAGAACTTCGGAATAAACCATCAGTGTTCTTATATCACTATTGTTGCAGATAATAATTATTCCATTAACTGCAATCGGGAAAATCACAACATAAACAATACTTCCAACCCAAACAATAGGCTTCGCTTTTTTCTTTAAAAGAATACCAACAATTGATGCTATTCCCAAAATGATCGCTACAATAAATGCAACCTTACATATATATGACTCAAAAGTAACATGATAATTATCATGAATAATATCCATATGTTTATAACATTCAGCAATCAGTCCGGGAATATCCGACAATCGCATTTTTCCCATCTGATCAATTCCATGATAATTACTTAGACTGTATCCTGTTACCTGCAGACTGACAAAAACCATCAGCCTGTATACAATAAAACCTAATACCAGAGTTGATAAATAGAAAAAACTATCTGCTATCACTTTCTTTGGATTGAATTCTTCCAATAATTCAACCATTAATAACAAAACGAGCATTCCTGCGATAAACGGAATATACGCCTGATATACGCCAATTGAACATGCCATAAACAACGTCGAAAGATATTTAACCCAGATTTTTTTTTGTTTTGCAAGCAATACACTAATCGCACAAAACAATATTGCTACCGCATAAAAATGAACTGTAAATCTGTAAAACATCGAAGCGGTAATTGCCGGAAAACTCACCAACAATCCCGAAGAGATAACAATCAATAATTTGCTTTGAATCTTATACAGATAAACTATAATACTCGATGTAAACGCTATCAAAAGAATAGTTATTGCTCCATTAACAAGCGGAAGATTATAACCTCCTGTCAATTTGCCAAGAAGTGATAAAAACCATCTTCCTGATTCAACAGCAGAACCATAACCATGCAGCGTGTTAAAAGCATTGTCATGATTATTATGTATGTTTGCCATTGAAAATCCATGAGTCAGCAAACCGATAATAATTGTTGAATAAAAAGCTATCTTGTAACGTACATCTAACTGCTTCAATTGTTGAAGTAATTTTTTTTCAAATATCATATATTTCCTTTCTCTCAAGGTAGTTTATTATTTTCATCTGCATATTTATGCAACCTGCCGGATGACATATAAATATAAGTCTGCTCCGGACAAAAAATTATCTTCACAATTCTAACATTTTTATCAAAATTTGTAAACGAATAACATTTATTAATTATTACTTTTTAAGATTATCTCATTGTTTCTTAACAATTTACTAATTGCAACCTGATAATTTACAGATTACCCTTTGGAAATTTCACTGTAAATCTTGTTCCAATATCAGGTCTTGATAACACTTCTATTATTCCGTCGTGAGCGTCCACAATCCATTTTGCAATTGACAGTCCTAAGCCCGAACCACCCGAATTGCTGTTTCTGTCACTGTCAGCTCTGTAAAATCTCTCAAAAATATGTGATACGTCTTTTTCTTCCATACCGATTCCCTCATCCTGTATCCTAAAGAAAATGTAATTGCCATCTTCTCCTGACGACATAGTGATTGTTGTCTTTTCAGGAGAGTACTTTTCCGCATTTTGAATGAATATTCTCATGCATTGCTTGATCATTGCATTATCACCATTCATAAATCGTTCTCCACCAGCAATAAACTCATATTTATGACTTCTGTCAATCATTTCTGATTCTTCCCAGACTTCCTGCAAAATGGAATTGATATCTATTTTTTCTTTATTCATTTTGTTTCTTCCATTGTCGCCTCTCGCAAGAAACAGTAGCTGATCAACAAGTTCCTTCATATGACTTGTTTCATTCTTTAATGCTTCGATTGACTCAGTCAGTACTTCCTCATCATCCTTTCCCCATCTGTCAAGCATATTAACATATCCCTGGATTACCGCAATTGGGGTTCTAAGTTCATGAGATGCATCTGACACAAATCTGGCCTGTCTTCTCTCACTCTCTTTCATCTGCCTTAAAAGATTATTAAGGGCAACTTCTATGCTCTGCAAATCCTTATCACCGGTGTGAACTCCCTCATCAACCTCATCCGGATTGATGTGGGTTATTGCTGCTTCAAGGTTTTCAACTTTTGACATATCAAAAGAAGAACGACTGATTGCTTCCGTTCTTATGGCAAGATCATTTAGAGGCTTTAACTTTCTTCTTATCTTAATTATTCTGAAAAAACCTGAAATCAAAAACAAGAATTCAAATAACAATACAACTAAAATTGTAAAATAATACTTTTCAATTATATCTATGAGATATATAGACTCTGCCGAATCACCGGCATACTGAATCACAAATCTGATACTTCTGATACTGTGTTCCATAAAAAAACGAGCTCCAACAATATCTTCTTTTTTGCTTAAATATATATTGGCAACGGAATTTGCAAACAATAATGCCAACAATAAAAAATCAAAAAATACAACAGCAAATATTTCCCTTCTTATCTGACTACCGTTCAATCTCCTGGCAATAGAAGTTGTTTTTTTTGAAATAGTATTTTTCTTTTCTATATTAATACTATTTCTAATATTATCCATATACGCCATACTAATCTCCAATTCCCACTACTACTGTTTTCCGCCTGAATCCTTTTCTGAAATACGCCGAAGGCTTAGAGGATAAGACATCTGCTTAGCCATGCCAAAAGTTAGTTTTCATCCTTTATCACATATCCTACACCTCTGACTGTTGTTATCATTTTTATTCCATACTTATCATCTATCTTTGTTCTCAGATACCTTACATATACATCAATAACATTTGTTTCTCCCATATAATCATACCCGCAAACCTGATCCATTATTTTTTCTCTGGCAAGCACAATATTCTTATTTTGAAGAAGCATTTTTAAAAGTTCAAATTCTCTGTTTGTCAGCTCAACACTATTTCCCTCCACCAACACTTCATGTCTGTCTATATCCATAGTTACATTTTTCCAGATAAGCTTTTCTCCTTCAGATTTGTCAGTGGATTTTCTCTTCAATGCAACTCTAATTCGCGCCAATAGTTCTTCAATTGCAAATGGTTTTGTAATATAGTCGTCTGCACCTGCATCCAGTCCTGACACCTTATCCATAACCGCATCTCTCGCTGTTACAAGAATAATAGGAATATCACTTTCTTTTCTGATTCTTCTTAAGACTTCAACACCATTCAACTGAGGAAGCATCACATCAAGCAATATCAGACTGTAATTTCCTGACAATGCCATATCAAGACCTGATCTTCCATCGTATACTTTATCCACTTCATAGCCTTCATGCTTTAATTCCAGTTCAATAAATCTAGCAATCTTCTCTTCATCTTCAACTACAAGTATTTTATTATCCATATTATTCCCTTTCTTAATGAATTAGTTCATATGTATATTTGAAAAGTCGTCTTTTTCCTCATATTTTCTCATACAACAGTTCAAGGGATGCTGTGAAAACAGCACCCCTTAAAAATATATTATTTCTTGAAATCTTTCTTAATATTGTCGCACATTTCTGAAGCTTCATCACAGGCTTTGTTAATATCAAAATTAATATTTACCGTATCAATTCCTTCAAATCTATATCTGTACTCAAAGAATAAACCAATAATCAATAACGGTACAGTGATTCCAAAAGCTAAGAGACATACAATTAGTACAAGTACAGGAACATTTATAACAACATTGCCTCTTTTCTCAACTATAAATGATGTTTCAACACTGGATTTGATTAACTTTCCACATAATTCAAAGAACTTATCTAACATTTGCCCAAATGAAGTCTTTTTGCAATCCTTTTCATATGCTCTCTGTGTCTTTTCAAATTCCAAATTTACAGGCTGCTCATTTGTTGTTGTATATCTGTCTTGCTCCGGAGCCTTAACTTTTCCTTCTTTTTCAAGTGCAATCATTGCATCAAGTAAATCATAATTATTTTCTTCTAATACTTTTTTTGCTTCCTCATAGCTGATTCCGGTTTTCTCTCTGATTCTTTCAATTTTTTCGATATTTTCCATAATTATTACCTCTCTTTACTAATACTCTTTTTCTTTTCTCATCGATGATGTAAGTTTTCTTCCTTACACCTAAAGAATATCGAAAGTTGATTAATGTAAAATGTGATAAAGATTAAAATCAGATTAAAAAATGAATATTGTTTTTAATTTTCTTTATCGCCTAACTTATTAATATAATCCAAAACATCATCACCTATATTATCCATCAGATAATTTTTATGATTAACACTTGCCTCAATTCTTTCTCTAATCTGATGTATTGTCATCTGTAGTTCTGACTTTAATTCTTTTGCCGAGAGGATAGTGCACCCCTGAGCTAAAACTGTCAACTGTTCGAGTCCGTCGGATGTAGCAACCTTGACGTCATATTTTCTTCCCATACTGTGCGCCATTCTCTCAATATACGCATCTGCTGTTTCATCTTCTTTTGTGTATACAATTTTAATTCCGTTAATATTAAGTTCCTCTCCCGGAAATCCTTTAAGCTTGTATGCATCAAAAACAATAACAACATTGGTATCTTTAGCACCCTTATAATTACTGATTAAATCTACTAATTTATCTCTTGCCCCGTCAATATTTGACTTGGCTATATCCTTAAGTTCATCCCACGCAAAAATAATATTATAACCATCTATTATAAGATATCTTTCATTGACTTTTCGCGGTTTGTACTCATATGGTTTACTTGCACTTACAGTTCTTTTCACACCGGAATTTTTTTTATTTCTCAACTGACTGTTACTTAAATTAGTGTGGAATATATTTCTTGAATCATTTATTCCACCGTAAGTCCTTGCAAATATCTCTTCCAGTTCTCGCTCTTCAACTGCCATATCTGCAAAGGCTTTTTTTGACATAAGTCCATCAGGTATATAATTATCCATTACTTCCCCACTGTCTTCTTCTGATAGTGAAGACTCTAAATGCATATTATCATATACCTCATCCCAGTTTACAACATAGCCTGCACCGTGAGAACAAAATACCGAATTTGGTGTATTCTCGAGATCTGCCGTAGGATCATAATCAATCTCATCAATAACTTCATCTGCATTATGACATAAATTATATCCACCGAAAGTACAGAAAAGTTTTCCAAGTCCTTTTGTATACGACACTACCTCAAGATAATAGTCATGCATGGTCGATACCGGACATCTTCCTGTCATTGTTGCATTGTCATTTTCTATCTCCGGTGGATTAAATGTTCCGCTCATTCTCTCAATATCAGACATGGCCCTACCAATCATCTCCGCTGGTATCTCTAAATAAAAATCATAATAAGGTTCTAGCAATACTGAATTTGCGTACATTAGTCCATGTCTGACTGCTCTGTATGTTGCCTGTCTGAAATCTCCGCCCTCCGTATGTTTTAAATGAGATTTTCCGTTGACCAATGTAATCTTAATATCTGTAATTGGCCCACCTGTAAGCACTCCTCTGTGTTCCTTTTCATTAAGATGAGTCATAATGAGCCTTTGCCAGTTTTTACTTAATTTTTCTTCATTACAGCAACAGTCAAAAATCATTCCTGCTCCTCTTGGCAATGGTTCTAAAATCAGGTGTACCTCTGCGTAATGCTTCAAGGGTTCAAAATGTCCAACTCCCTCAACCACATCTTCTATAGTCTCCTTGTAAACAATACTTCCGGAGCCAAATTCCACATCAACACCAAACCTTTCACTTATTACGCTCTTTAAAATTTCAGTCTGAACCTGTCCCATCAACTTTATATTTATTTCTTTTAATTCTTCATTCCAGCTTACCATAAGTTCCGGTTCTTCATCTTCCAGAATTCTCATGTTAGACAACATTTCAATTTTATTAACATTATCCGGCAAAATTAGTTTATAGTTTAGAACAGGTTCAAAAGCTGTCCCCTTGTATTCACTCTCGTTTCCTAATACCATTCCGGATTTTGTTTCTGTAAGTCCTGTAACAGCACAAACATCACCTGAAACAGCTTCATTAACTGTCTCATATTTATTACCTGAATATATTCTGATTTGATTTATTTTTTCTCTACCAATCAGTTCTTTTACTATAATGCTTCCCGCTGTAATCTTCATATGAGTCAGTCTGTTATTTTGCTCATCTCGTGTAATCTTATACACTCTCGCAGCAAATTCATTATTATAATTTATATCAGATGAATCGTCCGATGAATTACCACTTGAAGTATTACTATTTGATACACATTCATTTATAAACTTACTGTTAAAATAATATTTATCAAGAGTATACCTGTCTAATGCATCAATAAGTCTGTCCACCCCGTCAACTTTTAAAGCAGATCCAAAAAAGCATGGAATTGTCTTTCTCATTGCAATAAGACGTTTGACATCATCTTCCTCAACAACATAATCCTCAAAATATTTTTCCAAAAGTTCTTCATCACATGCAGCAACATTTTCCAGATAATTTTCATTACAAAAATCCACACAATTCTTAGACAAATGATTTTGAATATCAAGCATTATTGAATCTTTATCTGCAAGTTCCTGATCCATCTTATTAACAAATATAAAAACAGGAACATTATATTGCTTCAATAATTTCCACAAAGTCCTTGTATGGCCCTGAACACCTGAAACACCGTTTATCACTAGAATTGCATAATCAAGTACCTGTAACGTTCTCTCCATCTCTGCGGAAAAATCCACATGTCCGGGAGTGTCCAGCAAATAGTATTTAGTTGATTCTGTCTGAAAAACCGCTTGCTTAGAAAATATAGTTATTCCCCTTTTTCTTTCAAGTTCATTCATATCCAAAAAAGAATCTTTTGAATCAACTCTTCCTATTTTTCTGATGGATCCGTTCAAATATAAAAGTGCCTCAGAAAGCGTTGTTTTTCCGGCATCAACATGTGCTAATATTCCAATAGTTATTTTTTTCATTGATTTCTCCAAAATGAATTATATACAAAGTTACACTATTCTTTTATTAAAATATCAACTGTATGAGCTGACGCTCCAATCAAATCTAATCTCTCACATACAGACATTTGATACTTTACAAACAAATCAAACTCTTCCTCCGAGAGTCCATTCAAAACCTGTCTCATATGATTAGCCGGACCATCCGGTGAAATGATTTTTACACGTGTCAATTCTGCATCACTGTTTAATTTAGAAATATCTTCCATTCTCACGTAATCATACAAATCATTTTCTCCGGGATTACATTTAAAATTACTGTCAAACCTTCCATCCTTTATACATTCAATAACATTTTTTTCCTTAAATCCATAAGTAAGAACGGCATATTCATTCATGACATATGCAACAAAAATATAACCACCATTTTTCGTTACTCTTTTAGCTTCCTTCAAAGCCTGAAGTTTTTCATCATAAGTCAAAAGATGATACATTGGACCAAACAAAATTGCAATATCAAAACTGTCATCTTCAAATTTTTTTAAATTAACGGCACTACCCTGAAAAGCTTTGACATTACTTTTTTTAGCTTTAAGCTTTCCGAGATTTGTATTTACCAATTCAACTGCTGTCACATCATGGCCTTCTTCTGACAAAGGAATACTGTATCTGCCTGTCCCTGCTCCTATATCAATTATTTTAATTTTACTATTTTCAGGAATGTATCTGTGTATATATTCCATGGAAATTATGTATTCTATCATCCCATGTCTTCTTGTTAATCTTTTATCTTCATTAAACTTATTATAATATTCATCTAATTTTGACATAAAAACCTCTTTATAAAATAATTCATAATCAATTATATCAAAGCAACCTATAAATCATCAACAAATGTTTCATAAAGTATACTTTATGAAACTTTCATACGCAGTTTTCAGAATACTCTATCGCATTAAGCAAATGTTTTCTTAAAACTGTTCATCAAGTACTAGTTTTTAACTTCATAATAATAATGATAACTCGTCCGTTCCAATTCACGAGTTTTCTTGATGAAAACTCGTTCAGAGGAACTAAATTTTAAGGAGTTG
>JAEELL010000007.1 GCA_016282745.1 Lachnospiraceae bacterium
CCAAAAGGGATGCAAGAAATTTCCGACAGAAAAGTTATGCCTGGCAACCCATATGAAAAAAATCCCAAAAGGGATGTAAGCATAATGAAATCAAGTTTAATAAGCATACATCCCCCAAATGAATTTTGCCAAAAGGGATATATAATGTAGAAATCCTTAGGTATAACTAAAAATTAGATTATGTGCTTGTTTCAAAATGTATAGTTTTTGAAAAATATGAATATATGAGGTACGCCTGGAAGGACGTCGAAATTAAAAGAATTTACTCGTGGTTGAAAAAGATACTGAGTGTGGTATAATACAAATGGTTTTTTTGAGAAACTGGGGGTATAATATGCCTCGACAATTATTAATAATTTTAGGAGGATACAATGATGAGAAAATCATTAAAAACAGCTTTAGTGCTCTCACTCGCTGTTGCAACTGCAGTTAGTACAGCAGCAGTTCCAACAACTGAAGTGGCAGCTGCTAAAAAAGCAAAGTCTACAAAGACTACAAAGTCTAAGAAAGCAAAGTCAACAAAGAAAACAAAGGCTAAAAAAGGAAAATCTAAAAAAGGCAAAACTGCAAAAGCAGGAAAGCAGAAACTCTATCTTGTAACTAAAAAAGTTAGCAATGACGGAAGTGTTACAAAGTACAGTTATAACAAGAAGGGATTATTGAGTAAGCAGACTTCAACAACTAATTCCAGAACAAAAGATAGCGATAGTAGTTACCAGACTACAACTTCTTACAAATACAATAAGAAGAACCGTGTAGCAGTTAAAAACTACAATAGTGTTTCAGATATCACAGAATACGAAACTGATTTTGAAAAAAACATCAAGTCAAATGGAAAAGTTACAAAAGAAAGAGAAAATAATAATACAAATACACAGTATTTCTACAACAAGAAAGGTCTTTTAACAAAGACAGTATCTACTTCTTACACCATTACAGTACCTCAGAATGAGACAGAGACTGAGACAGCTAAGTCATCATACTCATACTACGATGAGAGTGATGCATACAAAACAGTAGATTCAATCGAGAACATTTCAAGAAATTACACATATACAGATAACGGTAATGGAACACGTACAAAAGTATATACATATGAATCAGTTGAACCAAGTTACAGCTACGAAAAGAAGCAGGCTGTAGACTCTAAATACAACAGAACAGAGACTACTGTTACTTCAAACAAGAGAGTTACTACAACAAATTACAGCTATGACAAGAAGAAGAGAGTAAAAGCTACAAATTCTACTACAGATTACTCTAGTGAAACAAAGACAGAGAATCATAGAATTTATTCTGTTGATGGAGTGAAGAGCAGTGAGTATTTAACAGAGACAGTTGATACACACAAATACACAACTCGTAGTATGGTACAATTTTCTTACAACAAAAAAGGAAAAGTATCAAAGTGCGTATCTACTTCTGAACCAGATGTATATGAGATTTATGAAAGCTCAAAAAAGGATACAGATACATATTACGGTTCTGACAACAAAACAACTGTAAGTACAACATCATCAACATCAAAGACAGAATATGTAAATAACAAGAAGATAACAAGTGGTTCATCAACAGATTCAGATGGAAAGGTTACTGCTGATGAGACAAAGACAGTTGATTATCCTGCAAACAAATATGTTTACACAACACAGTATACATATGACAAGAAGGGCAATGTTAAGGCTGAAAGAACTACATATGACGATGTAGACAACAGATACGAAGATTATACTGTTGATGAAAATGGCAAGCAGGTATTCAAGTACAACAAAGATAAAGATGGAAAGGATGACATCTCTAATCCAATTTACAGATCTAAGACTACAAGAGAGACAAAGAAGGTATCATATGATAATGTGCTTAAGGCTGATTCAGCTCGTATAACTAAATCATTAGAAATGTCTTCAGGATATTTAGAAGGCAGAGAAGTTGACAATTCATACGGAATGAATCGTAGTGTATTCACAGTAAAGGCTAAGAAGATTTCAGGAAGTCTTGCAAAAGACGTTGAAGCACAGCAGTGGATTCTTCAGAATGGAAGCCTTAATGGACAGTTCGGATTGAACTAATCTGTTATAGCAATTTTATAAATCAGAAGTGGGTTGATTCCTTACTTCTATAGAAAACGGAGCATTTTACTTCTTCGATGTAATCGGGGAGTGAGATGCTCCGTTTTTTGTTTAGCAACGAGGAAAAGGGTAATTTGACATCTTATTAAGAACATTTTTCCTATTGCCTTAGGGCGAAGAGGTACTTCGGAATTTACAATAATAATAAAAGTTGTAAATGAAAATCAGTGTGATATAATTGTTTTAAGTGTTGTCGGGGATTTGAGTCATATAGTAAATGTTTACCGGGCATATTCTTCCGGTGGATTGCAAGAAGGTACTGATGGACATGGAGACTTGACACTAACGAAGTATAATTTGTTAAAGGAGAGAAGAGTATGGGATTAATTTTAGCAGCGGTTGCAGCAACAGCTTCAACACTTGGAGATCAGTGGAAAGAGTTTATTTATTGTGATGCTTTACCGGCCAATGTGCTTATGGTAAAGGGAAGAAAAAAACAGAATTTCCTCAGTAGCAACAAGTTTGGAAGCGACAATGTTATCACAGAGGGATCTTTGATATTGGTAAATGAAGGTCAGTGTATGATTATTGTTGAGCAGGGTAAAGTAGTTGACTTTACAGCAGTTGCAGGACAGTATACATTTGACAGTTCGACAGAGCCAAGTATGTTCAACGGTAATCTTGGCGAAGGAATCAAGGAGACATTAAAGACAATCGGTAAGCGTTTTACATTTGGCGGTACGCGTACATCTGATCAGAGAGTATATTTTGTTAATACAAAGGAATTAGTCGGATGTAAGTTTGGAACAGCAACACCTGTACCTATGCGTATTGTAGATAATAATATCGGACTTGATCTTGATTCGGCAGTAAGATGTAACGGTACTTACTCATTCAGAATTGCAGATCCAATCAAGTTCTACACAAATTTAGCAGGAAATGTTGAAAGAGATTATACATTAGAAGACATCGACGGAATGATGAAGTCAGAGTTTCTGTCAGCTTTACAGCCGGCATTTGCAAAGATTTCAGATATGGGCGTAAGATACAGTCAGATTCCGGGAGCTACTACAGAACTGTGTCAGGCACTGAAGGAAGCACTTGCTCCAAAATGGTCTGAAAGCAGAGGTATTGAGATTTGTTCTGTTGCAATTAATGCAATTAAGGCATCAGATGAAGATGAACAGATGATTAAGAATCTTCAGAAAGCGGCTGTTAACAGAAATGCAGGTATGGCAGCAGCTACAATTACTGATGCACAGGCAGAGGCAATGAAGGCAGCAGCTTCTAACACAGCAACAGGACCAATGATGGCATTTGCAGGAATGAACATGGCACAGCAGGCAGGTGGTGTTGATGCAGGACAGTTGTTCCAGATGCAACAGCAGCAGATGCAGCAGATGCAACAGCAGCAGATGGCACAGATGAATCAGATGAACCAGATGAACCAGCAGCCGGCAACTCAGATGGCTCAGCAGCAGGGACAGCCGGCAGCAGCACAGCCAGGTGAATGGTTCTGCCCACAGTGTGGAACAAAGAATAGCGGTAACTTCTGCCCGGCTTGCGGAACGAAGAAACCATTCTAGAGTATATAGTACATTTGGTAAGATGATTCCATCCGGAATAGCCGGTTATGGTTAATTCATAATAACGAAGAGCTTTCCCACATCCAAATAGAATCCGGAAGATGGGGAAAAAACAGGGCGTATGAAAGCGAGGTTTTTCATACGCCCTGTTGCGTTGTGTGGGTGTGAACGTTTCACAAAGTATAAGAATTGATAGGAGAAGATATGAGTACAATATTGATAATTGAGGATGATACGGACATAAATGAAATGCTGACAAAATTACTTACCGGTTGCGGCTATAAGGTAAAGAATGCATATTCAGGAACTGAGGGAGTTCTGGTGCATGGCGACGATGTGAATCTCATTTTGTTGGATTTAATGCTACCTGGGAAAAGTGGCGACAGTATAATCGGAGAACTAAAAGACAAGAACAATGTTCCGATTATAGTTATGAGTGCCATTTCCGATATAGCAAAGAAACTGGATCTGTTCAGTCTTGGAGCCAATGATTATGTGACAAAGCCTTTTAACAATGACGAACTTTTGGCCAGAATTAAAGTGTGGCTTAGAGAGAGCAACTCGGTAGATTCAAAGATATTAAGATTTAAGGACATAGAACTTAATAAGGCAGATTTCAGTGTGAAGTGTAACGGTAAGGAAATGAAATTAACCAAGAAGGAATTTGAACTTCTGAAACTATTCCTTGAAAATGAAAACAGAACACTTACAAAGAGCGTGATATTTGAACAGGTGTGGGATTATGACAGCGGAGCAGATGACAACACTCTCAACGTTCATATCAGCAAGATTAAGAACAAATTGAAAGAATGCAATCCGGATGAAGAATACATAGAAACAGTTTGGAGTATAGGGTACAGGTTGAAGAAAGAGTGACGATAACTTACAAGTAGGATTTAAGATTTATTTAAGATTTGAGTTAAGGGTTAATTAACACATGGGGTCTACAATTAAAGCATGGGAGGTAGTTAATCATGAAAGAAGCAATTTTAAGAACAGAGAAATTAACGAAAAAGTATAAAGATTTTTTAGCCCTTGACCAGGCGACTATCACAGTAAATAAAGGTGATATCTACGGACTGATAGGAAGAAACGGTGCCGGCAAGACCACTCTTATGAAGACTGTAACAACACTTACAAACAAGACAAGTGGAGAGTATTATCTGTTTGGAAAGAATAATGAAGATTTGACAGAGTGCAAGAGAAGAATAGGCTGTCTGATAGAAAGTCCTGCATTTTTTGAGGGCATGACAGCATATCAGAACCTTAAATATTACGCAATCCAGAAGGGCATAGTAGATAAGAAAAAGATTGATGAAGTCTTAGAACTTGTTAAACTGACAGAAAGCAAAGACAAGAAGTTTAAGACATTTTCCCTTGGAATGAAACAGAGACTTGGCATTGCATTTGCCATGCTTGACAATCCGGATTTTGTAATTCTTGATGAACCAATAAACGGACTTGATCCAATTGGAATCAGCGAGCTTAGAGATACACTCAAGAAACTCAATGAGGAACAGGGAGTAACAATGATGATATCAAGCCACATTTTGTCAGAATTGTATCTGATAGCAAACAGATTCTGCTTTATTGACAATGGCCGGATTATCAAAGAAATCACAAAAGAAGAACTTGATGCAGAGTGCAGCAAGTCTATTGCAATAAAGACAAATCAGGTTAAGGAAGCGCTTGTTATCCTGGAGAAAGAACTTGGAACAACCAATTACAAGGTTATAGATGATTCGGAAATCAGACTCTATGACTATCTGGATAACGCAGGCAAAGTTAACAAGACATTAGCGGCAAATGATATTGATGTAATCGGTATTTATGAGGCGGGAATCACGCTGGAAGAGTACTTTAAGTCAATTGTAAGGGAGGGTTAATGTTATGTTGAATATTATAAAATCAGATTTATATCGTATATTTAGAGGAAAAAGTTTATACATTGTTACAGCCATTATCATCTTTATGGCAGTTATCAGTGCGATTACATTGTCGCCGGGACATATTGGTGTGGCAGTTGGAACAGGCAGCACAATGACAGACCCTGATACCGTTGCCAAAATTGCAGAAGCAAAGACACTGGGAGAATTCAGAGATGTGATGAAAGAAATAGGAACGATTAAACTGGATGCGCAGATTATCGGTCAGAATTCAAATCTCTACTACTTCTTTATTGTATTTGTGGTAGTTATAATTACAAGTGATTTTTCAAATAAATCAGTGAAAAATACATTGTCATCTGCAATAAGCAGAAGAGAATATTATTTTTCAAAATTAATAACAGTGATTGGAATGGGAACAGTGCTGGTACTGTTTAACGACTTCATTAATTATGTGTTGAATTACGTTATTAACGGAAAAGAATTTGCATCGGAAATCGGCTACATTACAAAAATATCTCTTATTCAGATCCCTGTAGTTTGGACGCTTATATGTATGCTTGTATGTATCGCATTTTTTGTGAGAAAGACATCTGTATTCAACACGATAAGCATACCGTTGCTCATGATATTACAAGTTATTGCTGTGATATTGTTTGCAATATTAAGAGAAACACCAAAGTGGTACACAGATTTTGAATTGCAGTATGCACTCAGCAATCTGGCAAATGAACCTTCAAACTCATACATTATTAAGTGTTTTGTACTTTCAACAGTTTATATAGTTGCGTTTGTTACAGCAGGATATTGCGCATTCAAAAATGCAGAGGTAAAGTAAAACGAAGTTGGAGTAAGAATTGTTGCAGCGAAGTAATTGAAACTTGGCAGGGTATAAACATAGAAAGGCAGTAACTTAGAAAGGCAGTAAGGATATGGAGATAATAATAGGAATATTGGCGATAATTATATTGGTACTACTTTGCTACCTTTTTATGCTCAAAAGAGAGATGAAAAGAATAGGTAATGATTTGGATGAAATCCTAAAAATTGATTCCAATCAATTACTCCATGAGAAACTTTCCGACAGAGATATCAAAGTCTTTCTCAAAAAAATAAATGATATGGTTATCAGAGTCAGGGAAAAGGAAATTGTACTGGAAAGGAAGGATAACTATCTACAGAAGGAAATAACGAACATTACACATGATCTTAGGACACCGCTCACCTCATCTCTTGGATACATAGACCTGATACTTCGCTCTGACATGACAAAGGAAGAGCAGTTGAAAGAGTTAAAAATTGTCCAACGAAGGCTGATTCGTCTTCAGGAACTGGTATCTTCATTTTTTGAGTTTTCAATGGTTACAACCAGTAACAGAGTGGTTGAACTGACACAGACAAATCTCGTCGCTCTGGTAGAAGACTGTATGTCTAATTATTTTGATGAGTTCATGTCAAAAAATAAGAATATTGATTTCAGATGTGACATGAAAAAATGCGAACTTAACACAAACCGGGATATGATGAAAAGGATTATAGACAATTTATTGGGAAATGCGCTCAAGTACAGTGCAGGAGACCTTACAATCAGACTGTCGGAAATTAAAAATGATGGTAATAACAGATTGCTGCTATCGTTCTCAAATGATGTGGGAGCTTCAGATGTTGATGTGGAACACATTTTTGACGAATTCTATACGGCAGATATTTCAAGAACAAAAGGAAACACGGGACTGGGGCTTGCAATCGTAAAAGAATTTACAGAGGTACTTGGCGGAGAGATTGAAGCTAAGATGGATGAAAACAAACTTGTGATAGATATTGTTTTCGAAACATAAAATTAAGTATAAAATAAAGAACAAAATAGAATATAAAGTGAAGCATAACTGAGGACTCGAATCGGGATAACCAAACCGTTGAGAAGAGTTCTGAGGTTATGCTTTTTTTGTTGGTTCAAATTAGGTAAGTGTGGTAAAATAAATGTATTGAAGAAGAACGGTAAAAGGGACACAGGGAGTGTTCCTGAATGCATCAGAAGGAGGAAAACTGTATGAAGAAGACTATTATTACTATCAGTAGAGAGTTTGGAAGCGGCGGAAGAACAGTTGGAAAAAAGTTATCGGAAGTTCTTGGTATAGCATATTATGACAAGGAAATTATAGAAAAGGTACACGATGCAACAGGTTTTGCGAAGGATTTTATCGCTGAGCAAGGAGAATATTCACCAACTAAGAATTTCTTCTCGTATGCATTTATAGGACGTGATGTCAACGGTGTATCTATGAATGATTACGTATGGAATGCACAGCGTAAGGTTATCATTGACATTGCTGAAAAAGGACCGTGCGTTATTGTTGGTAGATGCGCAGATTATATTTTGCGTAACAGAAGTGATGTACTCAATGTCTTTATTAGAGCTGACATGGATTATAAGGCAAAGCGAATTGTTGAGTTATACGGAGAAACAAAAGACAATCCTAAGAAAAGACTTACAGATAAAGATAAGAAGAGAGCGATTAATTATAAGTACTATACCGACAGAGAGTGGGGCGCATGTGAGAATTACGACATTAGCATTAACACAAGTGCAATAGGAATTGACGGTGCAGTTGAGATGGTTCTTGATATGCTCAAAAAATGCGAAGAATACGACCAATAAGTTGGTTTCACTTATTTTGATACTGCAATTATGTATTGCGGTAAGTGTGAAGCAATATGCCCACAGCATCTGCCTATTATTGAAGACTTGGTTAAAGTTGCCAAGCATTTTGAGTAGAATATTAATCAAAGATAATCAAAACCTGCATTCTAAGCATTTCATTGCTATGGAAGGCAGGTTTTCCTTGTGTGAGAATTGAGTGCTATGGTATACTATGACACATAGTGAAATTCAAATACAAAGATATTGATTTGATTTTTGAAATAGAAGATTAAGATATATTATAGGAATGAGGATATTTAAATGAAAGCGAAATTTACAGGTACTGATACTTATGTTGCGGCAGATGATTTGATGGCATCAGTTGAAGTGGCAATGGAACTTGAAAAACCATTATTGATAAAAGGAGAGCCGGGAACAGGAAAGACTATGTTAGCTGAAGCTGTTTCCAAAGCACTTGGAAAGGATCTTCTTATCTGGAATATTAAATCTACAACAAAAGCACAGGATGGATTGTATATTTATGATACTATCCAGAGACTCTACGACTCTCAGTTTGGTGTGGAGGGTGTTGATGATATTGCAAGATACATCAAGCTTGGAAAGCTTGGAGAGGCATTTAAGAGAGAAGAACAGGTTGTACTTCTTATTGATGAGATTGATAAGGCTGACCTTGAGTTCCCAAATGACCTTCTTTGGGAGCTTGATAAGATGGAATTCTATATTAATGAGACAAAGGAAACTGTTAAGGCAAAGGTCAGACCAATAGTTATTATCACATCAAATGCAGAGAAGGAACTTCCGGATGCATTTCTTCGAAGATGCATATTCCACTATATTCAGTTCCCTGACAGGGATTTGATGAAGCAGATTGTTGATGCTCATTTTGAAAACCTTGAGGAGAATCTTTTAGAGCAGGCAATGGAGACTTTCTACAGAATCAGAAGTATCAGAGATTTGAGAAAAAAACCAAGTACATCAGAGTTTATTGACTGGATCAGAGCGATGATGATTGGTGGTGTTGATCCTGACACGATAGATGTAAGACTTCCATACCTTGGAGTTTTGATTAAGAAAGATGAGGACTTGGAAGTTGTAAGAAAAGTTGCTTACTAGAAAAGTTGCTTGCTAGCAAAATGCTTATTGGCAGAGCTGACGCGCATTCCGCAACAAGAACGCGGAGAGCGTTCTTGAATAGAAAACAGCTTACGTGAGATGATGCCGGATATTTCAGCATATTGATTATAAATTACGGGAGGTTATATGTTTACTCCGTTTTTCTATATTCTGAAAAGCAACGGTCTTGATATATCGACTACTGAGTGGCTTACTTTGATGGATGGTCTGGACAAAGGACTGGCCCACTCGAATTTCACGGACTTCTACTATCTATGCAGAACGGTCCTTGTGAAAAACGAGGGAGATTACGATAAATTAGACGCAGCTTTTCTTGAATATTTTCAGAATATAAAAGAAGAAAAAATAAATATGGACAAGATTGACCAGTGGCTTCACAAGGGAGCTGAACCTCCAAAAGTTACCAATCCCGAATTGTACAGGGATACCAGAACCAAAAAAGAGGCTACTGAAGTACACCGAATGTTCAGGGAACGACTTGGAGAACAGCACACAGAACACAATGGAGGTAATTATTGGATTGGAACCGGTGGCGGTTCTGAGTTTGGTAAGTACGGAAGAGTTCCGGGTGGAATTCAGTTAGGTGATCACTCCGGAATGAAGACAGCGTTCGCGGTTCTTGGAGAGAGACAGTATCAGGATTTCAGACGTGACAAGAAACTTACCATGCGTCAGTTTCAGGTTGCGTTCAGAGAACTCAGACAGTACTCGAGAAAGCTTGATCTGCCAAAGACGGAACTTGATATAGACGGAACTGTGGATTCTACCTGTAATCAGGGCGGCTATCTGAAATTAGAGTTTCAGCAACCGAGAAAGAATACTGTAAAATTAATGCTATTGTTTGACAGTGGCGGTTCAATGTATCCGCATATGGAATTGTGCAATGAACTCTTTCAGTCGGTGCACAAGGCTAACCATTTCAAAGATGTTAAGACATTTTACTTCCACAACTGTATTTACGCAAAACTTTACAAGACACCTGAGTGCGTCAGTGGTGAATGGATAGATACAACATACGCATTTAAGAATTATGACAAGGATTACAAGGTCATTATTATCGGAGATGCAGGTATGGCTGAGGAAGAATACTATGATAAGAATGGTAACTACAGTGGACCAAATGACGGTTTGTCCGGTCATGAATGGCTGCAGTTATTCAAGAAAAAATACCCTAATACTATCTGGCTTAATCCAAGGTTCCATGGTGATCTGACACGTATGTACTGGATGGAATCAGAAAGAGCCATAAAGGAAATTGTGGATATGTATCCGCTTACAGTAGACGGACTCAAAGAAGGAATAAAGAAATTAATGTCCGATAAGGGATGATAATGACGTCTCTTGTCGGACTGCTTTGTTGTTAAGAATAATTTTACGAGGAGAGTAGAAAATGGAGAAAAAAAGTGCAGTTACAATTGCATCAACTTTAATGTTTATAATTTGGATTTTAGTAATAAAGACAGTTGACGTGGCAAAGATCGGACCGCAGAATACAGCGGTTGGATTATCACATATTAATAAAAATATTCACGAATTATTTGGAGTTAATATGGTTTGGTACAATATTACTGAAGTGATTGGATTTGTGGCAATTGGAGTTGCAGCCATATTTGCGATTATTGGATTTGTGCAGTTGATAAAAAGAAAAAGTTTATTTAAAGTCGACAAAGAGATTATAGCTCTGGGCGGTCTGTTTGTAGTTGTTATCGGACTTTATGCACTGTTTGAAAAAGTAATAATTAATTACAGACCTGTTATTATGGAGGGAAGTAATGAGGTTGAAGCCTCATTTCCGTCATCACACACAATGCTTATTTGTACCGTAATGGGTGGAACCATAATAATAATTGGTAAATATATCAAAGATGCAAAAGTGGCGAAAATTCTTAGAATTGTCTGTGGAGTAATGATTCTGATTACCGTATGCGGAAGACTCGTTTCAGGTGTTCACTGGTTCACAGATATTGTGGGAGGCGTTTTGATAAGTGTTGCCCTTGTGGGAGCTTTCAGTGTTGCAGTTGATAAATGTTATTCAAAAATATAACAGTAGCGGATTTATATGCGGATTCGAGCTGGCATTGCTGAAAGGCTGAATAGTTACGAATATTTTAATAATATAAAATATTTTTGTTTACAAAAAATAAATTGTTTGGTAGATTTATATCAATGGCAGTTTTTAGGAAGAATTGTCGAAAATATAATATTTTATGAGTTAGGAGAAAAAACTATGTACGAAGACAGAGTTAAAGTAGGTTGGGTGATTGCTGCAGTCCTCATTCCAATAGTAGGTGTTATTAAAGGATTCGTTGAGAGAGGAAGAGGAAATCTTAGCAGCGGAAATACATATATCGCTATAGGCGTTATTTCTTGGGTGGCTAACTATTTACTTGTTCACCAAATGATGAAATAATAATATAAGATTTATCAAAATATGGCTGTTGCGTTAGTTATAATAGTGCAATAGCCATTTTTATTTTAGTTAATATATTACCAGATAAAGAGGAGACATTATGGCACAAATTAAATTAATATCTTGGAATGTAAACGGAATCAGAGCGTGTGTTACAAAGGGATTTATGGATTACTTTGATAATGTGGATGCTGACATTTTTTGCATACAGGAGTCAAAAATGCAGGAAGGACAATTAGAGTGGGACAGACCAAATTATCATGCATATTGGAATTATGCAGAGAAAAAGGGGTATTCCGGAACTGCTATATTTACAAAAAAAGAGCCGATTAGCGTAAGTTACGGAATTGGAATAGAGGAACACGATCACGAGGGCAGAGTTATCACTTTGGAATTTGACAACTATTATATGGTTACAGTTTACACACCGAATTCCCAAAATGAATTAAAGCGACTTGATTACAGAATGACATGGGAGGATGCTTTCAGGGAATATCTGCTTGAACTGGATAAGAAGAAACCGGTAATTGTATGCGGTGATATGAATGTTGCCCACAAAGAAATTGATCTTAAGAATCCAAAGACTAACAGAAAAAATGCAGGATTCACGGATGAAGAGAGAGAGAAGATGACTACACTTCTTGACGCAGGATTTATTGATACATTCAGATATTTTTATCCTGATAGGGAAGGTATTTATTCCTGGTGGTCATACAGATTCAAGGCAAGAGAAAAGAATTCGGGATGGAGAATTGACTACTTCCTTGTATCAGAGAGATTAAAAGACAAAATCAAATCTGCTGATATTCACACGGATATTATGGGTTCAGACCACTGCCCTGTTGAATTACAGATTGAAATTTAGATAAGTACGGGATAAAAAAATACTCTGCCTGGCAGAGTATTTTTTTATCCCGTACTTGTGCATACCGTCAATTAGATGTTATAATTAATAAGATTGTGCAGTACGGATTGATAGTTTATTACAAATTTATAGTTGGAAATATAGCAGATAACTCTCCGATACTGCTAATATGCATGAAAGAGAGACTTAATTATGGACAAGAAATCTATACTTGAATTAAAGAGAAGAATGAAAAAGGACGAGTGTACATTCACAAGAATGTGCGGATGCTACGTCAACGGAACTAAGGAAAAAGTTGTTAAATTGAACGAGACATTCCTTAATCTTGAGGATGAGGAATATTATAAATATCTTGAGATAGCAAAGAAAGCCCTCTCAGGAGCAATCGGCAACAATATGATGGAACTGAATTTCCATCGCGAGGAGGAACAGCCGGGAGGACATCAGCAGTTTCTTATGGGACTTAGATCAAGTGCTCTTAAGAACGAAGAACTCCTTGATATGTTCTACGATTTGATTATTGAGAATTATGATTACGTGGGTAATTATCTTATTTTATTATTTCACGATGCATACGATGTTCCTGTAAAGACTACAGATAACATCAGAATGGATGAGTCGGAGGAAGTGTACGAGTATGTTATAGTGGCTATCTGCCCTGTTACTCTCACTAAGCCGGGACTTGGATACAGAAAAGAAGAGAACAGAATCGGAACTATGGACAGAGACTGGATGGTTGGAATGCCTGAGACAGGCTTTACATTTCCTGCATTTTCTGACAGAAGTTCAGATATTCATGCGGTTATGTTCTACTCTAAGGATGCAAAGAATCCACACGAGGAGATTATTTCAAATGTTCTCGGATGTCACAAGAAGCGTACTGATTCACAGAAGCAGGTGGCATTTACGGACATCATAAAGGAAAATGTCTCAGAAGATAAGCATGAAGAAGTTATTGCAAATGTATCAGAGAAGATTTCAGAAGTGGTTACTGAGGACGAGACAAAGAAGCTTTCCGGCGAAGATATTGCAAAGATTATGATGGAAAGCGGTGTTTCGGAAGTTAGCGTCAAGAGCATTGAGTCAAGTTACAACGACACATTTGAGGAAGAATTGCCGGATGCCGAAGTTCTTGTTGATTCAAAAGTTCTCAAGGCTTACGGTGCAAAGATTGCAAGACTCGAGCTTGAGGCAGAAGTTGAGGAACTAAAGAAACAGCTTGATGAGGCGAAAGGAAATCAGACAAATAATTCAGAAAACGGACAGGACGGAGCGGATAGCATTGATAGTGAATTGTCTGATGCGGATTCATCACAACTTGAAAATGGGGAAGTTGAGTTAGGTGAAAACGAAATCGTTGTAAATGTAAACAGCGAAAAGAAGGAGTTGATTAGAGCGGAAGTAATCAACGGACAAAAGTGTATTATTATTCCTGTAGAGGATGATGATAAAGTAGTGATAAAAGAAAAGTAGAAAAAACGGAAGGGTTTCTACGGCTATCAGAGTAGGAGGTTAAAAAAGATGGCTAAAAAATTAATATCAATGTTACTCATCATGGTGATGACAATCGCTATGATACCTGCCATGGACGGACAAAATAAGGCAGAAGCAGCAACGGCGGGGATATCTAACAACGGGCTTTACACCATTGTAAGTGCTTACAACGGTAAGGCTTTGACACAGACAGACATGTCTACATTCTGGGCGAATGCAGTTGTTTGGAATACCAACGCAATGAGTGATTTGGCCAGATGGACATTGACAGAGCGCGGAGAATTTTATTCAATCACAAATGTTGTATCGGGAAAGAGCATGAAGATATGTGGAACAACGGCCGGAAGTAATTGTGATTTCAATGGATACGACAACTCAAATGATTACAAATGGAAGATAGTTCCTATCACATCGGGAACATATGCAGGATGTTTCTACATCGTATCTTCCAGAAAGACAAGCGACAATCAGGAACTCTACGTTGAAGTAAGAGAGGCTGACAATGACAGAAACGACGGAGCTCAGGTAGGCCTTTACACAAAGGCTCCAACAGAGAGTGACAGACAGATTTGGAGAATCCAGTCTACAGCACGTACAGATGAGACTTTTACATTAGACAAGGCAAACACAATGCTTGACGCATTTAAGGATAAGTACTTTAAGTACAGAAGCGAATCAGGAAAGTATACTCTTGGATGGGGATTCTGGAGTGTTGCTGAAGTTATGGAGGCAATGCTTGACGGATACGAACTTACAGGAAATCCTAAGTACAGAGAGATGTTTCAGGGAACATGGGACAGTTTCCTTGTAAAAAATGGAGAAAACTGGTCATGGAATGCATACAATGACGACATTACGTGGGCAGCTCTTGCAGGATGTAGAGCTTACATGTTATTTGGCGGTCAGAAGTACTTGGACATTGCAAAGACAAATTTTGATTTGATGTATGACAGAGCTTCTACATTTGAAGTAAACGGTGTAAGAACAGGTGTACTCAGATGGTGTGAAGAAAACGGAAGAAATACATCATCAAACGGATGTATCAATGGACCTGCTATAGTTTGCGCATGCCACCTTGCAATAGCAACAGGAGATAATGGATATTGGGATAAGGCTAAGAGAATTTATGAAGCACAGAGAAATTCAAATCTTTACGTTGCAGACGGCAGCGATGCAGGTTGGGTAAGAGACTGTATCAATCAGGATGGTTCTGTAGCAAACTACTGGTGTTCAACATACAATCAGGGAACATATCTTGGATCAGCAGTAATGTTATACAATCACTATGGGGATCAGAAATATGCAACAGATGCAGATAACATTGTGAATTATACAATGAATCATCTTTGCTACAACAGAATCCTCAAGGAAGAGAACACTAACAGCGGAGACCTTTCAGGATTCAGAGGAATCCTTGTAAGATACATGAGAATGTACATCTTAGAGAGAGACAAAAATGATTATCTCGATTTCTTCACTAAGAATGCAACAATAGCATGGATGAACAGAAACTCGCAGAATATTCAGCAGTGTTCATGGCAGAAAAAGACACCGGAAAATGCTAACTGGGATGAATTCGCAGGATATAATGCAGTGTGTGTGGCAGCTAACATGCCTACATACAGAAGCACAATTGACAGAAGTGCTTACGATAAGATTGAAGCAGAAGATATGGACTACACAAGAGGACTTATTGCAGAAGGTTCTTCAGGAACTTCAGGCGGCAGAAGTCTTGGTGGTGTTCAAAACGGTCATTACACAGCTTACTACAATGTAGATTTTGGAAGCACAGGCGCATCTTCTGTTAAGTTCAACTATTCAAAAGCTAATGAAGGTGCAAATGCAACAGTTGATTTCAGACTTGATTCAAAGGATGGCGAAGTTATTGCATCTGCATCAATTGAGCCAACAGGTAACTGGTCAACTTGGAGAATGGTTTCTGCTAACACAACAAGAAAAGTTACAGGAAAGCACAAAGTGTATGTAATGTTTAATTCACCTACATCTTATGTATGTAACTTAGACTACTTCCAGTTTGAAGAGTACACAGTTGATGGATTCAGCACAATCAAGGCTACTGATTTAGATGAGAGAAACGGTCTTGTTATTGACACAGACGGTTCAGGAAATCCAAGCAACCTTGGCGGAGTGACAAACGGAACATGGGCACTTTACAAGTCGTTAGACTTTGGAAACAGAAATGCGGTATCAATTGAGTTTAATTATGCAAGCAAGGCGAATGATGCTGAAGGAAAGATTGAAATCTATGCAGATGATTTGAATTCAAGTTCAATTGGCGTAATTAATCTTTCAAGTACAGGAAATGATTGGAGTACATATAAGGTTGCAAAAACAAACCTTACAAGACAGATTTCAGGAAAGCATAACATCTATCTTAAGTTTGTTACTACAGGAAATAAAGCTTATGTGTGTAACTTAAAATCTTTCAGATTCAGCACAGAAACATATGTTGAGCCAACAGAGGCACCAACAGAAGCACCAACAGAAGCCCCAACAGAGGCCCCAACAGAGGCTCCGTTTATGTATGATGCGCCTCAGGTAGAAGGTTTGCAGATTAGTACTTCATATGAGGGAACAAGAGTAGTTGGAGCAATTGAACAATCATACAACGGAAAGAACGTTACATCATACGGATTCATTTACGGACTTGTAAATTATGATTCAAAGAGTACAGGAGTTAAGGATAGTGATATGAAGCTTAACAGCAGTAACGATTGCGTTAAATCATATCAGTCAACTTCAAAGGGAATCTTAAATACAGTAATGGGAGATTCCGAGTCAGCAACATACATTGCAAGTACAATGAGCTTTGGAAAGAAGAATGTTACAGCTTACACAGCACAGTACAAAGTTAGAACATATGCAGTGCTTTCTGACGGAAGTGTGGTATACAGTGATATCTGTGATTACTCAGTTTACGGAGTTGCAAATTATGTATATAAGAATAAACTTATGAATACTATTGCAAATCACAACTACCTGTACAACAACATCTTAAAAGTTGTAGATCCAAGTTATGCAGAAGTTGACTACTCATGGAGTGATATATTAGCAGACTAAGGATTTAACAAAAAGATATAATAAGACTTTGGGAACGTTTGGAAGTTTCTGATGAGAAAAGACAGGACTGGGAGAAATCCCAGTCCTGTCTTATTAGATGCAATTTTATATCAGAATAGTATCAGTGGGAAGTTTTATCTCAATACGGAGATTGTTTACCAGTCTGAATCCCAGTCAGAATCGCCTGAATCCCAACTGTCTCCTGAGTCCCAGTCATAATCATTATGATTGTCATTATAATTATCATTATAATTGTTATAATTATCATTATCGTCATCGTAGTTATTGTAGTTGTTATTCGAATTTTGCCTATACCTATCATCCGATGAAAAATGACTATTATAGTAGTCGGAAGAGTAGAATGAGTAGGACGAATCCCATGTCTCACTCTTTTTATTAAAAACACAATCCTCATCCTTTTTTAACACAGGAGACGGAACTTCAGAATCATCCAACTTGATATAATCATCATCGATAGCGTCATATTGATAATAATTGTCTTTATACTCACAATATACTGTATTAGCATATTTGTAATATGACGGTTTTGGAGCTCTAATCTCGTACACAACGAAAATTAGAAAACTGATAATAATTATAAGCGGAGTAAATATAAATTGAACAAAAAATAAGTCGAACGTTGGAGATGTATTTATAATACTCCTTGTGGCCGGAGAACTTTCATTTGCTCTTGTGCCTGAAGAAGAAGTTTCGTTGGTAATGGTATCAATCATTTTTGGAATGAAGCTGCTTCCCATATTTGACGTGTGTGCATTCTGTTCATTATTCAAATTGTGAGCTTTCTGGTTGAGAATCTCACTTTTGAGTTTCAAAAACAATTCATTTACTGCGTAGGCTTCATCATCGCCTTGATATCTGATGACACGAGTGCCGTCGGCTTTGTTTTTGTATACTATAAAATCATTGCCTTCTTTATATATTCCAAAGGCCTTAGGATTTGTGCAGTTAATACCGATAAAAAATCTTGTGGTTTCGTAAGACGGAAGATTTCGGTCGCGATACCACTGTTGTAATTCTGCAATGGTTCTTGGTGTATCAGAACCGCAATGTTCGTATTTATTTTCCATATTTTCCCTCACTAATTAGCCTTCTTTAATTGTTCGCACAGCCATGGAATCTGTGTCTCAAAGTTTACTGCGTACACGCGGCGATCCGGGTCATTGGCGGTATCGTCAATGCATCGGCATGTAAACTCTGCTGCAAGCATAAGTGCGTCTCTGATGGAATAATCATTGAGTACGGCACCTGTAAATACACTTGCAAAAACATCTCCTGTTCCATGAGAACGGTATTTGACTTCTTTTGTGCTTCCCTCAAAAAAGTCTCCTGTAGTACTGTCGAAACCTATAAATCCCAATCTGTCATTGGCAAAATGAACGCCGGTGATTACACTGCACTTTGCTCCAAGTTTTGATAAATCAACAAGCATCTCTTTAATCTTTTCCTGACTGCAGTCTTCTCCCGGATAGTCGGTGCCTAGGAGCAGTGACGCTTCGGAAATGTTAGGGATGATGATGTCGGCTTTGCTGCAAAGTCTTGCCATGTGCGACGGATGAGAACTGTCAAAACCTGTGTAGAGTTCTCCGTCCTCAGCCATGGCAGGATCCACAATAACAAGATTGTTTGGTCTCGAAAAAGCATTGATATATTCAACGACAATATCAATTTGTTTTGCGGAAGCAAGATAACCTGTATATATTCCGTCGAATTTAAAATCTTCTTTCTGCCAGTGATCTTTTACCTTTTTCATATCCTCAGTCAGGTCTCTGATGTGGAACCCGTCAAATTGAGTGTGGGTTGACAGAACTGCTGTGGGAACGATGGAAGTCTCTATGCCCATTGCCGAGATAATAGGCAGAGCAACTGATAGAGAACATTTTCCAAGACAGGAAAGATCCTGGATGCTCATAACTCGTTTCATAAAAATCTCCAAAAATAAGAAATATGCTGTTCATTCGCGAAAAATACCGTATTTAGTGTGTAATGGATGAACAGATATTTAGAATTATAACAAAACTTACCCTGAATGTACACGCGTAATTCAAGGAGTATTTCGCAGCAAGAACGAAGAGAGCTTTCTTAAAATTATAGAATTCACATCTGATATAAGAAATAACTTTGGTTTTGACAATGATTAAAAAATATTGGAACGGGAATAACTAATCATGATAGAAATGGAAAAAAGCCATCATGAAAAAATGAGAATTATTTATTCTAAGAAAGTGAGAGAGTATTAGTAATTTATAATGAAGAAGGAATTGCGAAACGATATTGTAAAAACAATCAGGATAGCTGTGCTAATCGTACTTATCTACATAGGGATAAAATGGGTGATTCCCCTTGTGTGGCCAATAGCAGTCGGAGCTGTAATAGCAAAGATTCTTTCACCTTTTGTAAAGTTATTGAATGAAAAAATGAGATTGCCTGAATGTGTGAGTGCATTAATCTCTATGGTGATATTAACCTCTGTGGCCGGTGTGGGAGGATTTTATATTTTTAGGATTCTGATAGTGCAGCTTCGAAGACTGGTGGATAACTGGGAAAATATATCCGCAAAAATTGGGGAAAGAGTTCATGAAATATGCGGTTATGTGGAAAATAGTTTTTGCCTTGGTGACGGAACTATATACAAGGTATTTTCAAACTCATTTGAAACCTGTGTGAAGCATGGAAAGGAAAAGATTGTTTCACTAGTCATGAATAATTCCCTGTCGGGGTTCGTCTGCCTTGTGGAAATAACAGCAGCCATAATAATATGCGTAGTTTCAACTTACTATTTTCTGGCCGGAACTAAAGAGGGCAGCTCAAAAACTAAGACAAACAGAAACGATTATATTTTCAAAGAGCAGATAAAACTAATGGAATCAAAAATAAACCATATTTTCAAGGCTTTTTTCAGGGCGCAGATTATCATAATGATAATAGATGTTATTGTGTGTTTTGTGGGATTTGCGATTATTAAGAATCCCTATTCGCTGTTGGTTGCAATTGTTGTAGGGTTTATGGATGCATTGCCAATGATTGGGATAGGGCTCATACTGATACCGTGGATACTGGTAATGCTCTTTGCCGGAATGACAAAAAATGCAATTGTTTTGTTTGTTGTTTTTATGATATGCTACATTGTAAGAGAAATACTTGAACCCAAATTAATTGGAGAGAATATAGGACTGTCTCCGATAATGAGTCTGCTGACTCTTTTTGCAGGATATAAGTTGTTTGGGATTATAGGACTATTTGTCGGTCCCTTTATTTACATGATAATTACAGAGGATGAAACCTCATTGTGAGTATAACTAAGAAGTAGATGTCCCCCTCCTCTAAACAAAGTGAAGGTGGGGTAAGAAAATTTACTGAGTAGGGGTCCAATCTCCTTCTCAGTTATAAGCCTCCGGCGGATTGCAGAAATGCGCAGATGAAAATGTCAGCATGAGATAACTTACAGAGTAAATTATCTCATGACTGACGCGCATTTCGC
>JAEELL010000139.1 GCA_016282745.1 Lachnospiraceae bacterium
GGATTATCACCGGGTTCTTCTCCGGACTGACCGGTATTGCCACCGCCTCCGCCACCTGCAGAATTTTCGTCCTGTTCCTGTTTCTTTCTTGGGTCAGGATATTTGTCAGAGAATGGAAAGTTGTTCCAGTTGACTTTTACCCCATCTTTTTCGGCCTGAAGTAATGATTGATATATAATATCTGTTGCCTTATCAAGTGCCTTGTGGTTGGATACCCCGATTTCTGCAAGAAACTTGCCTAAGGCATCGCCCTGAAAATCTGAAACTATTTTTTCCCTAAAAGTTTTTGTAAGACCGCTTGCACTTAATCCGTTATTTACAAGACCGGCACCTAAGGAAGCTTTGGAAAGCAGATCATTCATTTCTCTACAGAAATCTTCTGTAGTAAGAAATCCGCATATAAGGGCCAGTTTGTTTATACCAAGATTATTTGATTCCATATAAAGTGCGGCGTCATTTGAGCCTGCAGGTCCCTTGTTGTCATTGTATACCATTATAAGCAATGCAGCGTATGATGACTCCGGACTTGAGAAAATCTTTTCTTGCTCTTTTGTGAGAGCAGCACATGGATTTGGATCATCTTTTGGACTGAATCCTTTAGTGCCTGCCAGTTTTTTGAAACCTCTTTTTAGTACATTTTTACGCACTTTAGTTAATTCAGTTGATGCAGAGTTTGCAGAAACATTAGTTTTAACATTTGTGCCTGTTGCCGCATCGTAAATATTGGAAGTGAACATTCCCCAAAATGCACGAACTTCATTTTGCTTGTAAGCAAGATTTGCACTCATATAGCTTGCATTTGAGTCAGTTTTGTCACCGCTGTAAGAGAACATTCTTGTGCTCTCCGATAGATTGAGAAGGTCACTTTCTTTTCCATCCTTATAGTGGTAAGTAAGTGATGTGACTTCATCATTTATTCCGTCAACCATTTCCTGCTTGTAATCACAGAGACTCATTTCTATATGATTGTATACATAAGTTCCATCATTTCCAATGTGTTTAATTACACACTCAACTATAAATGGAGATTCGTCAGTTCCGCTTCCGGCATGATATGCGATGTAAGGCATCAATTCGTCAGGCTCAAGATAGAGAGTTTTTGTTGTCTCATCATATACCTGTGTTACATCTGAATTGGCAAATATAGCTGAAACATCTTCAGGGTATGATAATGCGTCGAATTGGTTCTTTTTTGTGGCTGCGTTTCCGGAGGATTTTGATGAATTGACAACGATATCATAATCAAAGTCACTGCCAAAATACTCTGTCGCACTGCAGTTTACTAAAGCTTCCTGTAGTTCGCCGTCAGCATTTAACTTGACATCTGAAATACCCACTTTAGCAAGTTCTTTTGTAAATTGTGAACCAATCCCGCTATTACGTTTTTCGTCGTTTTCATCTGTTCCTACAGCATTAACGAGAGTTTTGTTCATTTCTGTTTTTTCTGCTGAGATAATTTTGTAATTATTTTTATCTTCCGGTGTTATTTGAACTACAGATAATCCTGATTTAAAACTTACCCAGGCACCGTGTGGTGGTGCAACACCGAACAAATAACTTTCACTTTCCCATATGCCCACACCGTTTTTTACTTCTTTGAATGTGCATGGAAGTGAGATAATGTCGTCGGTACGTGGAATGTGTACTGTTACTTCTGACAAATCATCGCCGGTATTTATATTGTCAAATGAGAGTCGGTATTTCATAGGTACAGTTTCTGAATAATAGTAATAACCACCTTCAGTACCTTTCCCATCTGTCCAGCATGTGTGATAGTTTTCGTTCATATCAGTAACTTCAATTTTGTTAAGCGTCTGATTAGAAGCACAGTAAGTAGTGGTCATACGATTTGAATATAATGTTGTCTCATTATATTCAGCTCGGGCTGAAACATAATGTCTCTGACGTCCGACAGGGTTGTTAAGTGTCAATGTTTCGCAGAAGTATCCGTTTATTCCTGCAGCATTTACAATTTTGACATCTTTTCCGTCAAGACTCAATGTGACTTTTGAATTCAGTGGGGCATAACCGTATACTTTGAATTCACTGTCGGAAATCTGATCAGGAACGTAACAGGTAATGGCTGGAGAAATGCATTCGTCGCGACCAAAGAAATGAGCAGTACTATTATATTGCGTGTTGTCTGCACCTGACCTGTCAGCAGATACATAACCGTCAGCTAAAAGAGTTCCTTTTTGCGTACGGGTCGCTGACCATTTTATTTCCAGTGGAAAACCACCATATTTATTTATATCGTCAATTATAAAAGTATAAATTGTATAATTACCTGTCTTTCCGGCAGGAGCCCAATTATAGTTAACACAGCCGTAGAACCCTTTTTGTTCCGCGCCGGCTCTTACTTTCTTTCCGTTTATTGTAAAGATATCATTAATGAATATTGGTAGGTTAGTGTAGTCATTCTTGAAGGTCTGATTTGTTATCACTCGTACGGAAACCTGTTTTGATGAAGTGTTGTTAAGGTTAACTAAAGCATGATAAGATACTTTTTCAGGGGTTGCACTAATAGTTATCTGACTTTCATCTAACTTAACCGTACCATCGTCATAATCTCCTGATGGAAATTGACATTCTATATTTGTAGAGTTACCATCCTTGACACTGAAATCTGTTTCTGTATAAAGATTTAAGCCTTTTGATTCGATGTTGGTCTTTGCATCGTTAAGGTTCTGAACAGACAATTTGCCTATGGCATTTACAGCGTCTTTATCTGCAATGAGAAAAGTGTAATTATCTTCATACAGTGAACCTATAAATAGTATTGTTGTCTCATCTTTAGTATGAGACAATGTTTTCAAATCATCGAGCAATCTGCCTTTTGAGTCGTAAAGCAGACCATAGAAGAGTCCTTGGGATTTATCAGTCCCCCCTTTTATTGCTGCTGTAACTTCGCCGTAGTACTGCCAGTCATCAGGAATAGAAGTACTAATATTTTCTCCGTCAAGTGTTATCTGACCATCATAATACATAGATGGATTCTTGAAAGCACCTTTATTTCCACTTTCCAAGCGGACATTTAGTTTTTGCCCCTGTGTTACAGAATCGCTGTCAAGGAGAATCAATGAATCGTTAATTTCGAAAGGAACATTTTCACCATCAGATGTTTTGATTGTTGCGCTACGTACATGGTAATTGGAATTAATCAGTCCTTTTCTTGGAACAATAACAAGATCTTTAATCTCGTTATCAGTACATTCAAGAGAGGTATTCTGTCCTTCTGCAAATTGGTAGGCCGGATATGCCATTTTTATTGATACACCGGCATTTGAAGGGTACTGATAACTATCCTGATGTCCTGAAATAATCGTTTCGGAAGATGAATAACCTTTTTTTGTCTTTTCAATGAGAAGAGGAACATCATTTTTCGTATTTCCATTGCTGTCTTTAAGATTGATTGTTAGTTTTTTTGTTGTCGCAATTGCAGGAATATCTATTGTGGTTTCATTTCCAAATTTAACTTTATATCGGTTAGTAGCCTCATATTGAAGTGCATATGTATTTAAAAGTTCAATATCGGCATACAGATATTCACTCATATCACCTGCAGTATTGGTAAATGAAGCCCCTTTACCTAATGGCTCGCCACCTTCTTCATCTTTATACCATGTGATTGAGTAATCGATCGGGCGTAGCGTAGTACAGAATAATCGGCTTCGTCCGCTATGGTTTCTCGATGTTACTGTAATCTTTGGTGAAAAAGTAAGAGGAACTGACGATACAGTGATTCCAACGTCTGTTTTCTCGCCGGATTTTGTTATGACATCTTCAGCTTTCCCCAAAAGTGTCTGTCCGCCGTTAATAGTAATCATTAGTTCTGCCGTAAGAGATAAATCAACAGGGAGTGTGTTTACAGTAATGTCAGAGAGCTTGGCTTTTCCGAGCGATTTATTAAATATCTCTTTGTCACCTGATTTGATAATAAGAGTTTTTGTGTGAGTATCATCACTACATCCATCGCCTGAAAACTTGATTGCAAGTTCAGATGAGAGATTTTTGTTGATAATCTTTGAAAATACTTTAGTGTTGTTGGCATATATGTCAACGGAATCTATGTGGGTAACATTTTTTAATATCTCTGATATATTGGCCTGGTATTTGTATCCCGGTCCATCCTTTTTGAGTGTTATGTTCTGTGTGTGAGTATCAGTACCGTATTTGTAACTAATATTTGCAGTTACATTCAATACAGATTCAGTGTCCTTTGGATAGTAATATAGAGAAAATGAAGAATCTTTATTAATGAGACCAACTGAATTCTCAGGGAATATACAATAGCCACTGCCGGAACCACTATCATCAGCAGTCTTGGTCGGTATAAAAATTACTTCAGAAAGAGCATTGGCAAATATGTTTTCATTATTGGAAACTGTAAGGCCTACAGTAAAATTTTTACGTCCTGAAACATCAAGGACAGGAGTGAGATTGTCAGGAACATTTTTGAACCACAAATCGTTTGGACTGCAATATATTTTTGCCCATTCGAATTCAGCTTCCCAATTATCATTTGTAAGTGCTCCCGTAACTTTGGCTCCGTCTTCGCCTCCGTCTAGAGTATATATTCTGTAGTAAGGAATCTCACCACCGGAACCTGAGTATATTGTTTGGAACAGTACTCCGTAGAAGTTTCCGACCGCATCTTTGTAGAGATCCTGATAAGCACTGTAAACGTAGATTCCTGCATCCTGTGTATTGGCAGTAATCTTTTTTGCTATCACAGAATTCTCAGATAGTACTTCGCCATTTTCCAGCACACCTTTTACATCGATTCCTATGTCGTCCAAACTGTCTGTAATCATAACGGCAGGCTGTCCTTCATCAGAAATTGCGTGGACAGAGGCAGTATTTTCAACAGTCAGTCTTGTTTTACTGTTTTCACCTCTTAAGCAGATTGCACTACGATCATTTAAGTGGAGAGTTTTTGTGGCATTTAATTCAAGAGAACCTGAGCCGGTAATATCAAGAGAACCGCCGTGTCCTGAACCGTAAACATAGATTTTGTGAAGGGTGTTTGTACCCTCCAGTTTTATTTTGAAATCTTCACCCATTGAGTTTGCTTCAAGATATTGCTTTGAACCGTCAAAATTGCTCAGGGTAAGAGTGTTGGTTGACTTGTCGTAGCTGGTGCCGGGTATGGATTCAGCATTTGGAATCCATGTGGCACCATCTTTTTTCCAAATAGTGTGAGTTGTCTGATCGTCGTAGGATTCATCATTTAAAAGGCACAGATAGGCATCTCCACCGGTTCCGTTTCCTGCGTAGACATTTACTGTTTCAAAAAATACATCCGGTAACAAGCCGAAAGACAATGCTACGGTAAGCGTTAAAGCTAAAGCATTTTTTGCTTTTTGTTTAAAAAATAAATTTTTCATATAACCTCCTTTTGTGCGTATAACAGTAGTAACTAAAAAAAGCCGAACTAAAGACACACCTGTCTTTAACCCGGCATTAATTCATGTTATATATGCAGTTTTCCTTATAATAAGACACACATAGAATGTATGTAACACAACACATTTTTTGCATATATTTCACACTCCGTTTCATTATAAAATAATTATAACAAGTAAGGATTATATTTACAATATGAAGCAATAATTCGTTGATTTTAATATAATTATTAATATATAATGTATGAGGTAATGACAGTTAGCAAAGAAAAAGGAGTAAAATGAGTAAATACGATACATTAAATGACATGCAGCAGATGGCTGTTTTTCATACAGAAGGACCATTGTTGGTTTTGGCGGGAGCAGGCTCTGGAAAGACGAGAGTCCTCACACATAGAATTGCATATCTTATAGAAGAAGTTGGAATTAATCCGTGGAATATTCTTGCAATTACATTTACAAATAAAGCAGCAGAGGAGATGCGAGACAGGGTCGATAAGCTTGTGGGATTTGGCTCGGAGAGTATCTGGGTCAGCACATTCCATTCAACATGCGTGAGAATTCTGCGACGTTATATTGACAGAATCGGATATGACACAAACTTTACAATTTATGA
>JAEELL010000008.1 GCA_016282745.1 Lachnospiraceae bacterium
AATAACAATTGAGACAAGCTTAGAAGGATTCTGATAAAAGAAGAATGATTCGAAGTTAAATATCGAGGATTTCAGTTCCTCGATATTTAGCACAAGCTGAGTGAGTTTTCATCAAGAAAATTCACGAATTTGTGCGAACGAGAATCATGCTTATTTTGAAGATAATCCTTCAAGCATTGTCGAACTGTTTTGAGAAAACATTCATATAATGCGAAACGGTTATTTTGAAAGCATCGTATATCTGTTTCATAAAGTATACGTTATGAAAATCATTTATCTTTTTTTACGAAGAAGCCACTTCCAAAATGCTTTCTAAGCAACTCATCGTGATCTTCAATATGCGCATAATCGTTTAATCTTTCAAGATGATATGTTTTGTTTACCTCATCATACATAATGTGGGATATGCTGCAGTTCTCAATCTGTCGTCCAAAAGTAAGCCACTTTGCATAATCGGCTCCGACTATCCCTGTAAACAACGCTCTGATTACTCCGCCGTGTGTAACCACAACAACATTTTCATAATCTTTTTGCACCAGATCTTCTAATGCGGCAAATGCTCTTTTGAATACCATCTCACAGTTTTCACCACCCGGATAAGGTGTATCTTTTATCATTCTTGCGCGCTGATCAAGAAAATCTTTGTACTTTTCTTTCAATTCATCATTTGTCATTCCTGTCATATCTCCAAAATCAGCTTCCATAAATCTTGGATCAATCACACGCTCAACATTCAATGATTCATTTATTATATCTGCAGTCTCAACAGCCCTTATCAAATCACTTGAGTACACTGCGTCAATTGAGAACTTCTTAAGTCGCTCACCTGCAAGCCTCGCCTGCTCTCTTCCTTCTTTTGACAATTCAACATCAACATTACACAGTTTGCTGCATTGTCTTCCATGTCTGACTAAATATATGTTCATTTGTATGTACCTGCTTTATTATATTAATTTTATATTTTCTAACTACATATGTTTTAACTATGTATGTTTTAACTATATTATTTTTTTAAATACTGGATCATTCCAGGTCCTAATGTGTCAGTTGGCCTGGCTATGAATCCCATTTTTTCGTAAAAGGCTTCTCGACCTTTCGCGCACATCAAATCGAACATCATCTCTGTTCCTTCCAATTGAATATCACTGACAAACTCTTTGAGTCTGTTCATTATCAATCTTCCAACTCCTCTTCCCTGACAATCAGGAAGTATCACCAGATCCTGAACATAGCATATTACTGCCCCGTCTCCCACTATTCTTCCCATTCCAAGAACCTTGTCATCTTCAATGGCAACAACAGTAAAAAGACTGTTATCCAGAGCTTTTTGAGCTTGTTCTCTCGTTAATTTTTTCCAGCCGACCTGTTCTCTGATTTTCAGATATGTATCTACATACAGGTCATTTTCGATAAGTTTAATCATTATTTCTCCAATCAATAATAGAAATGATGTTGGCCATGATAATGCGCAAAAAAATTGCGATATAACATAATAAGCCATCATAACCTTTACATTATATCGCAAAATTCAAATATCTTCAAATAAACATGGTGTTTTTCACCATTTTTTCGTAATTATAGGTCTAAATAGTTATTTTTCAAATAAACACTGTCTTTTTATAGTTTACAGTCCATTCCACTCATACTGAACAGGCTTATAGTCTTTATCTACTATCTTAATAATACTGTTATACAAAACATCATGTGCTGCCTTTGAATTCATCATTTTTCCATTGTACAGTTTTTTAGCTGTATCAAATATACTGTAAGTAACTGTATCACTGTATGTATAACTTCCGTCAGACAGTTTTGCATATGCCCTGACCGCATAGGCCTGACTAAAAGCAGCTGCGCTGCTTCCGTTACCTGTCATTGTCATAATGTAATTGATAGCAGTTGGTGAATCCGTATATTTGTAGGAAGAAATGCCATTTGCTGTAGATGCAAAACTTCTCACCCCGGAATCATTAGTTCCAACTACCATATTATCAAATGAAAATCCATCTTCAACAATTCCATAAATCAAACCGTGTTCAACAACTTTCTTTCCACCTATATAAGGCTCGACGGTGGCTATCGTTCTGAATCCCATATTATTTGTATTTATCTGGAATCCCTCGATATCTATAGCCTTCTTTGCTGCTTTTACTTCAAGTGCATTCTCAATCACCTCAGAAATAGCTGCGCCGTATATCTTATGTGCTTTTGCACTTGGATGTGAATTGTCATAAGCCTTTCCGTCAGTAATTGTATTGCAGTTTTGCAGTTCAACAAAATATGCGAATTCTTCGCCCGCCTGTGTATTTGCTTTTGAGACAGCACTCCTGATAGGGGCAAACAAACCGTTTGCTCCCATTGCTCCAAGGGTTCCTACTACCACTGCATTCGGACAGTCAGAATGAATTTCATTAATAAATCTTAAATACTCATTTTCAAAATCCTGGGCTGTAAACTCATTATTGGTAAATGCCGCATTATCATTTGTTCCAAGATTTATAATAACAACATCCGCAGGATTTGCTTCGTGATCATACATAAGATTGCATGCGCTCTCATCAAGTTTTGCCCAATTGTTCTGAGGTGTAAATAAGTTGAAATGCTTTCCGTCCTCACCAACCAAAACACTTGCAAGCAATCCGTTCCCTGATATTCCACAGCTCTTAATATCTGCATCAAAATGCCTTGCCACCTCGCCTACGTATCCCTGCCATGAATATGCCATTTGATGGCTTCCATCAATTTTGTAAAGTGCATCTCCATTTGTAATTGAATCTCCAAACACTTCAATAGATAATGCTTTCTTCTCAGGCTTTGTAAGTAAATGTCCTCCGGTTACAGTTACACTGCTTATACCTATTGTTTTTGCCGCCAAAAAACCATAATACCATCTTTCCATTTTTCTTATGGTTATGACATGCTCTCCCTCAGGTACATCTTCCCAAAGAGTATATCTGCCATTCTCCGGCAGAGTAATTATTCTTGCATCTTCCGGTTCAATTTTGTCATCTAAAAATACCGCTATTCTCTGCGGATCATCCTGTCCCAAAACAAAATCTGCTTCAATCTTTTCGCCGGAAAATCTCATGCTCACACCGGCATTTGCATAAGTAAATGTCAAAACTCCGTCACGCTGAAATGTTCTTCCAAGAGGTGTTACATTATCTTCAGTAACATTTTCTGTCATATTTTGACTATACTCTTTACGAGTCTTTTCCACATCAAACATTTTTATAAATGTAGGATGTTCAAATTCTTTTCCGACAGCGTTAAACCAGCCCCATTCAGGAACGCCTCTTCCATCATGTAAACCAAAATGATAAGTGATAAGCAGTTCTCCTGCCCTTGAGATGGATGGCTGTGATTTGGCATTGTAATTCCACTGTTCGTAAATCACGCTGTCATCAGGATAGTATCTGGTATGAAGCTTATACTTCTCAGTTGAATAGTATATCTCATTGTCGGAAGGTTCGACAAAAGGTCCTGTAATGCTGTCTGACACTGCATAACACACTGCACCTGTAATACTGAATGGTGTATGTATAAGAACGTATTTGCCTGCAAGACTTCCCTCTGTCATCTTTGTTACATTAAACTCATTTCCCGGTCTGAAGTTTCCGATATCTGCTGCAGCATTGTAATCAGACACCCATGAAGAGCCATTCCAGTAAGTAATATTTCTAAGTTCGGAAAAATCTGTTTTTTTCACTCTGCTTACCACAAGATGGTCAGTACTGTTGCTTCTTCCATAGAGATAAATGTAATCTCCTTCCTCATAAATTGTCTCGTGATATTTTGCACCTGTATTTGCTGTAATATCCGCTTTTTTCTTATAAGGAATAACTGTCATGTCAGGGAATCCATTGTCTGTTAACGGATTTTCAAAGAAATCCGCATCAAGAATGCTAAGCCCCTCAAATCTGTTTGCAACTGTATAGAGATTATTTGAAATAACCGTTGAATCTCCAAGCCAGTATCTGCCGGGATAAATATTTCCGCCATAGCCGTTCTGGTCGGAAAGTCCGTTTTTCAAAGTCATATAATACTGCACATTTCTGACATCCGGCTCGTCACCTTCAAGCATGAGATATGCCATATTTCTCATTCCAATGCTGAACCCGCAATTATCACGTGTAGCAAAACCATGCTTATACCCAAAGCCATCGTAATTTCCAAAGTTTCCTTCGAAACTGTCCTGAAACGTGAATATGGTCTTTGTATTCTTATCAACACTTCCGCTTAGTTGTGAATCATTAAGACTGGTAGAATGAATACCGTCTCCTCCGATCCAGCCACGTCCGTTGTTACTATCATTTAATGAATTTCCCTTTACATCAGCTACGCTATTGCCCTGATACTTAAACTCTCCGGATGAAGAGAGCATTCCCGTCCATTCTCTTGAATACTCCGTGGCAAGACCCTTAGCAACATAAACTCTTATTTCTGACAATCCAAAAATATCAGTACCGTTTGAATAATTATTTTTCGGAACTATTTTTATGTGCTGTGCACGTTTTCCAGTCATATCAAGAGTAATGCTCGCACTCATTGAACTTTGACCCGTACCCTTCGCAAGCGTATATGTTCCAAGTTTATTCCAGCTTCCGCCATCGAAATCAATATAATCTTTCTGACCTGCATTTATCTCATCATATGAATGGGTCACAATCCTGCAAGGTGCATCTGATGTATAGTAAACGTCAAATTCTTTTACTCCTATATTCAAGTTTGCCGGATTGTTGTAATTCCATATTTTAATTGAATCAAGCTTATAATTGCCGTCAAGATTCATAACAAGCTCAGACTGTTTTGAATTTCCGTTTAATACAGCCATATCCTCAGCTTCGTTGGAATGATATTCACTGAAAGAACTGTTTCCGTCTATGATATTCATTCCTGAATGATTGAACAGATTATATACTGAAGTGTTTTCAGACTGCTCAGGAGCGAATCCGTCAACTGTAAGGCTGTCCTTTATGCACGGAACTGTCTTGTGTCTGAAAATTCTCACTTCAGACAGTCCGTATTGATTTCCGCCATAGTTATCAAGAGGTGTCAGTCTGATATACCTTCCTGCGACTCCTCTGAAATCAATGGATTTATTGCCGTCAGCCTTACATGCAACATTTCCAAAATATTGGTTGTCATCAGACAGGCTGCTCTTTTCAAGTTCATACTGTCCGAGATTCTTGTAATTATCTCCATCTTCTGAATAATCAACCTTAATATGGCGCACGCAACAGTCAAGCTTTCTTATATCATTGTAATTCCAGATATACATTTCTCCAAGACTCTGCTTTGAACCAAGATCAAGAATTATGTCCTGCCTATCACTCAAAAACATATTATCTGCAATCTTTGAGTTGCTACTCCCATCATTACTGTCAAAAGACGCATGCATGTGGTTTGGTGCTTCAATACCACTCATTCCGCTGTTATCAATCAATACCTTTGCATTTTGTGGTGTGATATTATCTACAAACAGCATCTCTCCCACTATATTTTCCGGCATATTGCTCCGGGCCGGAACCGCGTTTTCAACTGCATTAACAATATCCTCTTCTGCAAAAACCGCCTGCGTGCTACTAATATTTAGGCAGCTTACAGGCACAATTAATGACATTGCGCAAATAACTGCCAATGTCCTGTCAAAAAAACTTATTCTTCTCATAAACAAACTCCTTTTATTCTCCTTTTCCCCGTTTTACATATAATGCTTACTAATCATTTTATTTTTCCGAACAACTCACTAGTTCTAAAGATATCATTTTTTTTGAAAAAAGCAAGTGGATATACCTGTACAAGTCACAAGATAGAACTATTCAGCCTTTCAGCAATGCCAGTTTTTAGGTTCCCCAAATACATAAAAGAAAGAGCTACGCCTCACCCTTTTGCGTAACTCTCTCTTTAGGGGGGTGGGTGGACCAAGAGCCACTCGGTCCACCCTAATATAATGGGGGTTATTTAATAGTGAATCTTACTACTTTACGTCCGGTAAAATCACCCTTACCGGTTATCTGAATCTTACCCTTACCTTTTTTCTTATTATTGCTGTATTTTATTGTGTAATCTCTACCCTTTTTCAATTTCTTTCCTTTATACTTAACTGTAATACTTGGCTTGCAAGCTTTACCTTTTTTATACTTCTGTGCTTTAATTTTAGATACCTTTACCTTGCTGATGCTAATCTTTTCAACAGATTTCTTAGTTGTTTTAGCCTCATCTGCCTTTTCAACTGTATTTGTATTCTCAGATACTGTATTTGTCTGTGTTGTATTTGCTGAAGAATTGTTATTAGAAGGCTGTTGAACTGTATTATTCTGTGAACTCTGAGTCGTTGGTAACGTTACCGTCGTATGCACAATACCTTGAGTCAAAAGATTCTCAGAACTCAATCTTACATCAGCTGCCAATTCACAAGTCTTGTCTGTAATGCTAGGAATCATAAAGGATTTAGCATACTTGTGATTTGTAAAAGTTCTTGATACTAAATGGTCATCTTTGTAACTTCCGTTATATCCGATGGAATCGTTTCCAGAAAGGAAATAAATATACATTATGCCGATACTCTGGTCATCCCATGTCACATCCATTCCGTACCATTTTCCATCTACTTTAACCTGATTCCACTCATGGTTCTCATAATTGCCGTTTCCATTCAATGCCTTACCTGATACTACGATAGTCTGAAAATCTCTTCCAAATCTCTGTGCAAGCTTATCAGCAACTACTTTGAATCCCTCTGCATAGCCCTCACAAACAACACTTCTCAATGTTGTATCATCAGCGAACAGACCATATGAAGTATATGCATATGGTAAAGTCTTGCTTCCCACATTCGCTTCATCGCGATTGTAACTAAGTTCTGTAACCACATAATCATGCGCTGCTTTAAGAATTTCAACATCTGTCGAATTTTCTGTCAAACCATAATCATCAACTATCTTCTGTACAGCATTTATAATATTGGCATTAATCTTTCTCGGAGCGCTTGAAAGATGATCAAAAGATGTACCAACTGTAATAACAATTTCGTTAACTGTCAGAGTAACATCATCACCATAACTTAATACTTCACATGTAAAATCATTCTTTGCCGTATCAAACCAGTACACTGCCGGATAATCGTTTACAAAAGCATCAACAGACGCAAACAAAGCTCTTGTTACGTCTTCACTCAAATTATTAACCCAATTCTGAGCTATCTCATTGAAATCACCGTCTGTTACCTTAAATGAATAAGTACAGTCCTGTAACGGAATTCTCAATGTAAGCTGATCATTTGTTATAGGCTTAGCCAATCCTGCATAGTCTTCACCCGCTTCATCAGAATAAACATAAGCATCCTTAAAAGCATTATAAAACAATACCGAATACTCGCTTACTCTGTCTTTTCCGGCCAACTGCTGTCCAAATGTCTTATCAAAGCCTGCACCGTAAACACCAGACATATTGATAAGCATTGCAAAACACATTATTAAAATCATATAAAAACTCTTATACTCACGTTTCATAGTCACACCTCCGATTCCTGAAAACCAGGCTCCCACATAACTCCCATTTATGCGAATAATAAAAAGTAATAATTGTCAAAGTTTGTAACCATAAAACTCCCCTTACCTTACTGTAATAATAACATATTTTTACATTTTTCGGAACCGTTTCCACAGTTTGTTTACAATTTTTTCATTTTATTAATAAAATTGACACTATATTCATTAATATATATAATAATCCTGTTGGAAAACTTACTATTTTCTAATAAAATAACAACAAAAAAAATGATGATATTTATATTTTGTTTACAAAACACTTAATAGGAGAAAACAATGAAAAACAATCGTTCAAAAAGAATTGCACTTACGGTGTGTATCTTTGTATCAGTTATTTCTATTATAATACTGGCAAAAATGATACTTACTCCAAAGCATGATGTTGATCAGTACAAAACTACTACTGCATTAACTTCAACAGAAAATGTCGAGCCTTCAACAACGGGCCTTCCCGACAATCCAATAAACTTTAAAAAAATTAAGAAGAAGAATTCGGATATTCATGCATGGATTAATATTCCCGGCACTGATATTGACTATCCTGTTGCACAGTCCTCATACGATGAAGACGACAACTTTTATCTGAATCACGGAATCAACAAAAAATATGAATTTGCAGGAACAATCTATACGCAGAAATTGAATTCCATTTATTTCAAAGATCCGGTGACTGTTCTGTACGGACATAACATGCTTAACGGAACTATGTTTGCACAGCTTCACAAGTTTAAAGACCCTAAATTTTTCAAAAAACACGATACTATTTATATATACATTCCAAAACACATTCTTACATATAAGATAGTGTCAGCTTACATATATGATGACAGACATATACTTAACACCTTCAACTTTAACACAAAAAAAGGGATGAAAGCCTATGTCAAATCAATCAACAACCCAAAATCAATATCGCAAAATGTAAGAGAAGATTTTAAAGCAACAACAGATGACCAAATCATTACATTAAGTACATGTACAAGCGTCGATTCGCAGCGCTATCTTGTTCAGGGGGTATTAATCAACGATGAAACAACCAATTAACAATTCCAACAATGATATACAAGAAGACGATATCGCATTGCGTGAAGTCGTTCACAAAAAAAAGAAATATGACAAAGATATAATTGTTTCTTCTTCCGGGCGTACCAAATACGGAAAAAGAAAAAAGCATGAAGATGTTTTTCACAAATCCGAAAAAGTAAAAAAGAAATTAATAATCATTGCATGTATACTACTTGTAATGGGAATTATCGGATTTTCTTTATTTAAGATTTATTCATCAAAGGGAAAGCATGACCTGCTTATCTCAAAAGAAACTGTAAATGTCAATACAATCGATGATGCCACTTCCGATGATAACGGAAATACAATCGTATATAAAGGAGAGACTTATCGATTCAATAAGAATCTGTTGTCCGTTGTTTTTCTGGGAATAGATAATTCAGTCTTAGATAACACAGATTCAACCGGTGACAGACAAACAGGTCGTGCCGATGCAATCTATATTTTGGTTTATGACACTGTAAGTCACAAGTGCTCAATGATACCAATCTCAAGAGACACAATGGTTGACGTGGATGTTTTTGCTAAAGACGGTGCCGCAGTAGGTATAGAGCACACTCAGATTTCTCTTTCATATGGATATGGAAATACTCCTGAGCAAAGCTGTAACAACACTTTAACTTCATTATCAAGATTATTTTATAACCTTCCTTTCACAAACTGTGTTGCACTCAACTGGGACTCTATCGGTCCACTTAGCAATGTTGCCGGCGGTGTATCAGTAGTTGCACTTGAAGATATTAAGACAGAAAAGAGTACAATTACAAAAGGTGACTATGTCACTCTTAAAGGTGATGATGCATGGTCATACGTAAAATACAGAGATGTCACAAAACTTGAATCAAATCCTTTACGAATTGAGCGTCAGAAACAGTTTATGGGACAATTTGCCAACAATGTAATTCTGCTTACACAAAATGATCCTAAATTTATAGGACAGTTATATGATACAGGCAAAGACTATATGTACTCGAATTTAGACAGAAACAATCTGATTTATCTGGGTTCAGAAATTGTCTCAAATGTTCGATCATCCAATGATGTTCATATTGTCGAAATAGATGGTCAGGTAAAAAATGATGATATTTATGCGGCTTTCTATCCTGATGAGACGTCACTTTTTGAAGCACTTCTCCGCGTTTTTTATCTAAAAGACGTTGAACCATAGTAATAACAATATTTCAAATACAGAAAACAATCATTTTATGTTATTTTAAATAATTTTTTTTACTAATTTACCGGTTAATTACAGATTTTTTGATAAAAATTGATTTTTTTGTTTACAAGAGGCCAAAAAAAAGGTATGATATTACTATATTGGAATTTAGTATTCTTAGGAGGTATGAATAAATGAGAAAGAAATTATTAGTTGCTTTTTCTATAGCAGTTTTAACAATGACAACATCTGTTATGGGCGCACCTGTAGTTAGTGCAGCTGAAACAACTACCGTTCCAAGTAAGACAGAAGCACCAATCGCTGATATCAAGATTGGTGATAACACAGTTACAACTGATGGAAAGACAGAGATAAAGGTTCCTGGTGGTACTGTTACAGTTGATGACGGTAGAATTCAGGTTGGTGATACAATCACACTTACAATCAATCCTGAAGCCGGAAAGAAACTTACAGACTGGGGTATCACTGGTGATTACACTCCTATCGAGGGAGATAAAACTTCAACAACAATCAAAATCAGAGTAAATGGTAACATCTCAATCAATCCTAAATTTGCAGATGCATCTGTTGAAACAACAACTGCTTCAGAAGCTAACGCTCCTACAGTTGCTCCAACAACTGCAACTACAAGTGATGATGAAGATTTTGATGACGATGAAGATTTTGATGATGAAGATGACGATGAAGATGATGGCGATGACGAATCTGATGATTCATACAAGGGTGATACAGATGGTTCTACAAAGTCTCCAAAGACAGGTCTTCCTGTTGGAGCTGTAGCAGCAATCTTACTTGCATCATCAGGCGCTGCACTTTCACTTAGAAAGAAAGAAGACTAATATATAAATATTTTCAAAAAAACCACTTGAATTATTTTCAAGTGGTTTTTTTATTGTATTTTGAGTACAATATATATAAGGATTACTATAATTTTAGGCTATATTATTCCAATTATTGAACCGGAGGAACGTTGGCATGAAGAAATCTGCAAGTATAAACAACATTTACTTATCTGTTATATACAAGCTTTTTTATCTTGCAATAAACGGATATAGTTTAAAACTACATATTTCTCTTTACAGCGTTGGATATAATATCCATATGTTTAGTTATTTTACTGTACTAAGCAACCTTCTGTGTTTTCTTATAATTTCATATTACATGATAAGAATTCCTTTTTCATATGTTAAATCAAAAAAAAATAGCGAAGTCTTTGATTCAACTTCACTATACAGCTACAAATACAGATTTGTAAACGGTATGGCCCTGATGTCAATAATTCTCACCTTTGCGTTATTTCACTTTGTAATTGCAAGGTATAAGTATGCCATAGCTGCCAAAGGTTTTCTTGCACTTCCACCAAAAGATTTGTACGCCCATTATCTGGTTCCAATGCTCTTTACTCTGGATTGGATACTGTTCACCCCAAAGAAAGGCTATTCAAGAAAAACCCCTCTTCTTTGGCTGATTTATCCTTTAACATATTTTATTTCAATCATGATAAGAACTTTTCTACTTCCGAAGCGCTCAATCTTTAAACTGAATACATTCCCATACTTCTTCTTCAATATACAGAAAATGGGAATATATCGTTTTATTGGCATTATTATCGCGCTGATGATTGTATTTTTAATTGTTGGATACGCAATTCTTGGAATTGAAAAATATCTAAATAATTTATGTGTTCGTTCGATGCAAAAGCACACTTCCTCTTAGCACATATGTGCTTTAAGTGGGAGTTATCTCACATCTGACACAATTGAATCTAAGGATTACTTTCATTGTCTTCAAAAAATTTAATGACAGCTTTTGATATGGCTAATGCATAGGAATTAACCGACTCATCAAAATAAACATTATCCCTCTTATTAGTCATATACCCCATTTCCACAAGGGCTGCGGGCATTTTTGTTTTTCCAACCACAGTATAATTCTCCTTTGAATCAGTAGCCGAACCAGGACTTATAGGATTGACATTCATTCTTCCTGCCCGCTCAAGGTAATACTTCAGATTATTTCCCAAAGCACAATCCTCTTCTTCCTGCAGAAAATTAATATATATATCAATTCCGTTTGTTTCCTTAGAACTTGGCAGACTGTTTCTGTGAATTGAAATCAACATATCCGCATTTGCTTTGTTTGCCATTTTTGCCCGCTGCTTAGGTGTAAGAAATGTATCGTCCTCTCTTGTCATCATAACCTTTATACCATTCATTTCAAGGTATTTTTTAACCTGTTTTGCAATGATAAGTGTTTCTTCTTTTTCTACTCTGTCCTTAGTCATTGCCCCCGGATCTTTGCCTCCATGTCCCGCATCTATACAAACCAGTAATTCCTTCTTTTCTTCTATCTCATTTTTCTCCGGAAAATAAAGATAATCTAATGATGCATCTTTGATTACCTGCATGGAATGGTCAATATCTCCAATATTTAATTTTACAATAATAATAACAGACATTATCAGGCACACTACTGCCACAACACATCTTATAAGACCTCTCTTCTTCACTTTTTCTTTCTTTGAAGATTGCCTATTACCACTTTTCACATCAGAATTACTATTTCTTTCTATACTTTTTCTTTCTATTTTTTTACCTTTTCTGATACTTTTCATTCGTACACGTATACCTCTTAATATGATTCGATAATCGCACACAACTTAGTCTCCATGTGCTTTACTCAGGATGCTATATCTCATTCGCGATTGTACTTCCACTGAAACAGGTTTGTTTTTTACTCACCTTATAGAAGCGGATTCTTCTCCGGCTGAGATATAATTAACCCCGGCAGGATATTCCCTACCAGGGTTAATTATATCAAATCAATTCTTTGTGGTCTATGAATGATTTTTTAAGATACATTAATGTTTTTATAATTCCATTTTTTCAATTTTTTTTATTGAAGTACTATTTATTTGCTCTATTTAGATACTCCCTCTGTCTTTATAATGAATTTGACTGATGTAATCATTCCTTCTTCTGCATCTGAATAAATAGTGTATTCGTCATTTGCAGCGACAAGTGCATTAATTCTTCTTACAAGACTCTTTACATCACCATTATATGACTCAATAAGTTTGTCTATTGCTTTCTCATTGAAGTCTTTCATGCCACCTTCCAACTGATTTGCCCCTGAACTTAATTCTTTCAATCCTTCATTAATCTTGTCAGTACCATCTGCCAGTTCATCCACTCCGTCATTCAGTTTCTTGTTATTAGACACAAGTTTTTTGCTGCCTTTATATAACTGCTTAATACCTTTTTTGAGTGCAGGTATGTTTTTATCCAATTCATTTATACCATTGTTTACCGGTACAACTGCCTTATTATAGAGTGTTTCCATTCCTGTCTTGTATGTGCCTGTTCCTTCAGATAACGAATTTGCTCCGTCTGCAAGGGCATTAATTCCTGTTCCTAATGTTCCAACTCCCGATTTGAGATTTGAAGTTCCATCCTTCAGTGTATCTGTTCCACTCTTTAATGCTGTTGCGCCATTATACAATTGAACTGCTCCCTCTGATGCGCTCTTTGTCCCGGCAGTTAATGATTCTGCTCCTTTAACAAGCTTTCCTGCACCTTCGTCTACTGCTTTTGCTCCATCCGCAACCTGTTTTGCTCCGTCAACTAATTGTTTCATCTCATCTGTCTTTCCACTTAACTGTCCGGATACCTGTGACATGGCATCAAGTGCCGTTACAGCTTCTGTAAGGGAATTAAGCTGACCGTTTATTGTTACAAGCATTTTTGCAGCACTCTGTGCATCAGTAACACCATAAGGAGCAAGTGCACTGTAGTCATCTGTTGCTATTGACTGTACAAGCAATGTCTGCATGCTTTCTGCATTTGCCTTAGCTGCCTTTGCTTCATCAAGATTATTAATTCCAAGAGCCTGTAATTTCTGCAAAATAGCATTTGACTTTGTCGCCATGGTCTGTCCCATAGTATTAATACTTCCAACCATCTGCTCAACTCCTGAGCTAACAGCTGCTGCACCATTGCTAAGTGGTGATGTACCTTTTGACAATTCTTCCAATCCGGTCTTTAAGGTATTTGCTCCTGTATCCAGAGTTGAAAGTCCTTCTTTAAGGTTTCCGATTCCATCTGCCAGTGTTCCCGCTCCGGTCTTTAACGATTCTGCTCCTGTGTCTAACTGTGTGACTCCGTTAGATAATGTTTTAGTTCCCTCTTTTACCTTCTTTGCTCCTTTATTTAATTCTGATGCTCCGCTTGATATCGAATTAATCCCTCCGCGAAGACTCTTCTCATTATCCTTGTCTCCAAAGTTGTCATATATTGCATTTATTCCTGTCTTAAGTCCCGTCACACCTTTAGCTAATGTAGGGACTGATTTGTTAACTTTTCCAATACCTGATTTAACTTCACCTGCTCCTTCTGTATAAGCTTTGATTCCTGATTTCAAATCAATCATTCCATTTCTAAACGGATCAAATTTATCATAAAGCGTATCAATTCCATCTGCAAGTTTTCCTGAACCATCAACTAATTTGTCTGTTGAATCACTGAGTAAATCTATCTTTTCATCCACTCCTGACAAATCAATCTTTCCAACATCAATTCCCAAATCATTACTTATTACAGTCAGTGCCATAGTAGTTGAAAAATCTTTCACATCTGCTGAAATCTCAAAATACTCAGGAATATCCCCGGCATCAAAATCAGCATCCGAAACTTTAAGGCTCTCCTTTAATCCAGGCAATGCCATACCCACAACAATTGTATTGCTTCCCTCAGACATTACCTTTGCATTTACGGCATCAATATTACTGAATTTGCTGTTAAGAATCATTCCGGTAGCTACAACAAAAGGAACGTATACCTCTTCCTTATTGCCATCAATCTCAGTTTCTACTTTCTTATTATTTTCATAATCATATCTGATTGTAATTCTTCCACTCTTACCTGCAATCTCATCAGCACTCATTTCCCTGCCATCAAGAAAATACTTAACCTTTACACTTACCGGTAACTCCTTATCTGATTTTCCCTGATAATAAATGTCTTTTCCCTCTGATTCAATTGTAACTTCATTACCGTTCTGAGAGATTTTTTCATTTCCTTCAACATTCTCAATATCCTTTAAATCAGACTTATCTTTAATAGTACCTTTCTTGCCGTGTGCATTAATCTTATCACTGACAATTATCTTGTTTGGATTTCCTGCGCTGTCAGTAACAACATAAACTGACTCTTCCTTATCTGCAACCTTTGAGTCCACACTGATTGATCCCTTAACTACATCTTCTAACTTGCCGGCATCATTCAAATTTTCTGCATCATTTGAATTGCCCGCGTCATTTGTTGCATCTCCTGCTTCATTATTATTTTCAGTAACAACGTTGTCTTCTCCTGCAACCCTCCAGGTATTTCCGGCAAATTCATAGGTGCCAACCAGTGCTGCTATCATAGTAAGTGCAACTGCACTTCTGTAAACATTCCTTGCATTTATAAAATCTCTGTTAATATTCTTTCTCATCTCATATTCCTCCTTCTACATCGCTCAATATTTATATCAATCTATTTTTATCAGCTAAATCGTTTATTAACCCATTGCTCTGTGTTGTATGACTTCTATTTATAAATCACTTCACTTTTTCAAATCCCATACTTGTTTTGATAATCACTTTATCAAACACATTAAGCATTGCAGGAAGTATAAAAATAACAACAATCATACTTACGATTGCACCTCTTGACATCAATCCGCAAAGGGAACTAATCATGTCAACGTTGGAGTATATTCCCACTCCAAAGGTTGCTGCAAAGAAACTTAGGGCACTTACGATTACAGATTGGATTGATCCCTGCAATGCAGTCTGTATTGCCTCTTTCTTTCCGGCACCTGATGTTCTTGCAATCTTGTATTTATTTGTCATTAATATTGCATAATCTACTGTTGCACCTAACTGGATAGTTCCAATTACTATTGAGGCGATAAACGGAAGCGTCGTATCCGTATAATATGCCAATCCCATGTTGATAAATATTGCAAACTCGATAACCGATACAAGAATTACCGGAAGAGAAATCGATTTGAATACAACTAATATTATCAAGAATACCAATGCAATAGATACGATACTAACTACCTTGAAATCCTTTGCCGTTATATCAATCAAATCTTTTGTACAAGGTGCCTCGCCAATCAACATGGCTGAATCGTCATATTTCTTAATTATCTTATTAATTGTTGTACACTGTTTATTTACCTCATCTGAGGCAACCTGATATTCAGACGAAATCATTATCATCTCAACATCATCATTCTCCACTTTTTCTAGTGCATCATCTGGAAGAATATCTTTTGGAATGACAGGACTTACAATTGTATCAGCACCAAGAACCGCCTTTACTCCGGGAACCTTTTTAATTTCTTCTTCCATATCCGCCGACTGTTTCTGTGACAGACTGCTGTCAGCAATTACTATATGAACTGCATTTGTATTAAAGTTTTCTTCAAGTTCCTTATTTGCAACTATACTGTCAAGAGTCTTTGGAAGTGAACCAACCAAATCATAATATACATTGTAATGAGTGTAGCCCCACAGTGCAGGAACAAGTATTACAACAAATAATACAACAAAGGCTATTGCGTGATTAGCTATAAATTTGCCGATAAATCCCATATCAGGAATTATTGCTCTGTGTCTTGTTTTTTGAACTATCTTATCAAAGGCCAAAATCATGGACGGAAGTATCGTTACGCAGCCTATTACGCCAAATACTACACCTTTTGCCATTACACTACCAAGATCAAGTCCCAGTGTAAAACTCATAAAACAAAGAGCAATAAAACCTGCCACCGTTGTTATTGAACTTCCAAAAACAGAAACTATCGTCTTGTTTATTGCAGTTGCCATCGCCTCTTTTTTGTCACCATCAGGATGCAAATCTGTTTCTTCCTCGTAACTGTGCCACAGGAATATTGAATAATCCATTGTTACTCCAAGTTGGAGCACCGCCGTCAGAGCCTGCGTAAGATATGATATCTCACCTTTTATAAAATTAGTTCCAAGATTATACACAATAGCCATTCCGATACTGAGAAGGAAGAAAATCGGAACTGCTGCAGAATCCATAGTAAGCTGCAATACTATTGTGGAAAGAATAACTGCAACTATTACATATACAGGTATTTCCTTTTCTACCAAATCTTTTATGTCAGTAACAATTGCTGACATTCCACTGATGTAACAGTTCTTATTTGCCACCTTTCTCAATTCCTTGACTGCATTCATAGTCTCGTCTGCAGATAATGATGTGTCATAAAGTGCAACCATCAGGGTTGAATCTTTATCTTTGTTAATGAAAAAGTCGTGAACCTTATCAGGTAACATATCCATAGGAATAGACAAATCAGCGATAGAGTCATACCAGAGAATCTTCTTCACATGATCAACCTTTTCCATTTCCTTTTTCATTGCGGAAACATCTTTGTTATCCATCCCCTCAACAACACACATTGAGAAACCGCCGGTTCCAAATTCATCAAGAAGTACATCCTGTCCTTTCATTGTCTCAATATCCTTCGGTAAATATGAGAGAATATCATAATTAATTCTTGTATTCAGGAATCCTATAGCTGATGGAATTAAAAGTAAAACCGACACAATTAAAATGATATATCTCATCTTTACTACAATCTTTCCCAAACCATTCATACATTAACACCTCGCTATTCTTATTTGTTTTTCTTCAATGTTATAATAGTAAAAAAAAGATTTAAACGACATAATCAATGATTCAAATGCGTCATAAAAAAAAGACATATCGCGTGATATGTCTTTTTTAGATAAACATTTAATATATATAGTAATCATTCATTGAATAGAAAGTCATTGATATTCTTTGTCATAAAATACTCGTGAATATGTACAATATCCTGTGGGGACACTTCAAATCCGCCCTCTATCCACTCTTTAACGATATATATAACCATCTTTGAGTAATACTTTGCAATACGCTCAGGAGTAATCCAAACGTACTCAGAAGGACTGCTCCAGTTTCCATTGGTCTCCATTACATTTAAAATAATATCTTTCAACTGTCTCTCTGCCATAACCTCAAAAGAATCCTGACCTTCAATCTTTGAAATCTTGCTAAATATTACTTTATTGTTCTCAATGGTAGTAAGCACCAACAAAATAGCTTCCGACCATAATTTATTCTGAATCAGTGGTTGGATAGGTTTTAACAAATCCTCACTAATGATATATTCTACCAACTGATATTTGTCCTGGAAATGATTATAAAAAGTTGTTCTTATAACTCCGGCGTTATCAGTTATCTGCTTGATAGTTATCTTGTTTATAGGATTGGTTAATACTAATTCCAGAAAACTGTCCGCCAGTACTCTGCTCATATCATATTTTTGTTTTGGCATAAATGTCTCCTTTTTTACATTTGGCAGATTACTACCTTATTCTAGTATTATATCAGTAATATTTCATAATGTATACATTTTGGAATAATTGACAATCGGCGTATAATAATGTAATTTAAAAAAGGTAATTACACGAAAAAAGATTGGAGATTTAAATGGAAAAGATAGCAAGTTTTACAGTTAATCACTTAGATTTATTATCAGGAATATATGTATCGAGAAAAGATTATGTCGGAGACAATGTTATAACAACATTTGATCTTAGAATGACTCGCCCAAACAAGGAACCGGTTATGAATACTGCAGAAATTCACACTGTTGAGCATTTGGGGGCAACTTTCTTAAGAAATCACAAGGAATATGCTTCAAAGACAGTTTACTTTGGTCCGATGGGATGTCGAACAGGATTCTATATGATTCTTGCGGGAGATTACGAATCTAAAGATGTTGTAGTTCTCGTAACGGAAATGTTTGAATTTATCAGAGATTATGAGGGAGATGTTCCCGGAGCCAGCCCAAGGGATTGTGGAAATTACCTTGATCTCAATCTTCCAATGGCAAAATTTATTGCTAAGAGATATCTCGATAACACACTCTATATGATAGAAGAAAAGAATTTAATATATCCTCAGTAAAAAATATCGCCAATCGTTGGTTTTATATCATCGATTGGCGTTTTTATATATTTTATATATTTTATACATTTTATATATTTTATTTTTTTGTTTATTGATAGTTTCGGTAAAATATTTTTCATCTACAACTTTGATAAAATAATATTCATCAACGATATTTATGTATTATCCATAACACTATCAGATGTGCCGGATAGAAAATATAGAACAGCCATTTGTATTTTCTGTTTCCGGGCTTGCCGTTATATAATGACAATGGAATGATAGCAGCCATACCAAACAACTGAACCTTTCCATACATAAATGAAAACATCACATTCGGCCAGACAATTCCATCTGTTCTTTCTCTAAATGAATAAAACAGCACAATAAGCAGTATTCCGGGATATGTATAACAAAGGTGGGCTTTGTGGGCAAAAAAGCATATGGCAAGAATAGCCATCATCTGCAATCCCGACTGTACAAGTACAACCATTTCATTTTCAACCACCCATTTTGGCATTTTCAATTCACTGGTTATATAATCCATAAGTCTGATTACTAACAAACCAATCAGTAATGTAAAAAATATGTTCTGCTTTTTAAAGCTATAAATTGAATTACAAAATGCCAGATCATATGGAAGTTCTGATATAACTGCAAATACCAAAAGTCTCAATGCATATTTATTTCTGTCTCTGGTATGAACATATCCCTGAGTAATTAAAAATGCAAAGATAGGAAAACTTAGTCTTCCAATTGCCCTAAACACAAAATATGCTGCCGCCTCATGATCAAAAAAAACTGCGGCCACATGATCTATTACCATAGCAATAAGCGCTATCCATTTGAGAGTAGTTGCATCAATTCCAACCCTCTTAATAGTACTTATTACGTTATCATTTGCCACAGTTTTTTCTGTATTCATCTTCTTATTGTTCTCCAATACTATTCGATTATATTATTCCAATAAAAAATACAATTTTCGATATTTAAAGGTAACTATTCAATCTTTCAGCAATGCCAGCTCGAATTCGCAGATAAATCTGCTACTTCATCACCAACACTGTAACACTTCTTGGCGGAGCCAAAAAGATTCTGTTCTCTATCTGAATCTTTGCATACATATCTGTTGTATACATCACTTCCCATCTCATTCCTGATCTCGGTGAAGGGATTCCAAATGCCTGCTGATTCCAGTGCATGTTGTAGGCAATGTAGATGTCATTCTCTGCCTCATGTCCAAAACACTCAGCATATTTGCCACAGTACATTGCAGAGAAATGTCTGTTAAAGTTACTGAAATCAGGATACCATGCTTTCGTTCCGTGATATGACATATCCGGAAGACCACATCCCTTGTAGTCCATCATTCTAGGCTCCGTAGGAGTATGAAGCACAGTGTGACTCTTTCTGAACTTAATCGTCTCTTTTACAAATGAGAGAACGTCCTTTGCCATGGCATTGGTGTTCCACTCTACCCATGATATCTCGTTATCCTGACAATACGGATTATTGTTACCCTGCTGACTGTTGCACATCTCATCGCCTGAGTAAATCATTGGAACTCCCTGACTGAGAAGAACCATAGATAATGCATTCTTTATCTGCTTTCTTCGAAGGTCGAGAACCTTCTTCTTTCTGGTAACACCCTCTACACCACAGTTCCAGCTGTAATTATAAACTGCTCCGTCTGCGTTGGCTTCACCGTTTGCCTCATTGTACTTCTTATCGTAAGACACTAGGTCAAATAATGTAAATGTGTTGTGATTTGCAACGTAATTGACCATGGCAACTCCACTTGGGTTAGCCTTAATTTTGTATGAAATGGTGCCGAGCATATCCTCATCACCCTTCAAAAATCTTCTTGCCGACACCATGAAATCATCGTTGAAATTGGCAAGATTCTTGTACTCACCGCGGGCATTGTAAAAATCAGTGTCCACAGGGAATGTATATGTAAATATCTTTGTTCTGCTAAGTAAATTGTCAGTCTGTACCATCTTCATAACTGCATCTTCACAGTTGATGTGAATACCGTCAATATGGTAATTCATAATCCAATGGTGCAGACAATCTATAATAAGTGTAGGATTCGTTCCTTCCGGGAAGAAAAACTCCATAGAAACTTCGATTCCGGCCTTGTGAAGTTCCTTAACCATATACTTGAACTCTTCCACTTCTCCACCGCTCTTATTCGAAAAGGCAAAAGATGCCTTTGGAGAGAAAGTATATCCTCCGGTATATCCCCAAAAATTGATTGTATCCTGCTTGATAACAGAATAATACGGGCTGTCCGGTTTTGTCTCGACAGGAACTTCATTGAACTCATAAGCAGGCATAAGCTCAACCATAGTAATACCAAGATCAACAAGATGTGGAATCTTATCAACAATTCCAAGATAAGTACCCTTGTGTTTTACCTTTGAAGAGGAATGTTTTGTGAATCCCCTGACATGGAGTCTGTACATAATAGTATCTTCAAAAGGAGTATTAAGGGGTGCATCACCCTCCCAGTCAAAATCATCACTGACTATGCTCGCTCTGATATCGACAGGCTTAACTCCCCAGTTCTCTTTTCCTGAAAGTGCTTTGGCATATGCGTCGGTAACAATTCTTCCGTCGATTGAAAAATTATAATCGTACTTCTTGTAATCAAGACCAATTACCTTCATTGCAAATACATTACCGATTACCTGCGCATTTTCAAATGGAATCCGGAGTGCTTCGTTTGTTTTTCCTTTTTCGTACAGTACTAATTCACAGTTGCTGTTAAGCTTTGCAGTGAACGCAAAGTTAACCGCCTCCCCAAGAACTGTAGCCCCCAATATAAGTGGATTTCCTCTTTCTATAATTAACCTGCTTCTCAAATCCATGGTGTATCCTTTCCTTTTCCGTCCGTATAACGCATATTCGATAGTCATTATACCACAATGATATTGTTTTTAAAACATAAAACTATTACCTATTTAAATGAATTTTGTGTGAATGATTATCTCTAGAGATTATCGTGCAAATTATAAAACGTTACTCACTCTGTTTGCTTAATAATAAAAAAACTGATATAATAGGTGGGATTGAGTAAAAAATCAACGCGTATTTTTTTAGAGAGAGGTAATAATAGTAATGATAAGTGCTAACAATGTTACATTAAGATTTGGTAAAAAAGCTTTATTTGAGGATGTAAATATCAAATTTACTCCCGGTAACTGTTACGGATTAATCGGTGCAAACGGTGCCGGGAAATCTACTTTCTTAAAGATTCTTACAGGAGAACTTGAGCCTACAAACGGTGAAGTTGTAATAACTCCGGGTGAGCGTCTTTCTTTCCTGAAGCAGGATCACTTCCAGTATGACGAATTTACTGTAATCGATACTGTTATCATGGGTAACAAACGCTTATACGATATAATGAAAGAAAAAGATGCCATCTACATGAAGGAAGATTTTTCCGACGAAGACGGTATCAGAGCAAGTGAACTTGAGGGTGAATTTGCAGAATTAAACGGATGGGAAGCAGAATCTGATGCTGCAACTCTTTTAAACGGTCTTGGTGTAGATACTGAATACCACTATCAGACTATGAAAGAATTGAACGGCAACCTCAAGGTCAAAGTTCTTCTTGCTCAGGCATTGTTTGGTAACCCTGACATTCTTCTTCTCGACGAGCCTACAAACCACTTAGACTTAGATGCTATCGCATGGCTTGAAGAGTTCCTTATCAACTTTGACAATACAGTTATCGTTGTATCCCACGACAGATACTTCCTTAACAAGGTCTGCACACAGATTGCCGATATCGACTACGCAAAGATTCAGCTCTATGCAGGTAACTACGACTTCTGGTATGAGTCAAGTCAGTTGATTGTTAAACAGATGAAAGAAGCAAACCGTAAGAAAGAAGAAAAAATCAAAGAACTTCAGGAATTCATACAGCGATTCAGCGCAAATGCTTCAAAATCTAAGCAGGCTACTTCAAGAAAACGTGCCCTTGAAAAGATTGAACTCGACGATATTAAGCCTTCAAGCAGAAAATATCCTTACATAGACTTCAGACCTGAGCGTGAAATTGGTAACGAAGTACTTACTGTTGAAGGTATTTCAAAGACTATCGACGGCGTTAAGGTATTAGACAACATTTCATTTGTTGTTGGTCGTGAAGACAAGATTGCTTTTGTTGGTTCAAACGGAATCGCAAAGACTACATTATTTAAGATTTTAACAGGCGAGATGGAGCCTGATGAAGGAACATACAAATGGGGAATCACAACTACACAGTCTTACTTCCCTAAAGATAACACAAAGGACTTTGACTGCGATGATATCATCGTTGACTGGTTAACACAGTATTCAGAGATTAAGGACGCAACATATGTACGCGGCTTCCTTGGAAGAATGCTCTTTGCAGGTGAAGACGGTGTCAAGAAAGTCAAGGTATTATCCGGTGGTGAGAAAGTTAGAGTTATGCTTTCAAAGCTTATGATTTCAGGAGCAAACGTTCTTATTATCGACGAGCCTACTGACCACTTAGACATGGAATCAATCACAGCACTCAACAACGGGCTTATCAAGTTCCCTGGTGTTCTTCTCTTCTCTTCAAGAGATCATCAGGTTGTACAGACTACTGCCAACAGAATTATGGAAATCGTTAACGGTCAGTTAATTGACAAGATTACAACTTACGACGAATATCTTGAAAATGACGAAATGGCAAGAAAAAGAACTGTATACAGCACTGACGATATGGATTCTGACAATTAATACCAATAGTCAGTTTCGATAATGGATTCTGACAATTAATATGAATATTTAAACTGACTTTTAGATACATAACAAAATCGGAGGTTGTCAAATGAGACCAGTCACTATTATTATTCCTGATGATCGAATCAAGATTCTTGGAATAATGCATTTTGTTCACGGAATGATGGAGCATCGTGGACGATATTTGGAAACTCTTGAATATTTCAGCAAGATGGGATATATCTGTGCCATTCAGGACATGAGAGGACACGGAGATAATATTTCTACCGAAGATGATCTTGGATATTTCACTTCAAAAGGAATGAAGATTCTTGTTCAGGATGTCGTCGCCTTCAATGATTATCTGAAGAAAATATATCCTAAGCTTCCTGTTGTCCTTATCGGACACAGCATGGGTTCTCTTATAGTGAGGTCTTTTCTCAAACGACACTCTGAGGAAATAAATGCGCTGATTGTAATGGGGTCTCCATCCCCGCGACCTTTCCTTAGAACATCAAAGAACTTTATATCATTTATGGCCTATTTCAAAGGATGGAGGCACAGAAGTCAGTTTATAACCAATATTGTGTTAAAGTCATTTGACAAACCTTTTGCAAAAGAAGGTATCAAGAATGCCTGGCTTACTACAGACGGAGATGTTGTAGACAGATTCAACCGTGATCCGTTATGCGGTGTTCCTTTTACATTGAACGGATACAAGGCTCTATGCAATCTACTGATTAACGTTTATTCTCCGGAAGGATATAAAAACAAAAATACTTCCCTTCCTATTATGTTCATTTCCGGCGCAGAAGACCCTTGTCGAATCAGCGATAAGAAATGGCAGGAATCAGTAAATAGGCTCAAAAATGCCGGATTCACAAACATATACTCAAAGATGTATCCTGGCATGAGACATGAGCTTTTCAACGAAGTCGGAAAAGACGAAGTCAGACAGGACATACTAAAGTTCCTTGAATTAAATCTTGGAATTGAACATGATATATACTAATTCAAATACAAACAAAAAGCAAAGGACTATAACTACAGTTCCTTTGCTTTTTGTTTTTTTCTCTTTAATAATTCTGACAACCGCTCCTTCAACTTAAAGCGCTGTTTCTTCGCACTGTTAAGCATGCGACATTTCTACTCCATGTCAAGCAGTCCTATTTGCATCTTGAGCATAAATATCCTCTTTACACTTTCATTTATTCTCTCTTCTGTAATTGTTCCATTCTCGACTGCCTCTTCAACACTCTTTACGGCACGTTCTATATCCATAGGCATTAATATAATATCATTTCCTGCCTGAATAGCTTTTATTGTTCCCTCTTCAACAGTGTAATTATTTGCTATTGCTCCCATGTTCATTGCGTCAGTTATTATTACTTTCTTGAATCCAAGCTTGTTTCTGAGCTGATTTGTAACCATCTCATATGACAAAGTAGCCGGAAGTTTATCCACAGAATTCATAGTGATATGTCCCATCATAACCATATCTGCGCCGGCTTTTATTCCTCTCTCAAAAGCCAGATATTCTTCCTTCTCAAGCTGTTCAATTGTCTTATCTGAAGTTGCAATTCCAACATGACTGTCAGTCTGTGTATCTCCATGCCCCGGAAAATGTTTGAGTGTGGTCAGAACTCCTCCGTCGCAATAACCTTTCACCGCTGCTTCTACCAGTTCTGCCGTTTCTTCAAAATCATCACTGTAAGCGCGCGTTCCGATTATCTGATTTTCCGGATTTGACCAAGTATCTGCAATCGGTGCATAATCAAGATTAAATCCAAACTGCTTTATATCACTTCCAATTTTCTTGGCATTCTGATATGCAGTTGGTGTTCCTTCTTCCTTATATTCATACATTGGTTTAAATTGCGTTGTACCAAGGCTCTCTGCACATCTTGCTACTTTTCCGCCCTCTTCATCCACACTAATAAACATGCCTATACCGTGATTCTTTTTTGCAAATTCCTGTGTCTTTGAAATCATCTCTATCGTCTGTTCCTTTGATACAAGATTATACTCCATATAAATCATTCCACCCACAGGATATTCTTCCAGTTTTTTCTCTGTTACCTCTCCGGCCATCGTAACCTTATCTACTCCTGTAAGCACCTCCGGTATAACAATAAACATCTGGCATATCTTCTCATGTAACGTCATAGTTTCTAAAATCTCATTAATATGCGCATCCACTTTATGCTTTCCTCCATCCTCTTTCAAATCGTCTTTTTCGTTCGTATTATTCTCAATACTGCTTTCATCGTTATTATCTGCATTACACGCTTCACTTTTTTCTTCCTTACTGTTTGGACTCTTTTCAGATTGTTGTATTCCACTACATCCTACCAGAGCCACACTCAATAAAAGTGCTGTTATCATCCCAATATTTTTCAATGTTTCTCCCCTTCACAAATCAGATATCATTTTAATACAAAGATAAAGGTCGCTTTCGCGACCTCTGTCTTTGTTTTCAATTCTTCTCCAGCATTACCATCGCTGATTCTGTATTATCAATTCTTCTCTAACAATTCCATTGCTCTGTCGATAATATCGATGTCTTCCTTTTTAAGAAATTCTTCAAGCGTTCTTCTAATCTCCAAATCAACATTTCTGTCGATTGGATTAATCTTTAATTCCTCTCTGATTTTTTCATTTACATCTTTGAAGGCCTTTAAAACTATAGGATTAAACTCTCCGGATTCACCGTACTCAATCATAAGAACAGCCTTTTCGTGATCAAACTGCTTCTTATATACTCTCTCACTTGTAAGAACGTCATAAGCATCAGCCAATCCCACAACCTGAGCTGTGATAGGAATATCATCACCCTTCAATCCATAAGGGTAGCCATTGCCATCATATCTCTCATGGTGCGACAGGCATATATCCTTTGCAACCTTGATAAGTTCTTCGTTCTCATAAGACTTCATCTCATCAAGAATAAATCTTCCCGCTGTTGAATGAGTCTTCATAATCTCAAACTCTTCCTCGGTAAGTTTACCTGACTTGTATGCAATCTCTTCCGGAATAGTAATCTTTCCTATGTCATGAAGCGTTGCAGCTGTACTGATAAGCAAAATCTCATCGTAAGTAAACTTATAATCGCTAATCTCATTGAGACGCTCTAAAATAATCTTTGTAATAACACCTACATTAAGAACATGGGAACAGTCGTCTCCATTTCTAAACTCTACGATATGTCCCAAAATATTGGCCATAACATTGGCATTCTTCTCACGCTTGTAAATCTGCCTAACCAGTAGAGCAATAAGTTTCTTCTGCTTAGAATACAAACTGAGCGTATTAATAACTCTTCTTTTTACAATAACGCTGTCAAACGGAGCAATGATATAATCCGTTACGCCAAGTCCGAAAGCTCTTCTACTGTTATAAGAAGAACCAACTGTAGACAACATAATAACCGGAATATTCTGAATAAGCATCTTGTTATTCATACTAGTAAGTACATCAAATCCATCAACCCCAGGCATATCTTCATGCAACAAGACAATATCAATGGAATCCCCATCGCTATCCAAAATATCAATTGCACTCTGGCCGCCTGTTGCTTCAATTATATCAAATTCATCACCTAATATTTCCACTAAAAGTTTGCGATTTTCTTCCTCATCATCGACGATGAGTATAGTGTATTTCTCATCTATCAACTATATCCCTCCTATTCAATTGTAGCTTCCGTACAAACTTATACACCCATTATATCACATCCTAAAGAAATGTACATTATTCTTGCAATTATTATTTCAAATAAAGGTAACTATTCTTTTTTGTCGCGAGCGAAGGTGATTTGATATCCGAAGGATGAAAATCACGAAAGCTTAGCAGATTAAGAACAAAGTGTCGCTTGCGACACTTCGCGCGCGAGCGGATGCGTCAGCATAAATACATCTCCGCGAGCTGCGCATCCTTGCGGAGCATTTTTATTTCATGGGGAAGTTCAAAGAACTTTCCTATGAAATAAAAAAAGCGATAACCACTGGCTCACAGGTCCAATGATTACCGCCTTTAACTCAAATCATTTTTCTCAAATTATCCTATATGATTATTCTCTATGATTATTCTTCACAATTTTACATATTATTCTTTCATTATGAAACCAAATCGAATCCATAATCATAATCTCTTTCTGCATAATCAGGCTTTGCAACCTTTAAAATTGTGTTGAATAGATAGTCATGTGATACTTTATTATTCATCATACGGTTCTGATACAATGTGTCTGCAATCTGATATACAGAAGATTCGCTTACATCGCTATATACATATTCGCCGTTTGCAAGATGTGCATAAGCTCTTACATACATTCCTGAATTGTAGTACTCAGCATTCTTGATGAATTTCATTGTCATTGCATAACTTGTCGAATCTGCAAGTACATCTGAATGGTAAGATACCTTTCCTGCTGATGTTGCCTGGAATGCAAATACTTTCTGTGGGTTGCTTCCATAATAAACATCAGATTCTGACACTTCACCGCTGAGTGCATATACAAGTCCGAAATCAACAACTTTATTCTCAGGATCTGAGATTGAGTACAATACTCTGTGTCCTTCATATGAAGTACTTATCTGGTATCCCTCGATAGTAAGTTTAACTGAATCGCTGTATGCTGTTGGTGCCTCCGTTGGAGCCTCTGTCTCAACAACTGTTCCTCCTGAAACATTTACTGTTCCAACAAAACCTGCTGTCTCACTGTTTCCGTTTACTGATGAAACTCTAACTGTATGATTTCCGCCGCTTACATTTTCAATAAGGTATTCAGCGCATGGTACTTTTGAATATTTAAGAACTCCGTCAACATAAACATTGTACAACTGTCCTTTTTCTTCCATTGCAATATTTCTGCCCCAAACAACTGTAATCTTGTTATCCTGATTGCTCGATACTACTACTCCGAATACTTCCTCAACATCGCCTGTTGCCTGAGATGGAGCCTCTGTAGGTGATTCAGTTGAAGTTTCTGTTGGAGCTACTGTAGGCGCCTGTGTAGGAGCCTGTGTAGTTGTCTCTTCATTCTTTGTAAGAGTGAAGTCTGTAATATTACATGCCCCGCCGTCTGATACTAATGAAATTTTGTATGTTCCCTTTGCTGCAAATGTAACTGTTGCTGTGTGTGGAACAAAAGTTGTCCATGAGCTGCTTGCAGTAATTGGTACTGTTACAACTGTGTTGTCATTTAATTTTACAAGGATATTCTTTGCATTGTACTGAGCATCACCTGCTGCAAGGTTCAGTGTCAAAGTATATGTACCCTTCTGAGCAACTTTAATGTAGTAATCAAGGTATGCGTTGCTTGTAATGTTTCCTGCATATGTTGGTGTTCCTGATGTATTGATTGTGATACCTGAAGACTTGCCTCCAAATGAATCAACCTTAACTGTTCCCGGAACATCTGTAACTGTTGCTGTAGTTGTTGATCCTGTTCCAACGATTGGAAGGATTGTACTGTTAATAGCTGTTAACAAACTCAAATCCTGTGATGTGGCATCCTGACTGATTTCCCAAATCATAATACCGCCGGCGTTCTGTGCTGCGTACTGAGCTTTCTGCTTCATTGTTGGAATACCGTTATAGTAAACTGTTGTTCCGTTAATTACAGCTGAATCCTGCTGAGCATAAGCTGAATTCTTTGCTACGATATCAGCGTATGATGCCCAGTTTGGTCTCTCATAGAAAGGAACCCCGATTACAAGTTTGTTTGCAGGAACTCCCATTGTATTCTTCCAATAATTGAATGACTGTGTTGCAAGACTGTATGGAGAATGTCCCGAGCCTTCATTTCCGTCATATGCCATCAGGTTAACAAAATCTAACAAGTCTAATACTTCACTTGTAAATCCTGATCCGCTTGTAGCTGCTACTGCAACTGTAAGAATCATTCCGTTCTGATCACAGAGTGTTCTGAGCTTCTTCATAAAGTCAACATACTGAGCCTGTGATGAAGATGTTGGGTATTCCCAGTCAATATCAACACCCTTGAATCCCTGTGCCTTTGCCTGTGTAACAATACTGTTTGCAAGTGACTGACGTTTTGCTTCTGTGTTTGTATTCCACTCAAATACTGTCTTACATAATCCGTCAGATGAACCTGAATGTGACCATCCACCTACTGAGAGGACAGGTACAACATTGTGCTGGTTACAAGCATTAATCATTGCCTGAATGTTTGAAGATTCACCACTGATGCTTGCCATTGTTCCGTCTCCGCTTGAACTTGGAAGACCGAATGCGTAATAGCAGTGTGTGAGTTTATCCCACTGAACTTTGCTTGTGTAGTTTCCATACCAGTTTGGATAGTATGCAACTACCTTAAAGTTATTACCAAATTTAGTTGTAGATGTCGACTGTGGAATTTCAACACTTACTTCTTCTTCCCATTCTGTAAATGAAGGTCCTGAAATGTTACAGCTTGCTGATGCTGAAATTTTAACTGTGTGAACGCCTGCTGCAAAATTAATTGCCAACTTGTATGGAGCAAAGTCAAACCAGCCTGCTGCCGCCTGAGGTTTGATTGTTCCAACACTTGAACCGTCTACTGAAATAGTTAATGTTCTGTCTGCACTTGTTGTTGCAAGGTTAAGATTGAAATCATATTTTCCTGCTTTTGCAACGTTTACTTTGTATTCAAGGTAAGAACCATTTACAAGGTTTCCTGCCAATTTAACACCATTATTTGTTGAAATAGTAACCTCACTTGATTTTGCAGAATAACTGTCAATCTCAAATGCTCCGGGACAATTAACTGTAGTCTGTGAAGACTGTGATGTCTGCTGCTGATTTGAAGTCTGCTGGTTCTGTGTTGTAGCAGGCTGTGATGTAGCGTTCTGTGGAAGTGCTCCCTGGTTTGATACTGCAACAAATGTAAATTTCTCCCATGTTCCAATTGTATCACTTGCCGCATGAAGAATACCTGCTGTCGCATCATTGATATCAGTCTGAACATATTTGCTGTTTGTATATGTTCTCAATGAATATGTTCCGTCATTGTTATTTACTAAGTAGAATTTTTCCCAATCACTAATCTTATTGCTTCTTGCCTTGATTGGATTCTCTGTATCTGCGTCATCAAAGATTGCACAGAGATATTTGTTGTTTGATCTTGACTGGAATGAGATTGTTCCGTCAGCATTATTGATTACTCTGAACTCTTCCCATCCACCAAATGAATCTCTGTCCGCAACTAATTTTGCTTCACCGTATTTATCTGCGCATACATACTTGCTATTGATGTTTGCCTTGATTGCAAAGAAATCATCATCAGTCAATGCCTTGTCTGCAAATACAACTGTCCCCGGCATGTAAGACTTCATATTGTTGTATGTAACACCTGTAGAGCTTGCATTTGTTCCGATTGAACCTGAACCCCATTTTGTTCTGATTGTGCTTTCAGAATCTTCTGCCGGTTTAACTTTTGCCTGGTTTGCTGTCTCGTGATATATTCCCCAGCTACCCATTCCTCGTGCTTTGTATGACCAGTTTGTATAATGCCATCCTGCATCGTTCATCTTCTTTAATACATACTGCCATTTTGCATCACCGTCAAAACAGTTAAACTCTCCGATATATGTAGGTACGCCATAATTTGCATTATTTACACTGTTAACAAGGTTGTCGATTGCTGTCTTCTGTCCGTTAAGATTTGCCTCATTGTCATCAACATAACTCCATGGATAATGATGATATTCATAAACAACATTAGTCCAACCGTATCTGCTTGGGTTTGGAAGGTTTGCTGTTCCCCAGCATGATTCCATAATAAGAATGTGGTCAGGGTCAACCGAACGGATTGCCTTGTACATCTTGTCGTAGAATGCCCAGTGTTTTTCACCTGTTGAACCTGCCTTTTCACCAGGCTCATTCAATGTGTCATATGCTGCAACTGCAGGATTTCCCTTATAGTGATTTGCAATTACTTTCCACATATCAAGTGTCTGATTCTGAAGAGTTTCATTGCTGAAGAATGTAACGTCAGCCACATTGTCAATTACCTCTCCTGAGTGATCCTGTCCGCTCTGTGAACCGAAAGCACCGTGAAGATCTAAGATAACATAGATTCCTCTCTTGCCTGCCTGTTCAACAATCCAGTCAAGACGGTTAAATGCGTCACTTCTCAACACCCAGTTATTACCTGTTTTCTTATATAAATTCATGTAAGTAAACGGAACTCTGATAACAGACATTCCCATGTTTTTACATTTTTCAAGATCGTCCTCTGTAAAATAATTGCTCTCATAATAATCAAGCAACTCTAAAGCCTTATCCTGTCCAAATCTGTTTGTGAGTGTTTCGATGATAGTTTTCTGATCTTTGGCGTCTGTGGAACTCATCCAACTCTCCTGAACAAATAAATTTCCGATATTTGTTCCTCTAAGGTAAACATTGTTTCCTTTTCCTGAATTGTTCTTAATGTAAGTTCCCTCAACCTTAAGAAAGTCGTAAGATGTAAAGCCTGTTCCCTCTGCAGCCTCTACCTGTTGTGTTGATTTGATAATTCCCGCTGTTGGATATGCACCTATAGAAAGGCACATAGTCAATGTGAGCGCTAACGCTCTCTTTCCGATTTTTAAAAGATTATGCATTTGTTCCTCCTTAATCTTTGTGAAATCCCTCTATTTTTTCACATTGAAAGACATCAAATACCTTCTCTAACCGTAACCCTTTTTTCATTTTTTTATTCCCTGATTTTGTACTAATGAAAGTATAAAATCAAATCAAAAAAATCGCCATAGGTAAAAAGTAGTTTTATTTACCTATTGCGATTTTCGTGAAACCCATTATCTTTTTGAAGTATTTTTTTGTGCACTTTGTACAAGAGTCACAATAAAACTTGTATTTTCTTGGTTTGCAAAAACAATAAAAGGCTAAAAGTGTTTTTATGGACACCAATTCAGCCAAGCACACATAAATAAAATAACCTGATTGAATGCTCGTATTCAAAATCAGGTTATTTTATTTATGTGTATTTGGGGAACCAACTCAGCGAGAAGTAGCGAAGCGAATTCGAGCTGGGGGCTGAATTGGTTAAATTCGCTGAATTTATATTCTACTTACTCTTTATTCATTACTAATAATTACCCAATATCTTCATATTGTGAGCCTCTGCATTTATTCCGCTGAGTGCATTCACAACTCCTGACTGGTGCGCCGTACCCTCAAATTCAATATAGAATCTGTACTGCCAGTTTCTGTCTTTAATCGGACGTGACTGAATCATAGTCATGTTGATGTCGTTATATATAAGGTGAGAAAGCATTGTATAGAGCGAACCACTCTCATGAGGCATCTCAAAACTGATACAAATAGTCTTCGCATCTTTTCTTGCAATCTTCTTTCTACTGACAACAATAAATTTTGTTGCGTTTCCGTAAGCACTGTTTACATGTCTGTCCAAAATATCAAGTCCGTAAATCTCTGCTGCCTTCTCACTGGCAATTGCTGCAACAGACTTGTCATTTGTATCTGCAACAAGCTTTGCACTGGTTGCAGTATTTAAATAACTTACCCTGTCCCAACCTTTTCCATCAAGATACACTTCACTCTGATCCAGCGCCTGTTTGTGGGAGTAGACTTTATTAATATCTTCCAATGTCGCACCCTTTACTCCAAGAACTGCATGATCAATAGGAATATCAAATGTATCAAGAATATAGCAGTCATATTCCACCATTAAATCAAATACTTCCGTAACAATTCCGGCAGTAGAATTCTCAAAAGGAAGAACTGCATAATCTCCCTTTCCATTGCTCAATTCAATCATTGCATCTCTGAATGTCTTAACATAGTGACAAGACACATCATTTCCAAAATACTTATGTGTAGCCTGCTGGGAATATGCCCCAGGCATTCCCTGGTAAATAACTTCCACATCGTCCTTTGGAATCTCTTCAACCATCTCAAAACCGATGTCATTATTTACACCTTCTTCTCTGAGCAATGAATATTGCATCTTTCTGCTCATTGACATTATCTGTTCAAACAATTCCTCAACGCAATGTGCATAAAATTCATCCGATGCGATATTTCTGAGTTTTTCTATTTTCTCAAGTTCTCTTTTTCTGTCAAAAACAGGCTTGCCTGTCTGAAACTTGTACTCTGCAACATCCTTGCAAAGTTCCATTCTTCTCTCAAAGTATTTTACAAGTTCTCTGTCCGCATTATCAATTTGATCTCTGATTTCCAATAATTTATCCATCTTATCTCCTATTTTATATATCTAACATATTATTTCTTTCGCAATTAATCATTTTCAGAAAGACATCCCTTACACCCTTCACAACCTTCACAATCAGAACAATCTGTACATCCAACACACTTGCCAGATTTGATACTCTCTGTTTTAGAAGCATCAAGTTCGTCAAGAAGTACCTGAACACTCTTGCCAAGAACCGGATTGATTGCATAAGGTGCAATCTGCGCAAGGGGAACTAAAACAAAAGCACGCTTGTGCATCTCTTTGTGTGGAATAATAAGGTCAGTGTCATAAACAATCGCATCATTGTAAAGAACAATATCTATATCAAGAGTTCTTGGTCCCCAATGAATCTTTCTCTCCCTAAAAGCGTCTGCTTCAATATCATTGACACACTTTAAAAGTTCATGTGGTGTATAAAGGGTTTCTATCCAAAGACAACCATTTAAGAAATCATCCTGCTCAACAGGTCCGTAAGGCTTTGTCTGAATGTAATCAGAAACCTGAATTACTCTGCAGTTTTCATCATCATAAAGAGCATCCACTGCCTGATTGAGATATTCTTCTTTTTCCCCCATATTTGAACCAATTGAAAGATATGCTGTATTCCATTTTTCTCTGACGGTAACCGTTACATCTTCAAAAGGTAAACCAATAGGTGCGTGAGGTTTGTGAACCGTCAGTTCAATCTCTCTGATTTTTGGCATTTTTCTCAAGACTTCCAAAGCTGTCTGTCTTGCAGCCGTTTCAATCAGATCATATCTGTTTTCTTTCAGGAACCTGTCAATCAATTCACAGACTGACGCATAATTCACAGTATCATCAAGATCATCGCTTCTTCCCGGAGTTTTGATATCAGAATACATTGTTGCATCAACAAAGAAATCCTGCCCTTCCTCTTTTTCTTTTTCCAAAACACCGTGATATGCAAATACTTTCAGCCTTTTTATTTCAATTCTATCCATTAATTATTCCACAGCTTTCTTACTATATAATATATTGATTACTTCCGCTTACCACCTAAGTTTAACATTCATTTATCAATTTCTTTTACAATTTTTATGTATAAATATCATGTATAACTTACATGTGCTACTTCATCTTACCACTTTAACATTTCGCTTGCCATCTTTATGGCATCGAGATTCTCTGCCACATCATGAACTCTGAAAATTCTGCAACCTCTCTCATATCCTATCACTGTTGTGGCAACAGTTCCAGCGGCTCTGTTATCCTTATCTCTGCCTGTTCCAATACCTATCACAGATTTTCTCGAAGTGCCAAGTAGTACAGGATATCCAAGTTTCAGTATTCTGTCACACTTATTTATCACTTCCAGATTCTGTTCATAACTTTTTGCAAAACCAACACCCGGATCAAGCATTATCTTATCTTTGTCAATGCCTGCACCCAGTGCGATTTCTATTGTCTCTCTCAAATCCGACAACACATCATCCATAAATACATTATAATCAGTATTGTCTCTGTTATGCATCAGGCAACATGCAACATTACTCTGTGCAATAATCTGCGCCATCCTGTCGTCATATTTGAGTCCCCATATATCATTAATCAAATCAGCACCGGCGTTAATTCCCGCCTTTGCAACTTCACTCTTATAAGTATCAAGAGAAATAGGCACATCGAAATTCTTCTTTATACTTTCAATTACAGGACTAATTCTCTCTATCTCTTCATTATCTGAAATCTTAGTATATCCCGGACGTGTCGATTCACCACCCACATCAATAATATCCGCACCTTCTTCTATCATCTTCTCCGTGTGGCGAAGTGCACGAGCCACATCATTCCACTTTCCACCGTCAGAAAACGAATCCGGTGTCACATTTAAGATTCCCATTATATAAGCATTATTATCAAATTCAAAATCACATTTACCTATTTTCATTTTTTCTGTCCTTAATGTCGCATTACAATTCTTTTTAATTCACCAAGATATGACAGCGAACCAAATGCCAATATGGCATCTATTTCTCCTAAGTTATATTTTTCTAACAGCATACTATACGCATGCTCAAGAGAATCCGATGAGACCACATTAGCGTTGTACCTGCTAACTGTTTCTTTTAAAGAATCGGCATCAAGTGCCCGCTTGTTATTCGGTGTTATAGTGACAATAAAATCTGCCAAAGGTGCCATTATACCAGCCACCCTGTCATAATCTTTGTCAGCCAACACTCCCATTATAAAGGCTAACTTCTTATTTGTAAAATATAATCCTACAGTTTCCTGCAACTGCGCTGCAGCACCCGGATTGTGTGCGCCATCCAGTATAACCACCGGGCTGTCGGATATTTTTTCAAATCTTCCGCAAAGAGAAGCCTGCTCAAGTGCTTTCTTAATAATATCAGCATCAAACACCCTAAATCCACATTCTTCCAGAATTCTCAACACCTCAATTGCAACCGAGGCATTTACTGACTGATATACTCCCGGCATAAAAGGCGATAAATCGCTGAACTCTTTATAAGAGAAGTGCAATCTTCCATTTTTTTCTTCTATATCATTAATCTCATCTGTAACAATCACAGGTGATTGTTTTTCTGCTGCCACTTTTTTTATAACATCAATTGCTTCCTTAGTCTGATTAGCTACGACAACAGGACAGTTTTCTACAATAATACCAGCCTTTACCCCGGCTATTTTTTCAATACTGTCCCCTAAAAATTGCATGTGATCCAGACTTATCGGTGTTATAATGCTGCAAAGAACCCTATTAAAAACATTTGTTGCATCAGTCTCTCCTCCCATACCTGTCTCAATGAGGACAATATCGCACTTATTTATACTAAAATACAAAAAAGCAAGTGCTGTTTCTATCTCAAAAGGTGTTGGATGAGCCATTCCCTCCTCCACCATGGCATCACAGCATTCTTTCACTAGAGTCATACATTTTGCATAATCATCGCCATTAATATTTTCTCCGTTAATTGTAATTATCTCAAAATATTCGTACACTGCAGGCGAAGAATATTTGCCCACCTTATAATCAGCATTCTTAAGTGCCGCTTCAACAAAAGCAATCGTCGAGCCTTTTCCGTTAGTTCCTGCGATGTGAACAGCTTTCAGATTGTTCTGTGGATTATCAAGTCTTTTTAACAATTCCTTTATCGAATCCAGTCCCAATACACTTCCATATATACTTACACTTGAAATATAGTCCAAGCTTTCTTTGCAATTCATCAATATTCCCTCCTATGTAACATACTTCCATTCAAGACCCCTATCGGCGTTCTTACTGAGAAATACGCGTCAGTTCAGCTTTCTACATGAAAAGGAAGTCACACTGTGACTTCCTTTTCAAACTTCGATAAGATTCTGATAACTGATAATCAATCATCGTTTCCATCCATGTTCTCGATTAATATTTCATCATCATCGTCATCTTCTTCTTCATCTATTACATTTATCTCTTCTCCACTTTCCGTGGTAGATTCTTCTTCACCGATAACATCACTCTGCTGAGCATCATCTAAATCTGTTGTTGATACTTCGCCTTCACTCTCGCTCTCACCTTCTTCTCTAAGATATTCCATCTTAACATATCCTGTGAGATCTTCGTAAGATACATTACACCACTCACCGTCAGAAGATAAAACTGTGACAGGTGTGTTAGGCTGAAATACCTTTAATATCTCCGCATCAGCATTTGGCTCTTTTCTGAAGTTAAGCGAATCTGTTGTGTACATGGTCTTTCCAACAACATCTGAAGACTCCTCTGTAGTCTCTTCTACCGTCGTTGTCTCAGGAGCAACTGTTGTAGTCACTGCTACAGTCGTAGTATTCTCCTTCTTATTCTTCTTATCACCATTATGGCTACATCCTTTAAACAATAGAACCACAATAATGACAAATAAAAAAGCTCCACATGCAATTATCGTATAAATCTTCTGTAGTTCTTTCTGCCTTTGTAACTTTCTTTTTTCAGCTCTTCTGCGCCTTGCTACTATCGCAGCCTGAATCTTGTCATCATATGAATCGTTATTTGCCATGCCTATGTACCTCTTCTAATAATTTCATCTGCCCCCAAGGATAATTACATCTTTATTCTGTAACTATCTCATCGTATTCTTCATCATCCATAAGTTCATCGAATGCTTCGGAAGCAATCTCATATTCTTCCTCTGTCTCGATATTGTCAAGATTTGGATCTCCATCTTCATCTTCAAAATAACGATAAAGATAAACTTCTCCTTCTTCGTACTCTTCACCTTCAAGTGGTAATACGGCAATGTAATCTCTTCCGTTTGCTTCATAAATAGCAATTACCTGACATTCAATCACTTCATCATCTTCGAGAGTAATGTCTATAAATAAATCTTCATTGTCGTCTAATTCGTTAGTAATCTTAAAATCGCTCATAATGTCCCCTTTGTAATAATAAAATTTCCGTAGAAAAACTACATGTTTTTCCTCTGGTTCATAATTAATTTAACAGAAAAGTGCATAAAATGCAAGCAAATGAACTTATTTATTCACTCTGATTAATCAATTAATTATCAAACATTAATTGCCCATTATCACTTCTGCTCATTTTGTGGCAATAACGCTGAGCGTTCTTGAATTCATCCACAAATTGCGACCTCACCATTTTCTTTCCCATGTAATCAGTACAGTTTAGAATATACAGACTGTCTGCTGCTCTTGTCATCCCAACATAGAACAGTCTTCTCTCTTCTTCCACATCTCCTTCTCTCAAAGCTCTTGCTTCCGGCATAATTCCCTGACAGACATCCGGAATGAAAACATGGCGAAACTCCAACCCCTTCGAAGAATGAATTGTCATTATATTAACTCCATGCATTACATTATTATTCTGATGTTTTGCTCCAATTCCGACTCTGTTATTTGACACTATTTCTGACATCTTTTCAGCTCTGTTATTTGCGACTGCTTCTTCTTGATTATCCCCCCTGCTCTGTTCTGCATACTTAATAAACTCATCATTCGTTTTAAATCTTGCCGCCTCATTTTTCATTTTAAAAAATACATCTTTTATACTTCTCAAATCCTTCAGTTTGTATTTCTTATATTCACACTCAACATATTTCTCCAAACCTACTCCAAGCTCTATGTAATTAATTGCCGCAAAAGGCCCCATACTTTTTATCATGTTCAAATCATTTTTCAATTTCGTAATATTCTTTTGAATCTTATCATTAGATTCATATATTTTCCTGAGTTCATAAATATTACTCTCACTTTCAATTATCATGTGTCTGGAAATTAATCGCTCCGGTTTATTAATAATATTTGCAAGACTTGCATTTTTATAAATGGGCTGATTCAAATCTGATAATGCAGCCTTTAAATACATAATGATATCTCCTGCAATTGGATGATCAAATATCGTTTTCTTATACTTTGTGGCAACTGACATTCCGCATCCTCTCAAATAATTCTCCAGTTTTGCAATGTCTGAATTATTTCTAAGTAATATTGCAATATCCTTTTGATTTGCGCCTTCTCTTATCAGTTTCTTAATCTGATTAGCTATAAATGCATATTCCTCAATCTGATTTTTCAATTCAGTGAAATGAATTGTCCCACCCGCGCCTCTGTATGAATCAACATTTTTGCTGTATCGTTTTCGATTGTGACATATCAGATTGTGTGCTTTATCATATATTTCCATTTTGGATCTGTAATTAATATCCAGTCTGATTATCCGGCACTTTTTAAAGTCATCCTTAAATCTAAACATAAGATCAGGCGATGCCCCTCTGAATCCGTAAATGGACTGATCGTCATCACCAACCACAAAAATATTCTGTTTTTCTCCCACAAGTAATTTCAAAGTATCATACTGTATAACATTAATATCTTGAAATTCATCTACCATAATATATTTAAACTTATTCTGCCATCTTGTTCTCACGTCAGCATTTTTTGAGAGCAACTCGTGACACATTATAACAATATCATCATAATCTATAAGATTTCTCGCCCTAAGTTCCTTATTGTAACTGTCCAATATCAGTTCAAAATCTTCCTTCCTGCAATATCCCGTTTTAAAACTTTCAAGGTAAACACTTTTCGCCTTACTGATTTCAGTTGCAATATTATCAACAAATTCTCTCAATTCAAAATTTCTGATTTTGTTTTCAATCACAATGCCTGACAGAATCGAATTCTTTTCTTTCTCAGATACAACCTGAAGCCTACCAACACCTCCACTATTATTAAGAATGTTCAAAAACACACTGTGAAAAGTTCCAAATGTAACCCGGTTCTTATCACTCACATTTAATTTAGCATATCTGTCTTTCATTTCTCCTGCTGCCATTCTTGTAAAAGTTACAACTAATATAGAAGATTGATCAACCCCTTCCCGAACCAATTTATCTACTCTCCTGGTTATCACCGTGGTCTTTCCTGTTCCCGGTCCTGCAAGAACCAACGCCGGTCCTTCTTTGTGCGCGATTGCTTTCTCCTGTGATTTGTTAACCATAATTCCTCTTTCCGCCGTGTCTCTCCGAAATCATGGTAACATATTGTTTGTATTTTTTCAATTAAAAATGGGAGTAATTCTCCCTGAATCACTCCCACCAGTTTAGCTAAATCTCATCATCATCTTTATTTACATTCTGACTTTCTTCGATGCCATCTAATCCTGTAGTATCCCCCTCCTCAGACTCATATCCTTCCTCAGGATTCTCTCCATCCTCAGACTCATATCCTTCCTCAGAATTCTCTACATCCTCAGAATCATATTCTTCCTCATACGAACCATCATCCGAGCCATCATTCCACTGCTCATCCATGTATTCTTCATATATCTCTTCGATATTCTTATATTCATAATCCTTATAATAGTCAGTAATCTGTCTCAATTCAAAATCAGATTTTGGATTTACAAATATGGTAATCTTTTCAATCCTACTGTCTTCTTTGTAATTTGCAATTTTTCTGTTTTTGAAGTCTTTTAACACTTCATCCTTCATCTCAAACCATACATCCTTATCGGTATTGTAATAATTGAATCCTAACTGAAGGCAGGGAATCTTACTTTTATCCTCAAAAACATACTTTGTATTGTGCACCCACTGATAAACAGTATCAGTATATGCATAGTATTCTCCTACAATTTTAAGTGTATTCTTCTGCACCGATTCATCTTCAACGATTTCGCACTTATACCCCTGAGATAAAGTATCAGCAAAATCAATCCAAAGAATCTCTTTATCTTCTTCTTTTACCAAATCTTCTTTTTCAACATTGTAGACAATTTCCTTATCTACCTTTCTAATACCATCAAGACCCTTGTTACCTATATATTCAAACGAACTATATTCAGCAAATGCGACTCCGCTACCAATACCTACCAATAATGCTCCCATAGCAATCATTGCACATGTAAATTTATATATATTACGCATGGGCTACCCCCTCCTTAACTTTGATATAATTATTTCCCAACTCAGAAAAACAATCGTCGTCAATTTCTATTTTTTCATTGTCGACCAAAATCTCACTTCCACTGTCATTCATTCCCGCATTCTTATTATCATCTTTCTTACCAAACAATGCGGCATAAATAGTAATAACACATCCAAGACAAATCAGTGTTACTCCTCCTGTGATAACTGTCACTCCAATCACCGGATATCCAAGTACTAATAATACCGCCGAAAGTCCCATACCAAATATGGAAAACAGTAAAAAAATCCCAATTATTATACCCGCAAATCCCAGAATAATCTTTCCTGCAAGCTTGAAATATTTCTTACAAAATCCAATCAACCATTTAAAACACTTTACTCCAAACATAAATGCCTTCTTTATACATCTGAAGGTAAATCTAATTAAAATTGAAACAGCCTTCATAAAAAAGTGAACTGCATTTTCTATAAAGCCACGTTTATTTGTCACTGCCTCACCCTTTTTTAATTCGCCGATAAATTTGCCCGGTAATTTTAGAATACTTCTTGCAATATCTTTGGCAACGCTTCCTGCTTTCTTCATAAAGTCACTTGCCTTTTCTGCGGCTTCTTCTGATAATATTCCGACACTTTCTCCTTTTTTAACTTCAACTGATTTGTTAACAGAACCGGCAGATACGGCGCTTCCTTTGACATGATAAGCTTCAAGGATTCCTGCTGTCAGTTCTGTCAAATCTCCAAAGTCTTCAATTGCATCCTCTTCAGATAATCCGTTTGCCATCTTCATATCTATATGCTGTTCATATTCAGCTACAATATCTTCAATCTCTCTATCTTCCAGAACACTTAAATTAGTTCTGATAATATCAATAAATTCTACTTTTTTCATTTCTTCTTCTCCTTTAAAAATTCACTAACTCTATTTGCGAATTCAACCCACTCATCTTCCAGATTCTCCACATACATAATGCCTGAAGCTGTTATATGGTAATACTTACGGGGTGGTCCCTCTGTGGATTCTTTTAAATATGTCTCAAAGTGGTGATCATTGGTCAGTCTCTTGAGCAAAGGATAGATTGTTCCTTCATTTACATCCACTACCTTAGATACTTCCTCCACCAGTTCATATCCATACATATCTTTATTCACAACAGATTTCAGAACTATCAGCTCAAGAACTCCTTTTTTAAATTGAGCATTCACATTCTCACCTCATTTCATTACTGTAGTTGTTATAGTATTATATTAAACACACTACCTTACATTGTCAAGTACTAAAGTATTTCCACTACTAAATATTAATAAATACTTAATAAATAAAAAAATGCCAGCCATCCAACGTGATGACCGGCATAGTATTTGTTATTTTTAATTATTAGTTCTGCAAAAATCAATTACATATTTGTTAAGTAATCAACTGCATCCTTAAGTGACTGTTTAAATGATACATCATCAGAATTTTCAAAAACAAATAAGTTTTCGATTCCTTCAGGCTTATTGAAGTCCTGAGTCTGGATATATTCATCCCAATGCTCAAGCTTCCAAGTATCTCTGTCTGAATTTCTCATGATCATTCTCTGACGACATACTTCTGAATTTGCCTGTACCCAAACAACAACCAACTGTGTATTTCTCTTAAGAAGCTGCTGTCTCATGTTCTCCATGTATGCAGCATCTTTGATTTCTCTTGTAAACGGTGCATTAATAAACACTGTATCATTATATTCTAATGCTTCATATGCAATCTCTAAAATCGCATCATACTCGTAATTTCTAATATGTTCCTCAAAGAAATCTGAACTTCTGTTGTATTCTTCGTTTGCAACCACAAAAATCTGCTTTGATAAAACAATTAAAGAATCCTTATCAAGATAAACACAATTCTTCATCGCCTTTGCTAATTTCTTTGTTACAAAAGTCTTACCACATGCAGGTGGTGAAGTAACTAATATCAATTTCTTCATCATAATACCTCTCGTACGTTATCCTTTTTTTCTGAATTCACTCAGTATTTAATAATAACACTTTATAATATACTTAGTCAAGAACTAAGAATTATCCCTATAAAAGGGGAATGGCACCTAAAGCTAAACTTCAGGTGCCTAAAAAATTGAAAGGGTTTAGATTATTAAAAGTCTTAATATCTAACAATGCAATTGTATGTAATAAAAATGCTTTTATCAACACTCGATTTTCAGAAATTTTCAATTTCTGTTTTTTTTGTAACAATTGCACCAAAAACCCTTTCATTTTTTCAGGCACACAACGTATTTCATTGTGTATTTTGTATATAATTTTACAAGGTTAAACGTTAACCTTACCTTTTTCAAAAATTGAAATCAATAAAAACGTATAAAATAAGGGATTCTAGCTATAAAACTTAGGTTTTTCCTCTTCCTGTGGCTTGTTATCACCAACGTTAATATTGTCATCATTCATCTCAATTTTCTGAATCATCATTGGTGGTAAACCAGCGTTTGTAAAAGTATTTGCTACGATAACCCTTACAAATGGGAACAATTCGTCATATGTCTGCTTGTGAATTTCTTTCTTGTCCATCCCTGCTTCATATTCGAACATCCCTCTAACACTAATTTTAAAATTGAAATCATTTGGTTGTTTTTCATCCATCATATCTATAACACATGTTGCAATACATCTGTTTTCACCGTTTGCGTACTGAACATTGTAAGATGCTCTTGTTGAGATGTTAAGATTTCCTGCCTGCTTCAATTCGTTTGTAAAATCTAATTCGTTTACAATATAACCATTAAACTTAATTCCTGCCATTTCTTCATCCTCCTGTTTTGGCTTTTTGAGTTATTATACCAAATGTTTTGAACATTTGCAAAATACAATAGGCAGAAAAAATAAGCTGCCTATTGTATCGCAAACCCTTTCAATATCCCTATGCAATCTAAACCCTTTCAAAAATTCTTCTTGCATTTTGCCCCCTGCAAATACATCAGGTTTTGATGTACCTACATATATAATGCCAATGACTAAAAATTATATATCCCCTTCTAACCACCAGCATTAAAAAAGAGACTTCTCAGTCCCCTTTTTATCTTATATGACTGTAAAAAATAGCATTAATTGGAAAAACATTTGAAATTATAAGGAAAAAACAAATAATACAGTCATATGAATTTCAGTTAATTACTTTTTCGGATCCGGCGCCCCCAATACTTAGTGCCGAACCGAACACCCACTAAATACCTTCCGTGATGTATGTTTAATACTTCGTATTAATAATTTCTTAATTAACTAACTAAATGATATATTACCTGATATTGTTCGAGAAAGGGCTCAAATTTTATAAATGTACATCATATTTTATAAAACAATTTTTATTGATTTTTCCTTGTGTTTTCAACCAATTTCAGACAAGTTTCAGCCAATTTCAGACAAGTTTTTTTTGTAATACTCTTTTACTCAATTCTATTGCATAATATTAATATTAGTTAAAAATTTACCCCACCGACTTTAATTAGGCGATGGGGTAAATTAATATAACCATTATTATTTGTTTTGAATCTGAGGATACCTTCCTCTTGTTTATAAGCTGTCGAGAATAGACTGAGTCAGTGTAAATGAATCCCCATACATAGTCCATGATAACGGAAGGTTCATATCGAAATTGCCTTCATTTATAAATTTCAACTGAGCGTTCAGTCTTGATAAATCTTCATGAGCTTCTTCCATGAGCATTATCTTCTTTCTGGCTTCAATAAAGGCTTTTAGATATGTAGCTTCGTCACCACCTTTTGCAGGTGATGTTGCAGTTCTCAATGCTGCCTTTCTGATTCCGCCAAAACTCTCACTGTCATTTCCAGGTCCATGCATAACCATGGCATCATAATAAATAAACTGACCAAGAACACTAAGTCCGTCTGTCTGTGCATCAGCTACTGCCGGGTGGAGATACCATTCTCTCACAATCTTGTTCTGTGCATCTATCATTTCCTGATCATTTGCCGCAGTCTGCCAAGCACGTACAAAGTTTCTTCCAAGTCCTGCTTCCGAATCAGTACCATTAACTGCACGAAGAGCACTTAAATATGGTGACAATGGATTATTGTTTGGTTTCAATGCAATATACTGTTCAACTACTTCAAGCATATCGCCTGTTCCGGAAGTAAATCCGATGATACCACCGGTATATCCTCTTCCGTCTCCAATATTTTCAATATATGAATACTGTTCTCTAAAATTAAGACTTGAGTTTTCTGCACTTGATACAATGGCAAAAGCAATCTTCATCAGATTACCGCTCTCAATTGTTCCGTTCTGTGGCTGCGTGGTTGGAGGTTCTGTTGGAGCCTCTGTAGGTTTTTCAGTTTGTGTTTCTGTTGGTTTATCTGTCGGCTTTTCTGTTGTGCTCTGTCCACCGGCAACTGTAACCTGCCCTGAAACTCCTGATGATTCTATTCCGTTTAATACTGCTGTAACTTTAACTGTATGTGTTCCATTTGAAATATTATGAATATCATATGATCCACATTGTACTTCTGACAACTTCTTAACTCCGTCAACATATACGTTGTACTTCTGTCCATTTGCTATCTGATCATTGTTCTGTCCCCAAACAACTGTAATTGTGTTATTTGCATTGCTTGAGAATACCTCACCAAATACTTCAATTGGTCCATTTCCTGATGGAGCTGAAGTTGGTGCTTGCGTTGTTGGTGTTTGTGTTGTCGGTGCTTGCGTTGTTGGTGTTTGCGTTGTCGGCGCTTGTGTTGTTTCTGTCTCAACTGCATGATTAAAAGTTACCCTTGGATAATTGCTGTCAACAACGCTCAAAATTGAATTGTACAGATAATCGTGATCTACCTGAATTGGCATCCTACTCTCATCATAAAGCACTGAAGCCACATCAAATATACTAAATCTTTTTGTTTCACCGTAATAATATGAGCCATTTCGAAGTTTTGCATATGGTCTCACAATATACTCTTGCGTAAATGCCGGTACATTCATGGCACCATAAGTCATTGTCATAGTGTAGGTAGCTTTGCCCTCTTCTGATGTAATCAAACCTTTTGAAGTCGCAGCAAATGCTTTCACATTCTCACCCTGATGATTAATGTCCATCTCATCTTCATTGACACAGTCTGCAAGACCATAAATCAATCCCCGTTCCGTAACTCTGCTTCCGTCGATACTCTCCGCCACGGAATATACCGTCCTGATTCCGCCTGCTGCAATACTAATCTGATAGCCTTCAACATTAAGTTCTTCTGTTGTTTCCACTCCGAATGTTTGCGTAAGTTGTGTTACTCCCCCCGAAAAAACAGTTCCCGCACATATTGTCACTCCGCAAATAAGTGACATTATTCTTTTTCTCATGTTACACTCCTTTTCTTTGATTTTTTATGATGATTCATCTCACATCCGATAGTATAACAATATTTCAATTTTAAATATAATTCAAGTACTAATCTCTAAACTGTGCAGATTTATTATTTAATTCTCTATACTTTCAATTAATTCATCTAAGATTTCAATTAACAAATTAAGATTTCAATTAACTGCTATGAAATTATTAATGTATTACTCTTTTTTTAATCTACAACTCTCAGATTTTTAATTCCGTCGCAAATCCTTCTTGCGACAACAGGATTGTTCATGGTATAGAGATGTATTCCGTCTATGTCATTTGCCACTAAATCTATTATCTGACTTGTGGCATAGGACATTCCCGCATCAAAAAGAGCTTCCTTATTGTTTTCAAATTTGCTAATCATCTTTTGAAATCTCACCGGCAATGAAGCTCCACACATTGTTATCATTCTTTTTATCTGCGCTGCATTTATCACAGGCATAATACCCGGAATTACAGGAACCTCAATATCTGCAATTCTGCAGTCGTCAACAAAACGATAGAACTCATTGTTGTCAAAAAATAACTGTGACAACAACACTTCTGCACCGGCATCAACTTTTGTCTTAAGGTTTCTCATCTCACTGACACGATTGTCAGACTCCGGATGACACTCCGGATAACATGCACCTGCAAAACAGAAATCCCCTTTTTTCTTCATATACGAAATAAGATCGGAAGCATGTTTAAAATCATTCTTTTCCGGCAGTTTTGGATTTCTGTCTCCTCTCAGTGCCAGAATATTTTTGATACCCTCTTCACCAAGTACTCTTGAAAATTCATCAATTTCCGACTTGTCATAGCTTAGGCATGTAAGATGCACTACCGGCTCAATGTTGTATTCATTTTTTATTTTCTTTGCAAGATCAATTGTGCGATTTCTATTTGAACCGCCACCTGCTCCAAATGTCACACTGATAAAATCCGGTTTAAGTTCGCTTAACACTGACAAAGTTTCATCAATGTTTTTTAACTCTTCATCCTTTTTGGGTGGGAAAATCTCAAATGACAAACTTCTGTTTTTATTCTTATGAATATCCGATAGTAACATATTACATTCTCCTAATATTTTTATTATTCAATATTTATACATTTTTTTGTTTTTATTTTTTTGTTTTTATTTTTTTATTAATTATTTCATTTTTTCTAATATTGCTCTCTCAAAATATTTGCGGCTGCAACCAGATTTTTAAGGCTGGCTTTTGTCTCAGGAATCCCTCTCGTCTTAAGTCCGCAATCAGGATTAATCCACAATTTATTTCTGTCTATTTTTCCAAGCATCTTCTCTAAGGCTTTCACAATCTCATCAACCGATGGAACTCTAGGAGAGTGAATGTCATAAACTCCGGGACCAACTTCCGTCTCGAAATTATTTTCTTTGATTGCCTCAAGAATTGTCAGTTTTGAGCGGGAAGCTTCAAAAGAAATAACATCTGCATCCATATTGTCAATGTCTTTTATAATTTCATCAAACTCACTGTAGCACATGTGTGTGTGAATCTGTGTCTCAGGTTTCACACCACTGTGGCATAATCTGAATGCCGGAATTGCCCAATCAAGATACTCTTTGTACCAGTCGCTCTTTCTGATTGGAAGTTTTTCCTTGAGAGCTGCCTCATCAATCTGAATAATTTTAATACCTGCTTTTTCAAGATCATTTACCTCTTCTCGAATTGCAATTCCTATCTGAAATGCCATTTCTTTAAGAGAAATATCTTCTCTTGGGAATGACCAGTTGAGGATTGTAACCGGCCCTGTGAGCATTCCTTTTACAGGTTTATCAGTGAGGCTTTGAGCATATTTTAAATATTCTGTTGTAATTGGTTTTGTTCTTTTTACATCACCGAAAATAATCGGTGGTTTAACACAGCGGGTTCCGTAAGACTGTACCCATGCCTTCTCTGTAAATACATATCCTTCCAGATTTTCACCAAAGAACTCAACCATATCATTTCTCTCGTACTCACCGTGAACCAACACATCAATTCCCAGATTTTCCTGTTCTCTGATGCAATTCTTAATAAATTCATTAACCTTTGCATCATAGGCAGCCTTGTCAATTTCACCTTTTTTAAACTGAGTTCTGTTTTTCTTTACCTCGATTGTCTGTGGGAATGAACCGATAGTTGTAGTCGGGAAAAGTGGAAGTTTGAGTTCTGACTTTTGTATTATTGCACGCTCACTTCTGACAGGAAGTCTTACAAAATCTTTCTCCCCAAGTGCTTCCACTTGTTTTTTTACGTCGTCATTTCTGTATAAACGTTCTTTTTTAAACAGTTCTTTATTCTCTAAATATTCTTTTTCGGCTCTGAAATCATCTGTTTCTGTAAGAACACTCAATTCATTTAATTCCTGAAGTTTTTCAAGTGCAAATGCAAAAAATTGTGATACCTCAGGTTGCAATGAAGTTTCATTTTCAAGGGTATATGGCACATGTAACAACGAACATGATGTAGAAAGCACAATTTCATCCGCATATTTTTTTAAAGTATCAAGGGAACTCAAAACTTTCTCATAATCTGTCTTCCATATATTCTTTCCATTTACCAGTCCGGCAAACAAAGTTTTACTCTTTGGGAAGCCATATTTTTCCAATAAAGAAAAACTTTCTTTTCCCTCAACAAAATCTAATCCGATTCCGTCAAAATCCAATTCAACTATTTCTTTATAACAATCTCTGACGTCTCCAAAATATGTCTGGAGTAACAGTTTTGTTTTACCCTTTGAATCCGAATTCTTTATTTCTCCTTTTGCAGCAAGAATATGTTCATATAATTTTAAAAATAGTTTCTTGTCATCTTCAATTAAATCTGTAACCAGTGACGGTTCATCAAACTGAATCCACTCAGCCCCCAGTTCTTCCAGTTGCTTAATCAAATTTGTGTACGCGTTTGCCAAATCTTCTGCAAAATCATCTGCAGACTTTTGTCCATGATACTTTACCAATTTTAAAAATGTAAATGGTCCCACAATAACAGGTTTGGTCTGAATTCCAAACTGACTTGCCTCGTGATATTCCACAAAAGGCTTTTCTCCTGTAAGCTTGATTTCAGTATCATCATCTATCTCAGGCACAAGATAATGATAATTAGTATTAAACCATTTCTTCATTGCAAGAGCAGAAACATCCCCCGCATCGCCCTGATATCCTCTTGCCATTGCAAAATATGTATCAATATCATCCAACTGCAATTCTCTGTACTTCTTTGGAATAACATTGAAAAGCACTGCTGCATCCAACACTCCGTCGTAAAGTGAAAAATCATTTGAAGGAATCATTCCAATACCTGCATTCTTCTGAAACTTCCAATGCTCAGCGCGAAGTTCCTTCGCAACTTGTAACAGTTCGTCCTTTGAAACTTCACCTCTGAAATACTTTTCTGATATAAATTTTAACTCTCTGAGTTTTCCTACTCTTGGAAAACCTACTACTGTATTATTCATAGTCCTCCTCCTGTTATAATTCCCAGTAATTCAATATGTTAACACTAAAAACAGTATATATCAGACATATGCCTTTGAAAAATATAAAAAAACAGAGGTTTGATATAGTTTCAAACTATATCAAACCTCTGTTTTCACTTTTCACCTATGTCTTATCACTTTGAAGCATCTTCTTATCTATATCATATTATTTTGAAAGTTCTTTCCGTCTTTTCCCAATTTCCTCATCTACACTTCAATATGATTTCTCAAGCCTTCCATGTAGATATTTCCATACCTGCTGAGGGTGGAATTCTTCTGGGTTATCACTCCAATTCTCATATGTTCATCAACTCTTAGTGGTTTTGCGATAATGTTCTCGCCATTTAATTCTTTGCTGATGACACCGGAACTGACTGTATATCCGTCAAGTCCGATTAACAGATTGAATAAAGTTGCTCTGTCTCGCACCTTGATATTCTTCTTTCGATCGAGAGTACTAAGAATCTCTTCTGAAAAATAAAACGAATTGTAATCTCCCTGCTCAAAAGACAGATATGGGTAATCCTCTAAATCCTCTAACTTCAATGTCTTTTTTGATGCAAGCGGATGATTCGAACTGATAAATACATGTGGTTTTGCCACAAACAATTCTTCAAATTCGAGTTCATTCTGCTTTAATATCTTCATTATCACTTCCTCATTCTTGGAAGAAGTATAGAGAATTCCTATCTCACTCTTCATGTGGCTTACATCTTCGATAATCTCATAAGTCTGAGTTTCCCGAAGCGTAAAATCATATTTGTCTGCATCAAATGCCCTAATCAAATCAACAAATGCATTTACTGCAAATGAGTAGTGCTGACATGACACTGAAAATTTTGGTCTGCCTTCTTTTTTATTTAAAAACTTCTCCTCAAGCAAATCTGCCTGTTCTAATACCTGTCTTGCATATGACAAAAACAGATCCCCATCATTTGAAATAGTTACTCCCTTATTTGTTCGGTTGAAAATAGTAATCTGCATTTCCTTTTCCATCTCGCGAATGGCATTTGTAAGACTTGGTTGCGAGATGAACAATCGCTTTGCAGCCTCGGTGATATTACCTGTTTCCGCCACAGTTACAATATATTTTAATTGCTGTAAGGTCATATCCTCACTCCTTATGTTTTCAAGGTTCAATTTGAACCTTTTTCTTAGTTCATGTTTTTTCTTAGTTCATGTTTTTTCTCATTTGAAATATTTCATAAATCATTTAATAATAACAATTTAATCTTATTATTACTAATTTGTTCTTATGACTATTATTTAATTACTAATTTGTTCTTATGACTGCCATTTGTTTCTTATAATTATCTATGACTATGCAGAGTATTGTTTTTCTTTCTTTTTCACCTTTATTGCACAGAAAATACTGCTTACAATACATATTATTAATAAAAACGGTGCACCGTTTCTAAACATCACAAAAGGTGTTTCAAATAAAAATGCACTGAGGAAACGTGTTCCTTTCATTTCCCACAATCCCGGCGTATAATACAGTTCTTTAGGATTTTCAAACAACATTTTAAAATTTACCGTGGAAATTACCGGCATTAACAAAGCTAATGAAATAAACATCCAGCTAATTGTGTAGCCATACAATCTTTTGTACAATCCGGCTAATGACTGATTGTCTGAAAACAACTCATCACTTGTATTTTCATCTACCTGCTCAAAATAATGAGTTCCTTCGATTTTAGATCCTCTGATAAGTTTCCAACCGGCATCCTCAAACATTGAAATATAATTCTGATACTCATCATTTTTTGCAATTTCATGATAATCAATTCTTACTTTTGGAATAAACTCTCCATCCGCTTTTTTGAACACATATCTTCCTGTGTTATTGTTTACGCTCTCAAGTTTGTATCCCTTTTCTCTATAACTGTCAATAAACTCTTGTTCTTTCTCAATATCTACAATAAAAAATCTATGTTTTACTATTCTATCCTTATTCATAATATAACCTCCTCAATATACTACCTATGCAATTACAATTTGTTTGCATCTGCTATTGCAACCATTGTTCTCAGTCTGTTTGTCTCTTCTTTCAAAATATCAAGCCCCGCATCTGTTATCTGATATACTTTTCTTCTTTTGTCCTCACTTGGCACTGCTTTAATCCACTTTAACTTGATAAGATTCTCGATGGCTCCATACATGGTTCCTGCTGCAATTCTAACATTCCCCTCGCTAAGTTCCTCTACCTTTTGCATTATAAGGTAACCATGTCCCGGCTCAATCAATGCAACTAATATCAGATAAGTTGTCTCCGTGAGCGGTAAATACTTACTTCTATTCATCTACGCTACCTCCTCGCTATATTGCTTAGATATTCTTTACTTCATTAGCCATATTAGTTATTCAGTTCAACTATACATTTTATCTTTATACAGTTCAACTGTATATTTAGATTATATACAGTCAGACTGTATATGTCAACTGTATATTCAAAATAATTTATAAATTAATCACAAAAAAAGCTCCCTCAAACTCATTTATGTTTAAGAGAGCATAATAAATTAAATCTCATTCTATTTATACAAATACTTAATCCAACTCTTTTTTAAATAAGTCCTTCTAAAAAAGCTACAGCCTCAGGTATTCCACCGCTAGCTTTGAAACTATCCGATATCGTATTTGCTGATTTTTTATAGTTTTCATTATCCAATATCATCTTCACCATTTTCAATATCTCTTGAGAATCGATTGACTTGAGTGCCACTCCGGCTCCTAATTCTTCCGTTCGCTTTGCAACTGCGCCCTGCTCCGGAGTCTGTGGAAACAAAACAAGTGGAACTCCGAAATACAATCCCTCATTCACAGAATTCATTCCGCAATGTGTTATGAATACATCCGCAATATTGAGTACTGCCATCTGATCAACGAAATCATAAATACTGATATTCTTTGGTACATTTTCAAAATGTTCCTTGCTGTTTACCATAGACATAATCACTTGGTATTCAGTATTTCCAAAAGCCTCTATACAATTTCGATAGAACTGCTCATTATTATTTACTGTTCCCATTGAAATATATATTGTCTTTTCTGCTTTCTTTTCATATGGAGTTGTTATCGGTCTGATGGATGTTCCTATGAAATGATATCTGTCCGAAAATGTATCAGCGCAAGGTTGAAAATACTTGGAAGTGTAGACAATGGTATTTGTGTCATTATCATTCTGAACAATATCAAAAATATTCTTTATCGGATATCCTTTTTCCTGTAATCTTCTAATCTGTTTATTTACCTTTGGCATGGAAAAAAGCATCTTTAATGTCTCCAAAACACCGTGCTTCATGTACTTGGATGATTCCTTATTAAATGCAAATGTTGTAGTGGAGGACACGTATGGAATACCGTATTTCATTGCAGCAAGCTTGCCCCAGTAAGCAATGGAATCAGATACTATAATATCAGGCTGTATCGCCCCTATCTTTTCTTTTACCATTCCATCTAATGCCAACGTCGAAGACACTAACAGTTCAACTGCAAATGCCATATCCTTTCCCACACGATCAGCGTTTTCTTTATCTTCCATTTCAAAGTCATATCCGTCACACGATATAAAAGTCGCACCGGCATTTTCAATCTTTTCCCTAAATTGTTCAAAAGAAAAATACCAGATCTCATGACCTCTGTCAGTCATAGCCTTTACAAGTCCTAATGTAGGATTAGTGTGTCCGTGTGCCGGAATACAAAACCAAGCTATTTTCATCTTCTTCATCTCCTCTTTTGAAAGTATTGTTTTGGAATCACTATTTGATATAATCTATAATTACATCTGCTATCTTATCTGCCATAACCAGCTTGTAGTCAAGTCTTGAATCCTGCGAAGAAACATGCTCATGAAAACAATTTGTTCCTTCTACTGTATCTACCGCAAAGAAAACCTCCCCGGGAACACTGTCTTTATTATTCGGGTCAACATTTCCAAAACTTCCGGTCACTCCAATTCCAATATCTGCTCCAAAAGTATTTCTGCAACACTTTGCCATCTCACCAGCCGTCTGCAATGAATACACACCAAACTCCTCAATGACACTGGCCGGAACTCCCTGCATAATCTTTGCTTCGTTACAGTAAGTTATAAAAGCTCCTTTCATAATAGCCGATGCTCCTTCAGTATCTGTAATAAGAGAAGCCACCTGCCCTGAAGTGCAACTCTCCATTGTTGTAATTGTTTTCTTTTTTTCTATTAATAATCTTGTCAGTTTTTCATATTTATTTCTAATTAGTAATTCATCTGTTTGATTCATAATCCACCTCATTTTCTACAAAAAACTTCATCTATAAGTTATTATACAACACAACTGTATTTATATCACACTCAAAATTCGCCTCACTATTGTGCCTCACCATTGTGCTTAACTATTTGTAATCAATATTTGACCTCACTATGAAAAAGATTTGGATTATTTATAAAAAACTGTTTACAAATCAAAATAATTATAGTAGAATAATTCTTGCGTGTGAAACACGTGACAATGCGCGAGTGGCTCAGCGGTGGAGCACCTCCTTGCCAAGGAGGGGGTCGCGGGTTCGATCCCCGTCTCGCGCTTTTTTTATGCAGTAAAATAGGCACCTTACAGGTGCTTATTTTATTGCATAAACGAGCCCAATCCTGGGCTCGAATGTTCGAACCTTCTCGGCTGCCGCCTCGGTCGTTGCTTCTGCTTCGCAGAGGTGTCCACTGGACACC
>JAEELL010000140.1 GCA_016282745.1 Lachnospiraceae bacterium
ATCCTCAAAAAAGTCTGTTGCAACAGTTAGCAAAAAGGGAAAAGTAAAAGGAATCAAACCGGGAAAAGCTGTCATAACAGCTAAGATTGGTAAGAAGAAATATAAATGTAAAATTACAGTTAAAGCAGTAGTATCAACTTCTGCTCAGGAAACAACTGTAGCGGCTACAACAGTTCAGCCAACAACAGTTCAGCCAACAACGGTGCAGCCAACAACAGTTCAGTCGGCTACTGTACAGGAGACAACAGTTCAGCCAACAACAGTTCAGCCAACAACGGTGCAGCCAACAACAGTTCAGTCGGCTACTGTACAGGAGACAACAGTTCAGCCAACAACAGTCAGTGAAACTACAAAACCGGAAACTCCCGGCACTGAAGTCCAAACAACATCCCATGTAGTTGAGGAAACTACAGAAGCGGTGGCCAAAAAGAATCAGGACGATGTTGCGGCTTTGCAGGAGATTATTAGAATTCAGAAGGAGAGAGGCGGAACTCTCAGCGAAGATTTGGATTCAGATGAATATTTGTGGGACGAAGACGGAAAATTGGTTGGAATCGATTGGACAAATGAAAGTAAGCTGCCAAAAGTTAAGGGAGATATAAGTTTTAGAGGATTACACCATTTGAAGTCAATTGAGTGCAGTGGAAATGCGCTGACGGATATGGATTGTACTGACAATCTGGAACTGGAATATCTGAATATTTCTGATAATTCATTTACATATTTGGATTTTAGCGCAAATAGAAAACTCGCTGAGTTTGGTTGTCGGAATAATTCTTATGATGTAATAATTAATATGCCGGCTAATGATGATACAAAAGTTTACTTAACTGATAATGTTTTAATAAAAGTGGAATCAAAAGTATCGGCAGATTATTTTTTGCTGAAAATGCTGGAAGATGATCTTCAACAGAAGGGTAATGATGTTAATTTTGATTATGACTCAGAACAGTTTGTCTGGGATGAAGGCGGATATTTGAAATCAATTGACTTTTCAGAACTTGATTTAAAAGGGGAAATATCTTTATCGGGAAAATTCTACGAAGGCGACCCTGAAGGTGTAGGTTTAAAAAAATTAGAAAATGTCATATTGGGTAATAATTTGCAAACTACCAGGGTGTGTCTTTCAGATTTGCCAATGTTAAAAAATGTATCTATTAGCGGATGCACTGAATTGCTTAGTTTGAAAATCAATAAAACCGGTACAGAAAATATAGATGTATCAAATAATAAGAAACTTGTAAATCTGAATATTGCAGGAAATAAATTAAGCAGCGTGGATGTTTCAGGTAACGAGGAACTTGTAAAATTTGATATTGCAGGAAATAAATTAAGTAGTATAGATGTTTCAAATAACAAGAAGCTTAAAAATTTTAATATTGCAGAAAATGAATTAAGCAGCATAGATGTATCAAATAATAAGGAACTTGTGGAGTTTAATATTTCACACAATAATTTGTATAATATAGAACTGGAAAAATGTACAAAACTTTTATACTTAGATTGTAGTTTTAACAATATAGAAGAACTTAATCTGGCAAACAATATAAACCTTTCCAAATTGAACTGCGAATATAACAAATTGACAAAATTGGATTTGGTCAATAATAAAGGACTTCAAGATGTATACTGCGATAATAACAGAAATATGAATGAACTTTATATTTCAGGACTGACACGTCTGGTTTTACTTAATTGCAGTTATAGTAATTTAAGTTCCTTGGACGTGGCGTCAGCGACAAATCTTAAATACCTTTATTGTCAAAACAGTAAATTGGAAGAATTAGAACTTGATAACAATGAGAAATTATCTAATTTGGATTGTGGAAATAATATTATTCAAAGTTTAGATTTGTCAAAGTGTCCTGACATATATAAGGTGGACTGTTCAGATAATAACATGAAGTTGTTGGATTTGACGGGCTGCTCAAATTTAAGCTACTTATATTGCAAGAATAATGAGTTAACCCAGTTGGATATAAAAATGTGTACTAATTTAAGGGGAATGGATTGTACTTCTAATAATATTACAGAACTTGATTTGTCAAATATTACTTGGTTGAATTGGTGGGGAATAAGAGAACTTTCGCATTACAAATATGATGATACGGTAAATGCTATTTTGCCTCAGTGGAACTAGAATCAGGTCAATCAGAAATAAAGTAAGAGGGAATATGTACAGGATATTAGTTATAGAGGATGATTTTGCTCTTGCAGACGTTATTAAAGAAACAATTGAATCGTGGGGAAATGAAGTTCACCTTGTTAAAGATTTTTCCGATGTTATGAAGGGATTTAAAGAGTATGAACCACATCTTGTGCTGGTAGATATCAACTTACCTTTTTATAACGGATATCATTGGTGTACCGAAATCAGAAAAGTGTCTAACATCCCTATTATGTTCCTGTCATCTGCATCAGATGATATGAACATAGTTATGGCTATGAATATGGGCGGGGATGATTTTGTTGCAAAGCCTGTTGATGCGCAGGTACTTAATGCAAAGATACAGGCCCTCCTTCGAAGAACATACAGCATGCAGGGAACGGTGAACACCATTGAACACAAAGGCGTGATACTGAATCTTGGAGATGCATCGGTTATGTATAACGGGGAGACTGTGGATCTTACAAAGAATGAGTATAAGATTCTTCAGACTCTTATGGAGAACAAAGGCAAAGCAGTAAGCAGAGACACTCTTATGACTAAATTATGGCAGATGGATTGCTATGTTGAGGAAAACACACTTACGGTGAATGTCACAAGACTAAGAAAGAAACTCGGAAACTTTGGACTAAATGACTACATAAAGACCAAAGTTGGAATTGGGTATATTGTTGAGTAGAGTGAACTTCAAAAAATACATGCATTTGAAGACTTGAGGGTTTTATATGAATAACATCAGTTTGTTTTTTACATATTTGAAAAACAGAATAACCATAATTGTAATGTTGGCGGCAATTTTTGTCGTCAATATTATTGTGCATATATTGTATAAATTGAATTTGGACAGTTTCTTTTACGGATGGCAGCTGACTATGCTAATTCTGACAATTACAGTGGCTCTTGATTTTGCAGGGTATGTGAAGAAACATAGAATGCTTCAGCGGATATTTGCAAATCCGGGAGAAACATACAGCGAACTGGCGTTGGCAAATGAAGAAGTTATTGAGAGTGAAATCTCAGGTCCAATTTTAGGTAAAACATCAGGCGAAATTTACGATGAAATGTCTTGGGGAATTTCTCTGATCGAGAATGACTACCGTAGAATAATTGAAAAACTGGGAAATATATGTGCAGATAACAGAAATGAATTTGATGTCAAAAGAAAAGAAACCATTGATTACTATACCACCTGGGTTCATCAGATAAAGACGCCTATCTCGGTTATGAGGATGAGTCTTATGGCGAAGGACACAGACAAAAATAGGGAGCTTCTCACCGAACTGTTCAGAATTGAGCAGTATGTGGAGATGGCACTAAACTATGTGAGACTTGATGGGGAGAGCTCTGATTTTGTATTTAAGAGTACCAGTGCCGATAAAATTATCAGAGAATCAATTAGAAAATATGCGCCTGTTTTTATACGAAGAAAGACAGGAATAAAATATGAGGGTACTGATCTGGTGGTGGTGACAGATGAGAAGTGGTTGAACTTTGTGCTGGAGCAGATTCTTTCAAATGCAGTTAAATACACTGAAGGCGGCAGGGTTACAATCAATGCAGATAATAATAGCATCAGTATAAAAGATACAGGAATTGGAATCTCAAAAGAAGATCTTCCGAGAATATTTGATAAGGGATTCACCGGGTACAATGGCAGGGCAGACAAGAAGGCCACAGGTCTTGGGTTATATCTGTGCAAAAACATCTGTGATAAGCTTGGAGTTATGATATCTGCAAAGTCAGAGGTTGGAAAAGGAACAGAGATTATTTTGTATTTTGATGCTAATTTTGTAGACAAATGATAATCAAATTTTTATCTAATTAATCCAATATTACAAAAATGTAACATTGGCAAACCGAAATGTAACATGAATCGATGTTGGCATTTCGGTTTTATTTATATAATTGAGTCACAGTTAAGGAGGTTATTTGATATGTCAATTTTAGAAGTTAACAATTTAGGAAAGATTTATACATCAAGACTTGGTGGAAATAAGGTGGAAGCATTAAAGAGTGTTTCTTTTTCTGTGGAAAAGGGCGAGTACGTGGCTATTATGGGAGAGTCAGGCTCAGGAAAGACAACAATGCTTAATATATTGGCAGCTCTTGACAGAGCAACTTCAGGGCAGGTAATGCTTGAAGGTAATGAAATTACAAAGATTAAGGAGTCAAAGCTTGCTGAATTCAGAAGAAACAAACTTGGCTTTGTGTTCCAGGACTTTAACCTTTTAGATACATTTACACTTAAGGACAATATACTTTTGCCTCTTGTATTAAATGGTAAGAGTGCTAAGAATATAGACGAAAATCTGGAAGAAATCGCAGGAAAGCTTGGAATAAAAGAATTGCTTAACAAATATCCATATGAGGTTTCCGGAGGACAGAGACAAAGAGCAGCGGTTGCAAGAGCAGTAATTACAGATCCGACTATTATTCTTGCAGATGAGCCAACAGGTGCGCTGGATTCAAAGTCAACAGATGAGTTGCTTGATATGTTTGAGACATTAAATGCTTCAGGCCAAACCATTCTCATGGTAACACATTCAACAAAGGCAGCCAGCAGGGCCGGCAGAGTAATGTTCATCAAAGATGGAGAACTGTTCCATCAGATTTACAGAGGTAACAGTACAAACGACGAGATGTACAGAAAAATAACAGATTCACTTACAGTACTCTTGACAGGCGGTGACAATAATGAGTAAAAAGATGTTTGTAAAATTAGCATTTGAAAATATAAAAAAGAACGCAAGACTTTACGTGCCACAGATGATTATTACAGCAGTAATGACAGCGGCATTGTACATTCTCACAGCGATTACAATTGATGAAAGAATTAGCGGAAGCGGCGCGTCAGTGCTTCCTATCGCTTTGAAATATGCAAATCCTGTATACATCGGAATTTCAGTAATCGTGATACTTTACACAAACAGCTTTCTGATGAAGCAGAGAAAAAGTGAGTATGGACTTTACAATGTATTAGGTCTTGGAAAGAAACATATTACTTTTATCATGTTTTTTGAGATGGCATTCTCAGCAAGTGCTTCAATATTAAGCGGAGGAGTGCTGGGCCTTATTTTATATAAACTTGCAACATTGTTTTTAAGCTATGTTTTAAGGGTAAATACAGTATATTCCGAAATGAAAATTTTCTGGGGAATGTTACTTGTATCAATGCTTACATTTGCGGGTGTGTATGTATTTACATTTATCTGCAATGTTATAAGCATTTTGAGATTGAAACCATTGCAGCTTGTGGAGAGTAAGAAGAAAGGTGAGAGAGAACCTAAAGTTAAGGCATTACTTTTAATCGAAGGACTTATCACATTAGGTGCAGGATATTACATCGCCCTCACAACTAAACACAGCATTACAGCTGTAAGTTTATTTTTCTTCGCAGTTGTTTTGGTAATAGTCGGCACATATTCATTGTTTACTGCGGGCACAATTTTCATTTTGAAAATGCTCAAGAAGAACACTAATTTTTATTACAACAAAAAACACATGACAGCAGTATCAGGACTTTTGTATAGAATGAAACAAAACGCAGTTGGACTTGCATCTATATGTATTTTATCAACTATGGTGATTATTATGGTTTCAGTGAGTTCATCATTGTTTGCCCGGGTTGACAGTGTGATTGAAGAGCAGATGCCAAATGATATGGAAGCTTCAATAACATATGGAGATTTGAGTGAGGAGAAAAACTTAGAAGTCCGTAAAATTATAGAAGAAGTTGTTGAGGAGGAGGCAAAGAAACAGGGCGTAGAAATAGCATATAAGCAGGAGAGAAATGCCTATGCAATGGCAGTTCTCTACAAGGAAGGTGTTATATATTCTGATTTGATGGATTACAATGCCCTTAAAGAAAATTCACCAATTCAGTTGTTTTGCATAACTGACCAGGAGTACGAGAGACTTACAGGGAAAAATTGTAAAGTGGCTGATGACTCAGCAATTGTCTACGGCTTAAAAACTAATAACATAAAATTCGATGATGAAATAGTATTTTCGGATTTAAAGTTAAAAATAGAGAAAACTATTGAAGAATATCCTATTCCTATGGAAGCTTACAAATTTTTTGACTGCTTTGGCATTATTGTAACCCAGAAGACAATGGATGATTTGGAGGCATTTCAGCTCAAATCAACAGATGAAATGACAAACGAAATGGATCATGTTCATGACGTAGTATTTAATTTTAAAGGCAGTGAAAGTCAAAAATTAAAATTGAGTCAGGCAGTTGAAAAGAGAGTTGATAAGATTGTAAACAAAAAAGCAAAGGCTTACGCCAAAGCAAATAATCCTAAAGGTCATGAGAATGAAATATCAAGAAGAGGTATGGTTAGTTATAAGGCAGGATTAAGAGAATCACTTTATGATACTTACGGAAGTCTTATGTTTATTGCAGTAATTCTTGGAATGATATTTTTGATGGTGACAGTTATTATCATTTACTATAAACAGATTTCAGAAGGATATGAGGACAGGGGCAGATTCCAGATAATGCAGAAAGTCGGAATGAGCGAGAGAGAAGTAAAAGATTCAATAAAGACACAGGTTCTTATAGTATTCTTCCTTCCTGTAGCAGTGGCAGCAGTTCATGTGCTGGTGGCATATCCGTTGATTGAAAGCTTACTTATGATGTTAGGACTTGCAGATAAAGCAATAACAAGATGCTATACTGTGGGAACATATGGAATATTCTTTGTAGTTTATGTAGGAATATATTTATTTACATCGAAGGTTTATTACAAATTGGTGAGATAAAACCTTCTACGGATTTGGAAGCAATAAAATCTACGGCACATTTTGTGGCAATAATGCCGAGAGCGTCATTGAATTATACTACAAGTAGAAAAAAGAGGCTTTGAAAGAAGTCTCTTTTTTATTATATGTGTGATATGATAGAAGAAGATTTTTTATCTCAGTCGGATTGCAGGAATGCGCAGATGAAAATATATGTTATAAATACTAATTGAAAATAGATAGACATTTGATGTCTTATGGTTAAAATACGGCATTTACTCACTTTGTGTCGTTCATTTTAACTATCGATGAGGGATTGTGTGTTCAAATGATGCATCTGGGTTCTTTCGATGATGAACCTGCGTCGGTAGCTTTGATGGATGAATATCTGGCTGAGAATGGATATGTAAATGATTTTTCGGATACACGATTGCATCATGAAATCTACCTGTCAGATGCAAGAAAGGTTGCGCCTGAGAAGTGGAAGACGGTTATCAGACATCCGATAAAAGAGAGGTGATATATTATGCCAAGACAATCTGTTTTTGATATGAAAGTATCAGATGTATATCCGCTACTGGTGCCAAGGCGGAAAAGAAAGGCCGTACCAAAGCCAAAGTTGACGAAGTTACTTCATAAAGCCAAAGTTGACGAAGTTACTTCATGGTTGACGGTATATGATATGGCGACAGCCAATCTTGACGTGACATATGCTGAGTTCTTCGAAAAATCACAGGCATACAATCCAATGGCAGGACTGCCGGTTGCAAGGAAATTGGACAACGAAAAAATTGTTGGTGAACTAAGTAATCTGTCAGTGAAATATCTTGGATAATCGGGAAAATATGATAAACTCAGGGGAGGAACTAAAATGACTAATGTATTATTGAGTGCAGACAATGAAGTAAAGGTGTATTCTGTGCCAAACAAAATAGCAGAGAATTTAGAAGACGTATGTATGGAATTCTCGAATGTGGGAGGTTGTTTTGACGAAGAGGACTTCATAGAATGGTTGAATAAATACAAGTATCCATACAAAGAGTCATTATTTGTTGAAAATATTGGTTGGATCCAAGATGAAGAAGATATACCACCTGCATACAGAGATTGTAAATGGTTCAATTTCTGATTTGAGATGTAAGTATTTTTATTTTATTCAAATAATTCCATACACCCCATATGGAATTATCATTATATGGGGTGTCAGCCCTAACTTAGAAAAAAGAGGCTTTGAAAGAAGTCTCTTTTTTATGGTATTATAATATAAGGTTGTTGATTTTTGAAATGCGGAAATGATTAAGTACGTTTAGGAGGTTTTTATGGGAAAAAATGAAAATGAATGGAACCGAATGATGGCAGGAAAGTTATACTCGCCTTGGAAGGTGGGGGATGATTCCTGGGGGAAAGTTCACATTGCACAGAAAAGATTCAATGAATCAGAATTTTGGAGCGATCGAAGTGCACTGGAAGAATTAAAGAAATGCTTTGGAAAAGCGCCGGAGGATATGGTGCTCACACCGCCTGTGTATTTTGATCATGGGGACAGAGTGTTTTTTGGTGAACATTTCTACGCGAATACCGATCTTACTATATTGGATGAAAACGAGGTGGTATTTGGTGACAACGTCTTTCTTGCTCCACATGTGAGCATATATACAGCAGGGCATCCCATTGACGCAGAGGTTCGTAATACAGAAGTAGAATATGCGCTTCCGGTAAAGATAGGTTCCAATGTGTGGATTGGAGGAAATGTTGTTATTAACCCGGGTGTTACGATAGGTGATGATGTGGTAATAGGTTCAGGGTCCGTTGTCACAAAGGATATTCCAAGCCATGTGATAGCAGCCGGAAATCCTTGCAGAGTTATACGTGAAATTACGGAGAAAGATAAAAAAGAATGGGAATCACAGTATCGTGAATATATGGGAATGTGAAGAAAAAAGTATATATAGGATGTATGAATCCAAAGGCGGGATGTGCCGGCTCCATCATGAATCTGCTGGAAGTAGACGCTTTTAACCATCAGGTTGAGAGTGAAAAAGGGATTCTTGAGGAAGAGTGCAGTAACCTGCTAAAAGAATTTTTTAAGAAACTGAGAGGTTAGAAGAAATGAGAAAGAATGTAAAAGCATTGGCACTTGCTATGTCTGTATCACTTATGACGACAATGATGCCGGGAGCAGATATTCAGGCAGCAGCAAAAAAAGTAAAATTAAACAAAACAAAAGCAACCATTACTGTGGGGAATTCTATCAAATTGAAGGTGAAAAATACCAAGAGCAAAGTAAAGTGGAAATCCTCAAAAAAGTCTGTTGCAACAGTTAGCAAAAAGGGAAAAGTAAAAGGAATCAAACCGGGAAAAGCTGTCATAACAGCTAAGATTGGTAAGAAGAAATATAAATGTAAGATTACAGTTAAAGCAGTAGTATCAACTTCTGCTCAGGAAACAACTGTAGCGGCTACAACAGTTCAGCCAACAACAGTTCAGTCAGCTGCTGTACAGGATACAACAGTTCAGCCAACAACAGCTCAGTCAACAACAGTACAGGAAACAACATTCAGTGAAACAACAGTCAGTGAAACTACAAAACCGGAAACTCCCGGCACTGAAGACCAAACAACATCTGAAGTAGTTGAGGTACCTAC
>JAEELL010000141.1 GCA_016282745.1 Lachnospiraceae bacterium
TAGATTGTGCCATTTTTTCAGCCCTCCTCTGAGTTAGATACCTATATTAATTTCTACTAAGTGTAGATAATATGATTGTACATCAATGTATGAGTAGTTAGATACCTATATTAATTTCTACTAAGTGTAGATATGATACGGTTTGCGATTGTAGTTGGGTTAGATACCTATATTAATTTCTACTAAGTGTAGATGTTGTAGTTGATTCTTTTCTCCTTTAGTTAGATACCTATATTAATTTCTACTAAGTCTTCTTAGTTTGAGAACCTTGTAAATTATTATGTTAGTAAAGCTTCTATTCCAAAGAACGGAATAATCGAATATATCAGAAACATAGAAAGGAACATATCATGAATAAACGTATTTTAGCATTATTTATGTCAATCAATTTATTACTAATCGTACCTGCACATGATTCTTTTGTTGCAAGTGCCAACGACGCTGATGTTGTTGCAACAAAAAGTAATACCCAGACTGTCAGAAAAGGTATTTGTAGCTGGTATTATGCAAGCACCAATAGCGAGCAGCGCAATATAAGTGCGCTAAAAGAGGCGGGTGTTTCCTGGACTTATAACTGGGGCGTTTCAAAAGATGTCGCAGCGGAGGCAAATGAAGCAGGAATTGAGTATGTTCCACAGGTTTGGGGTGTTGGGAATATCAGTCAGGTCAATAATCTGAAGGAAGGAAAAGCGAGCGGATTATATAGAAATCTTTTGACTTTTAATGAACCGGATTTGCCGGATCAGTCCAATATGACTGTGGACAAAGCAATAAATCTTTGGCCAAGACTTGAATCAACAGGACTTAGACTTGGAAGTCCGGCAGGTGCAGCTGTGGAAGATGCATGGGTGGAAGAGTTTATGACAAAGGCAAAGGAGAAGGGATACAGAGTTGATTTCCTGACGGTACATGTATACCAGGATTTTACTGATCCAACTTCCGTAAGCAAATTGCAGGCAGCCCTTACAAGACTGTACAACAAGTATCAGATTCCATTGTGGATTACTGAGATTGGAAATGTGGACGTGTCTACGCAGTGGGGTGGCTATAGCCTGGTAAGTCCTATGAGTCATGAACTTGCCACAAAGTACATCAAAGAAGCTTGCGAAATGATGGAGACACTTGACTTTGTCGAGAGGTATGCATGGTTTGTAGATTATTCAAGTAATATTGACGGAACAGCATATACAAGATTATTTGATATTGCAGAAGATTCCCTTACAGAGGAAGGTATGGCATTTAAGAATATTGTTTCTGAGGTTTCTCCAATGGCTACGGACGAACTTATTAAATTTGAAGAGGCTACAACGGAAGATAGTGCAGCAGGGGAAAACACGACGGAAACAAATGTGTCAGGGCAGACTTCGACAGAAGTAAACGCAGACAGTGAAAATAAAAGAAACACAGTCACATCACAGGAAACTACATCAGTAGTTAAAACTGTGGAGCCTGAAAATGATAAATCAAATTCTGAAGTAAAATTAAAAAAAGCCAAAATTAAGAAAATCAGAGTTGTTAAGAAAAAACTTAAAATAACAATTAAGAAAGTTAAAAAGGCAGATGGCTATAAGATTCAGTGGAGCAATAATAAAAAGTTTAAAAAATCAAAGAGCAAAGCAGTGAAATCTATCATAGTTAAATCCACAACAGTCAGATCCGCAACAGCATACTTAAAGAAAAACAAATTCAAAAAGGGAGTTAAGTATTACTTCAGAGTTAAAGCGTACAAGATGTACAATAAAAAAATAAAGTATGGCAAGTGGGGAAAAACTGAAAAATACGTGATTAAATAGTGAATTGCAAAGGCATTACTTCCATTTACTACAATACACTGATATAATAAGAGGATAGTAATAAGTGATAACGGTCGAGGAGTACATTATGATTGAGAAGCAGCTGGAAATACAACATGGTACTATTTATTATTATACATCAGAGAATTGGGATGAAGACAGGAAGACTATCTTTTTCTTTCATGGGCTCACTGCCAATCATACTATGTTTGAGAAGCAGTTTGAGTTTTTTTGTGATGAGTTCAATGTTATTGCATGGGACTCACCGGGACACGGAAAGTCCAGATTGTTCAGAGTTTTTACTATGGACGAGGCGACAGATATTATTTTGAAAATAATGAAACAGGAGAAATTTGAATCTTTTATAGCAGTGGGACAGTCCTACGGTGGATATTTTCCACAGGCAATTATGTGCAGAAAATCAGGTATTGTACAAGGATTCGTAGGAATCGGAACATCTCCGTACGGTGAAGACTATTATTCAGAGATGGATTATTGGATACTGAGGCGAGCCGGTCTTATGTGCAGATTTTTCCCATGGCCTATTTTGAAACTTTTGTCAGCAATCGGTGTGTCATCCACAATGGACGGATTTAAGAATATGATGCAGATGCTGTCCCAGTATGACAAGAGAGAGTATGAAAAGGTAGTGCAGGATTATTATGATGCCCTGGTTGATGATATCAGAGATGTTGATATTGATTGTCCGGTGTTGTTGACAATAGGGCAACACGATAGAACCGGAAAGGTTAGAAAGTATAACGTGAGATGGCACAAGCACACCGGGTGCAGATTAGAGGTAATAAAGGGTGCCAGCCACAATGCAAATGTAGATAATCCTGACAGAATGAATGAGATAATATATTCATTTGTATGTAATTTGAAAATAAATAGTAATATCAATACTAATAATACTAACGATGGTAATAACATTTCATCTGATGAAGAAAGTTGTGAGTTGTTCATAGAGTAAAAATATAACTAAGTAGAAATATCGAATATCGAATATCGGACATCGAATATCGAATATCGAATATCGGGGAGGAATTGATCATGAAAGGCAACACAAAGCAATTGATCTCGTTATTTCTTAATATTGTCATTGTCATTCTTACTTTTGTTGGAATATATCTGACCTTCTTTGTCAGAACAAAAGATGGCTATTTTTTGACAAAAGGTATTTCCAATTTTAAATATTTTACAGTGCTATCCAATGTTTTCTGTGGAGCGGTGGCACTTATCTATCTGATAGAGTTGACAACAAGAAGGGCAGACAAATCAAAAGCAACAGACAAATCAAAAGGAATCGGCAAATCAAAAGCAACAGACAAATACTTATGTGTGATTCGCATACTCAAGGTTATGGCAGTTACGGCAGTGGGACTCACATTTGTCCAGATAATTGCATTTTTGGGACCGCTTTATGGTTACGCAAAGATGTACAAAGGGGCAAATCTTTATTTTCATCTGATTATTCCTATTTTGGCAATGGCTGATTATATTGTGACTGATTTGGGAGACATTCCTTTTAGGGATACAATTTGTGGAATCGTTCCTACTTTGTTGTATGGAGTGATTTATTACATAAATATTATTATAAATGGAATAGGTGAGTGGCCGAATGGAAATGATTGGTACGGATTCATGAATTGGGGAATGCCCGGTGCCATTGCAATAATGGCAGGCTCCTTATTTGTCAGTTTTCTGATTGGTTGCATACTCAGAAAATTAAATTCAATCTGCGCAACACGGCAGTTGCCTTGACTTTGAACCTGATATTTAATACAATGAAGCATAAGTGGACGTTGGTCACGTTATTTTATTTTTAAGGAGGATTCTTGATGGGACCCAGTGACATAGCGATGCTATGTATATTATTTGTATTAATACTGTTATCTGCTTTTTTCTCATCGGCGGAGACAGCTCTTACATCAGTAAATAAGATGAGTATTAGGATGATGCTGAATGAAGGCGTAAAGCGAGCGAAGATGCTACAGAAGGTTCGTGACGATTCAGGCAAGATGCTTAGTGCTATTTTGATTGGCAATAATATAGTAAATATTTCAGCTTCATCATTAATGACTGTGTTTGTTCAGAGAATGTGGGGCAACGCAGCAGTCAGTGTAGGTACAGGTGTTCTTACTCTTATAGTGTTGGTTTTTGGCGAGATAATTCCAAAGACAGCAGCGACGCTTTATGCTGAGAAGATAGCACTTGTTTACGCAACACCGATATATATTTTGATGGCAGTTCTTACTCCGATTATTTTTATAGTGGATAAGATTTCATTTGTTTTCATGAGGCTGTTTGGAATCAAGAAGAACAGTGATGGGGAGCTCATCACTGAAAAGGAGATTCGTGCCATTATGGGCGTGAGTCAGGAAGAAGGGCTCATTGAAGAGGAAGAACTGGATATGATTAACAACGTGTTCGACTTTGGAGAGACATGTGCCAAGGATATTATGATTCCAAAGATTGACATTGCCATGATTAGCATAGATGCAACTTATGATGAGTTGATGCATATAGTTAAAAATGACAAGTATACACGTATTCCTGTATACAAGGATGATACAGATAACATCGTCGGAATTATCAATATCAAAGATATGATTATCCACGGTGTGGGGCGTAACAATTTTGAAGCAGAGAAGCTGATGTATGAACCGTTTTATACCATCGCCACAAAGGACTTGAATGACTTGCTTGTGGAGATGCGTGATGAGAATCACGGAATGTGTATCGTACTTGACGAGTACGGTGCAGTGGACGGTCTTATTACATTGGAAGATATTATTGAAGAGATTGTTGGTGAGATTCGTGATGAGTTTGATGAGGATGAAGAAAAAGCAATTATCAAGCTCAATGATAACGAGTATCTCATTGAAGGTCAGTTGAATCTGGTAGATTTCAATGATCAGTTTGAGACTGATATTGATTCTGATAATTATGAATCAGTTGGTGGTCTTATCTTAGAGCAACTTGACAGAGTTCCGGAGATTGGGGATTCTGTTACTGTAGATAACTGTAAGCTTGAAGTTATGCGCATGGACAATATGCGTATTGATAAGGTGAAAGTTACATTGGAAGCTCCGAGTGCTGAAGAAGAACTCAGAGAGGCGGAATGAGTTGTCAGCTAGTCTGACGCAGATATTTGAATTATGGTCCTGTGATTACCGTATGGTGGTCGCAGGACTTTTTTTGTTTTATAGGAAAGTTCTCTGAACTTCCCTATAAAACAAAAATGCTCCGCAGAGATGCGCAGATGAAAAATAACAATGGGAAAAATTAATAATATCTTAAGAAAATAAAAAAGCACTGATATTATTGTGATGGAAACGGTACCACGGTAAAACGTTTTATTGAAGTACCATATTTATTCTATAAAATGCTTGAAATATAGAAATAATGCGATAAAATAGACTCTGTGTAAAAAAATGAAAGAGAGGTATTGGGATAATGAGGTATTTACACAATAGTAAAAGAATCATTGCCGGTGTAATGGCAGTATTTATGTTGGCAACATCTGTTAACATGCCTGTAATTCAGACAGTAAAAGCAGATGAAACAACACAGGAAAATGAAGCAGCAACAAAGACAAGTGCTATCAGCAACTATAGTCCTAGGGTAAAGAGTTATTATCAGGGTTATGATTATACAGGAGAAACACCTTTGCATCATGGTTACAATATTCTTGATCCTGTAACAGGAAAATCAATAAAGGACAAAGTAAATTATTCAATTAAGTATTATTTGGATAAAGACCACACAATAGAAGCTGAAGCTTTAAAGATGCCTGGATGTTATTATCCTGTAATTACAATTGAACCATATGGAGATTTAATTGGAATTACTGAGCCAATGCATCATATTGATATTAAAAAAGCATCTCAGACAATTAATGCAAGACCTCAGGTTTCAGACTATACAGGTAAAAAGATTTCATACACTAATTATGATGTTATTGGATTCTTAGGTGAAGACGGAGAACCTTTTGGTCCACAGCCTAGAAAGAATCCTATAATAACTTATTATTCAGATGAGAATTACACAAATGCTATTTCTACACCTGTTGATGTAGGAACGTATTATGTTGAAGTAATGAATCGTACGGATAAGGTATATTTTGCATCAAAAAAATACAGAACAACATTAACAATTAGTCCGGCAGATTTGGTTGTGGAATGCAGCGATAAAGAAGTAAGATGGACGGGAAATCCTATTCCTTACAAAAATTATAAAGTATATGATTCAAACGGACGTCTTATTTCAAATCCACCTGTTAAAGTTGAGTACTTCACAGATGAAGCTCGTACAGATAAGATGGAAGAAATACCAAAAGATTTTGGTACTTACTATATCAGACTTACATGTACAGGCTCACTCAGATATAAGGATAAAGTTATTCCTGATTTAATTACATATAAAATAGTACAAGGTTATCAGAGACTGGATTTTGAGTATACAGAAGTTGTATATGATGGCTTGCCACACGGAATCAATTATTCACTTTTAAGAGACGATCCAAATGCAGAAGTAACTCTTGTATATTATATAGATACAGAAAGATCGATGAAAACAAGTGAGTTTGAAGGAGCAAGTGTTGAAGGTGGCGAACCTACAGCTCCGGGATTTTATTATGTTAATGCATTTGTTGGCGCAACTGAAAATTGTACTAGAACATCAAACAAAACAGGTGTTTTGAGAATAAAATCTGCTACAAATGATCCAAGAGAAGATTATTGTTATCTTTGTGGATATAATTATGACGGATTACCACATGGAATTTTCATTAACAATGAAAGTGAAATTGAACTAAAAGAGGTTGTTTATCTTGATGAAGAACATACTATTATGACAGGGCCGGAGAATGGAGCAGAATATGAAGGCGGATATCCAACTGAGCCAGGATGGTATTTCCCAATGTTATATCGTTTAAATGATGATGGAGAATATGAGGAAATAGTAGATTGGCGTGGAAAAGCTTATATGTATGAAATTCGTCATTTCCCGTATACTCCAATTATTATTCCATGGAATGGACAAGGTGATATGCCAATGTAATAATTATACATAATTAGATATTAGAATATAAAAATATAAAAATATAAAAATAGGCTGCATACTAAAGTATTAAAACTAAGTATGCAGTCTGTTTTAGTTAAAGCCTATTTTATATCAGCCAACCTTTGTATCAGTTAGTTTGAGTTTAAGCCTGCTTATATGTAGCCATGAAATCTTTCATTGCATCCATTGCAATCTTCAAATCGTCTACGCATGGAAGGTAAACAATTCTGAAGTGGTCCGGCTCATCCCAGTGGAAGCCTTTTCCGTGAGTGAACAGAATGTGTTTTGCCTTCAGAAAATCAAGTGCAAACTGTTCGTCATCAGTGATGTTGAACTTATTAATGTCTATTTTAGGGAAACAGTAGAACGCAGCTTTTGGCTTGACTACTGAAAGTCCCGGAATATCAGCTATTGCATCAACTACATAGTTTCTCTGCTCGTATACACGACCGCCGGGAACGAGCATCTTCTTAGTATCTTCAAGATTTGCCAATGCAGCAGGAATCAATGACTGCGCAGGAACGTTAGAACAAAGTCTCATGGATGATAAAAGTTTGAGACCATCAACATATCCTTTAGCTTTTGATTTGTCTCCCGCAAGACACATCCATCCGCATCTGTAACCTGCGATGAGATGTGACTTTGATAATCCGTTGAATGAAACAGTAAGAAGGTCAGGAGCCAAAGAAGCTAGAGCAATGTGCTCATTTCCGTCCATAACCAGTCTGTCATATATTTCATCAGCAAATAAAATGAGTTCATGTTCTCTTGCAAGTTCAACAATCTGCTCAAGTATCTCTCTTGGATATAATGCACCGGTTGGGTTGTTAGGGTTGATTACGACGATGCCTTTAGTCTTGTCTGTAATCTTACTCTTAATATCCTCGATGTCAGGATTCCATTCAGATTGTTCATCACAGATATAATGAACAGCAGTACCACCTGCGAGTGTAACTGATGCTGTCCAAAGAGGATAATCAGGGGCAGGAACTAACACTTCATCACCGTTATTTAGTAATCCCTGCATAGACATTGTGATGAGTTCACTGGCACCATTTCCTGTGTATACATCATCTACAGTAACATTTGGTATATTCTTTGACTTACAATACTCGACTATAGCTTCTCTTGCGGAAAATAATCCTTTTGAGTCTGAATAGCCTTCTGTCGATGTGAGGTTGTTAGACATAGTATCTATTACAGCATCAGGAGCTCTGAAACCAAAAGGAGCCGGATTTCCGATGTTAAGCTTTACAATGTGTTCACCGGCAGCAATCATTCTGTCTGCCTCGTCCATAACAGGACCTCTGATATCATAGCAGACGTTGTCGAGTTTTGATGATTTATCAAAAGTTCTCATTTCTCTCACCTATCCTTTTCTTCTAATTAAACCTATAGATAATCATATGCCCGACCAAAGAAAATGTCAACAGATAGGGGAAAAACGATAAAAACAAATGGAGAGAGAGAAGAAAAATCAGATGTTAATAAACTGTTAATAATTTGTTTTCATTCAGTATAATCCACAATAGTATTATATTACTGATTTATCCAAGGAAATAGGATAAGATTACGGACTTAATGGAAGTTCGTAGAAATAAGAAAGGAGTAAAAATATGACTAGAAAAATGACAAAGGCATTAGCGTTGGCATTAACAGTTGCCCTTACAGCAACAATGACACCAAGTGCTAATGTAGAGGCAGCAAAGAAGAAAGCGAGATTGAACAAGACAAAAGCTACTCTTTTTGTTGGGGATACCATTAAACTGAAGGTGAAAAACGTAAAAGGAAAGGTTAAGTGGAAATCATCAAATGAAAAAGTTGCTAAAGTTAGTAAAAAAGGAGCAGTTAAGGCTATTAAGTCCGGAAAAGCTACTATTACAGCCAAAGTTGGTAATAAAAAGTTCAAATGCAAAGTGAAAGTAAAAAATAAAAAACCAATAACTTCTCCGGAAATGACAGTGGCAGCAACGACAGTAGCACCTACAGTGGCAACAACGACAGTAGCAACGACAGTGGCAGCAACGACAGTGGCAGCAACGACAGTGGCAGCAACGACAGTAGCACCTACAGTGGCAACAACGACAGCGGCAGCAACGACAGTAGCACCTACAGAAAAAGAGAGTGCAGTATCTGAAACAGAAAGTATTGATGTGACTACAGAAAATGAAAATCAAGAGGAAACATCTACTGTAGTAGAGTCAAGTACAGAAGTGCAAACTACTGTAGCAGAGTCAAGTGCAGAAGTACAAACTACTGTAGCAGAGTCAATTACAGAAGAACAAACTACTGTAGCAGAGTCAATTATAGAAGAACAAACTACTGTAGATGGTTCAGAAAATAAAAATAGAGAAGATGTGGAACTTCTAAAATCTATTATTAAAGAACAAAAAGACAAAGGTGCAAAGGTTAGTGGTAATCTGAATTCAGAACAATATAGTTGGTCAAAAGACGGTAGATTAAAAGCCATTTATTGGACCGAATATGGATTAGGGATAAAAGAATCACTTGACATTCATCCGTCTGGAAGTCAGTTCGAAGAGTTAGAGGATATTTTGATTCAAAATTGTGACATAGAATCACTGGATATATACGATCTTCCTGAGTTACGCCTTTTGGATGTTCGTGATAATTATAATTTAGAGTCATTACGGGTAGATGATCAATATAAATTAGAAGATTTGTATGTAGATAACACCAAGATTTCTGATTTAGATTTGTCAAATTGTGAATCATTAAGACTGTTAAGCAGGGAAAATGTTCATTTTAGTCGTTTAGATTTACCGCTTCATACTCTTAATTATCCTAAAGATTTTTACAATGAAGAGGATGATATTGTTTTGTGTGACTCAAAGAGTTTTATTGATGTACTCTATTTATATATGGCAACAGAATCACTTGTCCAATATCAATCACCTTACAGGTTGGAGTTATATGAGTATGAATGGGAAGACGATTATTCAGGTGTTCCTAGATTAAAATCTATTGATTTGTCAGGTAAAGAGTTGGGAGGGGGCTTTACTCTTCTTTTACCACCTTGTGATGATGAGAACGATCCATATAAGAGACCTCTTTGTATGTTAGAAACAATCGATTTAAGTGACAATGATGAATTAGTGAATATTTGTGTATCTAATGTTAAAGGTGACCTTCAATCAGTTAAATTTGATCGCTGTTCAGGATTGAAGGGCATCCATATTACGAATAATGCTTCTCTTCAATCTATTTCCGATATAACTGATATGGATGATTTGTATTATGTAGATCTTTGTGATAATAAGGAACTTAGGGATATTTCTATTTATTTTACTAATAGTCTTTACAAAGTTGCAATTGATGGTTGTGAACAATTAAATCGTTTAATAATATGTAGGACAATGATTAGAGAACTAAATATTGTTGGCAGCCCTAATATAATGGATGTGGACATAGATAGTAACTATAGTTTGGATAGTTTGTATATAAACCCAAGTAATACATTAGAGTATTTAGAGGTGAGAGATAATCATTTAACTAGCATTGATTTATCTGGTTTTCCTAATTTGCGTAAATTGACATGTGAAGAAAATTTTATAAGGGAATTGGATGTATCAAATAATCTTGAATTAAAGGATTTAGATTGTTCTCACGCAAAAATAAGCGAATTGGATGTATCGAATAATTTAAAATTAGAGGACTTAAATTGTTCTTACACAAATATAAGGAAATTGGATGTATCAAATAATTTAGAATTAGAAAGGTTATATTGTTCTGACACAAATATAAGTGAATTGGATGTATCAAATAATCTTGGATTAAAGTATTTAATGTGTATTTGCTCAGATATAAGGGAATTGGATGTATCAAATAATCTTGAATTAAAGAACTTAAGCTGTTTTTTAACAAAAATAAGCGAACTTGATGTATCGAATAATTTAGAATTAGAGGACTTAGATTGTTCTTATACAAATATAAGTGAATTGGATGTATCAAATAATCTTGGATTAAAGTATTTAGATTGTTCTAACACAAATATAAGTGAATTGGATTTATCAAATAATCTTGGATTAAAGCGTTTATATTGTTCTCATACAAATATAAGTGAATTGGATTTATCAAACAATACTCTTCTTTCTGAGTCTGATACTTATGTTGATGATACTGTAAATGTAATTAGATAATATTGATGGTAGATTAGTGCAGACATTGTTCTTGAACTTGCATGATATTTATTTTTCTAATATAATAAAACGGTGTGTGCTCCATTGTAATGGAGCATGCTACCGTTTTTTTTATTTCATATTGATTATTATTGGAAAAGAATTAGAAAAGAGAGAGTATTATGAGTGAAGATTTGAGAAAAGAAATTGAAAGACGTAGAACCTTTGCGATTATTTCCCACCCTGATGCGGGAAAAACTACACTTACTGAGAAATTCCTTTTATATGGAGGAGCTATCAATACAGCCGGTTCGGTTAAAGGAAAGGCCAATTCTAAGTATGCGGTTTCTGACTGGATGGGTATCGAGAAGGAAAGAGGTATTTCGGTTACTTCATCTGCACTTCAGTTTGATTATGATGGATACTGTATCAATATCTTAGACACACCGGGACATCAGGACTTCTCGGAGGATACATACAGAACTTTGATGGCAGCAGATTCGGCGGTCATGGTAATCGATGCTTCAAAGGGTGTTGAGGCGCAGACTATTAAGTTGTTTAAGGTTTGCGTTATGAGACATATCCCTATCTTTACGTTTATTAATAAGATGGATCTTGAGGCGAGAGATCCATATGAATTACTTGAAGAAATCGAGAATGTTCTTGGTATTAAGACTTGCCCAATTAACTGGCCTATTGGTTCAGGTAAAAGATTTAAGGGTGTATATGACAGAGATACAAAGAAAATCTCTATGTTCAAGGCAGTTTCTGTAGGTGGAGCCAAGGGCGCAGCAGAAACAGAATATGGTTTGGACGATGACGGACTAAAAGAGGCTATTACAGAGGAACTCTATGATCAGCTTATGGAAGATACAGAACTACTTGATGGGGCAAGTGAACCTTTTGATCAGGAGCTTGTAGATCAGGGTGAACTTTCTCCGGTGTTCTTTGGCTCAGCGCTCACAACATTTGGTGTTGAAACATTCCTTGAGCATTTCCTTAAGATGACTGAGTCTCCACTTCCAAGACAGTCTGATGCAGGATTGATTAGTCCGGTTGACGAAGCTTTCTCTGGATTTATATTTAAGATTCAGGCAAATATGAACAAGGCTCACCATGACAGAATTGCTTTCATGAGAATCTGTTCCGGAAAGTTTGATGCAAATAAAGATGTTTATCATGTCCAGAGTGGAAGAAAGATGAAGCTTTCAAGACCTCAGCAGATTATGGCTCAGGACAGAAAGGTTATTGACGAGGCATATGCCGGAGATGTTATCGGGGTGTTTGACCCAGGCATCTTCTCAATTGGAGATACACTCTGTATGCCGGGCAAAAAGTTTGCATATGAAGGTATTCCTACATTTGCACCGGAGCATTTCTGCAGACTTGTTCCCCTTGATTCTATGAAGCGTAAGCAGTTTATGAAGGGGGTAACGCAGATTGCCCAGGAAGGTGCGATTCAGATGTTCCAGGATTACAATCTGGGAATGTCAGAAATTGTAGTTGGAGTAGTTGGTGTACTTCAGTTTGATGTATTAAAATACAGACTGGAAAATGAATACAGCTGTGATGTCAGACTTGAGCCACTTCCATACAATTACATCAGATGGGTGAAAGATCCGTCAACAGATCTTAACAGCCTTAGCAGAATCAGTGACTGCAAGAAAGTTAAGGACATGAATGACAATCCGCTGCTGTTATTTGCAAATGAATGGTCAATCAGAATTATTCAGGAGCACAATGAAGGATTAGAATTTGAAGAATTTAAGAAAAATTAAATAAGTGATTACATGGTTTAATAAATTATAATTAAATAAGCAAGTGATTGCATGGTTTCAAAAATGAGGAGCATTGCGTTTACGATTTTGAATCGTTGAAGCAATTGCTCCTCTTATTTGTACACACGATGAGGAAAATGTCGCAAGTTTGCTTGCAGACATTTGACGACCGTGATACAATCCCGAAACAAGCGTAGCGGTTTCGGTGATTGATATTTAAAAAAATCAACAAATATAGTAAGATATAATTAAGATAAAGTTCGAAAATAAATAATTATATTATACTATTGTAAAAAAAACAACCTTATAAAATAGAAAAATATGATGGTAAAATGTGAAATGCGGCTATTTATTAGCTTTTTTGTTTCGGGTATGATAAATAACAGATATACACAATAATAAATGGATATCAAGGTGTAATGTTTAAGGGAGGTGCTGTTATTGAAAAATGATCATGAAGTATTTTTAGATGAACATTATAAATATGGACCTACAAGATCAATGGATTATGATAGTGATTGGGACAATCTTTTCAAGAAGGAAAAAAAGGAAGTTGAAGTTGATATTAAGACTTCCATTATAGATGAACAGAGACGGCGTGACAGAGAACAATCTAAGAGAGGGTCTTTGCTACTCGCAGATTTTAAGTTAGCTGAGGGTGATGTGAAGATGGATCTTAGAAAAAAGCAGTCCGATAGAAGATTGTTGGTATTTTTAATCAGAACTATATTTATTGCGGCAGTCATTACTACGGGAGTTATATTTCAGTGTGCAGCAAGAAGAAGTATTCCATATTGGTTTAGAAAAGTTGAGACAGACATATATTTTATAAATTGGGGTATAGCGTTGTTTTGTCTGGCAGAGTTACTTAGCTATCTTCAGCTGTTATTTGTGGATTATGTATTATTCGATATTGGCAAGAATAAAGTCGCATATCTTAAGGTTATTCAGAAAAATGAAATTGAATACCTGTCACTATTTAGAAACAGATGGAGATATATTTTCTGTGCGGACGGCAATGAAGTGCTCGATGATAAGATTGAAGTTCGCGGAATCATCTTATATAGATTCATTAAAAAAGGTGATATGGTGTACGTGGGTCAGACCAGAGCACTGGGACATCATTGGTACTACTTCCTTGGATGATTGTAAGTTGCTGATTGTAAGTAGTAATTGATAATTGAACAGATAGAAAAACGAGTAGCAATCTGATTGAAATGATGATTTGCTACTCGTTTTGTTTCATAATAAGGAAACTGCATAACACGGAAATGCATAACACGAGAATTCTATAACATGCTTCATGTATTTGACGACCTTGATACAATCTTTATAAAGGCGAATCTGTCTTGCCCTTCATGAAATTAAATATTTTATTTTTTGTATTTTTATCTTTAATGACAGCAGGTTGCCAATTGTTTGTATCCCCTGTATATACATAGCATGGAATTACTTTTCCATTTTGGGAAGATAGAACATTATCTTTGATTGTCAGCGTGTGCTGATATATGATAGTTCTGTTCTCCGGATGTCTGTTTCCGCCAAAAATAAAATTACCAAGTGAATAGATGATTGTAACACCGTTGTAAACTTCTTTGGGTTGAAGCACATGAGGATGGTCACCCATAATCAGATCAGCGCCGGCGTCAATAAGCTTGTGACAAGCGTTGACTTTCCAGGTTTCTGGCGCGTGAAGGCGTTCTGTTCCGCCGTGGAAGTAAATAATCTGATAATCAGATTTCTTTTCTTCTTCCTCTATGTAATCGATAATGGTAGGAACAACTCCGTCACCGTACATTGAAACACATATAACGGCAATTTTGAATCCATTCTTTTCGTAGTAGACAGTCTTACCTTCTTCGCCCCAAAGCACGCCGGCTTTGTCCAGTGCTTTCCTGGTGTCTTCGTGACCGGCTTGACCGTAATCATTTATGTGATTGTTTGAAATCGATACGCAGTCAATTCCGCCGGTGGAAAGAATTCCCGCATTATCAGCTTTGCTCTTAAACCAGTAAGCTTCAACATTTGGATCCTTGTACTGACCTTTGTCAGAAACTTTCAGATTTTTACTGTCGGAATACACATTCTCGCAGTCCCCGATTGTAAAGTCGTCATTCAAGAAATATGAGCTTACTTTTTTAAAGAAGTAAGACTGATCTTTGACGTCGGCAACATCGTTAAAACAATTTGTATAATGAGTATTCTCATTTGTCGCACAGAGGCAGTCACCGATGAAGCTCAGTTTGATTTCAAAAGAATTTGAAGTAGTCTCTTTTGGCGTTTCAGATTCAACTTCCGTGCTTGAATCAGTGTTGGCATCTGAGCTTTTCCCTGAATTTGAAATAGATTTATCATTGCCGGTTAGACTGGACGATTTGCTGCTTTTTGCCGAGGTGTAAGCATATTTTGCAACTTCCTTTGTATCTCTGTCATTCATGGCGTGGGCAAAATATATTATCCCACCGCATAACACTATAATCAGAGGAAGCTGTAACAGTAGTTTTTTCATTTGCATTTTCTCCATTTATACATATGTGTATCGTGAGTTATCTTAAATAAATAGTATTTATGTTGATAATATCATTGGTTCTTCATTGTAATTATCCCAATTATATAAAAAATTAAAAATACGACAATGTCGATTGCAACAATAGTTGAGCCTACAGGAGTAGATGCGAGTATTGAAATGATGATTCCTGTCAATGCGCAAACTACGGAAATGATAGCCGAGCATATAATAACTGATTTGAAACTCTTAAATATTCTCATGGCAGAAAGCGAAGGGAATATGATAAGAGCCGATGTGAGAAGTGATCCCACCAGGTTCATTGCAAGTACAATAATTACAGAGGCAATTATTGCAATTATAAGGTTATATGCATTTGCTCTTGTTCCGGTTGCGTTCGCAAAGTTTTCGTCAAATGTAATTGCAAATATCTTGTTGTAGAAAAAGATAAATACAAAGATTACCAGAATTGACATTACTACGCTTAGTATTACATCAGTTTTGTTCAAGGTCAGGATAGAAGTTGAACCAAACAGTGTGCTACACACGTCACCGGTGATATTTGACGAAGTTGAAAAAATATTCATAATCAGGTATCCAAGTGCCAGGGCACCTACTGAAATCATTGCAAGTGTTGCATCGCCTTTGATTTTTGTGTTCTGCCCTGAGCGAAGGAGCAGAATTGCTGCAATTACAGTGATTGGCATAACCAGAATCATGTTGTTTGTAAGGTTAAGAACCGATGCAATTGCTATTGCGCCGAATGCAACATGTGATAAACCGTCGCCGATAAATGAAAAACGCTTCAGCACCAGTGTTACTCCAAGAAGTGAGGAACATAATGCAATTAGTGTTCCAACCACTAATGCGTAAATTACGAATTTAAAATGAAGGTAATAAGCCAGAGTATCAAATATATCCATTATGAAATACCTCCCATCATATCAATAAATGCCTTGCCAATTTTGCTATTAAGGTAGTCGTCTTTTGTTCCAAAGAACAAAGGCTTGTCTGCAAGGTGAAGAATGTGACTGGCATACTGCATTGCAGCATTCAAATCATGCGAAACCATGATGATGGTTATTCCGTATTTTTTGTTGATTTTGTTTATTAATTCATACATTTCTGCGGTGACTTTCGGATCAAGGCCTGCAACCGGCTCGTCCAAAAGAAGGACCGACTCAGTAGCGCAAAGGGCTCTTGCAAGAAGCACACGCTGCTGTTGACCTCCGGATAATTCTCTGTAGCACCTGTGAGCCAAATCTAAAATATCAAGTCTCTCCATATTCTTTTTTGCTTCCGCTTTTTGTTCTTTTGAATAAAAAGGCTTGAGACCGTTTCTTCCTGAAAAACCTGACATTACAATCTCGGTAACCGAAGCAGGGAAATCTCTTTGAACAATAGTCTGCTGTGGAAGATATCCAATCTCTGAAGAACTGAGACCTTCATCATAGATAATCTCTCCGCTAATTGGAGATTTCAATTTTAATAATGCTTTTATGAGAGTACTTTTACCTGAACCGTTCTCTCCGACGATACATAGATAATCGCCTTTATTTACGTTGAAATTAATATTGCTTGTGACAGTCATCCCTTCATATCCCAGGGAAACGTCTTTACATGTTAATTGTGACATGATAATCCTTTCTGCTGGTAAATAATTGATAATAATTATTAGCAATGAATGATTGCAGCTGTTAATTGCAGCTGTTAATTACTGCTGTTAAGCATAATTGCCGTCTTGAACAATTACTGCTGTTACTTTGAACAGCTGTTACAGGTTCCGTATAGAGTGGTTTCATCTCTATCCACAATAAAATGCGAGTTAGCAAGAATCTCGTTAAGAATCTTTGTCGTCTCATCGTCCGCCATGTGGAACAACTTCCCACACGTGGTACATTTCATATGAATGTGTTCGTGGCAACCGGTTGATTCAACTATCTGATAATTGAAATGTCGACTGTGACCTTTGACAAAACGCTTTACAATGCCGTCGTCGACTAACTTGTTCATTAGTCTGTACACAGTACTTCTTCCGGGAACTTTTGTAATGTTATCACACTGCTCAAGTTTGGCAATGAGCTCCTCTATTGTAAAAGAAGAATTACTGTGGTCTGTAAGAAAACTAATAATACATTTCTTTTGTTCTGTATTATAAACAGCCATAAGAATCCTCCAAATATTGTATTTGAAATCCCAAAATGGGACTAAGTCTCATTTTAATACCATTTATAAAAAAAAGCAACTTGAAAAATATCCTCAAAGAGAAGCAAAACCACAATTTTGTTTTAGATTGTGGTGAGAGTGTGTATAATATAGTTTATGAAGATTTTAGTTATATTTACCGGTGGAACGATTGGAAGCTCGGTTAACGGGAATTATATTTCGCCGGATAAGAGTGCAAAGTATAAGTTAATAGAGTCCTATAAAGAAAAGTTTGGAGAGGACATTGAGTTTGTTACGAAGGAACCTTATACGATTCTCAGTGAGAATCTGGGCGGTGTGTATCTGACAAAACTTATAAAAAGTGTGCAAGAAGCATTGTTGGAAAATTTAGATGATGAATTGGGAGGCATCATTGTTACTCACGGAACGGATACACTGCAGTATTCGGCAGCGACTCTCTCCATTGCTTTGGGAAAGACAGATATTCCGGTTATTCTGGTTTCTGCAAATTACCCCCTTGATGATGAAAGGTCAAACGGTACAAATAATTTCATTGCAGCGGTTGAGTATATTTCTAAGGTCAGAAGAGGCGGAGTGTATGTGTCGTATCAGAACACAGGAGGATTTGCAAATGTATTTGATGCGGGCACGCTTTTAAGGCATGATATATATTCGGATGAGCTGAAAAGTCTCAGAAGTGTGAGCACGGGGAATTGTACAAACAGTGTTAGCGCAGAGAATCGTGTAAATAATGTGAGAGCAGAAAAGCATACAAGTAAGGAAAAATATTCCGCGATTTCTTTATCGGATACTTCCCCTGTAAAGATGATAATTGTATATCCGGGAATGTCCTTTGAAATTCCGGGGGAGGATATTAAGAAGATTTTGTTTGTGCCTTATCATTCGGGAACTTTGCCAACAGACAGTCCGAAACTGTTGGAGTTTTGCGGGAAAATGCGGGAGAAAAATGTGGAAATGTACATTTGCGGAGTGCCTGAAGGACCACAATATGAAACTGCTAAACTGTATGGTGAACTGGGAATTTATGTGCTTGGAAGAGGAACGGACATATACTGGTATATGAAATTGTGGATTGATACTGATATGAGTATTACAGATTAATATTGATATGAGTATTATGGATTTATACTGCTACATTAAATTATGACTTAGTATTGATATGTGAAATATGGGCTACACACAATTGTGAAAGTGTTGATATTTAGGGATTTATTTGATTATTATCGTGGATAATGGTATAATTTAGTCTATATAAGTATTGGAAAATATGACTTAAAGGAGAAATGCATGCGTTTTATTCACACAGGGGACATACATCTCGGATATGCACCACAGAGTAGTGAAAAGTGGGCACAGACCCGCGCTGACGAAATCTGGGGTACATTTGAGAGACTTATCAAACAAATAAAAGAAAATCCCATAGATATGCTGATTATTGCAGGGGATCTGTTTGATAGACAGCCACTGCTAAGAGAAATAAAAGAAGTAGATTATTTATTCTCCACCATCAAGGACACGAAGGTTGTTCTTATGGCGGGCAATCATGATGCGATTGTACCGGGTTCTTTCTACAAGGATTATGTATGGAGCGACAATGTTATTTTCCTTGGAGGAAGAAATATTGAGAGAGTGAGTATTCCGGAACTGGGTGTGGACGTGTACGGCCACAGTTATTACACAGAAGAGATGAGAGAATGTCTGTATGACAATGTTCTTGTGGAGGATCCTTCTGTGATTAATATTCTTGTGGGACATGGCGGTGACCGTAAGCATATTCCTATTAACAGAAGGAAGTTTGCCGGTTCTGATTTTGATTATATTGCATTGGGACATATTCACAATCCGGATTTGGACCAGAGAGGCAAGTTTGCGTATTGCGGATCTCTCGAGCCTACAAGTCCGAAGGATACAGGTATCAGAGGTTATATCTCAGGTGAGGTTACAGCGGAGTCTTTAGATCTTGAGTTTATACCTTTCAGTAAGAGAAACTACAAGCATTTGATTGTTGATATAGAGCCTGATACCAATTTGCTTGAACTTAAGTTCAAGGTTCAGGATTATGTTGAGAGACATGGTCATGAGCATATTTACAAGTTTACAATCAAGGGCAGAAGAAATCCTTTGATGGATATAGATTTTGAAGATCTTGCAGGTATCTGCTATCTTGCGGAAGTAGTTGACAAGACGGTACCTGATTATGATTTTGAATTATTATATGAAGAAAATAAGGACAACATTCTTGGAATGTATGTTGATAATTTTCTCAAAAAAGGAGATACAATCACGGAGACACAGCGAAAGGCACTTCAGTATGGTACCAGAGCACTGTTGGATTCCATGGAGGAGAAGTAGATGGTTATCAAGAAAGTTTGCTTGGAGAATTTTGGAAAATTTCATAACAAAGTACTGGAATTCTCAGATGGAGTGAACCTTCTGTATGGTGAGAATGAAGCCGGTAAGACCACTATTCATACCTTTATTAAGGCTATGCTTTTTGGATTGGATGGTCGACATGGAAAGAGCAGTGAGAGCAACGAGTACGAAAAGTATATTCCATGGGATACTCCACAGAATTACAGAGGCTCTATGGTCATTGAGATGAAGGGTGAGGATTATCTCATAGAGAGGAATTTCCTCAAGAGTGAGAAGTCGTATCGTATCACAAGGCTCAGTGATGACAAGGTGCTTGACCAGTACGAGATGGACGAGTTCTTTTACGGATTTGATGAGAACTGTTATTACAATACAATCAGCATAAGCCAGCTTGGCAGCATTACCAACAGCGATTTGGAGAAAGTACTGAGGAATTATTCTTCCAATCTTGGATCTTCAAAGACTACGGAGATTGACGTAGAAGCGGCACTCAATCATTTAGAAGACACTAAGGAAAGACTGATGGAGGAGAGCGGTGCTGACAGAAAGGAATCTCTTGAAAAAGAGATAGCAGCAATCAAGCAGCAGATAGAAGAACTAGAGAGAGAAGAAAAGATTGAGATTGCAGCCGTTGAGAAGAGTCGTGAGTCTGTGGGTAAGCTTAAGACGAAGGTTAGGGCGTTAGAGGTTCTTGACAATGTTCAGACAGAGAGACAGCTCAAGCGTAACATGGATCAGGAGAGTCTGATGCAGAGAAGTGACGTTCTGTCAGAGGATTTGGGCAAACTTAAAAAAGACAAAGAAAAATCTGACAAGCACATGAGTGAACTTAAGGAACTGCTGGATATCCATGGTGTTTCAACCAGAGATGAAGTTGAAAGAGAGATGGAAGTTATAATGTCTAAGACCAACATACCTGTTACGGTTTTAGCACTCATTGTAGTTGCATTTGGTATTGGCGTTGGATGCTTTCTTGCCAATCCACACATTGATTTTTCAGACAGTTCAACATGGATAAAAGAGATGTTTTGTGCATTTGCGGTATTATTGTTTACCTTACTGTTTGTAATAATGTATTTCGTGAAGAAGAACAATAAGACTAAGAAGCTTCTTCTTATGAAGGAATTAAAGATTTCTGTAGACAGATATGAAGCGGCAAAGAGTGAGTCAGATTATGCACAAAGACAGATTAATATAATAGAAGCAGAACTTAGAAGTATTTCATATAAACTCAAGGAAGAAGAGGACAAGCCTGAGGAGACTTCAGATTATAATTCTGAGATTGATGATGTATCAAAGCAGATACAGTCAAAGAAAGAAGAAAAGTCACAGGCACAGTTCAAGCTTGAGCAGAAGAAAGAGAGTCTGCTGAAGGCCAGACAGCAGCTGGAGAGATATGAACTTAGACTCGAGAAAGTTGATGCCATAGAGTGTGATCTTCAGGCTATCGATGAAGCAATGGCTACAATCAGAGAGATTTCCGAGGAGATTAGAAAGAGCTTTGGAAAAGAAATTAATGAAAAGGCTTCCGTATACATGAATCACATTACCAACGGTAAGTATGATAATTTCCAGGTTGATGATGAGATGAATATCACCATTGAAGGAAGAGGCGGAAGAGTTATTGCTGTAGATCGACTCAGTAAAGGTACTGTTGAGCAGATGTACATGGCACTTCGACTTGCAGCTGCGGAGATTATATTCGAAGATGATACAAAGCCGATATTACTCGACGATGCATTTGTTATGTATGACAACAAACGTATGGGAAGTACTATCAAGTTCATGGCAGAACATCTTGAACAGATTATTGCATTCTCCTGTCATACAAGAGAAAAAGTTATGGCTGATAAGCTTGGCATTGAGTATAAGCTTGTGATTATTGATTGATATATGCTTCGCGAGTCTTGGATAATAGAGTGCAAATCAAAAGAATAAGTAATTGAATATCCTGAAAAGACCAGAACAACGGAGATTAAGTATATAGATTTCAAGATAAAATAATCATGAAGTTAAGTTTTTAAGGGATGTTGCGTTTGTGAGTTGTCATAACTAACGCAACATCCCTTAATATATTTATTTTTCTAAACGAAACTGAATGGTTTTATAACTGTTTGAGAGTTGAATGGATTTAAGATTGTTTATATCAATATTTTTAACAAAAGCTTTTTTGTCAGGAGATAAGCTTGTAAATACATCTGAATACAGAAGATAATTATAGGTTGAATTGTTGCTTTCGATGCCAAATAAACCTTCCATTTTAGGGGTGTATGATCCGGTAGAATCTATAATAGTTATGCCGGTTATGGACTCATTGTCTATTTTTTCATCAGACAGAAGAGCTTTGCAGAAAAATCCACCGTAACTATTATTCTTTGTTATTTCATACATGCCATTCTGATTTCCCCATATGCTGTATGAAAGAGGGGATATCTCCAATAACATCGGTTTTACATATCGGCTTAATTCATCGCCATCTTCGGCAATGAGATTGTACCTGAGTACCGGTACGTTACATTCTATACTTAATTCTGTTGTGTTTTGGATTTGGCTTGGCAAATCATAAGACAGGTCTATAACATTAGTTCGCTCATTGAGTTTACAACTCAGAGAATAATAAAAAACTGAATCGGTGCTGTATTCTTCTAAAAATTCTGTGTTGTAACCGGCAGCCCCTGCCGTATTTTCGTGAATCATAAAATTGGCGACAGGCCAGTTGTCTCTGTTTTTTGCCATATTTCTGTTTTTGAGCCAGTCCTCACCATATTTATCACGGGCCTGATATTTTACAAGGGCTTCCACACATACCCCATCACTGAGTAATTCTTCAACAGTCATAATCATATGTTCATCAGTATCTGTGAAAATATTATATTTAACATATTTATTGATTTGAACTTTCTGCCCCCATAAAGTGAATAATTTGTCGGCTGCAAAAGTACCGGTACCTATAATTGATAAGCAAAGAATTACACAAAATGCTATTGCAGTTCTTCTTTTCCAAATAGGAACAAGGTCGGCTTTGTCTGTTTTGTTTTTTTCGTTTAATAAATTTATTCTTTTGAGAGTTTCTAAGTTTAACTCATCAGAAGGTTTTTCACCGGTTTTCATTATTTCAGTGATGATACTGTCAATCTGTTTTTCCATAACCTGCATCCTCCATTTCTTTTTTGATTATGCTTCTGGCTTTTGCCAGTCGACTTAGAACGGTTCCCTTTGGGAGGTGGAGCATCTGACCGATTTCTCTTATGGATAACTCTTCCGAGTAGTACAACAGAGTTACAATCCTTTGCTTTTCAGGAAGTCTTTCAATTGCATTCCTTACTAACTTGCACATTTCCACGGTGATAACGGTTTCGCTGATTTCTATTTGTGAATCGGGAATAGCTGAAATATAATCTTCGTCATATATCAGTGGTGCGATTTCTTTTCTGCGATTATTTTTTTTGATATGGTTTTTCCATAAATTTAAAGATATGCTAATCAGATAGTTTTTTGTGTTATCTTTGACTCTGATTTTATCCCTGATTTCGATTGCTTTTAGAAATGTTTCCTGATATAAATCATCTGCGCTGCTTTTATTGTTAGTTAAGTAGCAGCAAAAGCGATAGATATCGTCACCATATTCATATATGCACTGCTTAATCTCTTCGTTGGTCATTGCGTTCCCCTATCTATGAATTCATAATTGTTTTGCCGTTCTACTTATATATTGTAGTGAGAATGGATTTGATTCATTATTCAGCCATGCACATAAAAACTTAGCAGATTTATATGCAGATTCGAGCTGGCATTGCTGAAAGGCTGAATAGTTACATCTTTTGTGATAAAGTGTAGGAATGGAGTTACTTATTTGAAACTTGTGATAATAAAAACAGAGAAGATTCTGAAAATATACATCAAAATCTTCTCCGGTATTTTTAAAGCGCGAAATGCTTCGTATAATTTATTATATAATTAACAGCGATTATATAATAAATTATTTATTATTATATTCTGCAACCTTCTTAGAGATTTTCTCAATAGGATTGAGAAGGTCGCTGATTGATCCGTCGTGGTTTAATCTGTCGATAAATAAAGCTGTGTACTTAGCAATATCTACATTGATGTACCATTCTCTCTCTAAGAGTTCAGGTGTCTGGTAGATTGAGTTAGTAGTCATAACTCTGTAGATAAGACCTTCTTCGTATGCCTTGTCAAATCTCTCAAGACCGTTTGTAAATAAACCGA
>JAEELL010000142.1 GCA_016282745.1 Lachnospiraceae bacterium
ATATGATTTAGCCAGGATTCCATTAAGGCTGATTGAAAAACAAACCGATTCCTATCCGGAGGACGATGTGCAATCAATTAGCGGAGTGGATGTTCCGTTGATTGTAATCTTTGAAAATCACAAGTTCAACGTAGAATACCAAACGCAGTATTTGGATTATTTGCTTAACCAGAAAATAAATGCACATTACGCTTTTGTTTTTGGAAGAAATGAAGAGTACAACTATTTTTACAATAATTTTGGCAAGTACTTTAGGCGATAATGCGGAAGTGGCTGTAGTTGCTTGAGTCTTTTTTTCAATTGATTTATAATTTGAATTATGTCGCTCAAGATGTCGCCCAAGATGTCGCTCAAGGTGGCACCCAAGGGAAATACAAAATTTGGATAAGTAAACATATTGGATAGGAGGCATATTGTATGAGGCTAGATGTAAAATGGGTGTTCTTTGATGTGGAGTTGCATTATGTGGAGAGAGAGGAATCAAAATAAAAGTATGAACATATTGGTAGAAACAGATAGATTGATAATTGCTGAAATGACGATGGACATGGCAATGGATGTCCATAAGAATTCATTGGATGAGGATACAAGAAGATTTGTGCCGGATGAAGTTTTCGAGACTTTGGAAGATGCAAAAGAAACGCTTGAATTTCTGATATCTCAGTACGGATCCAATGAAGGACCGTTGGTTTATGCGGTGATTACAAAAGATGAGAACAGAAATATCGGCTATGTTCAGCTGGTTCCTATTGGAGATGGAAAATGGGAAATCGGATATCATATCACAAAAGCATCCACGGGGAATGGTTATGCGACAGAAGCAGTAAAGGCATTTCTGCCTGTGATGGCTGAACGGGTTGGCATCAATGAGGTTTATGGTATCCGTCTTTTGGAGAATGTAGCATCCGGGCGTGTTTTGGGGAAGTGTGGTTTTCAGACCTTCTTTACCGGAGAAGGCCCATATCATGACGGAGTTTATGAAATCAGTAAGGGTGTCTGGAAGGCGTGAACGTCATTTCGGCAAAATGTTGAGATAGATGTATGCTCAGATTAGAGAAGGTTACAGGAAAAAATGTATAGCATAGTTGAAACAGAAAAACTTAATAAACTTATACCGTATGAGTTCTTAAAGTATGTAATGGACCAAATGAGTTTGGCAGAAGTTATAAATGAAGAACTGATAGAGGCCCTTTTACCATGGTCTGAAAATATATCTGCATATGTAAAAAATCCATCGGAAACTTGATTGATAGTTTCCGATGGATTTTTTATAATACATGTGTAGTGTGTGAGACGCTTACGATTAAAGAGTGGTGCAAAGAACCTGATCAAAAATATATTTATGCATATTGGAATAATCCTGATGGGGAGCTTCACAGACATGGATTGAAATCTGATGAAGTGCATAAATGTATGCTTGAGATGGAAGATATGATTAAAGAAATGGCAGAAGAACTAAGTGACACACTTATTGTTGTTACAGCAGGTCATAGGCATATTGACAATGATATGGTTGTGCTACAGGATTATCCACAGCTTTGTGATTGCCTTGTGAGAATGCCATCACTTGAACCACGAGTTCTCAATTGTTTAGGGGAATGTTAGGGGATTATCTAGCTATTGCCACGAGCGATTTGACAATCTATTTCAATGATGAGAGATGGGTGTCAATGCATGGTAGCGTAACAGAAGAGGAAATTTTAATTCCGTTAATTGTGTTTAACGAGTAATGGTAATGAGGAAAGATATGAAATATAAATTAGTTATTTTTGATTTTGACGGAACGATTGCAGACACAAGGACAGTAATCTTAACAGCAAAAAAAGAAACCATGCGGAGAATGGGATACGCAGTGGCAAGTGATGAGGAATTTGCGTCCACCATAGGCTTTTCTTCGAAAGTGGGTTTTCACAAATTATATCCGGAATTATCGGAAGAGACGCTAGTGGAGTGTGAGACAATTTACAGACAGTTATTTGAAGAAATGAAGAATACCATATCTCCAACATTTTTTACAAATGTAGATACGGTGTTGGAAGAACTTACGAAAAGAGGTATTCAATGTACCATTGCTACATCAAGAGACACAGAATCAGTTAATGAATTTTTGACACAATGGAAATTTAAGGAGTATTTCAAATATATTCTGGGTAATGATAATTCAACCCTATTGAAGCCAAATCCCCAACAGGTTTTGAAAACACTGAAAGAACTTTCGTTTTCTTCTGAAGAGTCACTGGTTGTTGGGGATATGCCGGTGGATATTGAGATGGGAAGGAGTGCCGGCGTCTGCACTTGTGGTGTAACTTATGGTAACTCATCAAAAGAGGATTTGGAGAAAGCAGGAGCTGATTATGTTGTGGAAGATATAATTGAATTGATGGATATTGTGTCAGCGTGAAAACAGACATGGCAAAAAATGTACCAATTATTATTGTTTATTATTTGAGGATTAACTAATCATCCAAATCAAAGTCAAATGATAATTGTGTTTCAATATTGTAAACGAAGATGATTTGAATAATATTGCAAAAAAGTGAGCTGAATTATAAAAATATAAAAAATTAAAGTGAAACTTTAAAAATGTGTTGACAAAGTTTAAAATGCCATATATAATTCAATTAACAACAGAAAAAATTAAAGCGTTACTTTAAATAATTACTTTTAAAGTTAAAACATGGGAGGATTTTATTATGAAAGAAGTAGTATTAGAAAAATTAAAAAAGTCATTGCGCATTGAGTACATTTGCACGATTGTTGCATGTTTTTCATCAGCGCTATCTTCAATAGGAGGTTTCATAGATTTTTCTGGAACAAATGATTATGATGAAATTACAAAAGCGGTATATGCAATGTTTTCAACAGTTGTTCTGGCACTTTTGGCATGGATTATTATGGATGTTAAGAAAAAAGGAACACCTTTTGTAAGTTCAATAGTTTGCAAACTAAAAACTATTGCAATTATTGTAATGTTAGGGGCAATAGTTCCTGATTTAGTAACAGAGGTTGTAAAATTTGTGGCAAAGGTATCAGAGGGTGATTCAGCAATAATTCTATTTGAAATAAGCCTGGGAACAAAGACAGTATTCATTTTATGGTTAGGAATAATAATCGGAATAATATCAGAAATATTCAAATATGGAGTGAAACTACAGGAAGATAATGATAGTATTGCTTAGAAGGAGATGAGATTATGGCTATTATTGTAAGATTAGACAGGATGATGGCTGACAGGAAGATGTCTTTGAATGAATTGGCGTCAAAAGTAGATATGACCAATGTAAATCTATCAAATTTAAAAACCGGCAAAATGAAAGGTATCAGATTTGAGACACTTAATAGTATATGTAAGGCATTACAGTGCCAGCCCGGAGATTTGTTTGAATATATTGAAGATGGGGAATAATTGCAATGTATTATTAAAGCTCTCGGCGTTTGAGAGTGAAATAAATTTAGAAAGAAGAGCTGCATTGACAATAGCTGATGTAGCTCTTCTTTTTTGATTTATACAGGTATTGCAGTATCATAACTAGAATTTCTTTATAATGAAACCAATAACATTGAGATACTTATTGAGTCCTTTTGCAAAGTATTCTTTATCACTAACGGAATATTCATGTTCAGAATCAAACCAGTCTTGCCATGCTTTTTCACCCGTTGTCAGTTCGAAGGCATCAACAATCTCGTATAAATCAGAACGATTCAGGTGGTTTTTCCACCAATCGATACTGTGGAATAATTCATATTCACTTTCTTCACCACCAAGCCATTCAAGAACCAGATTGTCTTTGTTACCGTGAATTTCTTCCTTAAGACCGGGCATTGCAATATATACATATCCACCAGATTTTACAAGGGGCAGTATTTTCGATTCAAAAAATCCCGGTTCCGTTGAAAAATAATGAAATGAATCTATGGTTGTTATCAAATCAAAATAATTGTTTGCATAAGGTAAATCATGTGCATCTGCATGAATAGGAACGACATTGTTATCAATTCCCCATTTCTTGAACTGCTCATAATTGTCGGTTGCAGAGCACCACAAGTCGGTGGCATATACATTGGCGTTAAATTCTTTGGAAAGAAAGAAACTAGTAATTCCTTTGCCACATCCCAAATCCATTATTTTAAGATTTGTGTCGATTGGATATTTTTCAATCAGTTCATCAAGCAGTCGCATGCTGTTTGGTCCCATTAAATATTCTTTACTAAATAAATCTTTATAACTATCACATCTCATTTTATTATGACCTCCCATTTTTGTAATTATAGTTAAACGCATTTACATATCTAACTTTATCAAGTACCTATAGATAATTCTAGCAACTATTGATTATAAAATAAAAAGTAGAAATCATTTATCGCTTAGGGCCCAAACATTTCGTTGCTTGAACCCTAAGACAATAATAGATTTCTACCTTTGTTTTTGCGAGGAAATAATCTTGTAAATACCCTGAGTAGAAAGACAGTATATTTCAGATAATTTCTTTACGGTCGTTCCAGAAATATATCTCTCATAGATATCACGGTTTCGACAATCCAGTTCAAACCTGGCATTGCTTACCTCTCCCCATGCTTTACAATGTTTCTTACTCTTTGGTATATAGATACATTCGCCTTCAATAT
>JAEELL010000143.1 GCA_016282745.1 Lachnospiraceae bacterium
ATTCATCTGACCATGTAAGTGTCCATACTTTAACTGCTTCTGAGGCTTTTGAGTAATCACTCTTCAATGTTTTTTTACCAGTTTTTGCCAATGCTTTAACCTTGAAATAATATGTTCCGGATTTTAAATCCTTCAGATCCACACTTGTCACTGATCCACCTTTTACAGTTGCAACTTTCTTGAAGCCTTTCTTTTCAGTTGCAACTTTCTTGAAGCCTTTCTTTTCAGTTGTTGAACAGTATACTTCGTATCCTGTTGCATTTTTTACCTTAGTCCATGTAACTTTAGCCTGATCAATGCCGGCAGTAGCTGATACTGCTTTTACCTTTGCAGGATTAACTGTTACTTTCACCTTTGCGCTTTTTGATGCACTCTTAACTGTGATTGTTACCTTTCCGGGCTTAATTGCCTTTACAACTCCTTTTTTGGATACCTTGGCAATCTTTTTGTTGTCTGATTTAAATTTTACCTTTCCGGATGCTTTTACTACAATTTTGAATGATTCACCTGCTGTAATCTTCTTTGCTTTTCCATTAAGTATCTTCGGTGTTGTCGCTGAAGTTGTCGCCGCCCCGGTGTCATACACTCCCGCCGATGTCACTATCACTGCTGTTGCAAGCATAGTAGCTGTCGCCTTTTTAATGTTTCTCATAACTTACTCCTTTAGATTCTGTATTCTTATTTTTCATGTCTGAGACCCTTAAAATTCTACCACAATTCGCACTGTCATATAATGTCTTATTTTTATTATTACACACTCATTTTTTAGTTGACGTAAATTAATCACCGAAACCGCTTATTTATAATCGCGAAAGCCAAACTTACATCTCCGCGAGCTTCGCATCCTTGCGGAGCATTTTCTCGTCGTGTAAACAATCGAATGTCAATAGGATATCATCAAAAGGATATTGGCATTTAATCTGCTATACATTATAGGATATTAGCATTACGATTTGCCATAGGTGATTAGCAAATGTTCATTGGAAATATCGTGATACACCTCACATTTTTTATCTTTGACATCATACACATGAACAATATCTAAAAGTTCACCTTCTGCATCGAATTCTCCCACAATGTCTCTGCACTCCTCGAGCATTTCAGGTTTGTAATGAATCGTCTTATCATTATGGAAAATAGCAGTGTAAAGAATCTGTGCCTCAACTAAGTCCTGGAAAATGTGACTGCCATAGGACAATTCAGGATTGTATCCTGCTTTTGATTCCTCAACTTCACAAATAATTTCGTACGCACTGATATCAGAAAATGCCGTTGGCACCCCTAGTTCCGGCGAGCTTGTCCCCACGCGTCCCGGAACTATCAGCATCATATGTTTCTCCTGGTCTCGATATTTCCAATTAATTTTGCCTACTAATTTTGCCACTAAATCCTTCATTTTATAAGGCATATTGTAATATTTGATAGGATCCACATACACAATCAAATCAAGTGCTGTTGTCTTCGGAATTCCCATTGAGGCTCCTTTGCTTTCAAGCAATATATTATTTTCCGTAATGTCTGTCGGCATTACTGTAGTGACGCCCGTTTTTTGAAGTTGAAGCGGGCGGCATTGCAATAGATCAATGGAATACTCTCCATTTTCGGACATGTTTATTGTAAATTCCGTATCAACCGGATATTCATATTCCATTTGAATGCACTTAAGCATTCGCTTCATTTGATCCATCAGTGTTTCATTTTCCACAATGCCCTTGCAGGAAATGAATTTCACTTCACGGTTCCTTCCCATCTCCCTCAATCTTGATTCAGCATCATAGTCGTGCTCTAAAAGAATTCTGTCTAGGTACCTTGGCAAATCCATCTCTATTTCTTCGAGGGGCAATTTCTGTATGGTTTTTTCTGTCATATTAATTACTTCTGCTTTGCCCTGGGAAAATTTATGTTTATCCGCAGATGATGAGTAAGATGTTTTTTGCGGCATGTCCAAATTGACTATTCGCGGATATGATCCTTCCGTTCTGTCTACCGCAGAAGTCCCAAGTCCCATTACCAGTCTCAGCATGCCTGCGGTTGGATCTGTGTCGCTCATAATTTTATATGGGCTGTAGGAATATCCAACCCCTGCTGCGCACGGCATATAATTTGCACCATAATAAGAGCCGGAAACTCGCTGAACCAAAAGTGCCATCTGCTCGTCTCGCTTATCCAATCCTCTTCTTTTTCTGTAATCTAAGGCCGACAGGCTCATTGTGCTGGCATATACAGTTTTAATGGCACGTTCAAATTCTTTTAAACGCTCTTCCAGAGTTCCCCTGTTAGCACAAAAAACTGACTCATATTTTCCTGCAAATGCATTTCCAAATCCATCCTCTAATATACTGCTAGAGCGGATTATATAAGGATCCTGCCCATAATATTCTATTATTCTTTCGAACTGTTCCCTCATGGTATTTGAAAATGTTCCACTCATTATTTTCGATGCGAATTCATCTGCAAGTGTAAAAAATCCTTGCTCTGTCCTCTGCCTAATTCTCAAATTCCACAGTGCATTATCAACAATGTATGTGTAATACAAATCAGAACCAATGTAAAATGAATCATGGGGTTCAAGCACTTCGTCAATATCAGGTTCTTCATTTCTGATAATTGCCCTCGCCAAAAGCATTCCACAGGACTTTCCTCCTATCATACCCGTCCCAACCATGTGGTCTCTAACTGAAAAATAATCCTCCGGTCTGAAATGCTTCTTAACCATCTCACGCATTTTACTATCTCGAGTCATCATAATGTCACACATTCTGTTGCAATATTTAGTAATGTCCATTCCGTTTTCTAATAAAATTTTAGCTTTATTAAAAAACTGATCCCATGAATCAGAAAACTGTTCTTCCGCTGAGCGCTGCGCCATTCCAAGCGTCTGATAGAATCTGCTTGACTTCACTCCGTCCAAAATTGGTCTAAACTGCCCTGTTTCCACATTGTAAGTGTGAGGCAAAAACATAGTCTCCGAATCTCTATTCCACACTTTTTCCGGTCGCACATACACATTCTTTTTGTCCGAATACACGTCGAAAAATAATTGAGTGGTATCTAGTATCTTGTTAATTGCCTGAACCGAATGTTTTCCCCTAATAATAGGAAAAAAAGCCACTGTATCCAGTTCAAAAAGGAACGGACATGTAACTCTAAAGAAGTTTCCCATCATCAAGTCAGTAGCCCATGCTGCCTGAAGTTCCGACAGGCAATCGAAAACATAAAAAGCGTCCTTACCCTCATTTTCAATCGCATTATGAATATCGACTGTAAAAGTCTCAAATCTATGAGACAACGTAATCTCAATCACTTTAACTTCCGCCCTCTTCTCAACCAATTCCTCATGGCTTGCAAATCTAAAATAAATAATATTTCTTTTATCCTCAATCGCCTGATTAATATATGGTTCCACAAACATCTTGAACTCCGAAAGATTAGACACTCGCCAAACTACATTGTCGCCAAGCCTGATATTATCAATCGCCTTGTCAAATTCCGGTATTCCACTTTTCACTCTGTCAAATGCCGCCATATTAACACCCCTTTTCCACTAATCGTCCTTTGCCAATCACTTTGGATTTGCTAATTGCCCTTTGCCAATCACTTTGGATTTGCTTTGTTTTGCTCTTCACGGATGATAAAAGGGCGCTCCACCACTATCGGTGAAACGCCCTTGTTTCGAATTTAATTATATGTATTATGATATCATTCATTTAGGACAAAATCAATTATCTAACCTTCATGGAATGAAAATAAAATTATGTCGTCAATATCAACACTTCTATAGTTTCTATTTTGCACTATTAAGTTTTAATTTGATTTTCTTATTGGTATACTCTCACATAGTCAATATAGAAGTAATCTTCTAATGTCTGAACGTCTCCGTTTTCGCTTACTACTGTCCAGCCTGTCGCATCATATGGCTTTGTATAGTCATATAAATCTGTCGCATTTCCACCGATTGCACAGTTTAAGATAAAGAAGAAGTCGTGGTTGAATGGCCAATAATGTGATCTGATGTTTTCATTGTATTTTGAAGGATCATATACCCCTTTAGTTACTCCGTCTACCTGAAACTCGATTGATGTGTCTGTCCAGATTGCTGTGTATGTGTGGTAATCTGCAGCTGCCTGCGCCTGAGTAAGTCCTGTCACGTAAAATTTACTTCCGCCCGGTGCACCCGGTGCAGTTGGCATGCTGCCGAAATATTGGCAGTGAATTGCCTGTGGAACACCAGCGTCCATTCCTTCCATGATATCAATCTCACCACATTTTGGCCAGATATTTGTATCACAATCAGCACCTAACATCCATCCTGCAGACCATGTTCCCTTTGCCTTTGATGATTTTGCGCGAATCTCCATCTTACCGTATGTGAATTCTTTTTTGCCCTTTGTCTTAATTCTTGTAGAAGTTGCAGACTGAGCATCAAACTTTCTAGTTGCTTTGTTATAGTTGATTCTTGGAATGATTACAAGATTTCCGTCTTTAACTTCGTAATTGCCACTACTTGTGTAATTCTGCCATTCCTGATTACCCCAACCATCGTTTCCATGTCCTGTTTCAAATGTCCAGTTGTTAGTATCAATTGAGTTTCCGTTGAATTCATCTGACCATGTAAGTGTCCATACTTTAACTGCTTCTGAGGCTTTTGAGTAATCACTCTTCAATGTCTTTTTTCCTGCTTTTGCTAATGCTTTTACCTTGAAATAATATGTTCCGGATTTTAAATCCTTCAGATCCACACTTGTCACTGATCCACCTTTTACTGTCGCAACTTTCTTGAAGCCTTTCTTTTCAGTTGTTGAGCAGTATACTTCATATCCTGTTACATTCTTTACCTTAGTCCATGCAACTTTGGCCTGATCAATGCCTGATGTAGCTGATACTGCTTTTACCTTTGCAGGATTTACTGTCACTTTCACCTTTGCACTTTTTGATGCACTCTTTACCGTGATTGTTACCTTTCCGGGCTTAATTGCCTTTACAACTCCTTTTTTAGACACCTTTGCAATCTTTTTGTTTTCGGATTTGAATTTTACCTTTCCGGATGCTTTTACTACAATTTTGAATGATTCACCTGCTGTAATCTTCTTTGCTTTTCCATTAAGTATCTTCGGTGTTGTCGCTTGAGTTGTCGCCGCCCCGGTATCATACACCCCTGCTGACGACACTAGCACTGCTGTTGTAAGCATAGTAGCTGTTGCTGTTTTTAAAGATTTCATAACTCTCTCCTTTCAATTCTGTATTCTTATTTTTCAGGTCTGAAACCTTTGAACATTTTACCATAATATGTAAAGTCATATAATACCTTATTTTAAATTTAGGCTACTCATTTTTTAGATAATAATGTGATATTATTAAGTCTTTTGCACCTATTTAGTAAATACACTTTTTATTAGATTATCATTTGACTTTTTTTTATTATAAATATATTATATTCCATGGTAAGAAAATAATATACGAACTTGCAATGAGTGGACATTACAAAGCAACAAGAAGCAGTGCAGATTTTGCCATCCATACTACCACAAATAAAAGCAACTCAAATTATTTCACCATCAAACAATTTAAATACAAATTTTTTGATGACAATGAGTTTATTACTAAAAAATCAATATATTGTGCAAAAGATTCAGATGGTTATTGTTCTTTTAGTACAACTAAAAATACAAGTTATACTTATGAATTTTGGAAGTTCGAGGATGGAAAATATGTAGTGGGTTCTGGAACATTAACATACTAAATGGAGGAAATTTATGATTGGACCACGTTTTATTGCAATTTTCTTTGCATTTATATTAATCAATTTTGCATTTATCGGAATAATTAATTCAGACTTAAAAAACAAACAATATTTATCCTTATTTGGCTGTATTTTTTCATTAATGATTATAGTTTCAGTTTGTTATTTTCCATTTCCATCCCAAAGTTCACTTATAGAGTCGATGATTGAGGAAAATGAAGGACTTTCCAACAACTTTATTCCATTCAAATCAATAGTATTAATGATCAAAGATGCTATAGAGTATAAGATGTACGGTGTTATATGTTATCAAATTTTTGGAAACATAATACTATTTATGCCACTGAGTTTTTCCCTTTTTTATTATTTGAAAGAAAATAATAAATTTTTCAAAGTTCTATGTTGTGTTATATTTACAAGTACCTTTGTAGAAGCGGGACAATATTTTGTAAACACTGTAATTGAAGTAAACTATAGAAGTGTTGATATTGATGATATAATTTTAAACACTTTGGGTGGCATCATAGGTTTTTGCTTTGCATATTCAATCATTCCTATGTTTAAAAATTTACTTAACAAAATAACAAAAAAATAATGCGAACAAATTTTTAAACTCCAAACTAAAAAGTTTGGAGTTTTTTCATATTCGCTCATATTCAAATCTACTTATTTTGTTCTTTTTTTCCACATAAGTTGAACGATGCAACATTTTTTTAGTGGGTTGTTCAAGAATAACCTAACCACTCCAGTCTTTGGTTTCACTTCTTCTATTTATAAACTCTCACATAATCAACATAGAAATAATCTTCCAATGTCTGAATATCTCCCTCTTCTTTTACAACTGTCCATCCCGTAGGTTCATATCCATCAGTCTTATCTAAACCTGAACTATATCCACCTATTGCACAACTCAAGCCAAAGAAGAAGTCGTGATCAAATACCCAATAATGTACTTTTTTCTCAGCTGAATATTTTGAAGGATCATATTTGCCTACGTATCGGCCATCAACAGAGAATTCCAAATATGTATCAGTCCACTCAACTGTATATGTATGATACTCATCTGCTGCCATTTGCTTTGTGAGACCTGTATCATAGTTCTTATTCCCTGACATTGGGCTACTACCATAATATGGAATCCAAAAAGCCTGTGGTACACCGCTATCAAGGACTGCAAGGAAGTCAATCTCTCCGCATTTTGGCCATATATTTGTATCACAATCCGCACCTACCAGCCAGCCAGACGAATAATTTCCTATTCCTTTTGCTGCTTTTGCACGAATTTCCATCTTACCATATTTAAATTCTTTTTTGCCTTTTGTGTTAATTCTTACAGATGTTGCACTGTCTCGCATAAATTTTTTTGTCGATTTGTTGTAATCTATTCTTGGAATGATAACAAGTTTACCATCTTCAAGCTTATAGTTATCGCCTTTAGAATCTGTATACTTTTCCCATTCATCACTTCCCCAGCCATTATTTCCGTAACCTGTTTCAAATGACCAGTTATTTGTATCTATTGTCTTTCCATTAAATTCATCAGACCATGCCAATCTCCAAACCTTTGTCGGAGCTGAAACTACCTTGGAGCCAAAATCACTTCTAAGCATTTTCTTTCCCACTTTTTTGTATGCTTTTACTTTGAAATAATATGTTCCCGAATCGAGATTAGCAATATCTGTTTCGGTGATGTTTTCTCCCTTTACAGTCTTTAAAATTTTAAAACCTTTGTTTTCATTTTGGGAAATATAGATTTCATATCCTGTAATTCCTGACACTTTAGTCCATGAAACCTTAACCGTTCCCTCCTCGTTTGCTGTTGTATTTACTGCCTTAACGCTTTTTGGATTAACTGTAAATTTAACTTTTTTAGTTTTCTTTGCTCCTTTAACAGTGATGGTAGCTTTTCCCGGTTTAACCGCCTTAACCATTCCTTTTTTTGTTACCTTAGCAACTTTCTTATCACTTGATTTAAACTTTACAGTCCCATTCTTCTTTAATTGTATCTTGCACTTATCGCCTACTGTTAACGTGTGCGCCTTTCCGTTTCTAATTTTGATTGATGTTGCTGTAGCTGCTGTGACACTATACATATGTGTCGGTTCCACCAACAAAGTTGCTGTAAGTAAAACTGCAGTTGCTGTTTTTAATACTTTCATACCTTTTTCTCCTTTTGATTCGTACTTTCTCCCTAACAATTATTTTACCACAAACGCTATTATAATAGAACAAACCTGTACTCCATAAATGTAAAACATTTGTAAAAAGAATGCCATCTATTTCAAAAGAAACGTTCCACACTTTCAAAAGGATTTTTTCTTATATTTCCACTTCACCGTCAAACACTTTTGTTGCAGGACCTGTCATAAATGCAGAATGATTTTCATCCCCATCCCACTCGATTAACAAATCACCACCAAGCAATTTCACTGTAACTTCATTATCTGTGTATCCGTTAATAATACTTGATACCGCAACAGCTGTTGCACCTGTTCCGCAGGCAAGTGTCTCGCCCGAACCTCGCTCCCACACACGCATTTCAACAGTATTTCTGTCAATTACGCGAACAAACTCTGTATTTACTCTGTTTGGGAATGCAGGGTGCGTCTCAAATAGCGGTCCCCAGTAATCTAACAAGAATTCCTCAACTGGCTCATTTATGTACACAATGGCATGTGGATTTCCCATAGAAACACATGTAACCTTAAATTTTCTTGTCACCACCTCAAGCTCTGCATTTTTAATGATTTCATCACAGTAACTCTTAAAGTTGTCATTCTCTCCATATATGTTTTCTTTATTTCCTTGGAAATATGAAGGATCACAAGGAATCTTCTCCGGTGCAAGAATAGGTGCCCCCATATCAACTTTTGCTGATTTCACTGTGTTTGTTGCTTCATCAACAGTTACTTCTATCTTCTTAATTCCGGCAAGTGTCTCCACATTGATAGTCTTGCTTTTAACAATTCCATTGTCATAAACATACTTAGCCACGCATCTTACACCGTTGCCGCACATTTCGCCACGTGAGCCGTCAGCATTGTACATTTCCATCTCACAATCAGCAACCTCTGAAGGATTAATGAAGATAATACCATCGGAGCCAATTCCAAAATGACTTTTCGACAATTCAATAGCAAGTTCAGACTTGTTATCCACATTCTCCTCAAAACCATTCACATATACATAATCATTTCCCAATCCATGCATCTTCGTAAACTTCATAATTTTCACTCTCTCCTTTTAACAAAATCAATTCATAACCAAATATATATGTTTCAAAAAGTATAGTTTTTGAAACTACACCGGGTAGTTGTTGTCGAAACATGCCTTGCAGATTGGCAAATCCCCAACCATTGTTTTAAAATCTTCTATTTCAAGATACTGCAGCGAATCTGCTCCGATATTCTTACAAATGAAGTCAACTGAGTGCTCTGACGCAATCAGCTGTTTGCTGCTAGGAACATCTGTGCCATAATAGCAAGGATACAAAAAAGGTGGGGAACTTATTTTTACGTGCACCTGTTTTGCCCCGGCTTTTTTAAGCATCTCGATAATCTGTTTCATTGTAGTCCCTCTGACTATGGAGTCATCTATGATTACTATATTTTTGTCTCTGACTACATTATCTATTACACTAAGCTTCATATGAACAGCTTCTCTTCGTTCTTCATCAGTTGGCTTAATGAAACTTCTTCCTATATAACTATTTTTGTGGAATGCCAGCGCAAATGGAATTCCGGATTCTTTTGCATAACCTGCTGCTGCCGCAAGGCCGGAGTCCGGAACACCAACTACGATATCTGCATCTATTTTTGATTTTCTGGCAAGTGCTCTTCCTGCACGTTCACGTGCCTCATGGACTTCAATACCGTCAATCACTGAATCAAGCCTTGCAAAATAAATGTATTCAAAAATACAATGGGCATGTTTCTTGTTGCACAAATCCTCATTTGAACTGATCCCCTCCGGGGTTATTGTTATGATTTCTCCCGGCTTCACATCACGAATAACTTCACCTCCGATTGTTGTAATTGCCACACTCTCAGAAGCAAAGATATAAGCGTTATCTCTTTTTCCAAGAACCAACGGTTTGATTCCCTGAGGATCACGCATTCCCACCAGTTTTCTCGGACTCATCACAATGACTGCATAACCGCCATGAATTTTATCAGCAGTATTTTCCACCGCCTCTTCAATCGAGCCTGACTTTACCCTCTCGCTAATAATCTCATAGGTTAGAACTTCTGAATCAGATGATGTGTAATGAGCCTGTCCTCTGTACATCTGTTTTTCTTTTATTTCACCGGCATTTACAATGTTGCCGTTGTGCACTAATGCCAAACTTCCCTTAATATAATTCATTGCAATAGGCTGAGCATTTTCAGGCGTGCTTCCTCCGGTTGTAGAATATCTGACATGCCCCACCCCGATATTTCCAATCAGTTTTTTCGAATTGGCATCTGCTGTTTTGTCAAAATCAGTATTATCAAACACCTCGCTGACCAGACCCATTCCTTTCTTGGTGTTGATATTTCCCATAGGACCTGCTGTATCTGAAACCGACATACCTGCCGACTCCTGTCCTCTGTGCTGCAATGCAATCAATCCATAATAAATGTCCTTTGAAACATTTACTCCTTCAGGTGCATAAATACCAAACACTCCACATTCTTCATGGAGTTTGTCATCATAACTTCCGGCTTCATAGGAATTTTCTTCGTAACTGCCGGCTTCATAGGAATTTTTTTCACATTTGCCCATTTGATTTCTACATGGTAAATTTTCGTTTTGCACTTTGTGCCTCCTTAAAAACAAAAAAAGACACTTCGAGTACTATACTCAAAGCGCCCTTGCTTCTCAAAATCATTTTTTGTATTTATTTAATCGGAATAATTGTATCATTCCCACAGTTCAAATTATAATCACCGCAAAAAAAGAATGTCAATAAAACTTATTGAAACCGCAAAAATAGTTAATTATCTTAAGGTTTAAAACGCATTAAACAAAACATCTTCTTATTTAAACTTAATAATATAATGAATTGTGTAGCTAAAACTTATGATACTTAATCAGTATGAAGAATTCAGTTTACTTTTCCTCTGTAATTATTGTCACTATTTCTTAACTTTTATTGCCTTTGACCATTTTCCTTTAATAATTTTATTTTGTACTTTTCGATATCCCCTTACTCTTACAAATACTATCTTGTACTTTGCTATTTTTTTAAATTTAATAGATATATTAATCTTCGATGTTTTTTTCTTTAACAATTTTTTTTTGAATTTCTTATCTTTTGATATTTGTAATTCATATCCATTAACATTTCCAAGTTTGTAAATTGAAAGTTTAAGTTTCAGCTTTTTTATCTTAGCATTTTTTATTTTTGCTTTCCCTACAAATATATTCTCTTTGGCGGTAAATGTAGTAGTTTTTTCTTTTATCGTTGTACCTGATTCTGTTTCATTGCTTGATGCTGTATCAGATTCTGTCTCCGGCTCTTTTGCTGTCACAGATTCTGTCTCCGGCTCTTTTGCTGTCACAGATTCTATCTCCGGCTCTTTTGCTGTCACAGATTCTGTCTCCGGCTCTTTTGCTGTCACAGATTCTGTCTCCGACTCTTTTGCTGTCACAGATTCTGTCTCCGATTCAGGTTCGTAAGGTATTTTTGACTCTACGAACTTCAGCCCTTTTTCTGTAGCATACGCATAAGCGGTTGAATCCTGATATCCTTCAATTACAAGATCTGATAATCCTCTTAATGAACTAAATATATAATTCATATCGCAATTTGGATTAAGCACTGTTATTTTTTTTATGGATGTACAATTATCCAAAGCTCCATTCTCTATTTTTTTTACTGTCGACGGAAATGTGACACTTTCTAATGAAGCTGCATAACAGAATGCATCTTCTCCAACAGTATTTACTCCCTTTGGCACTTCATATGCTATATCATTTTTTCCAACAGCGTAGTGAATCATTCTTGAAATATCTTTTGAAAAAATACTTCCATCCACAGAACAGTACTCCTGATTCTCATCTTCAACATAAAAATCTTCCACTTTACATATCTCTGTAAACGGTACTTCACTTCCAAGTGATGTAAGCATTGCCGGAATGCCAATATATTTCAGATTCTGATTGTAATCAAATGCATATTCACCCAATTCTGTTACTGTATCAGGAATAAAAAAGCTATCCTCCTCTCTTCCTGCAGGATAAAGAATTAGTTTTGTTTTTGCTTTGTTATATAGAACTCCGTTTTCTGATGAATAATCCTGGTTTTCTTCATCAACTGTTATATTTTTTAGAGCACAGCATTTTTCAAAAGCTATTTGCCCCATATTCTTAAATGACTTTGGAATATTAATCTCTGTCAGTTTACTACAGCCCCAGAATGTTCCGTATCCAACACTCTCCAATGATGATGGTAGTTGTATTTTCTTAATACCTGCTTTCCAAAAAACAGTTGATCCAATGTTTGTTATCCCCTCTTCAATAATCACCTCATCAATCTCTCTGTCAAATCGATAATTATCATCAATCGCTCCTGTCCCACTTATCGTAAGTTTCTTTGTATCTATATGATATTCCCATCGTGCATTGGCTCCACAGCTGCCTGTTTGAACATTAACATCTGCAATCACTTCATCTGGTTGCTGTTCATTATTCATTACAAACTGGTTCAATTGCATATTCTCTATTCTTTCTTCGAATATGTTTTTCTCCTCCGCACTTATTATTCCATTTTGTGTTCCAATGGAAATTAAAGATAAGCTCACACAAATACATGTTATTATCTTTAAACTTTTTTTCATACTTTTTCCTACCTTTCAACAATTTGTACATCAATTATCTGACTTGTCCCCTTACTAAAATGGTTTGCCACAGACATAACAGAACCTTTCGAGTCAATATTTTCAAATGGAACTCTATATGTAATTCCGCCAAGATAAGCGCCTCCGATTTGAATATATTTATAGTAAACATACACTTTCTTATATTTTTGTTCTGTCTTATTGATGAGTGTTAACTGTTCATTTTCTTCTTTAATCTCAAACACATCACTCATCAGTGACTGTCCTTTAATGTAAGAACTAATCACTTCCCCACTCTCATAACTATCCTTTTCGCTAAATATTCGCTTATTCTTTTCCAAAACCAACGCTGAAGTTTTTGGTAACAGATTAGTCACCCTATATTCCGCTTTTTCTTTTTTATTTATGGGAATGCTAATATCTGCTACTTGAAGCATCTCGTCAGATAAATTTGTAATAACAATAGATGAGACACCTGAAATTGGTTCATCACTTCCATCTTCCAGATATGTACCGGTATAACTGCCATACGCTTCTATCTTCAACCTGATATCAGATAATTTGACTGATTGCTCACCTTTCTTTACTTCTTTTTCATTATTCTGAACGAAACCCTGAATATCCTGTATATCAAGCTTTCCTTTTCCAGGAGTAGATAAACCTGATGAAAGCTCAATTTTTACTGAATCATCATCCTCTATAATAGTTGAATTATCATTAACAAAATCTCTTGTAGTCTCCGGCATTTGAGCATTCTTATCCGTTGTTTTTTCTTCTGTGGTACTTGTTGTATATGTTTTCGAATCCACATTATCATTTACGGTTTCAACAACTCTTTTTTGAATCATTTCATCTTTTGTATTACCTTGTTTTTTTTCAAACATCAAGTATAACAGTGGAATACAAACCATACTAAACAACAGTATTAATGTTGCAACTGTTTTAATTATTCTTCTTTTTTTCATCTAATTCACCTCGACAGCAAGATAGAAACGAATCTGTCATCTGACAAACATAATCCGGTTTTTCCATCTTTGAATCTATTTTTTCTGCTAATGCCATTGCTCCACATATTCTACATGCATGTTGTTTACTACATGTCTTGCATCCATTAGGCAAACTATACGCATCCATCATATCATTGAGACATTTCCAACTTTTCTCAATGCCATCTCTTAAAGGATAAGTAGCAGGCTCTGTCATCAGTCCACAGGGAACCAACTTTCCATCATATGTTATACAAAAACGTTTAGTTCCCGCTCCGCATTCGAAACCTGATTTTGAAATTGCATATATTGATTTTTCATCAAGCATTCTGTTCATATGGAAGTAGAATTCTTTATCACTCATATCATTTTTCTCTGCTTGAAATAAAATCTTTCCGGCTTCGTTAGGTGGTAATCTGTAACAGTCATTATTGCAAGTATACCTTCTCATTTGAGGAAAAATATAGCTGTTTATCTTCACAGGTATATTTCGCAGCTTCGCGATTAGATACAGCATTTCCAGTTCCTCCTTGTTATCTGCAGTTATACTAAGACTCATTTCAATCTGTATACCTGCCTCCAAAAGCAAATCAATACCTTTAATCGCAGCATCAAAACCTCCCGGATTATTGCATAACACACTATAGGTTTCATTGTCTTTTCCATACAATGTTACGTGAACCTTTTCAGGTGGCATCTTTTTCAGCCATTCAACATTATCTCTGTTTATCAATGTTCCATTAGTGTTAATTGAAACTTCTATTCCTTCTTTTTTTAATCCTTCATAAATTTGTCGGAAATCTGTCCTCAAAAAAGGCTCTCCCCCTGTCAACAACAGTTTATTCATTCCCAACTTTTTAAATTCGCAACCTAGATTTACCCACTCTTTAGCCGTCAGTTCCGCATCTTTTTTACTAACCGTATAATCTACACCATCAGTTCTTATATAACACATTTTGCACATCATGTTACATCTATTGGTCAGTTCAAATGTTCCTTGTATCCCGTTGGTATCCCATAATGTATCCCCCACAAGATTTACTGCTTCTTTTCCGGGATAGCACTTTAACTGATAAACCGGAATACGCCTTGCAATTTTGTCGACAATATCAACGCACTTTGTCAGAGATTCTCCGTCCCAATTAACCATAGCCATCCGTGGTAATAAAATCCTGTGAAGCTGATTCTGTACGATTTTCTCTATTTTGTTATGCTTTGCCTGCTGTAGCATAATAATAGCTCTGACAGGTGCACCCTCATTTATATAGATATCAGAACTTCCTGCCCAAGGAGAACCGTACGCTACAATCTCATCATCTTCCAATCTGATAACAACTCTGTCGCCGTTAATAATCCTACTGTTCTTATATTTTTCCCACAGCTTTGCCTGAGTAGATTTTCCTATCCCGGACGGTCCGGTAAAAATAATCGCCTCATCTTTTTGTTTTACAACCGACCCATGCATCATTATGCACCCATAGAAAGGCAAAACAAAATCAATCGCTAACAATGCACTAAAAAAGCCTTTATTTGAACTATCTTGTGCAAACTGTTCATCTATATAAATATGCGCCTTTTTCTCTTTCATTTCAAATTGTGTCACACAATTCCAAAATACCGCCGTGCCGTTTTCTATAAAACTGTTAAATGAGAATAGAAGTGTATATCTTGCATCTCCATTATTATACGCAACATAATTATCACCTCTCGCCAGCTGTATACCTGACACTTTATCCAAAGGATTATCTACTATTCTGACATTATATTGAATATCAATTATATGTTTACTTACATCTGTATCATTTGACAAAAATGGTATCCATCTATCCTCATCCAATAAAAACGGAGGATTCACTATACCAATTTTAAGTCCCGCAATATCTAATAATATATCCATACTGCCCCTTCTATTATATAGAATACCCCTTTCCCGAACTCATCTGAAAAGGGGTATTATACTATTATACCAATTATATTTTCTATTACGAGAATAGATTTGCTGTGTGATAGCAATATGGAATACTTGTGTCCAATGTGGCTACATAAGCTCTCCAGTTGGATTCATCATTTGGGTCCAATCCAGCCGCACTACATTCTATCTCATACTGACTTCTATAAAAATTATACATTTCTCTTGAAATATCTGACATCAATCCTATATCAGGAAGAAGTGTTTCAAATTCTATCTCTGGTCTTATATATTCTCTCTTCATTTTTCTCTACTCCTTTTATCGGAACTCATAACTGAATACTTCTAAATCTTCTAATTTAACTGTAGTTTCCGTTTTAAATTTAAGTGTCCATTCATAACCGCTTCCTGTCTCGGTATAGTTCTTGACTGTTGGCATCTCCACTCCGCCATTAAACACTTTTATATCATACACATCTGAGGTTGTGTTAACCGTAATAGTCCCAAGCATATATGGCCCAAATTCCTGTTTTTTGTGATTAAATCCACCACTTATATTTTGGCCTGTAATTGTAATTGGTTTCTGTTGAATATCATTGTTAATTCCCTCTGAAAGTACATCAATATCATAATTACTGTGCTTCAGATATGTAACTGATAATATAGCATCAGCATTTGCCTCGACTTTGAGAATAACCTGCGGTTTTCCCGTGGTAGCATCTGTAGGCATCTCATTTGTTATATTATCTAAGTGATAGTAATTCTGAGTGTATGAAGAAACTGTCGCCAGTGTTCCCCATGAATCATCAGACTTCATATATTTTACAACAATCGATCCTGTTCCTCCAACTTTTTTCAACGCAATCTGAAGAGTTGCATTTGTGCTGGAACGTTTATCCGCCGTGAATGCAATTCCGTAATCATCCCCCAGATATAATTCATGGTTTGGTCCGGATGCTGCATACGTAATCAAATCACTCAGTGTACTTGGAACACCACCTGACTCTGTGTATGAACTAAAGGCTTCAACAACTGACTTTCCTACCGACATTGTATTATTTGAAAAATCAACGAGGGATACTTTCGGAGTACCCAATATGGTAATCAGGCTTTCCTCATTACTAATTGCTCCGTAATTGGTTCCGTAATCTGTTGTTCCAAGAATAAGGCTCTTTGCCTCTTCGACTGTTGCCCCATTCTCACCTATAGTACCGTACTTTGCATTTACACTGTTATTGCCCGTGATTGGATTGTATATCCTGATTCCATCAATATAAACTGTCTTGCCTGAACCACCGGACGATAACTTAACTACATAATCTCCTGCAGTGTTAAGTCCGCTCCTAAAAGTAATAACCGGAACCTGATATAGATTACCGTTCTGGTAATATGTATTTACAAGGATAGTCTTAACGATACTGGTAAATCCCATACCCGGTTTAATCTTAACTGCTCCATTTTCAATTGTTACCTTTGATGCATCATATACCGTCGCCTGCATTATTCCTGTTGCATCTGTAGTTCTGCTACTGATATCAAATCCTGTTCCTCTGAAAGCAAATATAGCTGTATCACCCTCATTCATAATGTGAGTAATGCCCTGGCTGTCTGTTGATGCACCTTCATAAGCCGGGTCATGTCCATACTGCTCTGTCAGGCTGTTTGTCTGCTCACCATTCACATCACTTCCACTGGTTCTTTCAGTGCTGTAAATAATACCGTTTGACCCATTTGCACCGGTACCACTCTGTGCGAAATTATCTTCGTAATATACAATATTGGCAGGCATTACTGTCACCTTTGCATTCATAATCGGTGTAGAGTTCTTTGCTGTCTTCTCCGCAAAATTGATATCTGAACTCTTTGTAACCTGAATACCGTAATAGAAATCCTCTACATCATCCATAAACTTCTTTGGCTCAAAGAACACCTTTGAAGATGCAATCTGACTTCCAAGGAAAGAAGGTGTAGTCACTCCTGATACCTGCACACTCGCATTTCCCTGAGTCATGGAAAGTGTGGACAGGTATGTGCTACCCGGCTGGTAACTCAATGCTCCGGGAAGTGACGCTGTCAGTCCATGAAATCTGTACTGAGTGTCAACTCCTGTTATCTCTAGAACGTTAGGTTCTAACAAACCGTTATCATAAGCATTTGTAAGCAAATCCGTACGAAGACCATAATCCAAAACATAGTATGATGGATTGACCTCATAGTTATGTACTGTCACAGGAACTGTAGCTGAATTAGTTGCATCTCCCCGTTCGTGAATAGATACTTCAAATGTATCGTCTCCGGATGTTACTCCTGTATATGTAATATTTCCGGTTCTGTTGCCTACCGCTGTCTGATTAACTATGGTTGAACCATTGTCAGACGCAGCCGGCATAGTTCCATAAACCAAGGTTGAGTCTATTTCTTTATCAAGTGGAAGTACAACCGTCTTACCGACTTCCGAATAGAACTCATAACCTTCACTAGGTACAGGAACTGATGTGTTTGTAAGTATCTTTACATTGGAAACTGTGAGAGTATTTGGTGTAACAAGACCTGATTCTCCGTGATCTCCAAACATATAATTCAAGTGCAAAGTATCATCAAAATTACTTGGCAGATAAAGATTCAAAGACACATGTTGAGATTCACCCCCATCAAGTACAAGTGTCCTTCCGTCCAACCAATGGGTTACAGCTTCCCCCGTCACATTATCATACTGTTCTATCTGAAATGTAACTGTCTTATCATGATCAGATTCTATATCAAACTCAATTGTGTATGGCTTTCCTCCTTCTAAACTAATATCAGGAAGCCATGTCTGCATAGTGTAATTTTCCCCCGGATAATTTCCATAATTAGTAATATCAACCTCAAATCCATCATAAGGATTTGCCCCCTGAATCAGCGTTCCCTGGCTGCCTGCCCAATAATCGGGATTCACATATCCATTTGGAATCCAATTGCCAATATAATCCTCCAGCACATTCTTCTCAACAAACAGTGTCTTATCTGCTGTTGCTGATTTCTTGTAGGCTCTCACCCAATCCACCGTCATGGTTGCAGATTGTCCCATATCCACACTTCCCGCATTGCCATTGTACTCGGTAATACCTGTCATTTCACCACCAACTGCATAATTTAACAGGAAGTATTGTGCCTGGCGCAAATCATCCATATTCTCTGAAGTAATCTGTGTGGTCCAAAAAACTTCATCATCCAGATACCAGATAATTCTGTCTGCATCCCACTCTATGCCATATACATGATACTGGCTAAAATCCAATCCGCCTGCTAACAGACTACCGGTATTTCCACCACTGTGCATATAGTCAACTTTATATTCATTGTCGGCATTAGGATTGTTCACTGCCCAATGTGCTGTTCCGTACACAATCTTATCTGTATTGACTGCTTCAAGAATATCTATCTCACCTTTATGTGGTATAGCCCGCTCATTTCCATATACCCAGAATGCCGGCCATGCACCTGCAAAAGTGTCCATCATAATCCTGGCCTCAAGCTTTCCATATTTGATTGCCACCTTATCTGCTGTTTGGAGTCTCGCAGATGTGTAATTAAATGTTTTATTATTAACCTCATTGCCATCGTAGTCTAATCCCGTACCGGTAGAAGTAATCCTTCTTGCTACTATCTTTAATGAACCATTATTTACTCTAAAATTGTAATTACTATATCTGCCGCTGTACTTTGAACCATCTCCATATTCAAAATCCCTGTAATACTGCAGTTCGTGATTCCAACCGCCATATCCGTTATCATCAGCGGTCCAAAATGCTCTGTTCAGACTGGTACCATTGAACTCATCATTCCATACCAAATCCCATCCGCTACCGGTTCTGTCATATGGATCGTTGACCGGTAGTGTATAAGTTCCTGTCGGAATTATCTCTCCTACGGTATCTGCATAAACCTGCTTGTGTTCATCAAAGAATCCCACCGAATTGATACACAATGCAGCTGCCAAAATTGTTGATATTATTTTTCTTTTCATCTCCATCACCCGTTCTTTCTATTCTTTAACTTTTCCTCTAAGAACTCCTGATTACCAACTATTCATTTTCACGCTTATATAGTCCGTAACTTCATATACTTTTATTATATTATATATATATATAAAGACAAGTTACAAATAACAGTAATCTGCTTTTATTACATTATTTTTATTGTGTATATATACTGTGTAATTAACTACTTTTCAACTTTTTTATTCCATATTGCTTCAATATGCTGCTTCGCTTTTTAGCAAACTGAAGACTTCCATTTTTTACTCCTCCGTCTCCTTTTTCCTTCAAATAACGGATAATACGATGCCAAAAACTAACAGGTAACAACCATGGATGCCTGTCCACATATGAAAACTGACGCCTCATATATACTATATCAGGAAAGAGTGCCTTTCTCACTATTTTAATTCTGCTTTCTCCTGCAGCTATCCCCTTTGTCACATGAACACTGTGCATTCTTCCTGTAGATGTCTTTCCAAAACTTCCCGCATCCAATATATCCCATAAGAGATTTCCGCAATCCACACATTCTCCAATATGGTCACACACCAGACGATACTCTTCGGAAAAGCCCAAATATCTGTCACCTATCTGAAACATTGCTTTTACAAATAATGACATTCCTGTTTTTTCAACCATCTCAAATAAGCAGTCCCATTTTATATTATTCTTTTTTTCTCTTGCTACCATGAGTATATCCAACAATTGTCTGATTCCAAATCCACTAATTATGAAATGCTTTTCCGCATGACTAATAAGATAAAATAAAAGGACTGTATCTTCCAATCCGGCAAAGCAATGTCCTTCATACCAGAATGTATTTACCTCGCCTGTTGCTTTAAGTAAGTTTTCCAGGATTATATTATCACCTATAGGCAAAAGAGAACGATGAACATCTATTACAACATTGTTGTTTGGATTATAGTAAGAACTTTCGTATGCTCTCTCATCTAATATATTCTTCGGTTTAAATCCTTCATCCACAAGGAAGTCATTGCAGACTTCTAAATCTTGCTCATTCACCAGAATATCCATGTCTTTTGATGTTCTAAGTTCCGGCTTTTTATACAACACCTGACATTGGATTCCTTTTATGACACAAAACCGAATCCCTGCCTTTTTCATTTTTTCACATAATTCCATGCACGTATAATTTTTCTGAAACTGGATTGCAACAAGTCTTCTCGACTCTTTTTTCCACTTTTTCCAAAGCTCATCAGGAATTTTTTCATAATCTACAGAGTCCGATAACACTTCAACTACGATAGGAAGAACATGGTGCCACCTCATAAGCAAATCGAGTTCATTGAAATCAATTTCTTTATCATCTATTAAGCTTTCATGTATACTTATTTCATGTATGCTATTTTCTTCCTGACATTTCACATTTTGGCAATTTACTTCTGCATGGTTGCGTCCACTATTTACAAACTGCCTCAGGCACTTTAAAAATATCTCTTGTGTGTCTGTCATTTTTACCCTCTTCTTTTTTATTACTACGTATCCTTCGTAAAATAATAGTTTTAACCAACACTGTAATCTCTTTCTAACTGACTTACCTGGTCTTTGGCAAGACACTCCAAGCTCCTGTTATTCATGCGATATACTCTGCTGCACATACGAAGAACACTAGGTCTGTGAGTAGTCACAATACATGTCTTGTCGTGTATATTATTCAATATATTTGACAAAACTCTTTTTTCAATATCCACATCAAGTGCTGAAGTGGCTTCATCAAGTAAAATAACAGGTGCAGATCTAAGCAGTGCCCTGGCAATGGCAATTCTTTGCATCTGACCGGATGAGAGTCCGCCACCTCTCTCTTTTAAATCTGTATAAATTCCCTGTGGTAAACGTTCTACAAACTCCCACGCACATGCCATTTTCAATGCCGTTATCATTTCTGTCTCCGTCGCATCAGTATTTGCAATTTTTAAATTATCTGCAATAGTCCCCGCAAACATGGACGGCTCTTGTGGAACATAAGAAAAGCATAATCTGGTTGCCGGAGACACTTCCTTTTCTTCTCCATCTTGTTCTCTCACCACTACTTTGCCCTTTGATGGTTTAACTAAGCCCAAAAGAATTCTAAGAATAGTCGTCTTCCCCTCTCCTGACGGTCCAACTATTGCCACCATCTCTCCTACATTTGCCTCAAGATGAATATCTTCCAACACCTTATATCCGTTCTTGTATGTAAAATAGATATTTTCAAGGCAGACATCCAATCCACCCTTTACTATTTTTTCACTAATACCATCCCCTGAAGCATGCATACGATATTCATAAGGCAAATCCATCAATGCCATGATTCGTCCTGCGCATGTGGTAGCCGAAATCACCTGTGGAATCATCGCAATCAATGCTGACAGAGAAACTGTAAGATTAGAAGACAACTGAAGAAACAAAGTCATAGTTCCAAATATAATAACTCCACTCCACAGACGATACACCGCCCAACCAAGACATGCGTAAGAAACAAGCATTCCTACAAATGACAAAATACCTGTGGCAAAAATACTAATCATATTGTATTCAAGTACCAAATCTCTATAATTCTTTTGAATAGTTTTCATACTATCCTGAAATGTATCAACCACACCAAATGCCTTGATAATGCCAATATGTTGAAAAGAATCCTCCTGAAATGACATCAAATCACTGCTGGCAATACGTATTTTCTTGCTATACTCTCTCATACGCCTCAACAAAATCTTAGAAAGTATCATTGAAACAGGAGTAGTTGCTACTGCAATTAATGCCATCATTGGATCATAGTATGCAATAATCAGAAAAGAACCCGCAAACTGCACCAACTTTGTTATAAAATTAGGAATCCATCCTATTATATATCCTGAAACTGTTCCCACATCTGTAGTCAATCTGTTCAGCAAATCTCCACTTCTGAGTTCATTCAGCGTTTCCCAGTCAGCTTCCAATATTTTATCATATACTTCACTCTGCATTTCATTTTGTATTTTAGTATTTACTTTTGCAGAAATTCTTCCTGTTATGGAATTGAAAACTATATTACCTACTCCCAATCCAATCATCATGGAAAGAACAACAGCAATTCTGCTTTCGTCAAATCCCGTCACTATATCTATCAGTTTTTTTGTCATGACACTGCCTGCAAGTCCCATAACAGTTCCTATAATACCGATTGCACAATATAGAAGAATTGCATGGATATATTTGACTATGTATTTGCCTAGCCACTTTAGTTCGTCTACTATTTCATTGGTGTTAACACTCACTCTCTGTTATCTCCTCATTAGTCTGGTTTTTCTTTCAAAAAAATTGTTGAATATTCACTACTTATTATCTTTTTTTATTATATTACAATCATCAACTGTCCTCAACCAGCTTGTACATTTCTCTCTTTATATAAGCAAAAAAGATAGATGGGACAAGCCAAAAGACAGATTACTATAACTATGTAGGGCCGGAACAAACAAATAGGCACTTTGAGTACAATACCCAAAGTGCCTTGGTTTCTTTTGAGAAACATTTGTCATACGTATAAAGATTTATATCAATAATTTTTCAATTATTAATATCAGTTAGGTAATGCCTTTTTCAATAGGCATATAAATTAATTATTTGCTCTAATTACTCTGTTTCATGTAATTACCATATACCATGCAATTACCATATACCATGCAATTACCATATATCATGCAATTTACTCAACATCCTGTAATGCCTCTTCGTTTTCTTCGCCTGTTCTGATTTTAACAACACGGCTTACTGGGTAAACAAAGATTTTACCATCACCGATTTTTCCTGTGTAAAGTGTTTTCTTAGCTGTCTCAATAACGCTGTCGACAGGGATGTCGCTGACAACAACCTCCAATTTAATTTTCGGTAAAAGTGTAAGGTCCATCTCAACTCCACGGTACATCTGACCGGCACCTTTCTGGATACCACAACCGCTGACCTGAGTTACTGTAATACCTGTAACACCTAAGTTGTTGAGAGCTCTCTTAATCTTGTCATATCTGGATAATTTTGTAATAATAACAACTTTGTAAATACCAGTATCGAGAGTTGTTCCCTGAAGAGGAGTTACATTGTTTTCAACTTTTACTGAAGCTTTCTTCATAGCCTCACTTGCATTTTCATATTCATCAACACCAAGTTTTGTGTTTTCATTTGCAAACATTGCAGACTCTGTAATATCAACAATTGAGAATCCTGCGTAAGCAGATGTAAGACCGTGCTCTTTTACATCAAGACCTTCAATCTCTTCATCCTCTTCAACTCTAAGTCCAAAGATTGCTTTGATAACTGAGAATACAATTACCATTGTTACAATTGTCCATGCTGCTACTGAAACAAAACCAATAAGCTGAATTGATAATAATTTAAATCCACCGCCGTAGAATAAACCTTTTAACTCATCATTTCCAGGTGCACTAGTAGTTGCAAACAAACCAACTGCTATTGTTCCCCAGATACCGTTCATCATATGTACGGCAACTGCACCTACAGGGTCGTCAATATGAAGTTTGTAATCAAGAAGCCATACACCAAAGCAAACCAAAAGTCCTGCAACTGCTCCGATTACGATTGCACCAAAGGCATCTGTTACATCACAAGGAGCTGTGATAGCAACAAGTCCTGCAAGAGATGCGTTCAAACACATTGATACATCAGGCTTACCATATTTAATCCAAGTAAAAATCATACATACTACTGTTGCAATTGATGGTGCAATTGTTGTTGTAACAAATACTGATGCAAGCTGATCAGTTGAAGTACATGCAGCACCGTTGAATCCGTACCATCCAAACCAGAGGATGAATACACCTAAACATCCGATTACGATATTGTGTCCCGGAATCGCATTAACTTTTGTAATTTTTCCACTCTCATCTTTATCAAATTTTCCAATTCTTGCACCTACCATCTTAGCTCCGATAATAGCTGCGATACCACCTACCATGTGAATTGCACATGAACCTGCAAAATCATGGAATCCCATCTGTGAGAGGAATCCTCCACCCCAGATCCAGTGAGCCTCAACAGGATAAACAAGTCCTGAGATAATTCCTGAATATACGCAATAGCTTAAGAATTTTGTTCTCTCAGCCATTGCTCCTGAAACGATTGTTGCTGTTGTTGCACAGAAAACTAAGTTGAACACAAAATTTGACCAGTCAAAGTTCTGATAATTTGTAATAATGTCAAATCCCGGTTTTCCTATGAAACCAAACAAATCCTCTCCAAGTAACAATCCAAATCCGATTGTGATAAACATTGCACATCCTATACAAAAATCCATAAGATTTTTCATAAGAATATTACCTGCATTCTTTGCCCTTGAAAAACCTGCCTCAACCATGGCAAATCCTGCCTGCATCCAAAATACAAGAGCAGCTCCGATTAAAAACCATACGGCGAATACCTCACCGCTAACTGCATTCATTATTTCCTCTGTCATATCCCATTTCTCCTTTCATTTTATAAGGTCGATAACACTTCGAATCCACATTGTTTCTTCTCAGCGATTACGCCTTTGCTGATATAATAAAAGGTCACCCCACATGGCTTTTCATTTCATCAGATTTAATCCTCTGAAACCTCCACGCCTTTGTGGGATGACCTGTTATTTTCTGTCAGGGTTGGCATTTAAGAACCAACCCTTTTGAAAATTGGTATTTATATCGAGGCTAACAAATCAGGCGTTTATTATAAAGAAACGCTGCCAGCCTTCTCGATATCATATTTAAAAACAATAACTATAAATATGATTATTAATATACGCTGAACAATAACTTACCATAACTTGGGAATGGCCAGTATCTTTCAGATGTAAGCATTTCTGCTTCGTCAACATATTTTCTTAAGTTCTCCATTGCAGGAAGAATCTCATCTCTCATTGCTTCTGATGTCTTGATAATGTTGTCATAATTTACAAGACTTGCAAGCTTCTCTTCCAAAACTGTCGTTGCTTCATTAATGGAATCTGTAAGTTCTGAAAGTCTTTCCATTGTAGTAATTTCGTAATTGCATTTTACATTTGCACTCACTGACTTCATAAGAGATGTTGTCTTTGCAAGGCTGTAAAGATATCCTTCAATTGCTGCAAGATAATTCTTTCTTACCATATCAACCATTGTATGTCCTTCAATGTTGATTGTCTTACAATAATTCTCTAACATAATTTCACATCTTGAATGAAGTTCTGACTCTGTAAATACTTTGTGAGCGATAAGCATATCCATGTTCTTCTTATCTAATAAGTGTGGCATAGCATCAGCTGTTGTCTTGAGATTTGAGAGTCCTCTAACCTTTGTAGCTTCCTCAATCCACTCTTCACCGTATCCGTTACCGTTGAAGATGATTCTCTCATGAGCTTTGATTGTCTCTTTGATAAGTTCATGAAGTTCATTTTCAAAATCAGCTGCTCCTTCAAGTCTGTCAGCGAACTGCTGTAAACTCTCTGCAACTGCTGCATTTAACATGATATTACAGCAAGCAATACTGTTTGCAGAACCAAGAGATCTGAACTCGAATTTGTTTCCTGTAAATGCAAATGGTGATGTACGGTTTCTGTCAGTTGTATCTCTAGAGAATCTTGGAAGTGAATGTACTCCAAGTTTCATAATTACTTTCTCTGTTCCTTCATAAGGCGTGTCATTCTTGATTGAATCAAGAATTGCTGTAAGCTCATCTCCAAGGAAGATTGAAATGATTGCAGGAGGCGCCTCATTAGCACCAAGTCTGTGGTCATTTCCTGCTGTAGCAACTGAAAGACGAAGTAAATCCTGATACTCATCAACAGCCTTGATTACTGCACAAAGCATAAGTAAGAACTGTGCATTCTCGCTTGGTGTATCACCAGGTGAAAGAAGGTTTGCTCCTGTGTCTGTTGCCATTGACCAGTTGTTATGCTTTCCTGATCCGTTAACTCCTGCGAATGGTTTTTCGTGAAGAAGACAAACCATACCATGCTTTCTTGCAACCTTCTGCATAATCTCCATTGTAAGCTGGTTGTTATCTGTAGCCACATTAGTTGTTGAGAAGATCGGTGCAAGTTCATGCTGAGCAGGTGCAACTTCGTTGTGCTCTGTCTTTGCAAGGATTCCAAGTTTCCAGAGTTCTTCATTTAATTCTTCCATAAATGCATTTACTCTTGGTTTGATTACACCAAAGTAGTGATCATCAAGTTCCTGTCCTTTTGGAGGCATTGCTCCGAAAAGTGTTCTTCCTGTATATACAAGGTCAGGTCTCTTTTCGAACATTTCCTTATCTACTAAGAAGTATTCCTGTTCAGGACCTACGCTTGTTCTAACGTATTTAACGTCATTTCCAAATAATTTTAATACTCTCTTTGCCTGACGGTCAAGTGCCTGCATTGATCTTAAGAGTGGTGTCTTCTTATCAAGAGCATCTCCTGAGTATGAACAGAATGCTGTTGGAATGCAAAGTGTGTGATCCTTGATAAATGCATATGATGTAGGATCCCAAGCTGTATAACCACGTGCCTCAAATGTTGCTCTAAGTCCTCCTGAAGGGAATGATGAAGCATCAGGCTCACCCTTGATCAGCTCCTTACCTGAGAATTCCATAATGATTCCTCCGTCAGGTGAAGGTGTGATAAAACTGTCATGCTTTTCAGCTGTGATTCCTGTAAGTGGCTGGAACCAATGTGTATAATGTGTAGCTCCGTTTTCAACTGCCCACTTCTTCATCTCTGTAGCAACTGCATCTGCTACCTTATCATCTAATCTGGTATTTTCATCTATAGTCTTTCTAAGTGAATTATAAATATCCTCTGATAATCTTGCTCTCATTACTCTGTCATCAAATACAAGAGCTCCAAACATTTCAGGTACGTTTTGTTTGTTCATAACATATTCTCCTTTCCTTTTCAGACTGCAACATATTAAGCAGGTCGACTTCTACTTAATAATGTGCAAGCCATGAGATAACTTACAAAATAAGTTATCGACTGCGACAGCGATTATTTATAATCGCGATAGCGCAGAAAAGGCGCCCTGGAGGTTCATTCTCCAAGACGCCTTTGTCTTATGTCGTGAATTATAGCCACAAAAAAATCTGCTGTCAAGTTTTTTTCTGATTTCTTAATTTTTTTAATTGCTAAGTTTAGATTATTAATTTTTTATTTTTATTTTTAAAGTCCATATCCGTAATTCAACCGGATTTATACCAAATTTATATGTAATTTAACCCAAATTCATATATTTATATAATTTTCTCTTATTCACAAACTAATCATACCAATTTCTTTGCATATTATTCATCCTCCATAAAAAACTGTTGGATAAATTACTAATATTCAATTTTCAAGTTTTTTCAAAAATTTTGACATCATTCTTCAGGATTAACATACTTTCCAATAAATAATATTTCTCCTGATATATTATCTTTAATCATATAAGCAAAAGGCCTGTCAAGGTATACCGTTTTTTCATAATCATCAAGTACTGCGCTTACTTTTTTAAAGCATGTAACTGCCACTGCCCTGGTTCCACTTTCATCAAGAGTAATTTTGGTCTTTTGAAAGAATGTTCCCATTTCTTCAGCCGGACAATTCTCAAGCATTTTACACGTCTTTACGCTGGAAAGATTCAGTTCATCAAGAACATTATCCAATGTCTTTGAATTTACTCTTAAATCATCTGATTTCCATTCGTATTCAAATTTTGGAAGTTTTATTGATAAATCATCAACCTCACGCCTTGATGCCATAAATGAGCTGATATCCAGATCTGCTAATTTGAACTCCCCTTCTTCTTTTGGAAGAATTGCAATAAATGAGTATTCCCTTTTTTTGCCATATGTTTTTTCAAATCCTTGAGCGTATCTATTTTCGTAATAAATAGATTCTTCTGAATTCAACATTGAAACCTGTTTTATTGAACCGTCTGCCAATGTAAAATCTTCAGTTTCTGTATCAGACTTCTTAAATTTCTTTGTCCATTTGCCATCAAAGGCTGTTGCGTTAAATATTGCAACATACTCAGGAGGACTATCAACCACCTGTTTAATCAATCTGTGAGTGTGTTTGTATGCCCATCTATTTATCTTTTTAACTGTCGATGAATTCATAGGCTCCTTATACACTTTTGCATCATAATATTTTTTAGCGTTTTTGCTAAAACTTCCGTTCAGTTTATATTCGTTGTCATACCATACGCTATTTGCAATATTTAAAACTCCTTTAGCTTTTGCTGATTTTATCAATGCATTTACATACTCATTATATTCATCAACATTTATGCCTAAATAATCACTCACTTCCTTTTTCACATTTTCATCTGAACTGTTTGCTACCATTCCAAGAACACAATTTAATGATATCGGACTGACAAGAACATTGCCATTAGACTCAAACAAATCAACAAGTTCTGTTGCTCTCTTTATATTTGCCTCAGCATACTCTGTGTCTTCAACTCTCGATTTTGCATTAATATTGTACTTGTATTCTGTTGTTATTTCCCTAACTGAAATGACACCTATTGTCAAAGCCAGCGCCATACAAATAATTCCGATTATTTTTTTCATTTTTACTCGCCTCCATTTTCTTCAGCTATTGAATTGGCTGATAATTATCTGTCCGTTATATTTTCCGCAAATTTTTCAGCCATCTCAACTGTCGCATCCTTACCTTCAATTATGATATCCATGTAATAGTTATCTCCTTTATATTCAGCGATAACTTTATCCTCGTATGTTGTTATCACAATCTTTCGTCCTGCCACCTCTTTTTCTACTATCTCTATTGGTTCCATTTCCTCAGGCTCATATTTTGTCAGTAAGTCCTGCTTGAAAGTAACTTTTGAATCCTCTGATTCAAATTTCTGGATCCATAAATAGTAATCATCTTTTATAATTTCCATCGGTCCTTCTTTATAGCCATCCGGTACAGCAAGTTTGTATTTTGGCATGATAATAGTATTTGGTCTTTTAGGCGAGGTATAATCATCCCAAGGATTAGAATCATCATCCGGTAATGTCCCATTAACTTTTTCGAACAGCGATCCAATCTTTGGTCCTAAAATTCCCAGATATATTGGTGTACCAAGAATCACAATTAAACACGCTGCAATCGCAACTCTACTTGCAACCATCGTAAGCTGCCCCATCCAAATACGTTTTCCATAATGATTATTCCACTTAATAAGTTTTTTCACTTTTTTCTCAAAAGGTTCAGAAAAAATGTGCCCTTTGACATTTTCAGGAATGTGCTCCATATAAATGGAGTTATAACGCAAAACTGCTTCTTCAATAATTTTCTCTTCAAGCTCCATTTCATCACTCCTCCATCATTTTTTCCAACATCTTTTTTGCTCTGAAAAGTTTCTGTCTGACATTTCCCTCGGTGAGTCCTGTTATCTCGGAAATTTCCTTTCCTGAATAGCCAAACACATACTTTAACTGCATCAGGGATGACATTTCTCCCGGCAACATATCAATCATTTTCACAACATCATTCACTATATTCGCCGAACTATTGTCGCTGACATTTTCCAATGCTTCATCACTGACAACAGTGAATTTGCTATTTTTGTCTGCAATTCTGCATGCTTCTCTCTTCACTATTATTGCCACAAAATTCTTGGTCTCAGTGCTTTCCACGTCTCCAATTTTATCCATGTTCTTTGCAATTCTAATTAGAGTTTCCTGAACAGCATCTTCTGCATCATGTTCACTGTTTAACATTTGGTTAGCTATGTAATACAGCAAATTTCGATACTTGTAATACAACTTTTCAAATTTACTTTTTTCCTCTTCCCCATCAATTAAAGATAAATATAGCGCTATCATTTTTATCCTTTCTTCCGTACAGACATATTTCTTCTCATGGCTGACGTGCAATCCGCAGTGAGCTCTCTTGATTTATGTCTCATATATATAAACCCTGCATTTTTACAAAATGTTACACTTTCCAAAATTTTTTTCTGATTATTTTTTACTGCATTTTTAACTGAGACAAGTTTTTACTTACCGCTTATAGAAGTGGTTATCTTATCCGGCTGAGATAAAACCGGTAGTCTAATCATACAAAAAAGTGCCCGCTTTCTGTGATATGCACCCAAAATCTCGCGAGCGAGTCTTGAATGAAGCAGGCACTTTCATTTATTTTTCCACGATAATATTTAATCCTGTTATTTACTCAAACTGGTTTGAGCAAATTTTTCCTGACACTAAATGCTCGTCAGTTTTCAAACATTTTCAAAAAAGCACTCTTAACATTATCATCATTGTCACAGATAATCAGTGCAATGTATTGTTCCTTTACAACTATCTTTGCAGCATCCACCCTTGGGACTTCCTCAGGCTCATACTGCTCATACGTGTTGTGACGTTTCTTCAGATGTTCCTCCAAACTCGCCTTTGCCTCTGCCATATCTGACTTTGACTTCAGTTCAATAACTGCTATTTCATCGGCTTTTCCCTCCGCTGAAAAAGTCAGAAAATAATCTGCTACTTTGTCATAGTCTATTTTTGAAAGGTATGGAAATGATTCCTTAGCATCTTCATCTCCACTGCTTACAACGGTCATTTCAGGGAGCGATTCGTCAGCGGCAAGCATCTGCTCTCTCATTTTATTCATATCAACATCTACGCCACTGCTCTTCTTGTTGCAGGCTGAAAGGCACATCATCACTGCCACACACATTGTTATTATAATAATCAATCTGTTCTTCATCTATAATGCTCCTATATGGTTATATTCACCATTTGTATTCATTTATTATAATCAATAATTCAATCTTTTAATTAGATTATACTTTTTTGAATCTAATTTTAATTTGCGTAATAATCATCTCCAGACTGTCCGTCACTCTGAGTGTCGTTCTGATTATAATCGCCAATGAGATCATTCTGATTTTCATTGCCGTTGTTGCCATCCATATCACCTTCCGGCACTTCTTCAGATATTTCGTCACTAATGTATACCGAAAGCTTATCACCAAAGGCCTTGTCAACTGCCTTTTGAAGTTCCTTCTTTTGTTTGTCTGTGAGATTTGCAATGCCATCGACGCTGTTCTTATTCAGCGTAATCCAGTACAGATAACCTCCGGTTTCTTCATCTCTGATCCACGAGTATGTATTGAACGAGTAAGGCAAATCTTCCAGATTACCTGATATCAACGCGTCATCAAGACTTGTTATCATTGCTCTGATAATTCCATCTACCTCATTGTCAACCTTGCCTTTATATCTAATGCAAAATGATGTTATGCCATCATTCATTTCCTTTCTGATAATGTCTGGCATTTCGTATACATTTTCCACCTCTTCCATATTCCTGTAAGCCATGTTGTATTTAAGGGAATCTGCCGCAGGGAAATAACCTGTATCCCATTCCAAATCTGCGCAACGCATTGAATCAGACATATTGAAATGACTGTAATCTCCTGTCTCGCTGTCAGTATAAACATCTGTGTGATACCAGTGCCCGTCCAGTTTGACCAAATTCCATGAATGGAACAAATCGGTATTATGAACAACCATACAATCAATTCCCATCATATTCATAAACAGTCTGAAAGTTGTGGCATATCCGACGCATACTGCCTGTCTGAATTTCAATGTTCCGTAAGGGTTGTCGCTATCTTTGCTACTGGTTGGAATAACAGTAAGCATACCCTTGTCCTCTCCGATATTTTCACACATCCAGTCATATATAGCCTTTTCCTTTTCATAATCAGACATCTTCTCATCTGTCACTGAATTGATTATGTCTGCTGCAAGATTCATTGCTTCCTTTTGCTTCTTATCAAGACCTTTTGTATCTCCGGTTAAATAAGCATTTGATATATCTGATGTATCTTTTATCTCGTATCTCTCAGATATTATAACACCATTTTCTTTCGTAATAATCTTGGCATTTTCTTCATCAATCTGCTTCTGGGCCATATATGAAACAGCCTTATATGTCTTCACCGAAAAAATCGTAGATGCAACAACACTAAAAGATAAAATTCCTACGACAACAGCCAGCAATAAAGGAACTGTATTTTTATTATCCTGTCCGGTCAATTTGCTAATTTGAGTCTTTGCTGCCTTCGATAATCCCCTAATTGACTTTCCTGTTTGTTTTGATATTGTATTCAAAATATTAGTTTCGTTTGTCGCTGTGTTTTTTGTTGCTTTTGCTTCTGGTTGTTTTGTCGCTTTTGTTTCTACAGGTGCTTTTGTTCCTGCACTTTTCTTATTTGCATCCGCTATTCCTTTATTGATATTCTTCTTGATATTCTGTTCCTGTCGTCTGTTGTTTGCATTTACTTTTTTATTGTTCTTCTTTTTACCATTTTTACTTTTTGCCATTTTTTCTCTCCTGTTATCTTTAACGAAATAATGTAAACATCATTATTCATATTTTTCATCTCGTTTTCCTACTCAAAATTCAATTGAGTTTATTTAGCAATTTATTAGACCTTTTTTCATAACTTAATCTGACAATTTCCGATAAATCAGTAGATTGTTTTATCTTCTTTATTTGCAAAAGATTTAAATGTCTCAATTGTCATATCCCTGTCCATACCCACTAGCTGCAACGTATCCTCATCAGATTCATTTGAAACTATCTTTTGAAGATAACTATAGATAAAATCATCTCTAAAGCCTATATTGGCCGCGTCTTCTTTTGTGTTGCCGTAATAAACCTTTTTAATATTTGCCCATATTATTGCTGACATGCACATAGGGCATGGAAAGCATGATGTGTAGAGTTCGCAATCGGCAAGATTATACGTTGACAGATTATGACATGCATCTCTTATAGCCATAACCTCCGCATGAGCTGTCGGATCATTGTTCATCAAAACGTGATTCGAACCTCGCCCTACAACTTTTCCATCCTTTACTATAACCGCACCAAAAGGTCCACCTGCGTTTGTCACCAGATTATCCTTTGCCAAATTATCTGCAGCCTGCATATACCCGTTCATAAACATCACCTCTTTTTAGTATTAATATTTCTTTCACTTCATCTGTTGGATTCTTTTGATGCATCTTCCAGGACTAATACGTCTGCCCCAATTCTATCAGCCAGCCATTCTGCATATCTCTTTGTATAGCCGGTCGCTGACGTATAAATAATTAATTTTTTCATCCCAGTAAAAGCTCCTACTTTTTTATTTATCCAACCTATTATTCCCTGATATTTCCTATCTTTATTATACAAAAAACTCTTTGGAAAACCAAAGATTTTTTTGATTTCAGATATGAATTAATCCCTTTACTCAAAATAGCAGTTAACAAAGTTCTATAAATAATTTGGAATATATCAAAATTCCTTTATTGTCCTACAATTTTACAATTCCAAATGACTGTAACAACAGTACAAATAAAAGAATTGGTGCAACAAACTTTATCATCACAATGTAAAGTAGCTTTCTGCTAAACTTGTGCTTTTCCTGCTCAACTTCTTCAATAACGTATGAAGGTTGTGCAACCCAGCCTATCAAAATACATGTCAACAATGCGACAAGTGGCATAAACCAACTATTACTTATGAAATCAAGAATATCAAGTATCTGTCCTTTTGTGCCGTTTGGAAGATTTACTTCGACATATAACTTGTTGTATCCAAGACAAACAACAACTCCAAGGAACAATGCATACAACGTTGTCAAACTTGCACTGATTCTTCTTCTCAATTTAAACTTATCCATAAGTCCTGATACAATAGCTTCCATAATCGATACTGACGATGTCAATGCAGCAAATATTACTGTAAGGAAGAATATAATTCCTACAACTGATCCAGCATTTCCCATTTTGACAAATACCTTTGGAAGTGACTGGAACATCAGTCCGGGACCTGCCGTCATTCCTTCTCTTCCTGAGAACACAAATACCGCCGGAACAATCATAAGGCCTGCTAACATCGCAACTATCATATCAAATAGCTCAATCTGATTAATTGAGCTCATAAGATCAGCGTCTTTTTTGGCATAGGAACCGTAAGCGACCATGATACCCATGGCAACACTGATTGAAAAGAACAACTGTCCCATGGCATCCATAAGTACCTGTACAAATTTAGCCAGCGTAAGCCCTGTCAAATCAGGGACAACATATACTTTTAATCCATCAAGACCGGTTACATCTCCATTTTTTAGTGTAAGAGCGAACAGTGATATTCCAAGTATCAATACAAGAAGGATTGGCATGAGAATCTTGCTTAGTTCCTCAATTCCCTTATTTACTCCTCTGAGAACTACAAATGATGTGGCTGCAAGGAAAACGACAAACCAAATAATTGGTTCATTTACGCTTGTTATATAATCGCCGAAAAAATTGTCACTGGCTGCCATTTCAGCCTTTCCAAAGACGAAAACCATAAAATACTTTAGCACCCAACCACCGATTGCACAGTAGTACGGAAGAATAAGAACAGGAACAATCCAAGCAAGTCCGCCGAGAAATCCCCAGCCTTTCTTCACTTTACCGTAGGCAGTGAGAGGTCCCTGTGCAGTTCTTCTACCTATTGAAATCTCAGTTGTAAGCAATGTAAAACCAAATGTCAACGTCAAAATTATATATATAACCAGGAACAATCCGCCTCCGTCTTTTGCTGCGAGATACGGGAATCTCCAAATATTTCCAAGTCCGACTGCACTACCTGCTGCCGCCATAATAAAACCTATAGACGATGCAAAACTGTTTCTGCCACCTGATTTGCCATCGCTAATGCTGTTGTTTGCGCCGTTGGAATTGCTATTGTTATTACTTGAATCAGCATTGGCGCTGGTGCTTCTTGCGTTGGCGCTGATATTTGCGCTAGTGCTGGCGCTGCTGCTACTTGTGTTAGCACTTCTGCTGGCACTATTTGAGTTACTACTGCTAAAATCCATTATAATGCTCACTTTCTTATTATTTCTTCTACTTTTATTTTCTTGCTGTTCTTGTGCGTACCGACTTTTCAGCAACCTTCAGGTTTGCGCGGTCAGCTTCTTTAACTTGCTTTTTCTCAGCGTACCGACCTATCAGCAAACTTCAGGTTTGCGCGGTATGCAAACCGAGATAGTCATATTTCATATAACATATAAATATGATTATTTTATGTTTTTACTTCTACCACAATGACCATTTCACATCATTAGCCTTTAACTCTAATATGAAATGGTCATTATTTTTTATTATTCTTTACTTATCATTATAATGATGAGCTTCCTCTAGCATCATGTCTTTTACTTTCATAAGTCTACTCTGAGTGCTTCGTTCGTTTTCATCTAATTTCATTGTAATGTATTTGATATTTGCCTGCGCTTCAGGTATAAGCACGTGCTCAAGAGCATTTACTCTTCTTCGCGTCTTTTCTATCTCGATGGACATTCGCTGGCAGGCTTTTTCAACTTCAGCAAGTCTGAGCATGTCCTGCTGAACGTCGGCCAATGATTTTACAGCATCATCAAGATCTCCTGTTGTAAATGCAAATCCGTATGAGTATATGTCATTCTCGTCTGCAGTTTTTGTTTTGACAGTAAACTGCGGAATCTCAACACTCATTACGTTCTTGCTGTCACAGAACAAATCAAGTTTCTGTTTTGAAGCCATTAACGCAGTTGTGAGAGTCTGCTGTGACATGCCGGCTCTTGCAATTACAAAATTGACATTTGCCGCTTTAATTGCCGCCTCAACTTTCTCTCTAAGTTCCATGTTCTCTCTGACAAGTTCAAGGAACTGTCTCATCAACTCATCTCGTTTATCCTTCAACAACTTATGGCCTCTGACCGCAGATACAAGTTTCTTTTTCTGCTTCGTCAGTTCCATACGTGTCGGATTCACCTGAGTTCTCGCCATAAGTTCACCTCCAATTCACCCACGCAATTCATAGTCACTTTCGCTAACAAAGTGTTTAGCGTTCACGCTTATAATTGCTTCACATTTTAATCGTTTAAATAGTACATATCCAGATACTTGTCGTCGATACGCTTAAGTTCTGTTCTAGGCAAAATTGAAAGCAACTCCCATCCAATCTTTAATGTCTCTTCGATTGAACGGTCTGCAAGGTATCCCTGTGAAACATATCTCTTCTCAAATTCTTCAGCGAATTTTGCGTAGATTCTGTCGATTTCTGAAAGCGCTGCCTCACCGAGGATTACCATAAGTTCCTTGGCCTCTTTACCACGGGCATATGCTGAAAACAACTGGTTCATTACATTCGAATGATCCGCTCTAGTCTTGCCTTCGCCGATACCCTTGTCTTTAAGACGTGAAAGTGAAGGAAGTACATCGATTGGCGGTGTAACACCCTTTCTGAAAAGTTCACGGCTCAAAATAATCTGTCCCTCTGTGATGTATCCTGTAAGGTCAGGAATTGGATGTGTCTTGTCATCTTCAGGCATTGTGAGGATAGGAATCATAGTAACACTACCTTCTTTTCCTCTCTGACGACCTGCACGTTCATACATTGTTGCAAGGTCAGTGTACATGTATCCCGGATAACCTCTACGTCCCGGAACTTCCTTTCTTGCTGCTGATACTTCACGAAGAGCATCAGCGTAGTTTGTAATATCTGTAAGAATTACAAGTACGTGCATTCCCTCTTCAAAAGCGAGGTACTCTGCAGCTGTAAGTGCCATACGTGGTGTAGCGATACGCTCTACCGCTGGGTCATTTGCAAGATTTATAAATAATACAGTTCTGTCAATCGCTCCTGTCTCCTTGAAACTGTCGATGAAGTAATTTGATTCCTCGAATGTGATACCCATCGCTGCGAAGACAACGGCGAACTGCTCGTCTTTTCCTCTAACTTTTGCCTGTCTTGCAATCTGAGCTGCAAGCTGTGCATGTGGAAGACCTGAAGCTGAGAAAATTGGAAGTTTCTGTCCTCTAACAAGTGTGTTCAAACCGTCGATAGCAGAAACACCTGTCTGAATAAACTCTGAAGGATAGTTTCTTGCTGCAGGGTTCATTGGAACACCGTTGATATCTCTTCTCTCAACCGGAAGAATGTCAGGACCGTCATCGATTGGATTACCAAGTCCGTCAAAAACTCGACCTAACATATCCGCAGATACACCAAGCTCCATACTTCTTCCAAGAAATCTTACCTTACTGTTTGAAAGGTTGATACCTGTTGAATTCTCGAAAAGCTGAACCAGTGCATTTTCACCGTCAATCTCAAGAACCTTACATCTTCTAACCTCACCGCTTGCAAGTTCGATTTCCCCAAGTTCGTCATATTTAACATTTTCAACTCCTTTGACGAGCATCAAAGGACCTGCAACTTCCTGTATAGTTCTATATTCTTTTGCCATAATTTAGAAATCCTCCTTTTCGAAAGCTGTGAGTATTTCCTTGTCAAGTTCCTTTACAACCTCATCATATCTTGCATCGATATTTGCTTCCTCTGTGTATTTGTAACGTCCGATGTGTTCGCGGACAGGAAGATTGATAAGTTTGTCGATTGAAGCGCCATCCTTAAGTGCTTCCGCAGCCTTATCATAGAATCCGATAACAAGCTTCATCATAAGGTACTGTTTCTTAACTGATGTGTAAGTATCAATCTCATGGAATGAATTCTGGTGAAGGAAATCTTCTCTGATTGATCTTGCAGCTTCCATCTTGAGACGGTCAGGAGCAGAAAGTGCGTCCATACCTACCATCTTAACGATTTCTTCAAGTTCTGCCTCATCCTGAAGAAGAGACATAAGTCTCTGTCTGAGTTCCATCCACTCGCTTGAAACTTCTTTTTCAAACCATCCTGAAATGTTATCTGTGTACAACGAATAACTTGTAAGCCAGTTAATAGCAGGGAAATGTCTCTTGTAAGCAAGTGCTGAGTCAAGTCCCCAGAATACCTTTACGATACGAAGTGTAGCCTGTGATACAGGTTCTGAAATATCACCACCGGGAGGTGAAACGGCACCGATTACTGAAAGTGCACCTTCTCTTCCCTCGCTACCAATTGAAATAACATCACCGGCTCTCTCGTAGAACTGAGCAAGACGACTTCCAAGATATGCAGGGTAACCTTCTTCACCGGGCATTTCCTCAAGACGTCCTGACATTTCTCTAAGAGCCTCTGCCCATCTTGATGTAGAGTCGGCCATAAGCGCTACGGAATATCCCATATCTCTGAAGTACTCTGCGATAGTAATACCTGTGTAAATAGAAGCCTCACGGGCTGCAACAGGCATGTCGGATGTATTTGCGATAAGAACTGTTCTCTCCATGAGTGAACGTCCTGTCTTTGGATCCTTAAGTTCAGGGAACTCATTAAGAACGTCTGTCATCTCATTTCCACGCTCACCACATCCGATGTAAACAACGATATCTGCCTCTGCCCATTTTGCAAGCTGATGCTGGATAACTGTCTTTCCTGAACCGAATGGTCCCGGAACTGAAGCAACACCACCTCTTGCGATTGGGAAGAGTGTATCTACAACTCTCTGTCCGGTAACAAGTGGTTTCTCAGGTGGAAGTTTCTTTGCGTATGGTCTTCCTTTACGAACAGGCCACTTCTGCATAAGAGTGAGTTCCCTGTCACCATTCTTTGTCTCTACAACGGCAACAGTCTCCTCAACTGTATAACTTCCCTCCTTAATAGATTTGATAGTTCCCTCAATTCCGAAAGGAACCATAATCTTCTGAGTAACAACCTCAGTTTCTTTTACTGTACCGATAACATCGCCGGCAACAACTTTATCGCCAACTTCTGCACATGGTACAAAATCCCATTTTATATCTCTCTTAAGTGACGGAACCTCAACACCTCTCTTAAGGCTGTTTCCTGAAACCTTCATGATATCATCAAGAGGTCTCTGAATTCCGTCATAAATACTCTGAATCAAACCAGGGCCAAGTTCAACTGAAAGAGGACTTCCTGTAGACTCAACTACTCCACCGGGACCAAGTCCGGATGTCTCTTCGTAAACCTGAATAGATGCCTCGTCACCGTGCATCTCAATAATCTCGCCAATAAGACGTTCTTCAGATACTCTAACAACGTCAAACATATTGGCATCTCTCATACCCTGTGCTATTACCAAAGGTCCTGCAACCTTCTTAATAACTCCTGTACTCATACTTTTCTCCTCAAAATTAATTCTTATCTCTTCTTGGTATTACAGCAATATTTATTCAATAAATTATCTCTTAGCTTTCGTGATTTCGCCTTTGGCTCCAATCACTTTCGCGTCGATAATTATTTTCGCGTCGATAAAAAACAAATTTTTTATCGACTATTTATCGGCGAACAATATGTCCGCTCCGACTGCCTGCTCTACGCTCTTCTTGACATTCCTAATACCCTCGCCGGTATTTCCAAAAATACCCGGTATCAGAATGATTGCAGGCAATAACGACTCGCTGTATTTTTCTATTTCACGACTAATCATTCCGGCAAGGTTCTCTGTAATATAGACAATTCCATATTCACTGTTGGCAAGTTTTCTCAAAGTTCTTACCGCCTCTTCTGCCTCGGTCAAAGGAAATGTATCCATACCTAAAGCGCTAAATCCGTAAATACTGTCATAGTCGCCCATAACTGCTATCTTATACATACATCTTCCTTACCCTTTCCCTGATAAAGTCATCGTCTAATTCGTTTGCTTTTCCTGTCAAAATAACTCTTACAGTCTTTATTTCATTTTCTCTTGCAATAATGTATGCAAGAATCGGTCCTTCCGAAAATGAGTTGTATTTCTGACTTATAATAGTGTCCATTATCCTGTTGTCACACCATCTCTCAAATGCGGAAGGTGAAGTCTTAATAGCTTCAACCAGTTCTGTCATTCCAACATTGCCAAGATAATCACATACTTTCTCAACACCGGCTTCTGCCGCTTCGATAAGCGCCTTTACATCAAGACCTTCACATTCAGTCATAGCATTTTCCATAAAGCTTTTGCTCTTTCCTGTCTTTGCACTTCTGACTGCAATTCTGATATTTGCGACAGACACTATATCAAGAGCATATTTTTTTATAAATGGTGACGATGTAATCTCTGCGATTTTTTTAACTGCCTCTAATGTCGCCTTGTCGATTATAATGTCACAAATCTGACCATCCCTGGTCTGAAGCAATGTCTCCACTGCAAGATCAGCAGCCTCTGCCATCTCCTTTGGGAGTTCATCAAAATTACGCTTTTCAACCATTGCTTTGAGTTGTTCCGGCTTAAACTGTGTATCTTCGTAGTAGACATTATCAGCCTTTTCATCTGCAATAACCTGCTTTATAGCTGCTTTGAGATTGTGGTATTCTCTTGGAATTATAAGAACATCAAAGATACTCTTATCGGAAACCAGTTCTCTCACCTCAGTCCATGACTTGCTAAGCTGCACAGACAACATCTCATCTGCACTCTCCTTGTGGTCACCGCTTCCCCAGCCTTTTTCTCTGAGAAAAGCAAGACAGTTCTCCTCAGTCTTAAGTGCTATAAGCTGCTCGATATCTGCATCTGACAGAAGAAAGACTTCTTTTGCACGAACACGTGCCACCGCATAGGTATAAGCTGCATCTGACATAGTCTTCCTCCTTATCCAAAGATATATTTATTTACTTTATCCTGAAGGATTTCCTTTTTGGAATTAATCAAAGCCTGAATCGTACAGTTCTCTTCGATATCACCGTAACTTAAAACCATACCATCTTCTATATCAAAGGCTTTATCTGCCACTTTGAGGTTGAGCCCCGCCTTGTCCAGTTTTTTCTGGAAATCCGAAGGAACTCTTGCAAGATCTTTGGCATTCAGTCCAATCTCGCCGGCTTCCTCATGAGCATTATTCTTTGCAATCTCAATCAGCATATCAAAATAACTGTCAACATCCTTATCTACCATCTGCTGATGAGCTTTTTCAATTATTTCTATTATTATTTTTTGTTTGAGTCTCAAAATATCCTGCTTTTTCTTAACCTGCGCGCCTGATTTCATTTTCTCTAGTGCAAGGTCCGCAGCCGCTTTGTCCTGTATTTTCTTATCTTCAATAAGGGCATCGACTTCTTTTTTGTTTTCCGCCTTAAGCTTATTGCAATCTCTTTCTGCAGAACTGATAATCTCTTTAGCTTCATTTGAAGACTCAATCTCTATCTGTTTAATTATTTCTTCTAATCCGCCCATTTATCAATCTCCATTCATATAGATCTATTCAGTCATTCTGCCATACCGGCTAGATAATCATGGCTGAATAGTTGTATTCATATATTTGCTTTTTGTGTTATCAACTTATTAGAACTTGATAGTGAACACTGCAAGAATAGAAATCAAAACACCAAGGATCGCATATGTTTCAACCATGGCTGGGAATATAATTGACTTTGTAAACTGTTCAGGTCTTTTTGAAACAAGACCAATACTTGCTACAGCTGTTCTTCCCTGATGAATACCTGAAACAAGACATGTTATTGCTGCCGGAAGACAAGCTGCAAATACAATTAATCCATCTCTTGTAGTTGTAACAGGATCTCCACCTAACACACCAAATCTTGCCATTGCAAGAATTGCAACAAGGAAACCATAGATACCCTGTGTTGAAGGAAGCAACTGCAAAATCAAAACCTTGGAAAACTTACCAGGATCCTCTGTTACTACTCCTGCTGATGCCTGTCCTGCAAGACCAACACCAACTGCCGATCCAATTCCTCCTAAAATCACGCAAAGTGCCATTCCAAAAACCGCAAAAAACATTCCTAATTCGCTCATAATATATAATCCTCCTAAAAATTATTTTGTACATTTCTTTAATAATTTTTCTAAAAATTTATTTTAATATTTTTCTGAATATTCGCTTAAATCCATTTCTGAATATTCGCTCTATTATTTGTTCTATATTTGTATCTTATCTATATCTTACAATTTGATACAAACTTTATATTTCACAATGAAATCTTTCATGAAACCTCTTATGAAACCTCTTATGAAGTCTCTTTTGAAGTCTCTAATTTATCATTCAACTTCTACGTACTTATTATTTAATTTAAATGGTTTGAAACTCTCCCCACCGCCTTCATAGAACTTACCGAAATACTCTACAAACTCTAATCTGTTGGTATGCACATAGGCACCAAGAAGATTGATTGCCATATTAAGTGTATGTCCAATGATAAACACAATTATAAATACCGGTACTCCCACCAGGCTTTTAGCCGGCATAGCTCCCATAAGATTAACGACCTGTGCGATAACACCTGTTGCAAGTCCAAGAGCCAAAAGTCTCGAATATGATAATATATCACTGAGCCATCCTGAGATTCCATACAATTCGTACAATCCAAGAACAATTCTAAGTGCCCAGTTCTTCTGCCTTCTTCCCGATGTAAAAAGCAGTCCCAAGGCTCCAACAATAGTTATTGCAATAATAACCTTGAGCCCGATGTCTGAAACTGTGACTCCTGCTGAAAAGATAGTTTTAAACATATCAGATGATGCAAGCAACATCACAAGTCCAAACAATAACATAATCCAAAATCCCACATCGCAAAAGCAGTCGAGATATTTCTTTTTCTTTATAAGCATATATGCTTTAACCATTAATCCAAGAAGCATATGTGCAAGTCCTATGCATAACGAAACCAAAAGAAGTCTCATCGGCTCATCCTGTGGATTAAACCATATCGGTGGAAGCTCAACCCGCTTACCAAAGAATGACTCTGAAATAACCGGTATGGCATCTCCGAAAAAGCCTCCAAACATCAGACCCCAGAAGGTAGTCGAAATGCCACAGAACATAAACATCTTCAAGGTCTTTCGAAGTCCCTTTTCCATCTTAGGGAATGCCATTATCAATGCAAAACATGCGCCAAACATAATCAGTCCGTAGGCCGCATCCGACAACATAACACCAAAAAGGACATAATAAGAAATAGCCATCAGACCACTAGGATCCAACTCATTCTTTTTAGGCAACCCAAAAGAATCAACGACTCCCTCCACCGGTTCTGAGAACTTATTATTCTCCAGTAATACCGGTGCTTCCTCATCTTCGCCCACATCCATTGTGCTTATTGCCACCTGATATTTTGCCTCTAATTCATCAACAAAACTCTCAGCAAATTTCTCCGGAACATATCCTGTGATGAAAAATGTATGTTTTGACTGATATAAATCACCCAGTATCTTATATTTGTCTGCTCTGGCTCTGAAATAATCAGCCGAGCACCTTAGTAAATATCTCTTATCTTCGAATGATTTAATCTTGTCTGTTAACTGTGCTTTTTCTTCAGCAAATGTGACAAGTCGTGCCTGCCATTTCTCCAAACTCTTTTCCGGAACACTTCTCATAATGATAGGCGGCTTTGTAAATCCTATCGAGCGTAATGCCGCCTCAAAGATTTCTTCTTCGCCTTTCATACAGAATCCCGCAATGCAAGTCATATTCGTCTTTTGGTCACTGTAGAAAATCCGTGCATCAGATGCATCTGGGAAAGTTCCATTCTCCTCTATCTTCTGATACAACTCTTCCTGAGTTAAGTATTCCTGAATATAACCGTAAAAGTACGAAGTCCTGAGAGTTCCGGTTGTAAGTCCCGGCACATCCATATTAAGCCACGGATCTATCGCCTCTATCTGCCCATTGAGTTTGTTAATGTCCGTCTGTTTTGCCAAAAGGTCCTTTTGTGTCTTGAGAATAATATCTGCAACCTTTGCAGCTTCCTCTCTCTTCTTCACTACCTCAGCAAAATCTTCCTCGCTCAGAACCGGCTTGCCCTTGAAAGAATCAAACATCCCCTTTTTCTCAGGTTCATGTTCATTAAGAATCTCAAGCGCTCTCTCAATCTCGGATGCATTTCTTTCAAAAGCTGATTGGGCTATATGGGTTTCCATCTTTGCGAAATCAACTTCATCAATGTCATCTTCAATATGACAAACCTGCATAACTCCATTTTTTTGAATCTGTTCCAGAATAGGTTTTCTCTCTTTTTTCAGTGCGCATATACAGATCTTCTTCATCTGTAATACTGCCATACAAACCCACTCCTCTCTACTAAAATAAAAATTATCAATCTGCAACTAATTACTGAATCAATTCATCAATTACAAGCTTAATTGCTCCTGACTCTTTGCTCTCTGCCAACTTAATGACATCCTGCTTTTCTTTGATTGCTTCGTCTTCGACTTTTGAAGCGTATTTTGTGCCTTCATCCTGTGCTCTTTTCATCATGGATTCGGCATCTTTTTGTTGCTTTGCAATGGCCGTTTCTTTGTACTTAATGCACTCTTCCTTTGCATTATCAACCATGTATTTTGCCTTGAATCTGGCATCTTCAAGAGATTGTTCGCCTGCTGTTTCGGCTTTTTTAATCTCTTCCATAATCTCTTTTACCAAAGTCAACCTCCCTTTCTGCTAGTAATTATATTTCAGGAATACCCGCTGTTCCTGCTGCTCACCACTCTGGTTGTAAATGAGTTTTTCATGCCGTTGCGTGTCTTAACAGTACTTCCGTACTGCTCCCGGCACACTGACATTTTCCATTATACCATCATTACAGCAATTTAGTATATATACAAAACGTAAAAAACGTGTCTTATTTCGCTATAAAAAGTGAATTACGTAGTTAAAAATTTTAAGAAAACTTGAATTCAAGAACGCTCTTGGCGTTCTTGCTGCGAAATGTGCATCAGCCATGAGATAACAAAAGGGCCGCTGTATTAACCTTATTTTTGTTAACACAACTGCCCTGTTATTTTCTATATGTCTGCTTTTGCCCCCGCCTTAAAAAAATCGTTGTCTCATACTAATTATTTTACATTCCTATAATTGTCCAAATCAAATCTACCAAACTTGTTATTTGTATCATTTCTTTTTCCCCCTTCCTTTGTCTAAATGCATTATAAATGTCAGATAGCACTTCCGTCTTTCTTAAGTCCTGTTCCGTATTTGAACAGTACTACACTATCATCCGTCAATTTGTCTGAAATGTCAAATGATGTTACAGGCCATGTCACAGGTGTCTTTCCTGAAAACTCTTTGTCTCCAAACAGTACATCTGCAATTCCTGCACATTCGCTGCCCGGAAGCCATGCACTCATAAGTGCGTCGATGTTGTCGATGTTGTCCTTTAATGTGAGTGGTCTTCCTGTCACAAGGATAACTACGATAGGTATGCTGTCGCCGAATTTCTCTTTTGCTTCAGTAATCATAGTTGTTCCTTCATCATCAAGGAATAAGCCAAATCCTGTAGAATCTCCCTGAGTCTCTGAATATGGATCCTCGCCGGCGACAATAACTACTGCCTGTGTTCCATCTGAAATATGTTCTGCCGAATCCACATATTCAAACTCTTTATCCTTTGCAACTTCCTTGAAGCCTTCAAGAATAGTTGTTCCGATTGTTGTCTTTCCTTTATTTCCTGTCCAGCTGATAGTCCATCCGCCGCACTGTGTTCCGATATCATCTGCTGCCTCACCCATGACTGCAATCTTATTTGCAGCTGCAAGATCCTGAATTGCTGTATTTCCATCGCTCATCTTCTCGTTCTTTAAAAGTGTCAGGGACTTGCTTACTGCCTCTCTTGCAACAGCTCTGTGCTCATCACTTCCGATCTGCTTCATCTGATCCTGTTCTTTCTTTGAATTAATCTCTTCCTCAAAGAGTCCTGAATCAAACTTTACAGTAAGAATTCTTGAAACTGCATCATCAATTCTCTCCTCTGAAACTGAACCGTCCCTTACGAGATTCAAAAGTGTGTGATAGCAGTTCTGCCAGTCAAGGGGCTCCATAAGCATATCAACACCTGCATTGACACAGTCTCTAAGCTGGAACTTGTAATCTGATCCCTTACAGTGCTCAACTCCGTCGTAATCTGAGATAACGATACCTTTGAATCCAAGTTCACCTTTGAGGTAATCAGTAATAAGTTCCTTGTTCTCGTGACAGTTCACTCCGTTGATAGAGTTATATGAAACCATAAGAGTCTTTGCTCCCGCTTCAATTGCAGAAACATATGGTTTGATAATGTCATTCTTAAGCTTGTCATCCCATTCTTTCTCGTCCATTTCAACATTACCCTGGTTGTATCCGTTTTTAACCTGACCTTCACCAACAAAATGCTTGATAGAACATAAGAGATGATCCTGTGACATGAAATCGTCTGAATCTTTTCTTCCCTGAAGACCATTTACATACGCAGTTCCGAGTCTTGTTACAAGGTCTGTGTTCTCTCCGAAACACTCATAGAATCTGCCCCAGTGCTCGTCGTAGGCAACACCCAGTACCGGTGAAAATGCATAATTAGAACCGATGGCTCTTGTCTCTGAAGCTGTGATATTACCGATTCGCTCAACAAGGTCTTCATCATCTGTAGCACCAAGTCCTATCTGGTGCGGGAAAATAGTAGTTCCGTACACATTGCTGTTACCGTGCACAGAGTCAACACCGTAGAGAATCGGAATTCCAAACTTACTCTCGCTTGCCGCTTCCTTATATTTGTTAATCTCATCGTTCCAGTCCTGGGCTTCATTTCCTGTAACCGGTGCAGAACCGCCACCGCTGAGCATCGCTCCAAGACCGTACTGAGTAACCATGTTATATGCGGCACCACCGCCTTCAACGTTTCTCTCAGCCATAATCATCTGGGCTACCTTATCCTTTATGTCCATCTTTGACATAAGATCCTTTACTCTGTCCTCAGTTGAAGCCTTCGCATCTCTGAAAATCGCATTTTTGTAAGGATCCTTTGTTTCCTTTTTGTCCTCGCCCTTCTTCTCACACCCTGCCAGCATAGAAGCTGAAAGAACAAAGATCATACTAACAGATGCTGCTCTTTTCATTCTTAACAAATCAACTTTTCTCATAATAATCTCCCTTTTAAGTATTGAAATACCAGTTCTTTGCTTATGTAATATTCACTTGTATATTCCGTGACTTATCTACATTTATCTTAATTGTATAAATCGAAATGTTTTTATACAAGCAAAAAAAATGCAAAAAGACATGAGGATGAATGCTTACACTCAACTCCTCATGTCCTATTATAAATTATAATTTATATTTTATGTTTTATATTTTATTTTATCTTATAACTTATTTTATATGCCAAATGTTCAAGACTCGCTCGCGAGTCTTGCTGCGAAATGCGCGTCAGCCACAAGATAACTTACTCTGTAAGTTATCTTGTGGCTGACATCTTCATCTGCGCATTTCTGCAATCCTCGCGGAGCGTATATCAGATGTGAGATTGTACTCCCACTGATACTATTTTGTTACTCACCACTTAGCACATATTTGCTTGAAGTGGGAGTCATCTCGCATCTGATATATGCTATAAGCTATTTTCTCTACAAAGAAGTATCATATGCTTTCTCAACATATTCACCGTCCACAACTTTTAGGATACTGTTATAGAGGTATTCGTGATCCGCCTGACTGTTCATCAGACTTCTCTCATACAGGTATTTTGCACAACTAAATATATCAAACTGCTCCACTTCGCTGTATAATACTGTTCCGTCCTTTTGAACTGCATAAGCCCTCACCATTAATGGCGATTCATAGAATTGCTTATTCTTGATGAGCTTCATTGTCATGGCATAAGTGCGTTTATTATAGTCCGGTGCTATTCCTATCAGTCCTTTTCCTGTTGCTGAATAATGATACACCGTATCACTGTCACTATCAACTGTCATTTTATCTTTGTCAGCATAATCGGCTAGTCCGTAGATTAGTCCTCTCTCAACTATATCATCGTTTGATGTGGTATCATATATTATTCTAAAGCCTTCGTTAACAGCACTAATCTGCACACCTTCTATAGAAACCGTCGGTTCCTCAACCACCTGCTCATCGATACCCACTTCGTTATCAATACCATTTGAGCAAATTGTTCCTGCATATTTGAAAGAGTCATTCTCTAAAAGATTGATGCGCATTACAGGTTTCAATATAAAACTTTCAAGACCGGAAGAGGAACTATCAATCAGTGATAATGCCTGGCCACGATTACCTATGGTATATCCAGGTGTTCTGGTTAAAAATCTATTAGTCGGAACAATGTCGAAAGCATCTGTTCTCTCAAGGTTTTCAGGTCTGGATAAAAAATATCTGATTACTCCACCAGTTTTATATCCTGCGTTAAAACCTAACTTTGAATCAATCTCATCATTTGACAAAAGGAATACTCTGTCCATAGTATCATTTCCATATTTATTTTCATCAATCACGAGAGTCTTTTTAATTGCTTTTTCTTCATTATCATCAAATGCCACATCGCAAAATTTATTATTAAGGTAATCTCTGGCTCTGCTCTCTTCCCATGGCTTTGCCCTCTCATATGAATCCAACTCAACTATATCCAGATTTTTGTCGGCCATGACAAGTGCCTCATTATCCTCACGGCTTATAATTCTCCATTTTATCGGTTCGTATTTGAAGTATCTGTAACCCGAATCATTTCCGACTCTTTGATATTTATTTCCACCAACAACTATTGCATCATCATAATTCCAGTCTGTCGAATCCATTAATCCATCCAGCATTTCCTTTGTTTGTTCATCAACTTCAGATTGTGGATAGCTTCCCATCCAAATACAATTCCAAGTCAGAGTCCTGTCCGTCTTCCAATAATTACTTGTAAGATTACTGTCCTGACAGCTATACACCTCAAATCCAGGTGCATTATATTTGGTGTCTTCAATGTTATAATTTCTTGATTCCACTTCCTCCACACTGTCAACATTCTCTATTATCACATCTACATTATCAATCTTCATGGCTGGATATATTCCTCTATATTTATCTCCACGAAATGATCCCCATAAATCTTCTCCAAATACAATCGGCATTCCATATTCACCAAATGTTCTTGTAATGAAAAAATTGGCATTAAATACAGTTCCTCTCGCTTTGGAATATGTGCTACTCTCCTCCGAGAAATTCCTTGTTCCTAATTCTTTGTATAATTCTGTCAAAGACAACAAATAAATCTTATCTTCAGTATCATTTGTATCTATAACATCCTCATAGTATGCTTCACTACCTAATTGAGTATTGTCATCATTTCTAAGGAATGACGTGGAAATCGCCTTCTGTTCCGAGTCGTCAAATGCAATATCCATAAAATTATAACCTGAAAAATCAGCACCAAGATTATTATCATCACTTCCGTATCCATTGAGCCAACTCCTAATATAACTTGTCTCCCAACCATTTTTATCTGATTCCAGCAGACTTCCAAAAGTCCCTTCGTTCTCTATAATCTTATCAGATATAACATATAGGGAATCCTCATCTGACGAGTATATCTTCCACTCAATAGGCTCATATTTGAAATAATGATACTGTTCCTCATCCCATGTATATACAGCCGTTTCTTTACTTTTAGCTGCAATACCGTAACAGCATTTGTCTTTGCTGACACGACGATATTTCTGACCGTCAATAACGGTATCACCATACATATCCCACTCTTTAGTTTCTTTTAACTTCTTGTACAGTGAATCAGACACAATCAAATCCCCTTCAGAAAGATTGGCTTCATCAACTGCTGTATACGTCTCTTTACTTGGAACAACTTCCGCCTGAGGATAATTTCCAAACCACACCTTATCCCCATCTTTATACAATACAGGCTTTTCATCTGCCACCATATCAAGTGCCCGGTTATTATTAACCGCACCATGGACAACCGACTGTGGGACCATCCCGGTAACCATCAAGCCTGCAAGAAACATTGAGCCGACTCGTTTACCAACACACATATTTGCTTTTTTCTTCATTTCTCTAACCCTCCTAATTATTCAACGCAGCTTAATCCGCAACTGCAATAGTATTATTTTATCATTTTCAACCCTGTTTCACAACGTGTATACCGACGACCTTCATAACCTTAATTTCCCCCACTCTGCCATTTAAACAATCTTAATTCTGCAAAATCAAAGCAATACCCAAGAATACTCTAACATGCAAACATCCCTGTAAACAGGTCTTGCCCAAACTTATGGATACGAGCCCGGATACAGGGATGTTTTAAATATTTATGTTTTAATTTTTGTGTTTTATTATTTGTGTTTTTTCATATGCGTAATTTTACTATTTAATTTTCTTAACCTTAGACCATGCACCAACTGACTTTGTTCCGTCAGCAGCAACTGCAATTGCTCTTACTCTTACATAGTACTTCTTGCTTGCTTTGAGTTTCTTGATAGTCTTTGTAAGTTTCTTTGATGTGTATGCCTTAGTTGATTTCTTTGCAAACTTCTTAGAAGTTGAAACATTAATTTCGTAAGCTGTTGCACCTTTTACTTTCTTCAATGTGAGCTTAACTTTCTTTTTGTTCTTTGCTCTTGCTGCTTTCTTAATCTTTGCCTTGCCTAACTTGATTGTCTCAGGTGCCTTTGTTGTAGCCGGTGCTACTGTTGTTGTCTCAGGGGCCTTTGTTGTAGTTGCGTTATTTGATCCTGAAGGCTGACTATTTGTTGGTGCCTCTGTTGTTGTATTGTTTGAGTCTGCAGGCGTATTTGTTGGTGCCTCTGTTGGGTCTTCTGCAGATTTCTCCCAGATAGAAGATTTTTTCCATGTTCCTGTGTTTGTTGAAATAGTAGTCTTCTGATATGCTCTGACATAGTCAACATACATTGTTGATCCTGCCCAGTCATCGCTTGGAAGTGCTCCGCCAATGAATCTTCCACCGATTGCCATATTGAGTACAAAGTAGTGTTCGTGTTTGTTGAACTCATTATCCATCTGTTCAGTTACTTTAACTGTTGCAATCTTAACATCGTCGATGTAGAATGTGAGATTCTTAGAATTCCAATCTACTGCGTATACATGCCAATCGTTGATGCTTCCACCAGGAATAGTTGTATTTCCGCCACTGAAATCTTCTGTGTATGGTCTTGAAGTATCATCACCATGATTCCAATGAAGTGTAGAGATTACGTTCTTGTCTGCATTCTTGTGCTCCATGATGTCAATCTCACCACAGTATGGCCATCCCATAGGTTCGCCATCACCTAACATCCAGAATGCCGGCCAAACACCATTGCACATTCCATTATCAAACTTGATTCTTGCTTCCATACGTCCGTATTTGAAGCTGTGCTTGCCTGATGTCTGAATTCTTGCAGATGTGTATGTTCCGTTATTTTCTCTCTGCGCATGGATTGCAAGCGCTTTTCCATCATCTGAAGTCTTATCATTGGAAATATCTGCTATAAATAAGTTCTTGCTGTTGCTGATATAACTCTGTTTTTCTTCATTTCCCCAGCCGTTGTTATTTCCTTTTTCAAAGTTCCATGACGCTGTGCTTACCTTATCGCCATCAAACTCATCACTCCAAACGAGGTCTCCGCCGTTATAGCCGTTAGCCAATGCGTATGCATTAGACTTCTCTGCTCCTGTATAAGCAGGCTTTGAGGCAATCTCATCTGTCTCGTCTTCTGTATCTCCGCCTCCGATCTGTGGTCCATCCTCGTACTCTTTTGTATATCCCAAATCAATAAACTTGAAGTTTCTGATGTGGACTGTACCGTTCCAGTTTACCTCTTCCCTTATGTTTATTGGATTTCCAGCGAAATCTTTTGTTCCTGCGAATGCTCCAAACATAAGCTGGACACTAGTTTCCCAGGAAGCTTCCCAATTGATAAACTCAATGTAGTAAGACTTCTCTGTCTCCTCAAGTTCAATAATCTGATTGTCACTATCCTTTGTCAGTCCATTTCCTCCAAAAGGTGCAGGATCAAATCCAACATAACAATACTTGTGAGTTGATGCAGATCCATCAAATGTCACTGCATACTTGTGACCTTCTTCAAGCGAAATCTCATCAAGTTCAGCAGTTACTGACCATGGATTGATAGAGTTACTGCTCCATGTACGATCCCAACCTGTATTACCAATTTCCATGTCAAATCCTGTAGAGGCCTGAGTAGCTTTTGCCGAATACTTCAATGTCTTTGGCCATGTACCAACTGATTCTTCCGTTCCAGTCATTGTAACTGAATTGATAATACCAACATTTCCAGGCTCATTCCAGTCATTTACCCCCTGATGTGTAAACTTCCAATTTGGAATAGTAAGTTCAACCGGAGCCTCGTCCGCCCCAGTCTTAACCGGTCCGACTCCTGTAAATAAAGAAGCGACCATCATTGTAGACATAAGTCCTGCAATAATCTTTTTAGAATCCTTTCTCATTCTATATCCTCCAATTTTTCTTATAATGAGTCAAAATTAAAACAAGTGCACATTACCTGTCTGCATTTGCTCCATATAAACTCTGCTATATTAATTTTGACCGCCCAATAAATCTTTCATTTTATTCTATCATTTTAACAGGTGATGGGGCAAGGTTTTATTTTTTTGTTCTCATTATTCTGATTTGAATTTGCATTATTTTTTCATTTTTTTGGCATTAATTTGCACTTTTGTTAATTTTTTCCGCTATATAAAAACTGCATTGACACTTGCCAATGCAGTTCCAGTAAACATCTAAATTAAATTTCTGTTTCTCCCTTCGAAGCCGCCAGTGATAGATTTGATTTAAAAGTTGGAATTGATTTTACAAACTTGTCTGAAACCGGATTTTGTATCTTAGGTATTTCCACAGAAACAGTTGCACCACTTTTAGCAGCACTCGCGGCTTTTGAACCGGCTCCAGCTGACGTTGAACCTGTTCCTCCACCCGAACTTGTAATACCGGAACCGGAAACGCTTGAACTAGAATGTGATGCATGCGAGTTATGCCACGAACTAGATGTATGTGAAGTATGCGAAACATGTGATCTATGATATGAAGTTGACGAATGTGAACTGTGTGAGCTATGCGATCTATGTGATGAATGTGCCCCAAACACATCTATTCCCATCACCAATCCCATCAGCATTATCGCAGAGCCTATAACCACCAGTTTATTTCTTGGAACATTTCCTTCTTCGTCACCAATTAAATCTGATATTGATTTTTCTATTTGGGGAAATAATTTTTTATCCATATTAATACCTCGTTACCTTTTTACACTTTCCATTTGACCATTTTGTTCTGTACTTTGTTCCATTTGCAGCTTTATAGATACACTCACCATTCGGTTTATTGTTTCTAAATATTCCTTTTATCCACTTACCCTTTGAACCTGATTGATACTTGTATGTTCCCTGACCGCTCATTTTATCTTTTTTCCATTTGCCCTTGTATGATGCTCCATTATCCCATTTATAATAACCTTGCCCGGAACGTTTTCCATTTTTAAAATATCCTTTATAAATATCACCATTTTTATATTCCATGGTTCCTTTACCGGTCAGTGCATTTTTCTTGTAAGTTCCGTAATAACTGCTTCCATTCTTATAGTCTATAGATATTTCATTTATTATCATATTATTTTCAACAAAGTAAGTATAATCATTTCCCGATTTAGAATAAAAAATTTCGCCTTCATAGAAATCATTTTTTGAAAATGTACCTTCTAATCTAAAACCATTACTGCAATTTAATATTCCTTCGCCATCCATACAATCATTATGCCATTCACCATAATATTCACTTCCGTCATTCCATGAAAATGAACCCATTCCCTCTCTGCCCATATTAGAAAGGGCTCCTCTGTATTCGCCTATATTCTCATATGTAACTACGTCTCCGTACACATTTATTTGTGAAGGACTGCACTCATTCCCAACATTCAAAGACAAACTTTGTAATTCATTAGCCACAATATTAGTTACTATCGCATCTGCATCATTCTCGGCAACAGTCGTCATATCATTGCATATTGCTGATTGCTTCGCGATATTTTCATAATAGTCAATGGCACATATTGAGGTTGTTAAAGCAATTATCAAAACAATACTTACGCTCTTTCTACTGTTTACTCCTTTTTTGTTATCAATCATTGTACCCACCTCCTCATAATCTGCAGGTATTCTTCTTCTTTTAACAGACCAAAGATAATATCTAACATTCCTTTATATATTTGGCACCTGTAACTTCTGCGTCTGCGGTTAATGACATCATTATCCAATGCATAATTTATAACCGGACAAGTCCCACAATAAGGTTGATATACACAATCACAACACTGTGGAATGTCCTCAATAATACTATATTTACATACAGTCTTGCACAATTTTGAATCCATCAGCGTATCATATGAAGAATTCATTACATCTCCTATCTTGAACGAATCATCACCCATCTCATATAACATTCTGCCTTCATCACAAGTAAAAATATTCCCGTCATAGTAATACGCCATCTGACCTACCGCAGCACCACATGGAGACCTTAATTCCATATAATTAATACCACATCCGTTAATTATTTTTGACAAAAAGATATTTGCATGCCCTTCTCTTATCCAAATTCCCTCTTTATTCTTATCTAAAATATATCTTAGGCACTTTTCATAAAAAACAAGAAACTCTTGAGGAGTGTACCCAATATTCTCCCAACGATCCAAAGCATGCCCCAATGGTGTCAAAGGTCTGATAAATATATCTGTCAATCCAGATTCTAAATATTCATCAATAATCTGCTGAGAATAATCTAAACTTTTCTTTGTTGTAGTCTGTATTGCTCCTATGTTTATGTCATTGTCATTTAATAATTTCATCTTCTCTTTGACAATTTCGTATGACGTCCTACCTTTTGCCAACGGTCTGTTAATATTGTGTAAATCGCAATTCCCATCCAAAGATGTAGAAACAGATACATTATTCTCTTTAAAAAACATCATCATTTCTTCAGTTAACAAAGTCAAATTACTAACAATACTATACTGTATTTTTTTGTTTGCTTTTTTTGTTTTGGAATAATCTATGATATATTTTATAATCTCAAAATTACTAAGAGGCTCTCCTCCCTGAAATTCAAACGTCAATTCTTTTTGTGGTGACTGTAATGCTATATCAACTGCTCTCTTTGCAATTTCCTCGCTCATCATCTTGCAAGTGTGTATATTTCCGCTCTGCGCCTGACAGTATACACATTCCGCATTACAAAAGTTAGTAACAACAAAAATGTGCAAACTAGTAGCTGCAAAAAGATAACTTTTTCCACTTCTCAGTTCCTGTTTTGATGAATATATAAACTCCTCAACAGATGTATCAAACACAAAATAGTTTTCTTCTAAACATTTATATAATTTGGAATCTTTATCAATTTGTTTGTTTAGCAATTGTTCAAATTCATGCTTTTTCAAGAAAATATATCTCCCAAAATCATTTGTAAGTAATATTTCATTTCCAAACTGTTTAAAATTAAATGGTACTATCATTTTATCGCGTTTATTTTTCCTTTCATTAGTCTAAATGTTCCACTAAACATACCTCCACACGCATCTTTCTTTGAACATTCATCACACTCCTCCAAATATCTGATTTTGTAATCAGTAATACTTTTTTCACAAAGTGCCCAATAGGACCTGTCTACGCAACACAAAGGATAATTATATATACCAACATTGAATCCGTGCATTACTAACTTTTTAATTGATTCTTTTATTAACTCGAATGATTCTTTATAGTCTATCCACACTTCTTCCAAATTAATTCTTGCATTTCCAAGCATTTCAAGACCAATGAATCTCACTATGTATATTCCCTTTAATTCCTTAATAATCAAATCGGCTATCTTATCGATAAATCCAATATTCAACCTACTTACTACTATACGAATCTCAATCATAGTTCCTGAATCAAGTATGTTTTTTAATCCTGACATTGTTTGATTAAAACTTCCTTTTGCACGTGTTATGCCATCGTGAGTATCAGGGTTATATCCATGTAAAGGAATTCCAACAATCAACTTAGATGGTATCGTTTCTTTGAAAATTGATGCATACTCTCTGTCTGACAATGCTCTTCCGTTTGTAAGCAGTAAATAATCTATCTCATTCAAATTATCTTTCAAATATTTAAACAAAATAAAAATATCTTTCTTTATTAAAAATGGTTCTCCGCCCGTTATTGTAATATGCGAAGCATCACTTGGCATCTGACTGCATATTTTTAAAAGATTATTGATATCTTCTATCCCACTATTTTTTCTCACAATATCACTTGTAGGACACATTATACAGTTTGAATTACATTTATTGGTTATAAACAACGCATTATCCACAGATGCTGCATTGTAATAAACGTATGCACTGCCATTATTAAACTCAAAAATGCTGTAATCTTCTACTTCTTTTAAAGCCTGATTTTCTTCTTCCAGAAGATCTACTGCCCACCCTTCCGGGAAAAAAATCAGTTTATAATTTTGTACAGTAAAGCAACTATATCCATCAGTTCTCATTTTATTAAATATAACTTCATTTTTTGCAAATGAGGCAATATGATATCCATTGCTGTAATTAATAAATTTTAGCATCATTTTATTAATTCTCCCATAATTACACAAATAACTGAAACTGCAATAAATAATGCAAACGGAATCTTCCTTACAATGGTAACACTCGTCAATTTTCTGTTTCTATCACTCAACTCTTTTATATAAGAAATATCTTCGCCGGTCAGCCTTGAACTTAATGATTCATCTGATATTTTTTTAAACTTTCCCCGTCTGTCATTTGCCAGCAGAACAGAACTCACAGCAGACAAAATCATGCCTTCTTTCAATTCTCCAATGCCAATCTCTTCATAGTTGTAGTTATTTGAAAAAATCCTGAAGAAATTGGTAATAATAATCGCTATCAATAGTAATATCGTCTGACTGCTTAATAACAATTCAGTATTAACAACCCCAAGAACAACATCAACAATAAGTAACGTGAGTACAACACTCTTATACTTCATGACATCAAAATGGGATACGAGCAATACCACAACTATACAAATAACAGTAACTATTGTTTCCAATCTTGTATTAATCCGCACTAATTCACATATTTTCAAAACAATGCTGCTTACAAAAACAACCAGCAAATAATATGACAAATACCTGACAAACGCCTTTATTGTATTGGACAATATATTTTCATTTTTCTTTTTTGTTTTAATCCTTTGAACAATCGAATCTATAATAATATATATGTATCCAATTCCAAATGATAAAAAAGGGATAAAAATCAACAAACTGATTCCGTATATCTTTTGAGTAACAATATTACAAGGCAAAGAGAGTGCGATGACAATATATAACTTACAATCGCCACCTGCCCAAATCTTGTAGAAATATAAAAATAGCGAAATAAGTACAGCAGCTATCACCTGAATAAAATAGGATTTGTAATTGACATCTTTCGTCCAAATCAAAAAAATAACATTTAATAAAATTGCAAATCCACCAAATACCAGAAGCACCTTATTTTTAACCTGTTCATACCTCAAATCTGTCACTACACAAACTATGCATAAGGCAAAAATAATAAACTGTATGATATAGTTAATAATCATTTTTTCTAGTCAATCCAATCATATAATTTTCAAATTCTTTTATCGTCAAATCAATATCTGCAACAGATTCGATAACGTCACAACAAATGTATTTGTCTTCTTGAGATACGCTCACTCTGCATATACCTGAATAGGCTGCAACAGTTTGTTCAACAACTACCAGATTATATAATTCCTTGCTAAGTTTTATTCTTTTACTCATTTTCTTCAAACCAATCTACCAAAATATCATCAGCATCCTCATCAGCTTCTGAATACTCTCCCTCACTGGTATTCTCACCTATTACAGTAGTCGCCATAGCTCTCGCATACATCAACTCTCTAATCTTTCCAGTTCTATCATTTACTATTCTTCGTGTTTCGTTTATTAACATCTCATTTACAAATTCTTGTTCATCAAATTTGTTATCTGATTGTTTGGTCTCCAAATCAACTATGTAATATTCTTCTGTACAGTCCAAATGCAAATAGAAATCATCTATATATTGATATGCAGCCTTAAATAATGCCTCTTTTGAATATAATTGTCTATTAAATTTATATTGTTTTGTCATGTATATTACTCCGTCAAATTATGTTGTAAAACACCTTGTTCCGAATTTTTACCTTAATACCTATAGTATACTAAAAATATTTGTGCATATCTAGCATATACTTTTTTCCCTTCACGTATTTTGTTTTTTCTGCAATCAGAATCTTAAGTTTTTCTACAATGCGCCATAGGAATATCATTTTTTCAATTTTCGTATTATTTTCAAGAATAAAACATAAATGCCATATCCCATCACAATTCCAATTACATTATTGATTAAATCATCGAATTCAAACATCCCCAGTTTGAATATGAATTGACTAACCTCAATAAATACAGACAGCAACAGTGCTACACTAATGCTCATCTTTGAGTTTGATGTGAGATAGCACATAAATAATGTAAAAATAAAAAATACAGCAATATTCACAACTATATACCAATAGTACAATAAATTACCCGTCTCCACTGCTGTTCTAATAGTCCAGAACAGTTCCAGTTCATAGGTTCTCTCCGCCTGAAACGGTCTGCCAAAAAGCATGTAGTGCAACATGAATGCAACATATACACTTGCAAGACTTCCAACAATAATCTTATCTTTGGCATATTTTCTTGAGAGAATAATTCCCAAAACTATAATGATTGTCATTATACTCAGGGAAACAATAAAATGTAGCCTATCTACATCATATAATCTTATAAATTCTGAATACAACTTTGCAAACATATTTTTCATCCTCTACTAATAGTTGATAAAAGGGCCTGTCCCATGACAAGCCCCCAAAATCCACCATATTTCAACTAAAATATTTTACTAATCCATTACTCCAAGTCTTCTCAAAAACTCGACTTCATTCTTGCTCTGCTTCATTTCACCGACAAAAGTGTTGATACCTTTTTTGCGGGCAAGACCTTTGCGGAGCAGATGCCCAATCTGATAGATCCAGGCAAACGGCCTTAAGAACTTGTGTTTCTTGGCTGCTTCCCAGTTAAACATTCCACCCTCGTGAAGATATTTTAACGTAGCTAACGGATTGCGGAAATTATGCATTACTCTAACTGTAACATTGGAACCGCCTTGCTTACGCCCAAAATTTCCTTTTTTCAAAATATATATAATCAACTCATCCACTAATTCCTCATCAGCATCGTCACACCACGATACATTATCTAGTCCAAGATATTTTTTGCACAGTGAAGTAACTATCTCCGCTAAAGTCTTCAAATTCACTTCATCTGCTGCTTTGCAAAATTCAGAGTCCCAATAATCATCATCAACATTTATCTTTACATACATCATCCAATCTAAAATCTGTCTTAAACCCAAACCCGAATTAAGATGTTGCCTAATATGACCCAATAACACTAATCCATTCTCTAGTTTTGGAAGAACGGGAAAATGATATCCACACACTTCACCGACTTCACTTCTTGAAATGGCATCATAGATTTTTTTATTAAAAAGTTCATAATCCTTATTTTGCTTAGCATCTACAAAAAACCTATGAAGTTCTATTTCCAGCCCAATTTTAGTTTTAAAGTGAATATGTCTATCTATGTCATCCCCCTGCTTATATCCATATTCATTCAGTAACAGAACAGCTCTCTCCCAGGATTCAGGGGCAACAATTACATCTATATCACCCATCTGACGATATTCAGGTTTCGGATAATACATACTTGCGGCTCCACCTTTTATAATAACAAAAGGAATATCTTTCAAAACTTCGCACAATTCTTTTTGCGCATTAAGAATGTTGTAAACTTTCTTAACCTTTCGAGCCACATAATAGAAATATTCTTCTTTCTCCTTATCGGTTATGTCGAGTTTCAACACAACATCAACAGGCAATCCTATGATTGTCTGAACTGCCAGTTCCGACTTAATCTCATTCCAATCTCCGGACAATTCATGAAGTTTGGCATCTGTGCTGCCGTTATCCCCATCAGAAGAGCCGAGTGCCAGCTTGATTATCTCTAAAGTATTCAGTTCTGCTTTTGTAATCTGGTCTAACATCCTTTGCTCCCCTAAAAATTAATTAAATTCAGTCAGCATACACATTCGTCCATATGCCACCTAAATAATATCCCCATTTATAATACCATAAAATATTATTTAATGTCACTTAAACTTTTATTTACTCTTTTCTCCAAACCATCTTATTTACTACATTTACATAGCCCTGAATGATTCTCACAACCTTCATGGATACTGTCTCGTCCACATAATCAGGACAAGGCTTGCCAAGTACTCCGTTCTTCTTCATCTCAATTGCCATATCTGTTGCATTTAGAAGTTCCTTTGTTGTAATTCCTGCTAGGATAAAATCTCCTGCTTCTAATGCTTCAGGTCTCTCAGTTGATGTTCTGATACATACCGCTGCGATTGGATGTCCGATTGAGAGGTAGAAACTACTCTCCTCAGGAAGTGTTCCGGAATCAGAAACGATTGCAAGTGCATTCATCTGAAGACAGTTATAATCATTGAATCCTAACGGTTCATTTACTCTCACTCTTGGATCAAGCTTGAATCCGCTCTTTTCCAATCTGATTTTTGATCTTGGGTGGCACGAATACAGAATAGGCATATCGTACTTTTCTGCCAATGCATTGATAGCTGTAAAGAGTGAAGTAAAATTCTTCTCTGTATCAATATTCTCCTCACGATGTGCTGAGAGAAGAATGTATTTATCTTTCTCAAGTCCCATTCTATCAAGGACGTCTGATGCCTGAATCTTATCTAAATTCATACGAAGAACCTCTGCCATAGGAGAACCTGTCATATATGTTCTCTCCTTTGGAAGACCTGTATCTGCAAGATACTTTCTTGCAAACTCAGAATAACAAAGATTCACATCTGATATTACATCTACAATTCTACGGTTAGTCTCTTCAGGAAGGCACTCGTCCTTGCAACGGTTTCCTGCTTCCATATGGAAGAGTGGAATATGAAGTCTCTTTGCGCTAATAGCTGAAAGACAGCTGTTAGTATCTCCCAACACAAGATATCCATCAGGCTGAAGTTCAGATAACAGTTCGTAACTTCTTCCAAGAATATTTCCGCAGGTAACACCCAAATTATCACCAACTACAGGCACAAGGATATCCGGTCCAAATTCTCCTGCATTATTCTTAAGTTCAAAATCTTCCCAGAAAACTGTACTTAAGTTTGGATCCCAGTTCTGGTTGTAGTAAACCACACAACAGTCAAAATATTCTCTGCATCTTTTGATAACTGCTGCAAGTCGAATAATCTCAGGACGTGTTCCACATCCAATCATAACCTTAGTTCTTCCATCATTTTTCCATGTAAAATTGTGTTCTATCATTTTTCATATACCTTTCTGTTGTATTTTGTTATCTATCATTTTGCGCATAAGCGATGCCATTACAAATTGCATACCGCGTATAATGGTATATTTTCCATCCATCCTTGGTTAATATAGCCTTTTGCTGATACTCTAATTGACATCTGCGGCTCAAACTTGTCTCTAAATGCTTTAAGGCTCTGCGATCTGACATTCCCCTCAGCTTTAACTTCAATCGGAACAACATCTTCACCTTTTTGTATCAAAAAATCCTGTTCATATGTTGATTTATCAGTCCCAAAATAATACGGAGTATACTCTGTATCGCTCTGTATCTGTTGTAATACATATTGCTCTGTCAAAGCTCCTTTAAATTCAACAAACAATCTATTGCCGTCCAGCAGCGATTTTGCATCTAATTCACTCATTGCACTTAGCAATCCAACATCTATCAAAAAAAGTTTGTAAACATTAAGTTCTTTATAAAATGCAAGTGGAATCTTTGGTTCATTTACCCTGTTTACTTTATAAATCAATCCACAATCAAACAGCCATTGAATTGCATTTTCAAACTCAGCACTTCTTGCGCCTTTTTTTATCTGACCAAAGAAAAACTTTTTGTTCTCTTTAGCTAACTGAATAGGAATCGAATCCCACACCATATTAACTTTTGGTATATCTTTACTCGAAATATGCTTTCCAAAATCTCCTTTGTATTGAGAAAGAATATCCTTTTGTATTTGTCTTACCTCATTATAATCCTTATTTTCAGCAAATGTTGATACAACCTCAGGCATTCCTCCCACATAATAATAATTTTTCAAATGGAACAAATATTTTTCAGAATATACCTCCATCAATTCATAATCTTTGGAATTCAAAGCCTCAAGAAGTCCTCTTTCTCCCATCGCATTTAGATATTCTCTAAAATTCAAAGGATACAAATTCAACAAATCAACTTTTCCCACAGGATACGAAATTTCTTCATGAAGCGCAACGCCCAACAAAGACCCCGCTGTAATAATATGATATTCTTTCGCTTCCTCATAAAAATATTTTAAACTTTCAAATGCTTTTGGTGCATTCTGAATCTCATCAAAAATAATCAATGTATCCTCAGGTGTAATTGAAAAGCCCACTTCAATATTTAGATATGATAACACTTTTTCGGGGCTAATTCCATATTGTTTTCACACTTTTTCGTGGCTAAATTCATACTACTTTCACACTTTTTCGGGGCTAAATTCATATTACTTTCACATTTTTTCGTGTCTAAATTTACATTATTATTACCTTTTACGGGTATGGATTATACTTATTTTATCTCATCACACCTCTGTCAACCACTTCACCTGACTCGATCTTCGATAAATCCTGTATCTTATTCTCACCTTTCACAATCGCTCCCGGCGCAATATGAACTCCCTTACCCAAAACACAGTCATGATCAACTATCGCCCCAATGTTGATAATAGAACCTCTTCTAACCACTGTTCCTGTGTTGATAACGGCTTTTGGTAAAACTACAGTACCGGACTCAACAACAGTTTTTGGACTAACGTATGACGACTGATGAATAAGGGTAGCAAGTCTGCCACCTGCATTTTCAATTTTGTCCATCCATTCCAAACGAAAAGCGTTGTTGCCAAATGCCGGAATAAATAATGTATCATCCGAAATATATTTTTCAAACGAATCAAGTGGCCTCTCCGAATTAGAATCATCTAATACAGTTATCGGATTAAAACCAAGTTGCTCTGCTATATCATAAATAGTACGGCCATAGCCGCCACTTCCTAAAATAATTAACTTCATATACTCCCCTTCCTTTAAAAAACTGCATTAACAATTGCCAATGCAGTTCAAAGTACAACTTACTATTTTAACAATTCTTCTTTTGGAAATTCTTTTAAATATTCCTCGAACTTTTCTTTATCAACTGATAATTCTTCCATAACTTCTTCTTTACTGATTTTTCCTTTATAGTAGAATTTCATATTTGTAATTATGGTTCCTTGTTCTAACCCTTGTTCTAAACCTTGCTCTATCCCTTCTTCCAGTTTTTCATCCAACATCATCTCCAAAGTCATATACTCTCGCCTCCATTCCTTATTCTGACGGACGTCCTGAACTTTTTTATGAAGTCTCTCTGTATATTCATCTGAGGCCACTTCATCTTTGAGATAATTCCAGAACTCTGTGCTATGATTCCGGAAATATTCTCTCTTACTCTTCTGCCAATCTCTCCTGAATATATGTAAGTGCCATCATCTTTTCTTTGATTTCTTCTTTATTCAATAACTTAGTGTTATTACTGTTAAATTCAGTCAGAGTATTACGTTCAACATCTCCGTCTTTGAAGTATTTATCATAATTAAGTCCACGGTTATCAGCCGGTACACGGTAGAAGTCGCCAAGATCAATTGCTTTTGCGCATTCCTCATTTGTAAGAAGTGTCTCGTACATCTTCTCACCATGACGAATACCTATAACCTTGATATCCTCTTTCTTTCCTCCAAACATTTCAGCAACTGCCTCTGCCTGAAGTCCAATTGAACATGCCGGAGCTTTCATGATAAGAAGATCTCCGTTCTCGCCTTTTTCAAATGCGTAAATAACAAGATCAACTGCTTCCTCAAGAGACATAATAAAACGAGTCATCTCCGGCTCAGTTACTGTAATAGGATTTCCCGCCTTAATCTGATCAATCCAAAGTGGAATAACAGAACCACGTGAACACATTACGTTACCGTATCTTGTACAACAAATCTTTGTCTTACCACTGTAACGGCTCTTTGCAATAGCTACGCTTTCTTCCAATGACTTTGACTTACCCATGGCATTGATAGGATAAGCCGCCTTGTCTGTTGAAAGACAGATTACAGCTTCTACTCCCTCTTCAATTGCCGCAGTAAGTACATTGTCTGTACCTATGATATTTGTCTTTACTGCTTCCATTGGGAAGAACTCGCAGGATGGAACCTGTTTGAGAGCTGCTGCATGGAATATATAATCAACACCATGCATGGCATCTTTACATGATTGGAGATTTCTAACATCTCCTATGTAAAATTTTATCTTATCTGCCACCTCAGGCATCTTTACCTGAAAATCGTGACGCATATCATCCTGTTTCTTTTCATCACGGGAGAAAATACGAATTTCTCCTATATCTGTCTGAAGGAAACGGTTGAGAACTGCGTTCCCAAAAGATCCTGTTCCTCCTGTAATCATTAAAGTTTTATTTTTAAATAAAGACATTTATTCTTCTCCTTGATACTTTATTTTTAACGTTTGTGAAATATACTTTTTCTCTTCTATTTTCAATCCCCACTTCCATATCAAAATACAATATATTGTAATAAATATTATTCCTTTGATTGCAAGTATTACCAAACTTTTTTCTCCTAATTTAATCAACGGAATATTTATAATTCCTGCTATCAGTCCCATCGGTAATATTCCCGAAAAAATTTCCTTGAACATCCTTTTAATCTTCATATCAAAACAATGCGAATAATACCAATTCATCAGTATCACATGTCCTATCATAAGTGATATAAAAGTTCCCAATGCTGCTCCCCAATAATCTATGAACTTAATTAAAACAATCGAAATGATAACATTAATAACTGCCATTATCACTAAAACAAGAGAGCGAAATAATCTTTTTAATGATGCATCAAGAATTGATATTGCAGTATTCTCAACTAAAGGAATAGTTACTGGAACTATTAAAATCAGTACAATGTAATATGCTTGTACATATCTTAATCCTATCCAATTAATAATAAAAGATTTTCCTAGGACAGCAAAACCTACTACAATAGCTACGGCAATCATCGCCTGATATCTTCCTGGCTTTATTACAAAATCTGTAAGTTCTTCTCCTGAAGCGTTTTTAGTAACAAGACGAGTCGCCTTCGGTAAAAAGAATGTAGCCATAACTGAGACAACTGAATTATACATTCCATAAATAATTAATGCTGAAGAATACATTGTGACAATCGCTTTATCTGTCACTAGTGCACCTAATATCATTGTATCAACATTATTGTTTACTTGATTAACAATTGCTTGTAGAAGAATTGCTGCTGAAAAAGAAAGCATCTCAAGTAATTCTCTTCTCGAAATATAAGTGAGTTTTGGATATTCCTTTAAGATAATAAACGAATATCCAGATGTAAGTAGGAACACTATTATCGCAACCATTGCATCTATAATAGTTACTGCAACTACTCCCATTCCTATTTTTAAAACACCAAAAATAAGTGGAACTCTTAAAACATTTTTCACCAATAACATTGATTGATTAAAGGCAAATCGTTCATGCCCAATTGCGCATCCATTAAACACATCTGTTAATATATGAATTATTTTTGAAAATACAAAAATGCCAAAAATAATCTGTCCTACATGAATTAATTGAATTGAATAATTTTTTCCATAAATTGATGGAATTGACATACACATTACACAACCAACTATTGCTACAACAACTGCCATAATAATAGATGCAATCATAGCTACCGCAAGCGTATTTTGCTTTTCTTTTATATTTTTATCTTCATTAGTTCTATATTTTACAATTGCCCTTGTCACAATTGTTGACACTCCTAAATTAAATACCGCTAATGGGCCAACAAAGGATTGCATAACTTTATATATACTGTAATCATCATCTCCTAGTGAGTTAATAATAAAGGGAGTTAAAAAAAGGCTAACAATCGTTGATAATATTAAATTGATATATGAAATACTAATTCCCAGTTTTTTTTGATCCTTCATATTTTCCTCTCTTAAATATTTGCACTATCCAAAATTTCCAATCCTTTTTAATAGATGCAGGTACAGCTTTCTCAACAGCTCCTACAAAACCTTCTTTTTCAACAGTTTCTATAAATACTTTATGTTTTTCAATCTCTGCTTCTGTCATATGACCGCTTTTTATGTTATATGAAGCTTTTGCCAATGGAACCTCTTTTAACTGCATTTTCTCTGACATTTGCCTAACAATTTTTTCACCTTTCACTGAATTTGTTATTAGTAATGATAATCCTCTCTGTTTATTATTATCAAAAGAAAAATCTTTAAAACGCCAAAAATCAGCCAGTATTAAGTCTGAATAATGATTATCTGCGAAATCACACTTATAGCAATAATCTCGTTTACTCAACCCATTCAAAAAAGCTTTATAATAGGAGTCTAATTGCCACAATTTTGTATACACTTTTCCATTTTTTAACTTTATGTATATTGAATGATTATCCCATCCAAAGTTTTTCGGTCTAAAATCCACCACTTCTATATTTGAACCATATTTTTTCTCAATATCATTCAAATATTCATCGTACATTTTGTGCGATGGCAATCCACCACATGCAAAATCACATACAACTAATTTTTTATAATCACTATCCAAATATCTTCTTAATCCAGCGGCTTGGCAAGGCGTACCACAAAACAGAACATGCCTGTCATTTCTTAAATCATTCTGTATTTTTTGAAATACTTTTCCTACAACACCTTCAACATATTTGCTTTTCTGCAGTTTTCGTAATGAGACCTCATCTGTACTGTAAAATTGCACGACGTGATACTTCTCATCAAACCCTGCTGCATATACAACTCCACCTTTTTCTAATATCATTTTTGCTATTACATGAAAGGCTCCTCCAGAAGAACTACTAAACAGAACTTCATTATTGTCAACATATCCTGCATAGCTTGCAACTAAATTTTGAGCTTTTCGTGGCTTATTCACCGGACATACTGAAATACACTTGCCACAATTAATACACTTTTTTTCGTCAATAGTCATTGAATAATATATTCCTTCATAACTCAAATGAATAGCACCAACTGGGCATATATTTTCACATGCCCCACAATTTGCACAATTATCAAATATTGAGATATTATTGTTCATTAGTCGTTTCCTTTCTTAAATATAGAATACTCCTTTTATTTTCTCTCTCTATCATTTTATTTGTAGCTTGATAATCAACATCATATGTCATCAACTCATCGATTGATGGTGCACTTTCTACACATAAAGTATTCAATAAACTCGTTATCCTTGAAGGCGCTTTAGGATTTATTACAGGAAAAAAACGTTTATTAAAAATAATAGAAAAAGCCGTTCCATGAAAAGATGATGTAATCACAGCCTCAGCATGATTAATCAACCATAAAAATTCTGATGGACCAGCATCCAAAACAATCTTATTAGAATAAATATTACACAATGAACTTTGAATACTTACAATTTGAAAACCAGTTTTTTTTCGCAATTGTCGTAACTTTTCATTCCACTTTTTATCCCAATATAATGCATATACCAAAATATATTTTCCTTTGATTCTGTAGACATTTTGATACTCTCGCCAAACTTGAGCTGGGATTAAAAATGTAGGATCTATATGTTGTTGAACCTCTTTTTTTACGCACTGTTTAATTACGGGAATCATGTCACTTTCTCTTACCGAATATGAATCAAAATTTTGTAACAATTCAAAAAAAGTCTCTCTCTTATCATATGGTATATCTGTTACTCCCATACTTGCTGCATAAGATATTTTCTTATTGACTGTTGGAACATGAGATAAAAAGAAATCTTCTCTGCATAAATTCGGATGCCATATTTGATCGCTTCCCGCAACAAATATTGTATTTTCGTCACTCTCAACGCTAATATTTTTAGGTGTAGAAAACAATATATAATTAATATTATCATCAATGAACTTTAAAGCCAAACTCTTTGCTCTTTCCAGTTTTTTCTTATGAGCTAATTTGTACATATATTTTATAAATGTAGTGTTAAATTGTATTTTTGTTTTCTCAACCACTTTTTTATTATTATCTATTTCAAAAATAATAGTTTCAGGTTCAACACCTATATTTCTAAATGCATATTGTAACCCCATTGTTTGAAGTATTGACCCATAACTAGTCCAATGAGTATATGTAGAAATAACAGCTTTTTTCATCTCATTACACCTCGCAATATTACCACTTTATTATTTACATTTTTACTTCAAAATCTTTATATCTATTATTAACAAATATATTATGCACCCTTATTTCTTTTTAATAAAATACCACTCATTAATAATTCCTCTTCGCTAACCAATATATACAGTTACTCAATTTCTTTATTAGTTTCATTATACCAATTGTTTTTAATCAATTCTGCATTACTACACGGACCATCCTGAAATATATGACTAGGATTATTCCCTTTTAAGAGTTCACTACATAGATCAACAAACCTCTGTGCTGCTACACCTGCATTCCAAGTATCGCTGATGGTATTATAAGCTTCAATACCTATTTTTTCTTGAACGCTAGCATTGTTAAGTAAATAAACAACTTTTCGGAATAAGTCCATTGTATCGCCACATTTAAATACATATCCATTAATACCGTCTTTAATCAAATATGGGGTTGAGCCTGCCGCATGACTAGCCACAACTGCACATCCGCTATTCATCGCTTCATTTAATACCGCTCCCCACCCCTCTTGATAATCGGATGTAGTAATAAAAATAGCACTTTTCTCCATGTATTCTCTTACTATATCAGATTGTATCGCTCCTAAAAACTCAACTTCTTCCAAATTATAATGTCTTACCATATCATGGAGTTCGCTTTCCATCGGTCCCGTTCCAACAAGTTTCATTCGAAATAAAATATTATTGTCTTTTAATAGTTTTGCTAGACGAATCGCCTCATCTGGATGCTTCCATTCAATAAAACGACCACACCACATTATTTCATGTTTAACCTTATTATTTAGTAATTCTTGAACATTATATCTTTTATTTTCTGGAAAATATCCCCATTTAAAACATTTATTTTTATACAAAAAATACTTCGAATAATCACTTGAAGTGTATGCACTTGCACAGAGCACATACATATTTGCATAAATCGGATTATTACGCATTTTTCTATACAAATGAATTGGATATGTTATTACTCTATTTCCTGTCTTCAAGAACCTTTCACTATAACGAAAGATTAACTTTTTATCTTTAATTCTATTTTCAATTAATTTTTGACTTGCAGATCCCACAATTACAACATCCGCAAGTTCTATTAACTTTTCAATTTCTGTGTGATTGACATCCGAATATGTAATAACATACGGTTCCTCATATTGCATGTATCCCAACCTTAATTGTTCCTCTGGCGTTTGCTCAGTAGCAATAAAATAATAATTTTTATCTGTAATATTATATAAACTATCAGACAAATATTTCTGATGATGATTAAAAAAATTTGATATAAATACTATTTTCATATTTTATTCTCTTTAACCCTCTCGAATAATTTTACATACTGCTTAAAGCACTTATCTTTATTATAAGCGCTCGCCCTATTAACGCAATCTTCTTCCTTAAAAGGTTTTTTTTCACAAGTGAAAATCACCTTTTCTGCAAGAGCCTTTACATCTTCTCTATCAATCACAAAGCCACAAGTTTCATCTATTATTTCCGGACTTCCACATGAATCAAACGTAATAACAGGTGTTCCACAAGCCAACGATTCTATATTTACAGTTGGAAAAGTATCCTCTCTTGTTGGATTAACAAATACTTCTGCTGCCGAGTAAATAGCTGCCAATTCTTCTTGATTATTAGTTCTTTTTATTGGGATAATCTTAGAATCTAAATCTTTAATAGAATTGGAATCGACTCCAACTAACACTATTCGATAATTTTCTGGTAATATATTAGGTAATTCATTAAAAACATCAAGCCCTTTACTATATCCCCATGAAAAAGAAACTCCTAGTACTATATGATACGACTTTAGATAATTAATTTTTTCACAATAAGCTCGCGGTTTAAAAATATTCAAATCTATTCCATTATTTATCACTTCGATTGGATACTGATTCAAAAAAGATTCTCCAACCAAGTTTTTTAGCCAATTTGATGGTGTTACTATTGTCATGTTGGTTAATCCCGTAAACATTTCTTTTTTTCTCTTGTAATTGCCTTTTGAACGATCTATCTCAACTTTTGGATAGCATTGAATATACTTACATTTATTACATCCTTCTTTCCATTTCTCACATTTGCTTATTGCAAAATGTGCACAATGACCAGTAAATGACCAACAATCATGTAATGTCCACACAACATTCTTATTCGTATTTTTAAAATAATTAAATAATAAAGGAAGATTTATGCAAAATCTATGTAAATTATGAATATGAATAACATCTGGCGAAAACTTTTCTATCTGCGCTATCAATTCTTTTGTTCCTTTATGCGAATAGAACCCATTATTATCAAAAATTCTACCTAAAATATAATGTATATTTGCTTCAAATTGACTACCATAATAGTAATGAAAATCAATATCTTCTAATTTGTATTTTCTTTTTGAAAAATGATATGTTGAAAATGACAGTGCTTCACCGCCATTATCTCTAACACATTTCGCAATATTGAGCATAATTTTACCTGTGCTTCCATTTTCACACATATTTATTTCTACAACTTTCATAATATCTCCCATTAAAGAAACATCAAAACATCAAAAAATTTTCCACCAAACATTGACAATGATGTGCATGAGTACGCAAGGGATATTTTCACAATAGTAATCCCCAAAATTGATAAATCTCTTTCTCTTTTGTATTCAACGATGCCAAAATAAATATTAGTATATATATATATCCATATAAAACATGAACCTATAATACCACAGTAAAATAATGTGTCGACATATGTGCTATGGCTTGCATACTGGAAACCATGCATCCTTCTAAAATCATATGTAGTAGGATTAACACCTCCAAATAAAGTTGTAACTACTTCTTCATTTTCAAACTCTGTTATATACTGTTTCCAAAGTTTTGATCGACTCGTTGTTGCTTCAGAATAATTACCTACCGATATATCATCAATTGTTTCAACAATTCTATTCTGCAAGGTATTTAAATAGGAATTTTCTTTAAACTGATAATTCAAAAAGAACATTATCACAAAAGTGAATAATATACAGAACACAACCCCTTTACTAGGCTTAAGAAAATAACAAAGGAGCATTACCATTAATGCTACTCCTAAAAAACCACTCTGACTAACAGTTGTTGCTAATCCAATCAACAAGCATATTATAATAAGTGCTTTTATTTTCTTTCCAATCAAGTTTGTACATATACATGCAATTATCCCTACTGAATATAATGCTGCCGAAAAATTTGGATCTGGAACGGTTCCATATAAACGAAATCCATATTCTTCAGAAATACCTACACCTCGACTGATTCCATATAAAAATGAGCATAATGACGCTATTGCAATTGTGTACAAGAAAATATTCCTTCCACTTTCTGAACTTAGCATTTTTTCAAAGCATATTATTATAACAATCGTATTTAATACTACGGATATAACATTTGTAATTGAAATTGCCGAAATAACATTTAATACACCATATATTAATACAATAAAAAATGTTTTTTTACTTACACAATAATCTCTGTCTTTTTTGACTAAAAAAACAAATATATAATACAATTCAAACACTCTATTGAATGTTCCACCTATAAATTCAATATTTAAAACATAGTCAAAAAAGATAATTGGAATTATTAAGAATTCTAAACATCTATTTTTATTTGCCACTAATAATGATATTGCAAAGAATAGTAGTATCATGCCATTTAATGCTGAATTAACATTATAAAGCAAAAAAGATATGCTAACTGCACATATTATTAATGGATGCCACTCTATATCACAATCCACATTTTTTTGCAACTCTACCTCTTTACTAAAAAACATCTTATTCTCCCTGTTCAATCAACTCTTTTACAGTTGTTATTGGCAAATTTTCAGCATACAACGCTGCAATTTCATTAAATGCTATCTTCTTGTTATCCATAGTAATATTCACTCTTCTTTCCTCAGGTCCAATAATAATTGCTCTTTTATACTTCTGTAAATATGGTAAACAACTATCGTTATAGGAATCCGTAAAATGCACAATTATTTTCCCCGAAGAAATATAGTTAAATATCTTCGATGGTACCATTGGTGAATTAGAATTTCCAACACTCAAGAGAATATCTGATTCAGCAATTATTTTTTCCATCACCTCAGGTCTAACATAATCCCTTCTTTCTATCTTTCCATTTGATTTTTGCGAAATATCATCCAAATAATCTACAAAGTCATTCATCGAATAAATATCTAAATGTGCTTTGACCTTTTCACTATACTTTTCAAACCATTGTATTAATTCAAATGGTTCCCTTAACTTCTTATAAAATGCACCTGCATAAAGTATATTAACTATTTCTTTTTTTTCATTAGTATTATTGTCATCATTGCAATATTCATTTGGAATTATTAACGGAAAATCTGTAAAAACTGTTTTTGATAGAAACTTCTTATATTCTGAGTTTTTATAACTTTCTTCGTGGCACTTCATTTGAATTATTTTGTCTGCCTTTTTAAATCGTGAAGCCATCCACCTTTTTTCTTTATTCCTAATTATCTTACTATTAAATGCCATTAAATTGTCACCAATTCCATCTAAGCTATATATAACCCATATGATATTTTTATGTATTATTTTTAACCAATATCCAATCTCTATCATTTCTGCAGGTTTATATACAGATACAATTATCACCTCGTCATTCTTCTTTAATTCTTTTCTGATTCTAACAATATACTTAATTGTCTTAACTGGAAAGCGGATTGGCCAAATTAGTATTAGTGAAACTCTTTTCATTAAAGTAATAACTTTCTGAATCGTTGTTTTTTTTGAAATTGATTTTTCTCGTTTAACCCTAATATGAACTATATGCTCATTTTTTGAGAAATTTGTTTCCTCTCCTATATATCCATCACATACAACTAAATAGTCATCATTATTTTTTGCATATTCATCTACTAGCCCTTTAACACAAATTGAATTTGCATTTGGGAATGGATCATATCCTTCCTGTAAAAAAATAATCCCCATATTTCTGATTCTCCTATTCCGATTTCTTAATTATTCTCCCCGGTATACCTACCACCGTACAATTATCTGGAATGTCATCCAACACTACCGCATTTGCACCAATTTTCACATTATTCCCAATATGAACTCTCCCTAAGATACATGCCCCTGCTCCAATAATGCAATTATTTCCAATAATGGCTCCATATCCTGAGTTTCCCCCTCCAATTGTTACATTTTGAAAAATTGATGTGCCATCACCTATAACTGTATCTTGATGTATTACTATTCCATGATAATGTGGTAATTTACATTTCTTTCCAAACACTACTTTAGGTGGAATACTACAACCAAATAATAATTGCATAAAATGATAGACCATTGTTGACATTTTTTTCAATCTGTGAGTATATAACCAATGTTCAACTATATACCACTTCAAAACAACACTCCTTTTTCCCATAATTAACCTCTCATGACTTTAGCATATAATTTGTATAAGTTATATGCCTCATAATTTATATCGAAATGTCCCTTAACTATTTCTTGATAACAATCGTTATTTCTGTTTAAAATTTTGGCTTCCAATATTGCCTTTGCCCATTTTTCTGGAGTTTCAACTAAGCTCATTACTTTATTATTTGCCACGATAATATTGGCTTCTTCAGGTATAATATCTGAAAAAACGCATGGCAGACCACTTGTTTGGGCTTCTACAAGAGATATTCCTAACCCTTCAAAAATAGACGGAAAAACAAAAACATCCATTGCACACAAAAATCTTTCAACGGATTTTTGTCTTCCTAACATAATCACTTTTTTCTCTATTTTCATCCGTTTTGTTTCCTCTATTATATTTTGTTTAAGCTTTCCATCTCCAACTAATAACAAAACTGCTTCAGGATTAATTTTTAGTATTTCACAAAAAACATTTAATAAAAAAATATGATTCTTTGGTCTTGCAAATCCTCCAACGTGACCAATAACTAACTTGTTGTCTAATCCTAATTCTTTTCTTGTTTTTTCTCTTTTCTCACTATTATAAATATATTTTCGTGCATCTATTGCATTATAAATAATATTACCTTTTCTAAAGCGTTTTCCAAATATTTTATATCCAGCACTTTTAGAACACGCCCAAAGTTCATCCGCCAAAAATCTATTTGGAAAAGATAATACCGCATTTCTAATGTTTCCGAGCTTAGAATTTGAAAATTGAGTACTATGTGCATGAGCTATAACTTTTGAAATATTGCATTTTGATTTCAGCACATAAAAAAAAGAAATCATAAATGGATCATGAAGATGCATTATGTCATATTCCCCAACATGTTTCTCAGCGAATTCATTAAGTGACTTAGCAAATTTCAATATTTTTTTAGGCGATTCAACTTTATAACACTTTCCTCCAAGTTCTGAAATATCACTAACAAGACTCTTTTTTGCTTCATCGAAATACAAAAAGTCAAATATAAAATTCTCATCATGTAACATTTTATAATAGTTCAAAAGGAAATTCATAATCCCATTGCTTACTGATATATTTGAAACAATATGAAGTATTCTCATTACATCCACCTAATACATAATCTTCTAAATTAATTAATTACAATTTCCAATAATTTCCCATTTTTTCTTCAAACTCAGGATTCTTAAAATGCAAATATCCAGCGCCATGATAAAAAGTCATCTCACCAAAAACTAATCTGCTTCCAATGTTGTAAAAATCCACTCTGACCTGTGGGAAACCTTCTGACAATTTATGTGCGCAAATCAACATTTCTTCTAAATTATCTGGTTTCTTAATATCAGCATTTGGATCATTATCATATTCAACTTCTTCGTCAATAAACTCCCATTCTGGTGTATATAGATTTCGCTTATGATTTACAAACCTTGAGTAATCAACCTGAATTAATTTAGGAACTCCATCAAAACAAAAAATTTTGTAATCCTTCAAATCATCTTCTTCTGCGTTTAGATATTCTTCACATATTATTCTATTTTTCACATCTTTATATGCCCACTCTCTTCCCAGCATATAAAAATCTACAGTTAACCATTTTTTAAATCTGTACTCAATTTCTTGCTTCGTATCTTTGTTTTTTTTTGAGCAAATATAATTATAAGATGAGCCATTTGTTAATTTCATTGCAAACTTATCCGGCAACTGTTCAAAGGGGATTTCATCAACTTTATCATAGACTCCATATATTTTTGTCAAATACTTTTCGCCTATTTTTTCTCGCACATAAAATCTCACTTCATATTTATCAACCAATTTCTTTAATCTTTCATCGCGATAATACAACTTTGCAAATTGTATTTTTTCATTAAATAATACTGGGGTCTCCAAATCTAATTTTTTCCCAAGTCTTATTCTATACTGCATCTTAATATATGTTTTATCCGGTATTATTTTTCCAACTACCATTAGAAACTTCATTCGCATTTGTTTTGCATTAATGAAAACTATTTCGTTTTTATTCAGCACAGTAATAATTCTATCTCTTAATCCCATAATTCTCCTTTAACAGATAAGTTACATTCATTGCCTGTCATTTTTCCTGTTTTCGTATTTTTTCTTCTTTAGCACACCATAAAACATATTCCAACATGTATACCACAATGCTATAACAACATTTTTTTTATCACATAAGTAAAATAAATCAAAATGGCTCTTTAACTTTTTAATAAATTTATCATGGCTAATACTAACTTTTCTCACCCTATATTTTGCCAGATTCTCTTTCAGCAAATATGCACAAGTATCAGTTTTTTTAAATAGCTGAAGTCTCAAAGCATAATCATTATTCTTTTTTATATCTTCAATTTGCACAACTCCAAACTCTTTTGCGCTATACATCATTGTAAGTTGACCAATATAATCATAATTATATATTTTCCGTTTCGTTACTCGTTCAGGCCCAGATACATATATATTTAAGTATTTTGATTCTTCATCTATTTTTTCGTATTCAGTATATGAAAGAATATATTTATTCTGCTGCATAAAAAGTAATTGATGTTCTAGTTTTTTAGGCATCCATAAATCATCAGAATCAAGAAAAGCTATCCACTCCCCTCGTGCTTCCCGCAATGCTTTGTTTCTAGTTAAAGCCGCTCCAATGTTTTTATTATTTTTAAAATACTTTATTCTTTTGTCATCAAAAGATGCAACAACATCATCTGTACCATCTGTTGAGCAATCATCAACAATTATTAACTCCCATTTTGTATAAGTTTGTTCAATAACTGATTGTATCGTTTCAGCAATAAAATGACCTGTATTCCATGATGGCATAATTATTGAAACCAATCCTTCAACCAAAATATTTTGTTTCATTTTTTAATTATATTCCTTCCCAAACACTGCAAAAACAGTCCTAATCATTGTCGCAAAATCTCCCCAAATCGAAAATTGCATGATACTCTCTAAATTATATTTCATCTTAGCTGGAAGAACTTGCTCAATATACACTTTATCTACATCCTTTGCATTATTTAATAATTCAGCTTCGTTTTTGTATCTTATACTAGCTTCACTAGTGATTCCTGCTGGCAACAAAAGAGTCGCCATATATTCTGGTTTATACATTTCGACATACTTTAGCACTTCAGGTCTCGTTCCTACAAAACTCATATCCCCGGAAATCAAATCAAATACTTGTGGTAATTCATCTAATCTTAATCCTCTTAATTTAGCACCAACTCTTGTAATTCGACTATCATTTCCCACTGTCACTGCTGTTCCAATCTTATCTGCATTATTAACCATAGTACGGAATTTGTGTATTTTAAATTTTCTTCCATAAATCGTAACTCTCTCTTGTCGATAAAAAACAGGACCTCTAGAGTCAAGTTTGATAATAACTGCAATCACCACCATTGGAATTGCAAGTATAAGTAGCAAAATAGATCCAACTACAATGTCAAATATTCTTTTTATTAGTAAACTAGTTCTTTTTTTCTGTAACAATCTATAATATGGTCTGACTTCATCTACTTTCATGAAATCAGGAAGTTCATTCCACTTTTTAAGCACACTTTTACTCCTCTTTATATAACACTGGTGTTGCAACTACATCACAATCACATTCATCATATACAATTACATAAACATTAATTATTTTTGTATCATCCAAAACAAATTCTATTTTGTCTATAGGTCCCACATCATTTGCAAATCTACTATTATTATTTTCTAACTCTAATCCCACAGTCCCTTCGCCAACATCCGACAATCCCGAAAAAGTATATCTACCTGGTTCTAGTTCAACGTCAGCAATTGGCCACCAAGATTTTTTATGAGATTTTCCCTTTATTCTTATACTCCCGTCTTTCAAATATTTAATATATACATTGGTATTCCAAGCATATCCATCTTTCCCCTTAAGAACTAATAAATTTCTTTTCCCATCTTTCCTATCATGTAAAGCAGCAAGTTTTTTCATCTTTAAAAAATGCATTTCTTGACACCCAATAGGAACGGCAGAAAACATAACACTAAGCAACAGTATCATTAAAAACTCTTTATTTTTTAAAATAACTTTCTGACTTGTGAGTCTAATTGCATAATAACCAACCACCACTCCAAGTGTATTATGTAATAGATCATCAAACTCAAATATACCTAATACCAAAATCACTTGAGATAATTCAATGATTAATGACACCGCCAAACCACAAAAAAACGCTAGAATCACGTTTTTTTGTTTAATAATTAATCCAAGTGCTAATCCAAGTGGAATAAATAGTACAATGTTTTCAGTATTTTCCAAAAGTGCATACCAATTCCCATTCATTATTTTCACATATGACTGTAATGGAAATAATACTCCTTTTACTCCATTTCCGTTTCTTGAAAATAACGTAATCCACAAAACCGCCGCTATGTATGCGCTAAACAACACACAAAAAACTCTTTCTTTAGATATACTCTTTAACAACTTTTTTATAGTTTTCAACCACATACTCAACATCATCATCACTCAAACATGTATGAAGTGGAAGCGTAACTAAATTCTCGTAATAATTATAAGCATTTGGGAAATCTTTGATATCCCACCCCATACTTTTATATGCAGTCATCATAGGTAAAGGCTTATAATGCACATTGGTACTCACACCAAGTTCTGCTAACTCAATGATTATTTTTCTTCTTATCTGATCATCAATCCCGGGAATTCTTGTAATATAGAGATGATTTGCTGATTGATAATCCTCTCCACTATGTTTGAGATATTCAACACCAATTTCATCACACATTTTGTCATACTGGGTAATAATATCTTTTCGTCTCTTCAACATTCCTTCATATCTGTCTAACTGTTTCAAACCGATAGCAGCCATAATATCTGTCATGTTGCATTTGTACCAAGGTCCAACTATATCGTACTCCCAAGCACCTAACTGTGTTTTTGCGAATGCATCTTTGCTTTGTCCATGAAGTGAATACAGTTGATATCTATGATATATATCTTCATTTTCAATACCTGACATTTTCCTCCATGTGCTTGCGCCTCCTTCTGCTGTAGTAAAATTCTTTACTGCATGAAAAGAAAATGAAGTAAAATCTGCAATAGCACCCGCGTTTTTTCCATGCCATTGAGCTCCCAATGCATGTGCGCAATCGGCAACTACTGCAACACGGCCTATTGCTTTTTGAATATCAGTTGAAGGGACAAACAATTCTTTCTTTTTTTCAACAACTTCGAATATTCTGTCATAATCACAGATTATTCCTCCCAAGTCAACTGCAATAATGGCCTTTGTTTTTTCATTAATAGCAGTTTCCATCTTGTCATAGTCCATCTCAACAGAGCCTTCCTTTGAATCGATAAAGACTATTTTTGCCCCAACATGTATCGCTGCTGCTGCAGATGCACTATATGTATATGCAGGAAGTATTACTTCATCTCCCGGTCTTATGCCAAGAATACGAAGATTTAATTCTTCTGCTGAAGTTGCTGAATTCAAACATACTACCCTATTTGAATACTTTTCAATTGCATCGTCAGTTGAACAATCAATATCTGTCTTTCCTGTTTCAATATAAGCAGCCAATCTACGTTCTAACAATTTTGTTCTCGGTCCTGTTGTAATCCAACCAGAACGAAGTGCATCACATACTTCAGCGATTTCCAATTCAGTTATATCCGGCGGACTAAATGGAATTTCTCTTTTTTTATAATTCTCTTCCATTACTTATTTCTCCTAATGTCAAAATGTCTCTTTTTCTTCCCTTTAATACACAAAGAAATACGAGTCATTCAAGCGCTTCTATATTTCTTCATTAATTTTTATTATCACACAAAACAATGTTATACATCCCCATCTCGAATGGTGTTGTGTTTCCCCAAAGGTGCACATCTCCTTATTTGATCTACCATTATGTTATTTTTCTTCCTATTAATAAATGGACACAAAAAAAACACAATATACGTCGAAATTATACCATTTTGAGTATATTATGTCAATTTACGCAATGTTTAATTATGTCAACAAATGTAACTATTCAGCCTTTCAGCAATACCAGCAAATTCGCCCAAATACTTTATAAATTTGGGATTTTTTTGCAATTACATAGTAGCTTCACGCCTAATTTCGCTTGTATAATAAACCCTCAATAATGTGATTTCACTTCCACACTATCTTTGGCCTGTTCAAGCTGATGTTCCCAATCGATATCAGTCAGTGCAATACACTTCTTTGAACACTGTAGGTTTATTCCGCTCTCTTCCTTTAAATGGGTATATTCGGAAATTATATTAAATAAGGTGATTTTACCGGTTCCACTGTCACCTTGGACTATAGTGATTCGACTTTTCTCTTATAGTATAGGCCGTTTAACAGATCTTATTCCTCCACTCTCGCCCTGTGTTCTTTCTGAAGTTCACGAAACATGCTGTCGTACCCTTCATGTAATTTTTCATTTTCTTCCAGCAGCTCTTTTATCACTTCCGCCGCTTCTATTCCAAGTGGCTCTTTAGTCAGTTCCAGGCGCCATATCAGGTTTTTGTACTTTTTTCTCAATTTTCATTCCCCCCATACTAAATGTATTGTTTTTCACTTTCACTTTTTTTCAAATTTTATTATTTGTCACACTATATTATTTCAACATAATACTATCTTTTCATTTCTAATTTTTTGCTTCATATTCTTCTTTTTAGTATATGCGAATCGTATTTTTTATTCAAGCACGCATCCGTTTTTTCAGTCCAATGTGATATTCATATGATTCACTTCTGTTTTTACTACAATTTTCTTGTGCTTTTACTATGTTTCCAAACAATGTTTAGCCAATGCCCTATAATCAGATGCTATCCCTGTCAGTCCTTATACACATATTCTGTTCATTGCACCAAAAATAGAGGAGCTGCTCTCTCGAACAGCCCCTCTATTCACTCGTGTAATTTATAAAGAAATCTATATTACCCTGTTTTCAATTTCCTTTATATTCAGTTAGATTGCTAAAATATGCTTTTCCGTTCCAGAGAAAAACAAGCGGTAGCCTACACCTATTTTCGTCAGAGCATTTTAGCAATCTAACTTAAAAACTAACATTAGCCGATGTTCCATATCTGTTTTTGTTAATCTCGTACTTGAGGTCCCTGAACATCGCTTCATATCCTTCATGTAGCTGCATATTCTCTTCATAAAGTTCTCTTATTACTTTTGCAGCTTCAATTCCCAATGGTTCATTTGTAAGTTCCAATCTCCAAATCACATTCTCATAATCCATAATAAAACCTCACTTTTCCGCTTCCGATGCACATCTTTTCCTAACATACGTGCTTCAATAATTGATCAAAGTAAGTATTCCAAACATCCCCATTGAAAGACGCTTCACCTTACGCCTCATTTAATATCGTTCCAAATCCCGTCGCCTCTGTATCTGCTGAAAGTTTAACATCGCATTTTTACTGTGTCAATGCATGAAAATATTATTTCATCAAATTATAAACCATTTTTGATAATGTCCTATTAAACCACAAATAAAAATGTCCCAATATGATATAATATCCTCTCACTTGAGAGGAGGATATGATGAGGAGAATTGACTTAAATATGAATGAACAAAAGAAGTATGAAGTAGTA